>SVES01000016.1 GCA_015057305.1 Pseudobutyrivibrio ruminis | reverse complement strand
ACACCAACGTAGATAAGTGCTGATGATGTAGCTGCTGCTGGAATAATTGCAGCGATTGGTGCAAGGAAGATGCAAAGAAGGAATGCAATACCACATGTAAGTGCTGTAAGACCTGTACGTCCACCAGCCTCTACACCTGATGCTGATTCGATGAATGTTGTAACTGTAGATGTACCTGTGCATGAACCTACGATTGTACCAATTGAATCTGAAAGAAGGGCTTCCTTCATGTTAGGCATATTGCCCTCTCTATCAACCATACCAGCACGTGAAGCTGTACCAACTAATGTGCCAATTGTATCAAACATATCGATTACGCAGAATGTGATAACAAGTGTGATAGCTGTGAACCATCCCATCTGTGTAAGTCCAGCAAAGTTGAACTTGAATAATGTTGTGGATGCCATGTCACCAAATGCTGGAACAAATGATGCTGTAGCAAGTGATGCAAATGGATTGTTTCCAAGAAATACTGCATCACCAATCCAGTAAATAACTGATGCTGCAAGCATACCAATGATAACAGCTCCCTTAATGCCCTTTGATGCAAGTACTACGATAATGAAAAGACCTACAAACATAGTGATTGCAGAAAGAACCATCATAGGATAAGCATCTTTCATTGTCTGCTTAGCATAGCCTGCTGTAAGTGCTCCAAAGAAATCCTTCATAACAAAGAACTGATTAAAATTAGAATCTGCAATGTAAACATTTGAGCCAAAGCCGATGTTAAGAAGCATAAGACCGATAGCTGGTGAGATACCAAGTCTGATTCCAAGTGGAATAGCGTCTACAATCTTTTCACGAACATTGAGAAGTGAAAGGATAAAGAAAACAACACCTTCGATAAGGATGATGCAAAGCATAGCCTGGAATGACTCAACGTATCCCATACCTGTCATAGCAACAAGGTTACCAATAACAATTGCCATGAATGAGTTGAGACCCATACCTGGAGCTAAACAGAATGGCTTATTAGCAAGGAAAGCCATTACAAACATAGCTACTGCTGATGAAAGACATGTAGCAAGGAATACACCGTTCCAAAGCTCCTGTCCCCCTGCCCCATAATTAGTGAGCAGATTTGGATTCAAGGCAATGATGTATGCCATTGTCATGAATGTGGTGAGTCCAGCGATGATTTCTGTTTTAACAGAAGTGTTGTTAGCGCTGAGTTTGAATCTTTTTTCTAACATATTATTCTCCTTTTATATAAATATTTATTGGAACCTGTGGTATATACCCCATCCACCAGTTTACATAAGGCTTGCTTTGATAAAGGCAGCAAACAGTGGATGTGGCTTATTGGGACGGCTCTTAAATTCTGGGTGGAACTGAACACCTACATGGAACTTATTAGCCGAAACCTCGATAGCTTCAACAACCTCATCATTAGGGGATGTACCAGAAATAGTAAGTCCGCTATCAGTCATAAGCTGTCTATATGAATTGTTAAACTCAAATCTATGTCTGTGGCGTTCTGAGATATTCTCGTTGCCATAGGCTTCAAATAGCTTAGTGCCCTTTTGAACTGCACAAGGATAAGCCCCAAGACGCATTGTACCGCCCTTTCTAAGAACAGCCATCTGTTCTTCCATAAGGTCAATTACGCAATTCTTTCCTGTACTATTAAACTCTCTGGAATTCGCATCCTCAAGGCCACATACGTTACGGGCAAATTCGATGGCAGCCACCTGCATACCAAGGCATATTCCCAAATAAGGTATATCATTTTCACGTGCGAATTGGCAAGCGGCAATTTTTCCTTCTACACCTCTATCTCCAAAACCACCTGGAACAAGGATTCCATCTACACCACCAAGGACTGCTTTAACGTTTTCCTTTGTGATTTTTTCTGAATCCACCCATTCAATTTCTACATGAGCATCATTTGCATATCCACCGTGATAAAGTGCCTCACGTACAGAAAGGTAGGCATCATGAAGGGCAACATATTTACCAACAATAGCAATCTTTGTTACCTTCTTAAGACCCTTTATTGTGTCTACCATCTTCTCCCATTCCTCAATCTTTGGAGCAGGATTTTCTAGCCCAAGCTCACGGCAAACAACATCATCAAGCCCATACTTATGCATCATAAGTGGTGCTTCATATAGACAATCAAGCGTGTCATTTTCGATTACACAATCCTTCTTTACATTACAGAATAAAGAAATCTTATCCTTAATAGACTGCTCTAGTGGATGGTCCACACGGCAAACAATTATATTTGGAGCAATACCAAGTGATTGAAGTTCCTTAACAGAATGTTGGGTTGGCTTTGATTTGTGCTCCTCTGAGCCTGAAAGCCATGGAACAAGTGTTACATGGATAAATAAGCAATTTTCTCGGCCTCTCTCAAGGGAAACCTGACGGATAGCTTCAAGAAATGGCTGAGACTCAATATCACCAGTTGTTCCACCTATCTCAGTGATTAGAATATCACAGTCAGAAGTTTCTGCACCCATGTATATGAAACGCTTTATTTCCTCTGTAATATGAGGAATAACCTGAACTGTCTGTCCCAAATATTCGCCCTTGCGCTCTCTATTAAGGACATTCCAATACACCTTACCAGATGTAAGATTTGAATATTTATTAAGACTCTCATCAATAAAACGCTCATAGTGTCCCAAATCCAAATCAGTCTCGGCACCATCATCTGTAACGAAAACCTCACCATGCTGATATGGGCTCATAGTGCCAGGGTCCACATTCATATAAGGATCCAGCTTTTGGGAAGCCACCTTATAACCTCGCATTTTAAGTAGACGTCCAAGTGATGCTGCTGTAATACCTTTTCCTAGCCCTGATACTACACCACCAGTTACAAATACATGCTTTGTCATTTTATGCTCCTTATAAAATATATTTTGACATAAAAAAAGCGTTTTTTTTTTGAAGAACCTCTCTTCAAATAAAAAAACGCTCAATTACTTTGAGATATTACAACATAAGGAGGGATTTGTAAAGGGGAATTTTCACAGTCTCATTTATAACATATTTAATAATTTGTTTATTGTATATTTTTGAGTCTACATATATAATAGCCCATGTTGAATTAAAAACATTTTAATAAGAAAGAAAAGATTTTTATGGAAAACAAATTATTCAAACTGGGCATTGATATCGGCTCTACAACAGTAAAAATTGCTGTTCTCGATGACGATAACAAGCTTTTATTTTCAGATTATCAGAGACACTTTGCTAATATTCAGCAGACTCTCACCGATTTATTAACACAGGCCAAGTCTGCACTTGGCAAGATTCAGGTGCGTCCTATGATTACAGGAAGTGGCGGACTTACTCTTGCTAAGCACTTAGGCGTGGAATTTGTACAGGAGGTTATTGCGGTTTCTACTGCCCTTACTCACTATGCTCCACAGACAGATGTTGCTATCGAGCTTGGTGGTGAGGATGCCAAAATCATCTATTTTGAAAATGGTAATGTGGAACAGCGTATGAATGGTATCTGTGCTGGTGGTACAGGTTCTTTCATTGACCAGATGGCTTCCCTTCTTCAGACAGATGCTCCTGGCCTTAACAAATATGCTAAGGACTATAAGGCTATTTACCCAATTGCTGCTAGATGTGGTGTATTCGCCAAGACTGATATTCAGCCACTTATCAACGAAGGCGCTTCTAAGGAGGATTTATCTGCTTCTATTTTCCAGGCTGTGGTTAACCAGACTATTTCTGGCCTTGCCTGCGGTAAGCCTATACGCGGTCACGTAGCATTTCTTGGTGGTCCACTTCACTTTTTGGATCAGCTTAGAGAGGCATTTATCCGTACACTTAAATTAGATGATGAGCATGCTATCTTACTTGATAACTCTCACCTTTTTGCAGCCATCGGTTCTGCTCTTAATTCTAAGGAAGAAAATAACGTTCCTATGGATGACCTTATCGACAAGCTTTCTCAGGGAATTAAGATGGACTTTGAGGTTGCAAGACTTGAACCATTATTTGATAGCGAGGATGATTTTAGAGCATTCAAGGACAGACATGCCAAGGCAGAGGTTAAGAAGGGTGATTTAGCAAACTATCACGGTAATGTTTACCTTGGTATTGATGCTGGTTCTACAACTACAAAGCTTGCAGTTGTAGGTGATGACGGCACACTGCTTTACTCATTCTACTCTAGCAATAATGGTAGCCCACTTGCTACTTCCCTTAAGGCACTTAAGGAAATTTACTCTATAATGCCTGAGGATACACATATTGTACATTCTTGCTCTACAGGTTACGGTGAAGCTTTACTTAAGGCTGCACTTCAGCTTGATGATGGCGAGGTTGAGACAATTGCTCACTACTATGCTGCAGCATTCTTCAACCCTGATGTAGATTGTATCCTTGATATCGGTGGTCAGGATATGAAATGTATCCGCATCAAAAACGGCGTAGTTGATAGCGTACAGCTTAACGAAGCATGTTCTTCTGGTTGTGGTTCTTTCATCGAGACTTTCGCTAAGTCACTTGATTTCACCGTTCAGGATTTTGCCGAGGAAGCACTTTTTGCCCTTAACCCTATCGACCTTGGTACAAGATGTACAGTATTTATGAATTCAAAGGTTAAGCAGGCACAGAAGGAAGGCGCTTCAGTTGCAGATATTTCTTCTGGTCTTGCTTACTCAGTTATAAAGAATGCCCTTTTCAAGGTTATCAAGCTTTCTGATGCATCAGAGCTTGGTAAGAACATCGTTGTTCAGGGTGGTACATTCTACAATGATGCTGTTCTTCGTTCCCTTGAGAAGGTAGCAGGTGTTAATGTAGTTCGTCCTGATATTGCAGGTATCATGGGCGCCTTCGGATGTGCACTTATCGCAAAGGAGCGCTACGAGGAGAATCCTACCACCACTACACTTGGCATTGATGAAATTAACAATCTTACATTTGATACAAAGCTTACACGTTGTCAGGGCTGCGTGAACCACTGCTTACTTACAATCAACAGATTCTCTGGCGGTCGTTCATTCATCACTGGTAACAGATGTGAAAAGGGTGCAGGCGGTGTTAAAAACAAAGAAAACATCCCTAACCTTTATGAATATAAATACAACAGATTGTTTGATTACGAGCCTCTTTCTGAGGAAGAAGCAACCCGTGGTAAAGTTGGTATTCCACGTGTACTTAACCTTTATGAGAATTACCCATTCTGGGCTACATTCTTTAAGGCTCTTAAATTTAGAGTAGTTCTCTCCCCTCGCTCAAATCGTAAGGTTTACGAAATGGGTATCGAATCTATCCCATCTGAGTCAGAATGCTACCCTGCCAAGATGGCACACGGTCATGTTCAGTGGCTGATTAATGAGGGAAATGTGGACTTCATTTACTATCCATGTATTCCATACGAAAGAAATGAATTCCCTGATTCTAACAACCACTACAACTGCCCTATCGTTACATCTTATGCAGAAAACATTAAGAACAACGTGGACGAAATTACAACTGGTAAGGTTCGTTTCCTTAATCCATTTATGGCTTTCTCTTCTGAGGAGATTCTTACAACTCAGCTTGAGAAGGTATTTAAGGAAGAGTTTGACATTGACGCTTCTGAGGTTAAGGCCGCGGCCCACGCTGCATGGCTTGAGCAGGAGCATTTCAGAAATGATATGTATGCTAAGGGTGCTGAGGTTCTAAAATACTTAGAGGAAACAGGCAAGCACGGTATTGTTCTTGCAGGCCGCCCTTACCATGTGGACCCAGAGATTAACCACGGTATTCCAGAGCTTATTAACAGCTACGGCATCGCTGTACTTACAGAGGATTCTATTTCAAACCTTGGAGAGGTTGAGCGTCCTCTTATCGTTATGGATCAGTGGATGTTCCACTCTCGTATGTACTCAGCTGCAAACTATGTTAAGAAGCATGACAACCTTGATTTAATTCAGCTTAACTCATTTGGTTGTGGACTTGATGCTGTTACTACTGACCAGGTTTCTGATATTCTTACTCAGTCAGGCAAGATTTACACATGTCTTAAGATTGACGAGGTTAACAACCTTGGTGCTGCTCGTATTAGAGTTCGTTCTCTACTTGCCGCACTTCGTGTTAAGAAAAAGAAAAAGCAGGAGCGCACTATTGTTCCAGCTAACTACAACCGTATCGTATTTACAGAGGAAATGAAGAAGAATTACACAATCCTCTGCCCACAGATGTCACCTATCCACTTCGATTTAATCGAGCCTGCATTTAATGCAGCCGGTTACAACCTGGTGATTCCTGATATCCCTACACGTACCTGTGTAGATGTAGGTTTGAAATACGTTAACAATGATGCATGCTATCCTTCACTTATGGTAATCGGTCAGCTTATGGCTGCAATCGATACAGGCGAATTTGATATGAGCCGCACTGCCCTTCTTATTTCTCAGACTGGTGGTGGCTGCCGCGCATCAAACTACATTGGATTTATCAGACGTGCCCTTGCAAAAGCAGGCTACCCAGATGTTCCTGTAATATCACTAAACCTAAATGGTTTTGAGCCAAACCCAGGATTTAAGCTTACACCTAGCCTTATCCAGCATGGTCTTTATGCTCTTACCTTTGGTGATATTTTGCTTCGCTGTGTATACAGAGTACGTCCTTATGAGTCTGTAAAGGGTTCTACTGACCAGCTTCATGACCAGTGGAAAAAGAAAATTGTAGAATTTGTTTCTAGCACAAAGATGCTTTCTCATGGCAAATTCAAAAGAATGTGCCGTGAAATGATTCGTGATTTCGACAACCTTCCTATTATTGAAGGCCTTAAGAAGCCACGTGTTGGTATCGTAGGAGAAATCCTTGTTAAGTTCCTTCCAGCTGCTAACAATCAGCTTGCTGAGCTTCTAGAGCAAGAAGGTGCTGAGGCTGTTGTTCCAGACCTTACAGACTTCCTACTCTACAGCTTTTACAATGCTAACTTCAAGGAAGAAAACCTTGGAGCCAGCCGTAAAACCAAGTTCTTCTGCAATATGGGAATCAAGTTCTTTGAGTGGCTCAGAAGTGCTGCCAGAGATGAATTTAACAAGTCAAAGAGATTTACTGCTCCAGCATATATTACAGATACTGCAGCAAACGCAAAGGAAATTGTTTCAATCGGTAACCAGACTGGTGAAGGTTGGTTCCTTACAGGCGAAATGCTTGAGCTCATTGAAACAGGTGCAAGCAATATTGTATGTATTCAGCCTTTCGGATGCTTGCCTAACCACGTAGTTGGTAAAGGTGTAATTAAGCGTATTCGCCATGAACATCCAGAAGCTAATATTGTAGCCATCGACTATGATCCAGGTGCTTCAGAGGTAAACCAGCTGAACAGAATTAAGCTTATGCTTTCTACAGCAAATAAAAACTTAGCCAAGGCTGAGTAATTAAAACCCGCCTGTTACGCAGACAAGCATAATGAATTCTCCGCTCAGCAACACGCTTCGCTTGAGAATTATTATAGCTTGTCTACTACAGGCTCATCTAAATACTAAAGCCAGCTTCCACTAGGGAGCTGGCTTTTACGTTTGGTTAAATGTTGGATGCTACGATGCGGAATTCGTAAGGTTTTAGATAAAAGTTTTCTCTTTCATTGGCATCATAGTTATCAAATATTATTTTGTCACCATAGAATTCTACTGACCTGTTGAATGCAGTTAGATTACAATAAATATACAGGCGTTCTTCGGTGGATTCTCTGGTAAATATGTATACATCATTAGGAGAAGCAACCCTACGGTAGGTTCCCTCTACAAGGGCTTGTGAGCCTTTTCTAAACTCAATCATTTGCTTGTAGAAATTAAGTATGCTTCCCTCGTCTTGGCTTTCCGATTCTACATTTATATAAGATTTGTTGGCATTAATCTTAATCCACGGAGTGCCTGTAGTGAATCCAGCACCCTCACTAGAATCCCACTGTACTGGAGTTCTTGCATTGTCTCTGGTAGTCCTCAAAATCAGCTTACGTCTAACAGAATGCATAAATAACATTTTCTTCATAGACTGATTAATATTATAGGACTCAATATCTTTTATGTCGCGAAGACCCCTAAAATCACCATTTGTCATGCCAATTTCTTCACCTTCGTATATAAAAGGTATTCCTCTAAGTGACAAATTCAAGCCACATAAAAGCTTGGCACTTTTTTCCCAATATTTTCCAGTATTTCCGAAATGGTTAACAGACCTAACCTGATCGTGATTTTCTAAATAATTAGCCGGAAATTCAAGTGCATCCTGCCATTTATCTAAAATCTTGATAAGCTTGCATGGTCTATATTTCTTTTTAAACCATTTCACTCCCCTGCTATCTACATCCATGTGTTCAAAGAAAAATACCGCATCCAATTCCTTGCGGCTTTCGTCACTAAGAAGCTTTGCCTCTGGAGGTGTTACAAATACACTCTCACCTACAATAAAGGTTTTATATTTGCTCCAGATTTCAGAATTGAATCTTTGTATTAATTCATGACAACCTTCGGTATTTAAATAATGCTCCTTACCTGTAAGGGCGAAATGTCGCTTACCATTTTCGAGAGTCTCTTTATAAATAATATTAATAACGTCGCAACGGAATCCAGAAACACCCTTATCCAGCCAGAAACGCATAATATCCGTCACTTCTTTGTAGACATCCGGGTTATGCCAATTAAGGTCGGGCTGTTTCTTACTAAACAAATGCAGATAGTAATCACCCTTATCTGTCTTCGTCCAGGCTTTGCCTCCAAAAAAGGAGGTCCAATTGTTAGGTGGTCTATGACCTTTTCCTTCTCTGAAATAATAGTACTCTCGGTATTTTTTATCACCTTCTAGAGCTTTTTTGAACCACTCATGCTCGTCTGATGTATGATTAATTACCAAATCCATTATTATTTTTATGCCAAGCCTTTTGGCACGACTAATCAATCGTTCCATATCTCCCATAGTGCCAAACTCAGGATTAATCTGCATATAGTCAGAAATATCATATCCGTTGTCGAAGTTTGGACTAAGATAAACGGGGCTTAACCAAATAACATCTACTCCCAATTCCTTTAAATAATGCAATTTTGAAATAATGCCAGGAATATCTCCTATACCATCTCCATTGCTATCGCAAAAGGAACGTGGATATATTTGATATATAATTGCATTTTTCCACCACTTTTTTGTACTAGCGCTAGCCATAGCTACCCCCAAATAATAATCTTCTATATTAAAATGATAACGGATTAAACACACTTTTTCAATGATTTATTCACAAATTCATCACATTACAACAAAATTTTCAATACAATTCTGATACAATTACCCGAATATTCAAAAAACGGCAGACCTTACCGTCTGCCGTTATATTTTATTGCAAGTTTGCAATCCTATTATTTTATATAACAATTTGCTATTTTGTTAAAAGCATCATTATCTTATTTGATCTTGCTACAAATTCTGTCATAGCCTCTGGCGAAAGTGGTGCGTTAGCTATCTTTGCCAAATCATATAATTGAGCTGCAAAGATTGGAGCATTTTCAGAATCATTATTCTCAAGAATATATTGTACTAACTCATTATTAGCATTTAGTACAAGTGTTTCTGAAGCAGAACCAAACATTCCCATATCCATGCCACCCATAGCATACATCTTCATCATATCCTGCATACGTCTGCTTTCTTCTGATACAGTAAGCATTGAAGATAAATCCTTGTTCTTAAACTTCTCAACCTTCACATCCAAGCCTTGATTATTAAGGGCTTTTCTGAATACCTCTGTAAGAGTTTCTGTTTCAGTTTTTAATTCATCCTCTGCTGTTTCCTCTACCATAGAATCTGTTACATCAGCATCAATACGGCAGAACTTATAGTTTTCATTGCGTTGCTCAAGCTGTGTAATGAAAGATGTATCAATTGCGTGGTCAAGAATAACTGCATTCATGCCCTGTTCCTTGAACATGCTTACATATTGGCCCTGCTGATTCATATCTGTTACGTAGTATACAGTCTTTCGAGTATCCTCTGGCTCTTTGTCCTTTGAGTCATCATTCTTCTCTTCCTCGACAACCTCTGCCTCGACCGATTCACCATTTTCATCAGTAGTCTCTACATCTTCTTTGACAAGCAACTCTGGAAGTGTAATGTATTTATCGTTAATATCCTTAAATAGGATGTAGTCATTCATCTTGTCACAGAACTTATTGTCCTTTAAGCAACCATATTTGATGAATGGTGCTATATCATCCCAATATTTTTCGTAGGACTCTTTTTCTGTCTTGCACATTCCTGTGAGCTTATCAGCAACCTTCTTTGTGATATACTCAGAAATCTTTGTAACAAATCCGTCATTCTGAAGTGCAGAACGTGAAACGTTAAGTGGTAAATCTGGGCAATCAATAACACCCTTGAGAAGCATTAAGAACTCTGGTATAACCTCCTTAATGTTGTCAGCGATAAATACCTGGTTATTGTAAAGCTTGATTGTACCCTCGATTGAATCGTACTCTGTATTAATCTTAGGGAAGTATAAGATACCCTTGAGATTGAACGGATAATCCATGTTAAGATGAATCCAGAAAAGTGGTTCCTTATAATCATGGAATACGTCACGATAAAATGCCTTATATTCTTCCTCAGTACATTCAGCAGGATTCTTTGTCCAAAGTGGATGTGTCTCATTAAGTGGAACTGGGCGCTTAACAATCTTGAGCTTGTCCTTTGCAGGAGATACCTCTACCTGCTCCTTAGTACCATCCTCTTTTTCTTTCTCTTCGAATTTTGCTTCCTCATGAATCTCCTCGATAACCTTGTCTGTGTCACGCTTGTCAGCAACATCGATTGTCTCGTATTCCTCTGGTGCATCCTTCTTAGAAAGATAGATTTCTGTAGGCATAAATGAGCAGTACTTTTCGATTACTTCACGAGCTCTATACTCGTTAGCAAACTCAAGACAGTCCTCATTTAAGAACAATGTGATTTTAGTACCTACCTGGTCCCAGTCACCATCGCCCATTTCATAATCTGTGCCGCCATCGCACTCCCAGTGAACAGCCTTTGCTCCATCCTTGTATGAAAGTGTATCGATATGAACCTCATCAGCTACCATAAATGCTGAATAAAAGCCTAGACCAAAGTGTCCTATAATCTGGTCACTATCTGCCTTATCCTTATACTTTTCAAGGAAATCTGTAGCACCTGAAAAAGCAATCTGATTTATATATTCGTCTACCTCGTCAGCTGTCATTCCAAGACCATTATCAATGAATGTAAGAGTCTTGTCCTCTGGGCTAACGATAACCTGAATTTTAGCCTTGTAATCAAGTGGAAGTGAATACTCTCCCATCATATCTAACTTCTTTAGCTTAGTAATTGCATCGCAACCATTTGAGATAAGCTCTCTATAAAAAATGTCATGATCAGAATATAACCATTTCTTAATCACTGGAAAAATATTTTCGCTTGTAATTGATAAACTACCTTTTTTGTTTCCCATAATTACGTCTCTCCTTTGTAATAAATCTCACTAAATGATATGATAATACTGCAATTTTCTAAAGTCAATAGAAATTTAGCACTCAACTATACAGAGTGCTAATAATGTATATCGTGGAGGATATTATGAGCAAGGAATTACTAAAGCAATGGGAAAAGTCTATAGCTACCAATCATTTTCCTAATCACATTGGGGTTGTAATAGACGATATTGATTTAACAGGTGCAAGGGCTCATATTGATTTGAGGCCTGAAACAATGAACGCAATTGGCATTGCTCACGGTGGAGTAACCTATACTCTAGCTGATACCTGCGCTGCTTATGCAAGCCGCGGGGATGGCAGAGAATACGTTACCCAGCAATCGAATTTCTATTATATAAAGGCTGGCAAGGGCAATAGAATTAATGCAAAGGCAACTGTTATAAACAGAACAAGAAGCCTTTGTATTGTTGATGTAGATGTTTTTGATGAGACCAACAGTTTAATTTGCACTGGTACTTTTAACTATTTTTGCATAACAAAAAAGGACAGCTAACTGTCCTTTTTTGTTTCTATGTGCTCTCTCTTTTAACAAGATTTACTGGAAGCAAGGTTCTTTTAGGAACTGTCTTTCCCTCAGAAGCCGCTATAACCATATCAACAGCCGCCGTAGCCATTTCCTTGATAGGCTGATGAATTGTTGATATTGGTGGGTTGGTTATTTGAGAAATCATAACATCATCAAAGCCCACTAGCTTAATATCTTCCGGCACTCTTTTGCCAAGCTTAGAGCATACCTGTAAAACCTGTGATGCTATCAAATCAGAGCTGGCAAATACCCCGTCTATTTCTTCATCCAGCCCAAGAGCATCCTCTAACAAATCATGATAATCTAAGCTGTTATATTGACCAATATTGGTCTCTACAACTTTATAATAAATACCTTTATCTTTACATACCTCTTCAAACCCCAAGGTTCTGTCATCAGCCGGCATGGAGTTTTCTGTAACACCACTGACATTCAGTAACCTTTTACATCCTCTAGAAATCAGATGCCGAGCTGCAAGTTCACCACCTTGCTTATTGTCACATTCAACAGCTGCTGTACCATTTTCAACGAAACGCTCAACTGTAACTAGTGGAATCTTACTGTCGGTGAATTCCTGTACAGCTATGGAAGCAGAGAACAGAATAATTCCTGCCACTCTATTGCTTGTGCACATATCAAGGTACTCTTTTTCTTTATTGTCTCTACCCTTTGTATTGTAAAGAATTATCTTGTAGCCCTTTTTGCTTGCGGCATTTTCAATATTGCTAATCATTTCTGCAAAATAAGGATGTCTAATATGGGGAACAATGACACCAATAGTGTTGGTAGATTTCTTTGACAAAGAGCGTGCCACTTCATTGGGTGTATAATTCAGTTTTTCCATTGCAGCAAAAACCTTTGCTCTAGTGCCATCACTAATGTAGCCTCTATTATTAAGAACTCTAGAAACTGTGGTTACAGTTAATCCGCATTCTGCTGCCACATCTTTTAAAGTTGCCATTAGTTCCCTCCTTATAATTTTATTCTAAATAATTCTATTCAGACCTTATTCGCAAAATCGCTGCCTTGCAGCTTTCCTTTTGCTCATAAGGGTATCTCGCCAAATGTAAAAAGAAATAATTTTGAAAATAAATTTTCAAATCATTTCTTTTCACACTTGGCTCTGAATAAAATTATTTTACAGCACCAGCTGTTATACCTTCAACGATATATCTCTGAAGGAATAAATATAAAATGAGAATTGGAAGCATTGCCAAAAGCAATGCAGCCATTATCAGGCCTGTATCTGTAGAATATGTACCATAGAATACCTTTGTTGCAATAGGAATAGTATATAATTCTTTACGACCAAGAACAAGGGATGGTAGCAAATAATCATTCCAGAAAGCCATAGCATCAATAATTGCAACAGTAGCTATAGTCGGCTTTAATATCGGAAATACGATTTGTGAAAAAATCTGCCATTTATTACATCCATCAATTGTTGCTGCTTCTTCCAAGGAAATAGGCACATTGGTATGGATACTTCCATGGAACATAAATGTTGCCATAGAAAGTGAAAAACCAATATGCATAAGAATTAAAGTGATTCTATGATTTAAAATACCAAAAATTCCACCATACAATGAAACAAGTGGTACCATCAATACCTGAAATGGAATAACCATAGAGGCAATCATTAAAACAAATAATATCTTATTTGCCTTCCAATTATTTCTAACAATAAGGTAGGCTGTCATGGATGACAGAAGTATTGTTCCTATTGTAGAAAATATTGTTACAATCAAAGAATTACCAAATACCATGAAAAAATTCATTTTCTTTATTGCATTTGGAAAGTTTTCTAAAGTAAATCCATGTTTACCTATAAGTGCTAAAGGTTCTGCTGTAATATCAGCTTTAACCTTAAATACGTTCAATATAACCATTATGAAAGGGAATACAAAAGCTACAAACAAAATTGCAAGAACGATAATCATAATGGCATGTCTGATTTTTTTATTGCGTGCTGCGATTTCATTTTCCATTATGCCTGCACCTCTCCTTTCTTACCAACGTATACTTGAAGTCCACCTATTACAGCGCAAATCACAAATAGGATTAATGCCTCAGCCTGACCAGTACCATAGTTTTTATTGATAAATGCCTGGTTGTACACGTGCATAGCCGCCAAAGCTGAGCTTCCATATGGATCACCATTTGTCAAAGAAAGATTTACATCATATACCATAAAGCATCTTGTAATAGTCAGGAATAAACACTGTACAAATGATGCTGTCATAAGTGGAATTGATATGTGAATGATTGACTGTGTGCCTGTACAGCCATCAATTTTAGCCGCCTCAATAACATCCTCTGAAACGCTCATAAAACCAGCAACATATATAAGCATCATATAGCCTGCATATTGCCAAACAGAAACAATTATAAGTGCAGCTATTGCACCGTTTTCTGTTGCAAGAAGTGATTTTGCCCTTCCGCTGGAAATCACCCCAGCCAATTCTACAAACGCCTTATTAAATACAAATTTCCAAACATAACCAAGGACGATACCGCCAATTAAATTTGGAACGAAAAAACCTGCTCTAAAAAAGTTCTGTCCTTTTATTCCGCTTGTTACCATATATGCAATGATAAAAGCTACCGCATTAACTAAAATAACTGCTATTGCTGAATAAATAAAGGTACGTCCTAAAGACACCCAATAGCCTGAATCAGCAAAAGCACTAACATAATTATCAATACCTACAAATGGTTTATTACGTGACACACCATCCCAGCTTGTAAAGGTGAGATATAAACCATAAATAAAAGGTATTATTACAACACAAGCAAAGATAAAAGTAGATATGCCTGCAAAAAGCAAATACTGCTTTATTTTGTAGCTCATTGTATTTGTTTTCATATTGATTTCCCTTCTAATAAAATGGGCCTACATTTTATTGCAGGCCCAACTTACCATGTCTAATGAGATTGAATTTAATGCTGAATTGGTGTTGCTGTCTTGAAGTAATCCTGTACAGCTGTTACCAACTCGTCTCTTGTCATAGCCTCATCTAAATATTTCTGCATGATTTCCTGTCCTACTACTGTCATGTGATCATCTGGTAAGTAGTTATAGTTAGGAATCAACTTTCCAGCATCAGCATATGACTTAACTGATAATGAAAGTGGATCAAGTGCTGAAGCATCAATATTATCGAATGCTGGAACAAGTGCGCACTGCTCTGTTAAGAATGCATTTCCTTCAGCATCATTTACAAGCCAGTTAAGGAAATCAAGTGCTGCCTGTCTCTGCTCCTCGCTTGTTGCATCAGAGCTATCAACGAAGAAATACTTAGAACCACCACCAACAAGCTTTGTATTTGTGTCATCTGAAGTATTTTCAGGAACTGGCATGATTCCCATGTTTTCTGTGTAATCGTACTGGTTGATTACTGACCAATCCCAGTTACCACCAAACATGAATGCAATCTGTCCTTCAGCAAGCATCATAGATGTTTCTTCACGGTCAGCATTTGCAGCTGTTCCTCTTGCATAATTGTAAGCAATCAATGTATCGAATGTATCCATAAGCTCATTGAACTTCTGGTTGCTAGCAAGGTCCTCCTCGCCTGCAAGTAGTGAATTAACAAATGCATCCGGATCTGGCTGCTGCTCATAAACCTCTGCAAAGTAGTGAGCACCAAGTGACCAATATTCAGAAAGAACACCAACTGGAGTTTCCATACCGCCAGCTACAAGCTTGTCTAAAAGAGCCTGGAAATCATCAAGTGTTGCAACTGATGCTGGATCAAATGTTTCTCCTGTAATAGCCTCAATTGCATCTGCATTATAGATAATACCTCTAGCTTCTACGCAAAATGGGAAACCAGCAAGCTTATCATTTACTGTGATGCCAAGTGTTGTATGGCTAACCCAGTCCTCATTTGATAAATCATAAGCATAATCATCAGCAAGTGAATAGATATCCTTTGCATCTACCATTGTAAGTGTGTATGGATCATTAGATGCATACTTTGTTGCAACCTGAGATGCAACAGTTGTATCTGTATCGGCATTGTATACCTCAACGTGAACTCCTGTAGCAGCCTCGTAAGCTTCAGCCATTTCTTCGAACTGCGTCTGAATTTCAGTCTTAGAGTTCATTACTGTGATAGATACACCTGAGCCATCGTTAGATGAGTTGTCTGAAGACTCATCTGAACCGCCACAAGCAACAAGTGATGCTGACATTGCAGCAACTAATGCAAGTGATAATAACTTTTTCTTCATTACTATTAACCCTCCTTCAATAGGTTCGTGTGTTGTTTACAAAATGGATAATATCATCATAGATATGTTATGTCAATCGGTTGACATATATTTTAGGTTGCTAGATGTAGATTTTGTAAAATAGAGTTAAATAATGGCTGTTGTTTTTAGCTATATTGCACAATATAAGGAGGATTTTAGAGGGTGTAAAACCCCAATAATATATGTCATGCGCATGACATTCATGACAATTCCTTATACTTAGACCACCACAACATCTTTCCAAAGAGACGTAGAAAAAAGGGTTATCGTATATACGATAACCCTTACGTTCCAACATAATAAAAAATAATATTTCTTAAAGATCAACAGAACCTACGCGATCTTTGTTTGCTACATAATAAATCTTGTTCTCCTCTGGCTTGATGTAGATATTAATCTCCTCAAGAACCTCTTTCTTATAGTCCTTCTTGAACTGTGCCTGAGCCTTCTTTAAGCACTCAGCCTCAGTAAATTCACGACCCTGGTACTGAACTACAGCTGTTGTTGCAACTGTCTTCTTAGCCTTTGCAGCTGCCTTAGTAGCAGCCTTTGTAGCTGTCTTCTTTGCTGCTGTAGCTTTTTTAGCAACTGTAGCCTTAGCCTTTGTAGCTGTCTTTTCAGCCTTTGCAGCTTCCTTCTTAACTTCCTCAACAGCCTTCTTTGCTGCTGTTGGAGCATTAGCTGCTGCAGCCTTTACTGTACTAGCAGCAGTTGCAGCTGACTTCTTAACATCATCAACTGTTACCTTTGCGTTTGTTACCATTTTTCACCCTCCTATATGAGCAAAACAATTATTTTTTTTATTTATCCCCTATTATAGTCATTTACTCTTTCAATTGCTAGTATTTAGCGTTAATTTTCTACCAAATTACTAATAAAATATAAATTATTGCCTCTTTTTAGTATATTTTGTGTAACTATAATAAATATTTGTTTAATATTTCAAAGAATTCTGCGTTTGTAAGCTCTGTTGAATCTTCTGGAAAATCTATTTCCTCCCAAAGCTTAGTATTCATATCTGAAAAATATCTTCCCTCTAAATCATCCACAATATCATCCAAAACCTGCATACGACGATTCTCGATAATTACAGATTTATTAATATCAGATAGTTCTTCGTTATATTTATCTAGACATTGGAAGAAATAATAACCTCCATCAGCTTCAATTGCATTTGATATTTCATCAGTATCCAAATTGAAAACCACATCATCAACCTGAGTAGGATATTCCCCTCTGGCAAAGGTGACCTGATAAGAATCAAGCTCTGTATAGGTGGATGCCAATCGCTCAAATGTGTAGCCGTAATCAATCATCCCCTGGATTTCCTGGGCAGTACTTTCCTCTGAAACAAAAAGTACAAATGCCTCCATCACTCTGGCTTCATCCTCAGATACTTCCTCGTCAACAGAGTCCATCAATTCTTGATATACCTTTGATGCCAAGGCGTAACGTAAATACATTTTTTCTATATCTTTTTTCTTGGCTCCAGTAAAGGAAAGCTCTGCAGAATTTAAAGTCTTGTAATATTCTGCTGCAGCTTCACCACAGGCTTCTTTTTCTGCTTCACTAAGCTCTATTTCGTTTTCTGTAGCGTATAGATTTAAAGCATAAACTCTAGTCAAATGCTCCATTGTTAAGTCCTTAATGGAAGTGGTCATGGTGCCAGTATCATAATCCTCGGACCAAAGATTTACACCATTTACAGAACCATAAATGTTTTTTTCATTTAACAAATAAACCAGCGCCTCTTTTTTAGAGCATTTCATATCGCCAATTTTAAAAACTGTAGACCGTCCACTTGGGGTGCCAAAGAACACTTCTTTACCATCTATTGAACAGCCTGAGCATGTCAAGACAAGACATATCGTAAATACGAATATTCCAATTCTTTTAATCAACTTCATTATTAACCCTCTACTACAAGATATCTGCCATCACTTAATGAAAATACTTCATCAGCAGATAATATTTCTTCCTCTGTCATTCCAGAAGTATCCATGGAATCCTCTAAATACTCTAGAACTTCCTTTTTATTTTTGCACACAACTGCACAAATATCCTCAAGAAACTCCAAAGCTTCTTCCTCTGACTGGGCTACCTTTTCAGGAAATAATTGAAGCTGTTTCTTTAAAAATGTTTCTACCACTAATTTGTCATACATATGGAAATGCTCCTTTCAAGCGCAAATGAATAAATCAACACCTCTTTAACTGGTTGTTCATATGCCTTTTCTATTGCAGATTTATATAGCTGCAATTGTCTTTGATATCTTAGCACTAATTCATTAGCTTCGTCCACCCTATCAGTCTTATAATCTAAAAGAACCAGACCATCATTTTCTTCCCAGAAAACATCAATGATTCCCTGCACCAAAACCATTTCATTGCCAGCCTTGGAATCATTAAATAATTCACCTACAGCACTGCCAAATACAAATGGCTTTTCTTTATATAGCTTTCCTGCTATAGCAGCCTTTGACATTCTAACTGCAGATTCGTCATGTAAGAATTTCTTTAATTTTTCAGGGCTAAGCCTAGAAAACTCATCTTCACTAAGACAATGAATTTTTTTCATATAGGACAGCTGTTCCTCAAAGGAAGGGACAAAATCTTCTCTTGCGAAATCAAAACATTCTAAAAATCTATGCATTGCCGTACCATATAATGCACCAGCAAAAACGTGTCCAGAATCTGAGGTCTTTTCCCCATTTCTCATAAAAAGAGGTACATAGCTTTCCTCCTCATTGTTTAGAAAAAGGGGGGCTGCATCAGCATTAAAACTAAAGGCTTCTTCCATTGCCTGATGCTTAATTTCGGAAACCGAATACTTACTTTTATAAGCGCTATCCTTAAGTCCATCATATTGAAAATCCAACAAATTTTTTACTGGATTCTCTGGACTGATACTATCATTTGCCAAGAATTTATTTACTGCATTTTTCACCTGCTCTCTCACCAGGCTCTTTTCCACCTCATCTATAAATAAATCCTGACAATCAATAATTCTACAATGAAAATCAGCTCCAGAGGCAGCAAGTCCTCTAAGGATTAGTTCTAGGCTTGAAGATGCTTTTAATTTAGTATAGGTGTCAAGCCTTCTTCTGACATCTGAATACTCAGCAAGCTTTTCAGCAACTGATTTACTTTCGCTGGGCTTGATTGAAGCCGTTATTATAAGCTTGTCCACCGCTCTAGTTAGGGCTACATATAGTATTCTTAAAAACTCACCTCTACTGTCCATTTCAAGCCGCATTTTAACAGCATTATACAATGGAGTTTCGTAAATAATCCTGGTTGAAGGATTGCAATATTTCAGTGCCATCCCCAGCTTATCGTCATAAAGCACACTTCCACTATCATGCTGAATTGACTTTCCACACCCTGCCAAAAATACAACAGGAAATTCCAAGCCCTTACTTTTGTGGATGGTAAGAATTCTCACCGCATCATCCTTTTCAGAGGTAGTTTTTGCAAGCCCCAAATCTTCGTTATAGGTCTTTAGGCCTTCAATATAGCTTACAAATCTAGAAAGTCCCTTAAAGCTTGTACTTTCAAATTTGACAGCCTCATCAATTAGTTTTTCTAAATTAGCGTAGGCCGTCCTTCCACCTGGCAATGACTTTGTGTAAATATCAAAACCTGTGTCCTTCAATACTTGCCTAAGGACCTCATGTATAGGAGTATCAATAGCCTGGTCTCTGAATTTATCCAGTAGCAAAAAGAAATCCTGTAAATCCTTTGAATTAAATTGCTCATTGTATTCTTTTACACATTCAAATAATGATGTTTTAGGATTATAGGCTCTAATTTCAGCCAATCTCTCTGATGTAAAGCCAAACATTGGTGAATGTAAAACTGCTGCAAGTGGAATGTCATCAAAGGGATTATCAATGGTCTTTAGCATAGCCATTACAGTTTGAACTTCGTCCCTTTCAAAGAAACCTGTCTCGTCTGCCACATAGGCTGGTATGCCGCAAGACTTTAGGGTGGCAATATATTTTTCAGCATGGCCCTTTACGCCTCGCATTAGAATAACAACATCACTAAGACACATAGGGCGCAGCTGTCTTCCAGTATCTCCCTTCTCGCTGACAGAATAATTAGATTCCAACAATTCTTTTATCCGCTTTGCAATTACAAGGGCTTCTAATGTATCACTATCATCAATTTCCATTTCCTTCATGGAATCACTTTTTTCCACAGCCACCAGAGCCTCTGCCTCAAAGTCAGCATTGTCCCCTTTAAAGGTTTCATCGCCAAGCTTTAGGGCTGCCTTGTCATCATATAAAACTCCTCCAACATCCATCTGCATCAAAGGTTCAAAAACCTTGTTGCAAAAATCCAAGACCTCCCACCTGCTTCGGAAATTTTTGTCCAAATCAATACGAATGGAGTCCCCATCCTCTGTCATTGGATATGAATACAGTTTATCTATAAACAGCCTTGGACTAGCCTGTCTAAAGGCATATATGGATTGCTTCACATCTCCTACAGTAAAATAATTGTGACCATTGCATATAGCTGTGAGAATCTGCTCTTGAAGCTCATTTGAATCCTGGTATTCATCAACCATTATTTCCTTAAAATGATTAGATAATTCAATTGCTACAGCACGTTTTTCATGTTCCTTAGATGTCTTGTCTCTAAGAATTTCCAATGCCATATGCTCTATATCATTAAAATCAAATATATTCTTTCGTTTTTTTTCATCTAAAAGTTCTTTCGTATATTCCCTTGTAAATTCAATTAAAGCTCTAGCCTGCCTTTTTACAAAAAGTGCATCCTCAAGGATTCCATTTAAATCAGTTGAAAAATATTTTTCAGTCAGTTCCTTAACTATGGCCTTATATCTTCTTCGAATATCCTTGCCATATTCAATTTCATCATCTCCCAGGCAAGTGCCTTTTTTAGAAAATTTGGTAGAGAAGTCACAGCCTCTAATGGCACTATACTTATCATCAAAGGTATTCGCCGATAGCACTGTTTCAAGCTGTAATAGTTCTTTTGAAAAAATCTCTTTGTCAGAGGAGCTACTGTCTTCTGGATAAATGTTTACAAAGTTTCTTAGTTCTCTGACAATTCCGCCTAAATAAACATCTGATAGCTTTAGTATATCCGAAATAACCTCTGATGCAGCAAGCTCATCAACTGTTTTTATGTCATAAAGCTTTGTGGCATTGTCATACCACTCATCTATCCAGGCGTAGCTGGTTGCCTTATCGTGAAGCTCAAAAACAATATTTTTTAGTTTATCTGTTCTTCTTCCAGTGATATAGGCATCAGCCAGCAATTTGAATTCTTCATCAGCTTCCTCCAGCTTAGAGGATAATAGTTCATTGAAAACATTATCCTTAAGCATTTTCAGCTCGCCTGTTTGGCCTACTCTAAAGGATGGGTCCATATCAATTTCATAAAAATAATTTTTCACCACCCAGTTGCAAAAGCTATCTATAGTTCTTATATGTGCATTATGAATAAGGGTAGCCTGGGAACGAATTCGAGGGTCTGAGCCCTTTTGCAAAATTGCTTTATCTATAGCCTTTCGAATTCTATCCTTCATTTCGTTGGCGGCAGCTGTGGTAAAGGTAACAACCAAAATTTCGTCAACATTGATTCCTTTTTCGTCTTCCAAAATCTCAGAAATAATACGCTCTACTAATACAAAGGTTTTGCCGCTTCCTGCTGCTGCACTTACAAGCATATTTTTATTTCTTGTATTTTTTACAAGCAATTGTTCTTTGGTTAGTGACAATTTAATTATCTCCTAATTTTTCTCTCATCTTTTCTAGTACTTCAGAATTATTCTTGAATTTCTCCTGTGACTTTACTTGAAAGCCTGGTTCATTCTCATTAAAATGACATACGCTTTTATATCCACAATATAAGCATGGGTCTATTTGCTTACCAAGCCTTGCTGGGGCAGGGTCAAATTCTCCTGCAATAATATTCTTTGCAGTATCTGCCGCCGAAGCAAAAGCGTAGTTAATTACTGTCTTCATATCATCCTGTCCAATGGTGTTACTTTTTGAGGACAGATCACCATTTTTCTTTACTCCGTATGGCACAATTGAAGACTCTCCACTTTGTCCTTCCTCAATGCCAACTGTAGAATCATTTGCAGCCAAATCCAAAGGATCATCTGAAAGTAACCCATCCATGCGGCTCAGCTTTAGGCGTTCTTCTTCGATATGACTTGCCCCTGGGGAAATCTCCAAGAAATCATTTGCCATTTTATAATAAAGCATTGCCGATGGGTGTAATGTGGAATTAGGATATTTTTCCTTAAGCTTCTCTAAAACTATCCCCATGTAAATTGGAAGCTGCATGGAAAGTCCATAGTAGCATTCAGCTAAATCAAGCTTGTGTCCACTGGACTTGTAATCTATAATTCGCACGGCCTTATCATCTGCTTGGGTAAGATCAATCCTGTCTACCTTACCCTTTAAATTTGCCAGTATTTCATCATCCTCATTTGAATAGATTTTAGTGGTTATCTCTTCTTCAAATAATTCTGGTTCAAACTGACCACGAGACACCTGAGTGGTGATGACTTCCACCACATGCCTAAGAGTAGCCTTCATACCCTCAACTATATATCTTTGGGTATAATCTTCAAGAGTTGCCACCTTGGCCATGCTCTCAAAGGTTTGGGAAATCGCCACATCAATATAATGCTCTCGTTCCTCTAGGGAAACCTCCCTAAAGGTTTTATTATCCGCCTTTAGACTTTGAGAATATCTTTCTATTGCCTCATGATAAAAATTACCCATGTCTATGCTGGATAGTTCAAATTCTTCTCTCTCCTTTAGATTTAGAACATAGGTCAAGAAATATTTATAACTGCACTCATTGTAAAGCTCGAACTTAGAAACTGAACCAGATATAGTCTCATCAGAGTTGATAGCTTCGTTAACAGCCAGCATTATTTTTTCAGAGAAGCCTTCCTTTTCATGGATATAGAAATTACCCTTTAGTATTAATTCTAATTCTTCAGGTGCATACTCCTTAGCCCAGGATAAAAGATTCTCAAAATCTGTCCTTTTTGCCTCAGATAGCTGTTCTAGTCCAAAAAGTGTTGCATTATTTAATAGCTCTGTAAGATATACTACTGCACTGCGCTTTGATAAAAGCCTATCCACCGAAGGAAACTCTTGTAGCTCTTTAAAGGCTAGCTTTGGAAATAGCCCCTTTAACACATCCACAAGGTAGGATGGATTTGTTCCCTTACCTTCTGAATCAACTCTTGGCATGGTAATATAAAGCTTATCATTTGGCTTTGTAAGCATTAGATATAAATAAAATCTCTGCCTAAAGGATTTTTGCCGATCACTTGGGGCTAGCTCAAAACCTAATTCTAACAGCTGTTCCCTCTCAAGCTGCGAAAGAATTCCTCCATTTTCAACCTTTTTAGGAATAGCATCATCAGAGGCGCCTATGCAAAAGAGAACCTTTATATTAGAAAGTCTAGTTCGCTCAATGTCTCCAAAAATCACGCTATCGTTTGCAGGGGGAATAACACCAATTGAAGCAGCTGATAATCCAGCCTCGTATATGTCATGGAAGTCCTCTAATGACATATATTCCTCACCTAAAATTCCCACCAGCTTGTCCAATATATCCATTATTACGGAATAAATCTGGCTATATTCCTTTGCCCTTACAGCATCATTATTATCCAGGTATATCTGGCCTCTTTGCTTTATTTTATTTTCAAAATCAAAACTAACTATAAAATTATACAATGCCACAGCAATTGTTCTTACTGTGATTTCTTTTCCATTTACCTGCTTATCAAATTCTATAAATGGACATATAAATTTTTCTCGTATACTATTAGCCCTGAGTAAATCCTCATCCTTTGAAAATTGATTTGACCTTATAGCAAATGGATGAAAATATTTTTTCTTTCCTCTTATGCCTGTTGAAATAAGGTAGTTTTCCAGATAATCAATATCTTCTATGGATAAATCTGTGAGACCTGAACGAAGGAATCTAAAAACATCCTCCCTGCGAAAATCTCTATCAAAAATATCGAAAACACCTGCTATTGCCTCAGACATAGGATGAAACAATATTTCTGTCTTGGCATCAATAAAAAATGGAATATTGTACTCATTCCATATTTCCGAAACAAGATATCTATATGACTCCAAATTAGGAGCTACCACAGCAATATCCTTATAATGCAAGCCCTTTCTTATTAAATGATTAATCTGTATAGCAACGTATCTAAGTTCATCTCGCATGGTTCTAAGGCTGGTTAAGGTTATTGACTCATTTGCTATAACATCATCCAATTGTTCTGCCTTGTCTCTAAAGATATTTTTTTCTAAATGACTCAAAACTACATTGTTAGAAAGCCATCCCTTTTCTGAAGAAACATTTAGGACTGGATTAATAGTAACATTTTTCTTTTTTGCCAACTGAACCAGCTTTGTAGCAAACTCAGATGACATTTCAAACAAAGCATCCTCTGGCAGTTTAGAAAATATTGGCATATTTTCATCTGCTGTTATAGTAACTGCTACTTCATGGCATATTTCAAGCATATGCTCAACAAGCTGATATTGAATAGGGGTAAAGCCTGTAAAACCATCAAGTACAATAGTAGAGTTTTGCACAAGCTCAGAATCATCTAAATATTCATTTAGTTTGGATAAAATGGATTCTGTTGTAACATACCTTCCATCAATAAAATCCAAGAATGCCTGATATATTACAAGCAAATCCGAAGCCTTTCTTCTAAAGCTTTCAGACATAGCATTAGAAGAAATCATTTCCTGTAGCTTTTCTGTTGTAATATTATACTGAGTCATCTCAGAAATAAGTGATTTGACCTGAACGATATAGCTTACCTTTGTTATGTTATTTCTTAGAGTCTTTAATTCCTCCAGGTGTGTATTAACCAGCTTCCTGATAACCAAGGATTTACCTGTGTCATCTAAAACAGCATTGACTCCAGCACCAAGCTCTTCAAAAACACGATAAGCCAATCTATTAAAAGAAAGAACATCAATATTCATAATGCATTTATTGGGGTGCATTGAAACTAATGCTCTTTGAGTAGACATTGTGTATTGTTCGGGAACGATAATAAGAAAATTCTTATCCTTGTTCGCCATAGATTCTTTTATTATTCTTGAATAAAGGGTAGTGGATTTACCACTACCCGAATTTCCAACGACTATTGATAACGACATTTGTACTCCTATTACTGTGGGAACATGCCTCGTAGCATTGTAGCCATTGAGCCTGTTCTTGAACGCTGATATGGTTTTCCCTTAAGATAAAGCTCCGACACGTTAAGGTCCTTTAGTTCTTCAACAGGAACATCATATGGATTAGCATTAAGTATTACCAAATCGCAGCTCTTTCCCATTTCAAGTGTACCCCGCTCCTTCTCATCAAACAAGGCATAGGCACCATTGTAAGTAGCCATTCTAAGGGCTTCGTAAACTGATACTGACTGGTCTGCGTTTTTGTTATTACATGCATCATGAATCCACATGATAGGATTAGGATCTGAGGCTGGTGCATCAGAATTGAAGCAAATCTTGATTCCCATATCTGAAATATTTCTAAGTGGATTTATATTTTTAAATCTCTCCTCTGAAAGCATGTCCTTAACGAAATCTTCAATGCCATCTATATGAGATAGCATAGACGGCCTTACAGAAATCATAATATTATACTTTTTGCAAATCTTTAGGCATTTATTGGTGGGTAGAGAGCCGTGCAATATCATATGACGATGGTCATATCTAGGATAATCCTCCAATGCCATGGAAATCGCCCTGACAGCCTGCTCAAAGGCTGCATCTCCAACTGCGTGGAGAGCTATTTGGTATCCTGCACGATTTGCATTTACACAAAACTTTTGAACCTCCACATCATCATAATAAGACACCCCTTTATGACTTGCATTGGAATAGTTTTCAAGTAATGATGCATCCTGATTTGCAAAGGTGCCATCCAAGTTTGCAAATACTACACGCGTAATATCCTTTTTGGCTATTTTATCCACATTAGTGCATTGATATGCCACTCTAATTTGCATTCCATTGTCTAGCCCCTTAGCCACCGATCTTTCCATATCAAAATCATAGTCTCTAATAAAGCCTAAACCACTGGCTGAGCATATTAAGCCTACACCCTTGCTCGCTAAAAAATCCGCAGTTTCTACCATACTGTCAATTACTTTTTTAGTAGATAAACCGTGGAAAACAAATTCACATGCCGCCGCAAATGCCTCTTGCGTTAACTCTCCTGTTTTGGAATTAAAGCCTCTGAGGTTTGCAATTTTTGAATGAACAGCATCAATAAACATGCTATTTACAACACCAGAATGAGCATCATGCTTTATTATCATTGCTGGCTTGTCAGGACAGGCATCATCCATCTGCTCCTTTAAAAGCAAATAACCTTCTGACACAGCAAACTCTGTTGCACCAAAGCCCACAATTGTATTTTCCTTTGTAGTTCTAGCATATTCTCTCAGCTGCTCTAATATTTTGGCATTAGAATCTGTGTCATTAATCGGGAACATCCTATGTAAAACAGAGAACCCTGAATAATGTGTATGGGTATCGACAAATGCAGGAAGAGCTGCACCTGTTCCCAATTCTATAGGTGGCACAACCTCATACTGGGTTGGTAAAGTATCTCCGATATATGCTATTCTGCCTTCCCTTTCAACTAAATAATTAGCAATTGTATTATTTTCATCACATGTAATTATTGTTCCATGAAATACCTGCATTTTGCCCCTCCAAACTTAAAATGTAGAAATGACATTTGAAAAATTGCTTCACAAATGGGCACTTCTAAATATATTTACTTTCTAGTTGGTCTGCAAATGTGACGTGGAATTCCGTCTACCATAATAGGCGCAACATCTCCTTGAATTAATGGCTTTGCATATGTAATAAAGGCTTCAGTCACATATGTACCATCATGTGTAATCCAATTTCTTGGAACTAGCTTTTCATCATTTGCTATCTTGTGTACATCTTTAACCTCTGTTCCGCACTGATAAGGGTCATCTGAATGTCTGATAAGAGTAACCATCTTGCCAGTGTCACCTTCGTCAGCAGCAAGCACAGCGGCACCACCTACCTGGTATGCCTCAAGAATATCTATACGAGATGCCAAATGTGAGCCTGCTCTTTGTAGTGTAGACAACTCAATTGCTCTAGTCTTGCAGCCAAGCTCTCTTGCAATATAATTGCAAAGATAAGAAGCGGTACCTGTAAGCTGTTTATGATTGAAGGCATCAACAAACTCTACATTGTCTCCCAATTCACAAACATATTTGCCTTCCTTGGTATGAATACCCTCGGATACACAAACAACAACAGAATGTTGCTGCTTTAAAAGCTTTTCCACTCTTTCCTTGAATTTGGCAATATCAAAGGCAACCTCTGGTAGATAGATTAAATCTGGTCCTTCGCAGTCCTCACCCTTTGCAAGAATAGATGCACCTGTAAGCCAACCGGCATTTCGTCCCATTATTTCAACAATTGTCACTAGGCCCTTGTCATACTCAAGACAGTGTCCATCACGAATAATCTCTTTAACTGAGGTACCAATGTACTTTGCAGCACTTCCATAGCCTGGTGTATGATCTGTAAGTGCCAAATCATTATCGATGGTCTTAGGACATCCTATAAATCTAATATTTGAACCTGTTATGATTGCATAATCAGAAAGCTTTTTGATGGTATCCATAGAATCGTTTCCACCAATATAGATTAAAGCCTCGATTTCGAGCTTGTTAAGAATCCCGAAGATTTTCTCATAGGTCTCCATATCCTGATGAATTTCAGGAAGCTTAAAGCGGCATGAGCCTAAGTAAGCTGCTGGAGTACGCTTTAGAAGTTCTACATCCAAATCATTTTTAATATAATCGGAAAGGTCTATGTAATCCTCTTCCATTAAACCTTTGATTCCATGAAGCATTCCATATACCTTTCCTGCTCCACGATCCTTTGCTGTCCTGATAACTCCTGCCAAAGAAGAGTTGATTGCGGCGGTTGGTCCGCCTGATTGCCCTACAATTACATTTCCAGTCATTTCATAATACCTCCCAATCCATGTTGTTTTATATATTAAAGCTAGTCGTCTCTAGGATCGTCCCTAAATATGCCAGCTATAATATCGCAAACACACCAAATTCCTCCTCCAATTGTGGATGCAATAAATATCTTAAAAATATTTATTATAAGAATACCAGCTGTAAGTGTACCGCCTGTGAACCCCGTAACCAACCAATAAACAGGACGTGCAAACAGCCAATAGCCTCCAATATATAATCCCAAAACTGTGCCAAGAATGCTAAATAGCACAGCCAAAGCTTTCTTCGCATTCTTTTTCATACGTAACTCCTACTATAATATCTAATTAAAATGGTAGCATAAGAAGTCCGAAAACGCCACCTAAAATCCCATAACATAAAATAGATATTATTAAAGCAATGGCAAAGCCTGCAACAACATCCTTCAAAAAATGCACTCCGCCAACAACTCTAATGGCAGAAAGCACAACTCCTAAAAGTGCAAGAAAAATACCTACATACACATTGCTTTGCATTATTGTAAATGCAACCATGAAAATAGAAAAAACATGTCTGCTGGGAAAGCTTTTGCCTTTAGTATCTTTTTCAAGTATTGGCTTAAAATCAAAAACCTCATATGGTCTAGGCTTGCTTGCTATTTTTCTGTATATACTAACAATAATAAAAGAAACTGCAGGAACCAATACGCCTCTATATAAATTGTTACCTCCACCGTGGGGTATTTCAACAATGCAAAAAAGCAAATAGCCAATATAAAATATAATCGTAATATAAGTAATGGCCTTATCAAGGACATTAAGCACCTTGACAAGACCATTATTATTTTTTATATGATTGTTTATTGCTGTGTAAGCTATCATAAAATTATGCACCTATTAAAAGAGAGTCAGAGCTATGGGATTTAACTGCCTCCTCGAATAGATTCTGAGCATAAGAAATATCCTTGCCCATGGCAAATGCCATCTCCTCATAAAACTTGTGACCTGCAAGGTTAAGCACCTTTTCATCCATGGCCATCACCTTTTTTCCAGAGGCAATTCTATTCCACTTTCTAATGAGTACAGTCTTTACTACACGAGCCATAGACTCTGGAGTAAACTCTGCCATAACTTCTTTGATTTTTTCTTGAAGAGCTCTTTCGTTTGACTCCTCTATACATTTAATATCATCAATATTATCAAGAATTCTAGTAAAAACATCTAGCCCAGCAACTGGACGAAGCCTAGCTGCACCGCCTACGATTGGAGTAAATACCTTTGCTCCAGCTTTAAATACAGGGGACATACAGTAATAAGTCTTGCGAGAACCCTTGCCCATAAGTTCCATGTCATCGATATCCTCAATCTGACAAACACCACTACCCTCATGAACTAAATAATCGCCTACCTGATAATCCATTTTTCACCATCCTTCTTTAACTAAACAACCGGTACCTCCATAACTTCATTCCCCTTAATTGATAGTTATATTATATCACGGATGGTGAGATTTTAGACACAAAAAATTCACATTCGTTAATAATTCCCACTAAAATGTAAAATAGACTTATACTTTTTGTAAAAATTGTCCTGTATTCAGACAAATTAAAAATGGGGTTAGACTGTGAGCCGGGTTATGTCTTTTAAAGTAGTCATCTATCTAGAACCACTGTCGCCAATGGTTTCAAGCGTTCAACCTAGTGCTGGCGGGCCGCGTACGCACTGCTTAGAACTTGCTTCGGATGGGGTTTACATGGCTTTTGTTGTTACCAACAAAACGGTGGTCTCTTACACCGCCTTTCCACCCTTACCCATATTGCTATGAGCGGTACATTTCTGTTGCACTATCCTTGGAGTTGCCTCCACCAGCCGTTAGCTGGCATCCTTGCCCTATGAAGCCCGGACTTTCCTCTCCTTCACCATTACAATGAAGCAGCGACTACTCATCTAGCCCCTCCTTATTCTATAAAATACAACTTCCTCCTATGAATTCACGCACCAATGAATTATTTGGTATAACATCTGGTGCCATAGGTAAAAAGTAATCTAACAATTTAATCAATCTCTTTGCCTCGCCGTACATTGGATGATCTGGCTCTATGGCAAATAGCTGTGGGTCCACATATAATTTTAATACAGCCATTTCATAAATCAATGCCGTATTAAATAAATAATCAGCCTGCTCCTGGAATGGGAAAATATATTTTTCCTCACCCCTTCGAACTGAATCCCACATCGCAATAGTCTCAGCTGCAGATGTGCCTCTTGTCCTTGAATCTCTTACAATTCTACGTATCAATCTTCCATCTGCTGTAGATAAAGGATTATGCTCATCTATGGAAAGCTGAGTCAATGCTGACAAATAAATCTTGTATTTGCTCTCAGAAGGTAATGAAGAACTCATTCTATCATTTAATCCATGAATACCTTCTATAACGAGAATATCATTCTTACCTAATTGCATGTAATGATCATTATACTCTCTTTTTCCAATTTTGAAATTAAAATTTGGAAGTAAAACTCGCTCACCCTTTAAGAGCTTAACCATACATTCGTTAAAATATGGAATATCCAAGCCTTCGATGGACTCAAAATCCTTTTCACCATATTCATCAATTGGCATCTGATCTCTATTCAAATAGAAATCATCAAGTGGTACTGGATGTGGCGTACACCCCAGTGCCCTAAGCTGTGCAGAAAGCTTATGTGAAAATGTAGTTTTTCCAGATGATGATGGACCTGCCATCATAACGAATTTCACATCTTTTCTGCTGGCAATAGTCTGAGCTAGCTCGCCAATATTACGCTCCATGATAGCTTCCTGAGATAAAACAATATCTTTTATTCTGCCACTTGAGATTGCTTCATTAAGGTCACCAACAGTAGGAACACCCATGGTCTCGCCAAACTTAGACGCTGCCTGTTGAACATGAAATAGCTTCATTGGTCTAGAAAACTCTGCAACAGTTTTTGTATCGCCTGTCAGCTTGTTTCCATTTGGGAACATAAGCATTATTCCATTTTCAAATTTAAGTATATCAAAATATTTGAGATAACCAGTGGAAGGAACCATATAACCATAGAAATAGTCCTTGCAACCGTCCAAATTGTATACATTAATATTTGAGCTTGTGCGATATTTAAGAAGAAGCTCCTTGTTTTTCATGTTGTACCCATGGAACATCTCCCTTGCCTCGCTGGTTTTAATAGAATACTTCTCTAATGGAAGATCCTTATCAACCAAATCAAGCATTATTTTCTTTATCTCAGCTATCTTTTCTTCTGTTATTTCATCCACACCATCAAAGGTACAAAAATCACCTTGTCCAAGGGAATGATGAACCCTAAGATATGCAAACATAGGACGAGGGTAAGCAATCATAAGAGCCCTCTGTAACAGAAATACTACGCTTCGCCTATAGGCTCTGCGACCATCCTTATCAGCAGTTGTAATAAACTCCAGATTGGCAGTACCTGAAACCTTTTTATTGAGCTCGGCTAAGCTTCCATTATATTGGGCCAGTACTATATCATCCCGATAGTCCTTCTGATGTAATTTAGCAATTTCTACCAGTAGAGTACCATCCTCATATGTCTCTTCTTTTTCATTGATGATTACTTTTGCCATAGCTTGTCCTCCAATTCAATTTCGAGAGTACTGATTTGATTAAGCTTTCTTTTCAGCTCCTCTTTTCTTTTTTGTATAGGTGAATCGCTACTAGCTATCTTCTGCTTTTCCAGCTTTTCAAGAATATCACTGTATTCTTTTTTATTTTTGTCTAGAAGCTTCTTAAAAAGCTCTGGTGATTTCTTTATAATCACTGGACCATACTCAAGCTCAGCATCAGACAATCCTTTGGTGTGCTCTGGGGAATATACCGCCTTGATTATAGGGTAAATTTTCCCTTCCTCGATACACAGCTCCTCATCAACGATGGAAAAGCAATTGCTGTCTAAATATTCTCTGACACCCCGGCACTCTGACTGTGGCTCCAATATGAGAGCTTCGGCACTTTGAGCAATTTCAAGCTTTGCCCCAAGAATCCTCTGTATTAAATTTCCACCCATACCGCAAATGCATATAATATCTGCCTCGTCCCTTCCAAGCTTTGTAAGACCATCAGATAGTCTAAACTCCACCTGAGCATTTAGCTGCATTTCGCCTATATTAATTCTGGCGGATTCAAGAGGACCCTTATTGACATCCATAGCAATAGCTTTCTTTGCGACTTTTCCCTGCAACAAGGCAATTGTCAAATATCCGTGGTCACATCCTACATCAGCAACTGTGTCACACCGTGGCACCATATTATATATAATTTGCAATCTTGGAGATAATTTTATCATTTAATTATGTCGATTCTGTTTATTCAAGGAATCCTCCCGCAAGCGGGTCCCCGGGTCCCTCCTTGATATATTTATTGATCTAAGTAGTCTTTGAGTTTTCTGCTTCGGCTAGGATGACGGAGCTTTCTAAGGGCCTTCGCCTCAATCTGACGAATACGCTCACGTGTTACGTTAAATTCCTTACCGACCTCTTCAAGAGTACGAGCCTTTCCATCCTCAAGACCAAATCTAAGGATAAGCACACGCTGTTCACGCTCTGTAAGTGTGTCAAGAACCTCGTGAAGCTGTTCCTTGAGAAGTGTAAATGTAGCAGCCTCTGCAGGTACTGGCACATTCTCATCTGGAAGGAAATCACCAAGGTGGCTATCCTCCTCCTCACCGATAGGTGTCTCAAGAGAAACTGGCTCCTGAGAAATCTTAAGAATCTCATGAACTCTATCAACTGTGATGCCCATTGCCTCTGCAATTTCCTCTGGAGTCGGTTCACGGCCATACTCCTGTAGCAACTGTCTAGAAACTCTGATAAGCTTGTTGATTGTTTCTACCATATGTACTGGGATACGAATTGTCCTAGCCTGGTCTGCTATTGCACGTGTAATAGCCTGGCGAATCCACCATGTAGCATATGTTGAAAACTTGTAGCCCTTATGGTAATCAAACTTTTCTACAGCCTTCATAAGACCAAGGTTACCCTCCTGAATCAAATCAAGGAAAAGCATGCCTCGTCCAACATAACGCTTTGCAATTGAAACAACAAGTCGAAGGTTTGCCTCAGCAAGTTTGTTCTTTGCCTCCTGGTCTCCCTGCTCCATACGCTGAGCAAGCTCTACCTCCTCGTCAGCTGAAAGAAGTGGTACCTTACCAATTTCCTTAAGATACATTCTAACTGGGTCTTCGATGCTGACTGAATCAGGCACTGACATATCAATGTCTTCAATATCTTCATCATCACTTGCAAGTAAAAGAGCATCCGATGGGCCAGATGAAAAGTTTACGTCAATACCCTTTTTATCAAGGTATGTGAGAATACGTTCCATCTGCTTAGCATCAATTTTGTAGTCCTTAAGGAACTCAGATATTTCGTAATCTTCAATGATGCTCTTTTGAGACTTTGCAATCTTTACAAGCTCTGCAACCTTTGAATCAAGCTCATCATTACCAAATGAATCACCATCATCATCGTCATCATCATCCTCATCCATAGATGAAGATGTTTTAGCACCAACAGAAGCCAAGAATTCATCTACTTCCTCATCATCCTCTGTTTCATCGATATTATCGAAATCATGCTCGTTAAATTCCAAATCTTCTGCAGAGATTTCTTCAATATCACCAAAATCTACATCCTTGTCATCAGCTTCTGAGTCATCATTATCATCCATTTCTGCATCTGCATCATCTAAAAACTCATCTGCTGCTGCCTCTAAATCTCCGCTTTCAATTAATTCATCAACTTTCTTCTTTGCCATTTTTGTTCCTTTCTATAATATAAATCCTGCGCGTTCAATACGCTGTAATTGTTTTTTTCCATCCACCAGGCTTTTTAAATCGGCTCCATTTTTTTGAGCCAGCTCCAGTGAATTCTTTTTTATTCTAAGTAAGGTTTCTTTTAAAGCCTTACTTAAATCCGTATTATCAGTCAATTCTCCTACGGTTGTATTAAATAAAGCAGCAACCGTCTTACGTTCTTCATCTTCCATAAACATATCAACAAGCTTTGCTGTATCAACCGGACGTGAATTATTTAAACAATCAAAGACTTCTGTAGCTACTGTCTTGTATACTCCATCTTCAAAATCATCAGGACCTACAAAGTCTTTTATTTTAGCATAAATTCCATTTTCTTCAACCAGCCATGTAAGCAACAAGCGCTGAGACATCTTCATGCCATCATCCTTAGGCTTTGGTTTATTTGACCGTGTTTCTTTAGCCTGCGCTTTATTTTTTGAAGTGATGCCTGATTGTCCAAGCTCAATAATATATTTTGCCAAAGCATCCTTAGGAATATTGAATCGGGCAGCAACTGATTCAGTATAGTTTTCTCTTTCCAATTGGGTAGGAAATTCCAAAACTATCATCCTTGCTACTTCCTTTTGAAAATCTGATTTTTTTTCTGGATCAGTCAGGTCATAATTCTTTTCAAGCATCCTTATTTGATATATGAAGCTGTTTTCTGCATTTTGAATACGCTTTTCGTATTCCTCTGCCCCTAAAGCCTTGATAAACTCATCAGGGTCCTTATATGGGGACATATTAATAATTCTGCAAGAAATACCTGCATTCTTCAAAATAGGGATTGCCCTAAGGGCAGCTTTTTGCCCTGCCCCATCTGAGTCATAGCTTAAATATACATCCTTGACGTAACGCTTGAGCATACCTGCATGACCTTCTGTCAAGGCTGTACCAAGAGATGCAACTGCATTGTCAAACCCAGCCTGATGTAAAGATATTACATCCATATAGCCCTCACACAGAATGAATTGCTCACGCCTGGTTTTCCTAGCGAAATACAATCCAAAAAGTGTTCTGGATTTATTGAAAATCTCCGTTTCAGGTGAGTTAAGATATTTTGGTTCACCGTCGCCCATAACTCTTCCGCCAAATGCCACAACCTTGCCATTGGCGTCAAAAATCGGAAACATGGCACGATTCCAAAATTTATCATGACCGCCACGCTTCTCATCTATGGTTATAAGGCCACAATCCTTTAATATTTCATCCTCGTAGCCTTTGCTCCGCAAATATTTATACAGGGAATCAGAATATTTGCTTGTGCAGCCAAGTCCAAACTTGTGCATAGTCTCTGCCGAAAGCTCTCTGCCAGTGAAATAATCCATTGCCTTCTGGCCTTCAGGAGACCTAAGCATTTTGTAGTAATAGCCAGCGGCTTCTTTATTGATTTCAAAAAGTCGACTGCGCCTATCGGCTTGCCTTTTTTCCTGATATGTCATTTCTCTTTGAGGAAGGGTTACTCCACATTTAGGAGCCAGCTCCTCTATTGCCTCTTTAAAGGTCATGTTATTGTATGCCATCAGAAAGCTATATACATTTCCACCTGCACCACAACCAAAGCAATAGTACATCTGCTTCCCCGGACTTACTGAGAATGAACCTGTCTTTTCGTTATGAAAGGGACATAAGCCAAAATACTGGCTCCCCTTTTTTTGTAGATTTACATACTGTGAAATAACATCGACGATATCAGTGCGTGTACGCACCTCCTCGACTATTTCATCCGAATAATAAGGCATTTACTCTCCCACTTTAATATTTAAAATCCGTCAACTACCCATGCCTTTGGCATAAAGTATTCGTTAAATTTTGTAATGCAATATTGGTCTGTCATTCCAGAAATATAATCGCAGATAATTCTTTCCTGGCTTGTGCCCTCGTCCTCCATTGCTCTGTATCTGTCAGGTAATTCTTCAAAGTGATAGGTGTAATACTCAAAAAGCTCTCGTATCATTCTTTTTGCCTTTACCTCTTCCACCTTTGCCACAGAATCCTTGTAGACATTTGCAAACATAAACTTTCTAAGGTCAGCCATGGCTTCCTCTATTTCAGGAGACATTTTTATTACAGGACTATCTGTGCTTTCAATAATCACATCATGAATAAGAGTATCTAAGCGTACTGCCGAACTCATTCCAAGTGTTTTTCGTATTTCCATTGGGATATCGTCCTCGGTAAGGATTTGAGCCCTAATGGCATCATCGATATCACTATTAACGTAGGCAATTTTATCCGACAGCCTGACTATCTGTCCCTCTGGAGTGGCTGGGTGCCCAGTGGTCTGGTGATTTCTAATACCATCCCTAACCTCCCAAGTGAGATTAAGTCCTTGGCCGCCCTTTTCCAGCTTTTCCACAATTCGCACGCTTTGCTCAGAATGCACAAAGCCAGTAGAGCACATAGCATTAAGCTGTGCCTCTCCTGCATGACCAAATGGAGTGTGCCCCAAGTCATGACCTAAAGCAATAGCTTCTACAAGGTCTTCGTTTAAACGAAGTGCCTTTGCTATTGTTCTAGCATTCTGTGAAACTTCCAAGGTATGAGATAATCTTGTCCTATAGTGATCCCCCTGAGGTGTAAGAAAAACCTGTGTCTTATTCTTTAAACGACGAAAGGCTTTACTATGAAGAATTCTATCTCTATCTCTTTGGAATAGAGGTCTAATGTCACATTGACTTTCTTCCTTTTCACGTCCCCGTGAATTCTCATTGAGCGTTGCATAAGGGCTAAGTGTCTCCCTTTCCATCTGCTCAATCATTTCTCGAATTGTACTCATTTTTGCCTCCCATATCAGCATTAATCGAGACTCCTATAGAACTTATTACGCAAAAAAAAAGGATATCCTTTTTTTATTAAAAAAAAGTTCGTAGCAAGAAAAAACTTGCTACGAACTCACTTGATATCTATCTTGTTTAGATATTAATCCTCATCAACAGATGGATCATCAGGCTTATTTTTCTTGGATATCATTGCAACCAAAGCTAGCACAGCATTTATCAAGCACCATCCTGACCATATTGCCAAATCTGAATAACTTCCATAGTTTGTGAAGCCTATCAATGCAGCCAACCCAAATAACACAATTAAAGCTATGTTTCCACCCTTACCTGTAGATTTTCTTGTTACAACAGAGACAATTCCTCCTACAAGCATGAGTACCGCAACTATAAGTCCTGCAGAGCCAGACACTTCATCATTTTCCTCCAAAGCATTTGCAACGCCAGCCGCACATGATTGAAGTGTTACAAAAACAAAGAGTACCATTGATATTATTCCTGAAACAAGTTTCCAAATTTTCATTATTATTTTCACCTTTCTCAATTAGTTTATTTTGCTGAAAATGTTATTGGGTCAGAATCCACAATTGTGCTATAAGTATCTGCATCAAAGATATGGAATTTTAATTCTACCTCCTCTATGGAGTCAATACCATTATCCTCCAAATCACTGGAAAAAATTGTAATATCATCTATGGCCTTCTTCCCATCAAATACAGTTGTAGAGAAGAAAGGGCTCATCATAAAACCATTAATAGACATATCATCAACAGAGATGCCTACATTTTTTCCTGAACTATTCTCAATATATAACAGAATAGCTGTACCCCAAAATGAATTTTCATCAACTGTTTTTCCAACTATTTTAATACCATCTGAATTATACAGTTCAATCCCCGAGTCATTTGGTGTAGTGTCCATATTTGCATACTCAGATGTTTGAATTTCAGCATATTCATTCTGAAAAACATAATTATAATCTGAATCAAAAGCATAAAAATACATTTCAACTTTTCCTACTGAGTCAATTCCAGCAGCTTCTAGTTCTGTTGATGAAAGATACATTGTTTCATTAGCATTCTTCCCAGCAGCAATTTCCGATGCAAATAGGTCTGTTATCATATAATCATTAACTATAAGAGCATCACACCCTATTGTGTAGTCTGATTCAGAAGCGTTTTCAATCAACAGCTTAATACCATCACCCCAAATGTTATCTCTTGAATATTCTTTTGCCGTAATCTTCAATCCATTACTATCTACAAGAACCTGTTCCTCTATTGTAGGAACTGAAGAAGAGTCACTTGAGCTTGAAATTTCTTCCGATTGGTTTTCATCATCCACTTCGCTTCCCGAATCATTTGATGATACGACCTTCTTAGTGCTATCTGAGTTTGATGAGCCGCTAGCTAGCGCTAACGAAGCATACACCGTCAAGCACAATGCCACTACTAACCATCTTTTTTTTTTGCTTTTCATATATCTCTTTCCTCCTTCTTAATATTTTTTATAATAAAAGCAGCAATAATCTCGGCTAATAATTCAAATATAATATCAGCCCAGTCATATGTACCTGGCATGATATTATATTTTTGCAATACTTCAATAGCTACAGAAAAAATAGCTGCCAATATTAGCACTTCAGAACATTCTGCCTCATTACCTATGGCAAAACTTAATGCAAAAACTAGTGAATAAGCCCAAAGCATATCTAAAAAGTAGAATCTAACAAACCTCAGCAAAAAATTATGTTCGAAATGTATTTGCCTTAGCCCATATATATTCATTGTTATTTTTGAAAAAAATACTTCTGGTGACAGAGCCATATATAATGCACCACCAATTAACAACGGTGCAATAATTGAACCTAGAAAAAAGAGTTTTTTCATCTCACTCCTGAATGCCACTTGTTCGCAATGGCAATAAATCATTTTCTTTAAGTATGCTGTTTACATCAATAATGCTACCTGGCCGTTCATTAAAAACTATCATTAAAACAGCATCTCTTTCCTTTTTGGCATATAATTCGGGCATGCCATATTTTCTCAACGCTTTTTGAGTTTCATCTAAACTAAGCTCCGCTGCGTAACAAATCCTCAATATAACATCTCTTTGTTTTGTCCTTTTTTCTCCTGAAAGTAATTTATATCCATAACGCTCTGGTATATCTGCATTCAGAAAAACCTTCTGTTGCGTTATTCCTCTTTTGGTCAATAGTTCTTTTATGTAGATAGAAAATGCCTCTTGGTCTTCTGAAAAACCATAAAGATTTTCATCTCTAAACTTGCCAAATTCTGATATATGTGTATGCTTCAATATTTCAGATAATTCTTCAGTATTTTTTTCGTTCATATAAACCTCAACTTTGATATAATTCAATTAAAATACATGCCGTAGAAAGGATAAAGCTGTGGAACTATCTCAACACCTAAATTTATCTTATTACAAAACAGTAGCCACCATTAATGAAGAACATAAAGTCTTTGTTGTTCAGCACCAAACTACAAAACAACTGTATGTAAAAAAGGAATTAGACATCTTCAACATAAATGTCTATAGGACATTAATAAATAATCCTATAATTGGGATACCTAAAATAATTGATTATTTTGAAACAGATAACAGCCTAATAGTTATTGAAGAATATATTTCAGGCACTCCCCTAAGCAGCTTAATTCATAATCACACATTAACTGAACAGACCTGCGTAGATTATATAACTAGTCTTTGTAACACAACCAAAATGTTACATAATCTAAACCCACCAATAATCCACCGTGATATAAAACCCTCAAATATAATTGTTACTAATAGCAATACTCCAATTTTATTAGACTTTAACGCCGCAAAACTTTTTTCACCAAATAACGATGAGGATACCATATTACTTGGGACAAAGGGTTATGCTGCCCCTGAGCAATACGGCTTTGGCTCTTCATCTCCGCAGACAGACATATATGCATTAGGTATCGTTCTAAAGGAAATGTTAGCCTCATGTACTTCTTACAATCTAGCTATAAATACCATAATAGAAAAATGTACTAAGCTAACCCCTACCGAACGATACGCCTCTATAAGTGATTTTGAAAATGATTTAACTATGTTTCAAAACAAAAGCAAATATTCCTTTTGCCAACATAACTACCTTCCACCCGGATATAGATCAAAAACTCCATGGAAGATTATTATTGCCTCCATTACCTACCTTTTTATTGGTTGGCTTTGCTTTTCTTTAGAAGTGAAGAATACTTATGGTATCGCACTTTGGATAGAAAGAATATTTTGCCTTCTCATATTTATTTCTATTGTATTGGTGAGCTTTAACTATCAAAATATTCATAGTTATTTCCCATTATGTAGAAGCAAAAACATAATTGTTAAAATAATAGGAATTGTAATACTAGACATAGCAATAACTTTTTTGCTAATACTAATCCTACTAATATTAGAAACATCTTTCTTCTCTCTATGAGCTAAAGTATAGCATTTTTATTTTTACATTGTTGCCACTGTTACAGTGGCAATTTTTTAATATCGATTCGTGCTTACTACATTTTAAATTCTAATTCATTTGCCCATTATACGCAAGTGCGTATACGCAACTGCGAAATATTTCCTAAAATTATTGTCATTGATGGAGATGATATAATGAGTGTAAAAAATGCTGTCGTCACAAGATTTACTCAATTGTGCTCGTCGCGTGGGATTACCATAAATGAACTAGCAAACCGCTCTGGTGTAACTCCTTCCACGGCATATAGCATGTTTGATGAATCTAGGCACGATGTATCAATTGTAACAATAAAAAAATTTTGTGATGGATTGGATGTTTCATTAAAAGAATTTTTCAATTCAGAAATATTCGATACCCTTGAGCAAGAACTAAAATAAGAGCTTTTTCAAATCCAGCATGAAAAAGCTCTTATTTATTAAAATTTATCTTTTCGTTTCTATTTAAAGGGAACCTTCATAGTTATCCCTTCACCGTAGCTCATATGTTTACTCGTGCAACACGATGTTCTTTTCTTATATGTCTTACTTCCTTTTTTAAATCTTTCTTGTATTTATGTTGCACCCAATTACTTATTGGGGCTCCTGCTAAAGTTATTTTTCTACATAGTTTTTATGAGTAAATATAGGAATCATAGTTCCTGACACCTTATTGCATTTTTCGACTTTAAGCACAGTATACTGTGTCTGTCCAGATGTGTAATCATTCATACTTGCCTCAGACGAAAAGATAGACATTTCACAGATAAATATAATTCCCGCCTGGTCTTCCTCTTTCTTATACAGCATAAGATTTTCAAATCTCTCATGGCTGTTTATCAAATAATCTGCATTGATACTTGTCCAATGACATTTCTTTCTACTAAAGCCGTAAAACCTATATTCTTGATTATCCGACTTTTCAATTATGTTTGAAAGCTGTCCAAAAAGTTCTACCCTCGATACCATTTCATCTCCAAAATAAAAAGGAACCGATTCTATAAACCGATTCCTTGTCTTTAATGCGGAAGATGGGACTTGAACCCACACGATCGCAATGATCACAAGATCCTTAGTCTTGCTCGTCTGCCAGTTCCGACACTTCCGCATGTCTTTCGTTTGAGAACTCTCTCGCGACGACTTGATTATAATATCAGAGGTATGTGGAATAGTCAATGCTTTTTTTGAAATTAAAGTGTCGTATTTTTAGCCACTAAATCAGAAAATTCTGACATATCTTAATTGTTGTGCATTTACTCCACGCCATGGCTCAAAAGATACTGATGCCAGGGTTCGTAATATGCAGCCTTTAGGTGTACTCCATCACCTGTGGTTTCAGCTTTTAGATTCCCATTTTCATCATCAACAGCTTCATTGATATCTAAATAAAAAATTCGACTATTATCGGCAATTTCTTTTAGAGCTTCATTTCTCTCATTAATATTGGTATTGTTGTATAGTTCATCAGTGGTATCCTTCTCCTGGGAAACATGCATTATGCTATTAATAAAAATAGTTGCATCTGGCTGAAGGTACATCAGTCCGTAAACCACTTTGGCGTAAGCGTCTTTGAAACTTGCCACATCTCCTGTTCCAATTTCATTTATTCCAACCATAATATATATTTTGGAAAAATGCTTTCCTTCAATTGCTTTTGCCAAGGATACCTTATTTCCATCTCCATCATCAATCCATTCAGTATTTTTAATATCATAAATAGTGAGGGATTTTTCCGCGTAAAAAGTAGCCCGAGAATTCAGTGCCTGGCAATATTGAGAAAGCCCAAGCATTCTTGAATCGCCAATGAACAAGGCATCATCAAAATATGAATCATCTACGGTAGTAAATTCCTTAATTGTAGTCTCATTACCTTTTATGGTTTCAAAATCAACTTTTTCTTCCTGATTTATTTCAGGTTCAGTCCAAGGATAGACACCTTGAGCCATAGCCTTAAATGGTAATGCCTCCATAGGTGTTGTGGTGATAGAGGTGTAATATGATGAATACACACTATCCTTAAAATGTATAGCAACAATTGAAACTATAATTGATGAAATTATTATCAAAGTAAGTAATAAATAGTTTTTTATTTTCATAATCAGCTAAAATCTCAAATACATAAATGGATTTCCTGCAGAATTGGATAAACTAAAAATACTAATCCAAAACATTGCAAAAATAATTAATACAACAAACAGATTGTCCTTGTGCCTCTTATAAAAACCAGAAACACAAGGGATGGCCAAAATAAGGCCAAGCAGCAAGTAAGCCCAATAATCTCTTAAGTAATAAAAAATATCCTGTCTATTTACTGCAACTGATATATCAATAAAAGGAAACATCCTAAGTAAATACAATACCAGATTATCTGTAGAATGAATTGCAAAAATCACCCAGGTAACTGGTATTATAACTAACACATTCACACGCCCTAGCACTGCAAATATTTTAGGAAATCTGCCTAGGATAAATTTTTCAAATATTATAATCAGACATATCCCCATTGACCATATGAAAAAATTAGGTGTCAGCCCGTGCCAAGCCCCTGTTAATAGCCATACAACAATAAGATTGAATATGCTTTTAAATTTCCCTTTTCTATTACCCCCTAATGGAAAATATACATAGTCTCTAAACCAAAAGCCAAGGGTGCTATGCCACCTCCTGTAGAATTCACTAATGGAATTTGCTCCATAGGGTTGATTGAAATTCTGTATAAAAGGAAAGCCCAGCATCACTCCAACTCCAGCTGCCATAAGTGAATAGCCCCAAAAGTCGAAAAACAAGTTTAACGTATATGCGTAGGCCCCAAGCCATGCCAAAGGTGTTGAAAGACTCTCATAGCCTATTACCTTCAAATCGCTCCAAAATACTGCCAAATGATCTGCTATTATTATTTTCATAAAAAGCCCACAGCAGAAATATTTTAATCCATCTTCAATTTGGTGCAGCACCAGAAAAATGCTGCTCCTATCCTTTACTCCCTGAGGCAGCCACATCATATTGTCCTGAATATATTCGTACCTTGAAATAGGTCCGGCTATTATTTGTGGGAAAAGGAAAAAATAATTCATCATGCCTATTATGCTAACACTTTCTATTTTTCCTTTGTACAAATCCACCTGATATGAAATCATCTTGAAAATGTAGTAACTAAGCCCTAGTGGAACAATTATGTCTTTAGCATAAGAGGCTCCCACCTTATAAAAGGCCAGTGTAGAAACATTTAAAAGAATAGTTATTGCAAGAATTACACTGGAATTTGTTTTCTTTAATAAAAGGGCAAAAAGCCAATTTATTAAATTCATTATAAGCAACACTAAAATTAGCCTTGGCTCATTTAAGTAGTAAAAGCCAAGGCTACCTAGTAGTAAAACCCATTTTCTAAAAGTTGGAGTAACGCAATAATATATTATTAAAAAGATTGGTAATAATCTAAAAATGAAATTCAAATCAGAAAAGGTCATTTTCATTCTCCCAGTAAAGAAATATCCTTTTCTAGTATACAATACACGATTTGAATTTTCTCCTTATTTTTTATTTTTCTTCCATCAAAGATTTCTGATATTCATCTATAACCTCATACAGTGGCTCATTAGGGTCATCTACCATTTTTATATCAGTATCCAGCTGAATAAGTTGATGTTGATTTTCTGAACGCATCTTCCATTCTGGTAAACCATCACCATTTGGATTTCCGGTCTTTGCAAAATTCACCATGTACTGCTGCATTATCTCTGATAATTTGTAATCTTCAGCATCATATAGCCCTGGGTGTCTCCACAAATTTCCATATGCATATGGAAGTTCACCAGCGTGATAATTTGAAAGTGAATCATTTGTCTTTGTGAAATAGTACTCGTAGGTTGGAACACCCTGCTCTATTAAATAGTTGTTCCACAAATAGTGGGAATAACTAAACCATATGGCTGAATAGGCAATATTTAAGGCACCCTTGGCATCACCTAAGGCATCTATTATAAAGTGCTGGTCTCTGGCTGGTGAATCTGGTGGCACAAGCTTTGCCATTTCATCTGCATAATCTCCTAAATCTTCAGCCAGCAATTCCTCATAATTTTCTTTTGTCGCCTCAGTTCCAAGAAGAAATGCATCGGCTTCTTTTGCATTAAAGCCATTTAGCAGAGCCTTCTCATGGTTATTGCCTTTTTCATAGGTCAAATAGGGTTGCTCAATAATGGCATAACCATCCACAGTCATTGCAGATTGATTAGACTGAGTGGTAAGCAATTCCTCCGCTGAAATATTCCTAAGTTCCTGAGAGCTTGAAACTCCAAATTCTTCCCTAACTAAAGCTCCTTGCTCACAAGCCTCCTCATAGCTTCTAAAGGTATGGAAGGGTTGGTAAGCCAAAATTCCACTGGATTCTGCAATTGCGTAATTAAACAACCCTTCAGTAAGAGGGGACACGCAAAGCGCATTTACACTTGAAGAACCTGCTGATTCTCCAGCAATTGTAATCTGATTTGGGTCTCCGCCAAAGCTTGCTATATTTTCTCTAACCCAATTTAAAGCGGCAATCTGATCCAGCAAGCCATAGTTTCCTGTGGTTTGATTTGAAGACTCAGCTTTTAAATCATCAGCTGCATAATAACCAAATACTCCCAGACGATAAGCAAAGTTTACAACTATTACGCCTCTTTTTGCCAAATCCTCTCCACGATATTCTGTATAGGAAGATTGACCTGTGGTAAGGCTACCACCGTGGATATAAAAAATAACAGGAAGTGGTTCTTCATCAGTAGTCTCTGGAGCAAATACGTTTAGGTATAGGCAATCCTCGCTCATTGCCTCTAAATATTCATCTCCAAATTTTATCTGGTAATCATGCCATCCTAAAATATGGGACAGGCTATCAAACATAGTATTAGAACGGGACTGCATTGCCATAGGGCCAAATTCGTCACAGGCTCTAACACCCTCCCAGCTTTCTGGAGCTTGGGGTTCCTTAAATCTGAGTTCACCAACAGGTGGCTTGGCATAAGGAATGCCTGCGTATACCTTAACTGAATGGTCCTCATTGTATACACCAGTTAAATCACCCTGTTTGACATGTATTACAGAAGTAGTATCTGAATTTTTATTGGCTACTGCAGGTACATTCTTGTATGAAGGTGCAGTAAAAACATAGTTGCCTATTAGAATTCCTAAAAAGGCACACCAAACTATAAATTTTGTTCTAGTGTTCAATTGACCTTTGCTAGACAATGAGTGACGTGTAATGATTGCCGCTATTGCAGCAAAAACAGCTATAAGCCAGCCTATCAGCATATTTTTGGATAATTCTAAAACGACTATGTAAATTAAAGTTAAAATAATAATTGCTATTGAAAATGCCATGCCCCGCTCCTTAGATTTTACTAAATTATATTTTATGCAATTTATTATAAAACCATTTTTACACCCTGGCAAGTATTTTTACAAATCAAACGGGCGACACCAATTCGAAATCCTACGATTCCTAACTGGTGCCGCCCCTAAATATCGATCCCAATGGACTATACCTCTCAATCTATCTTATTTTGCATTAGTTACATTGTCGCGTGTTTAAAAACTTAATTCTCTGGTGGACTATACCTCCAATCACTAGATTTTGCATAATTACTAAGTTAATTCTCTGGTGGACCATACCTCCCTTTCAAAAAATCTATTTATCTGTCATTTGATAAGTCTATTATAACTCCATAAAGTTTAATTGCAAGTCAATTTAGCCATTTATTTTATTTTTGTCAGATATTTCAATGTTCGAGTGTATGTTTTGTGAATATTAATAAGAGTAAAACTATTGACATAAAACAAAAGCTCGGAAGTTCAACGCTTCCGAGCTATGTATGCAGGAAATGGGACTTGAACCCACACGATATTGCTACCACAGGCACCTGAAGCCTGCGCGTCTGCCAATTCCGCCATTCCTGCGAACATTTAGTATTCTATAGAATTTCAACTATCAAGTCAAGGCTTTAAGATAGGAAAAATCAGCAAATATCATCAGAATCCAAAATAATTGTAAATGGGCCATCATTTAAAAGGGAAACCTTCATATCAGCACCAAATTCTCCAGTCTCAACATGAAACTGTTCACTGCATTTTTCGATAATATATTCATACATAGCATTTGCCATATCAGGAGCGCCTGCCTCGATAAAGGATGGTCTATATCCCTTTTTACAATTGGCATACAGGGTAAACTGTGAAATCAATAGGAGCTCACCCCCTACATCTGAAAGGGACAGATTGATTTTGTCATTCTCATCATCAAATATACGAAGTCCTAATAGCTTCTTTACCATCTTATCGGCAATTTCTTTGGTGTCACTATCGGAAACACCTATTAGTACTAAAAATCCCTTGCCAATCTGACCTATTATCTTACCTTCTACTGCTACTGATGCCTCAGTAACTCTTTGCACTACAAATCTCATTTTATTATCCCTTCTATTCTTATTTACACAATTCCCAAAATGTTACAGCTGAGGCTGCCGCAACATTAAGAGAATCCACACCGTGATGCATTGGTATAATTGTTACAAAATCGCTTGAATCTATAGTTTCCTGCTTTATTCCTGTGCTTTCAGTACCAAAAATAACTGCAAGCTTTTCCTGTTGCTTTAAAACTGGACTATCTAAAGAAATTGCATCATCCCTAAGAGCCATGGAAACTACAGAAAAACCACTGTTTTTAAGGGTATTAATGTAGTTTGATGTCTTGTCAAAATATGTCCAAGGCACTTGAAAAACAGTGCCCATCCCAACTCTGGCTGCTCGTCTATAAAAAGGATCAGCGCAGTCCCTTGTTAGAATAATACCATCAACACCAAGAGCTGCTGCCGACCTAAAGATGGCACCTACATTAGTAGGATTCATTACATCCTCCAAAACAGCAATTCGTCTGGAGGATTGTAAAATGTCATTAAGGGCAGGCAATACTGGGCGTTTAAAAGCCCCCAAAACACCTCTTGTCAAATTAAAGCCTGTGATTTTATTGATGACACTAAGCTTAGCAAGAAACACTTCAACATCTTCTTCAAGGCCTTTTAAAAGCTCTTGAACCTCTTTTGTTTCATAAGCCTTTTCTTCAATAAAGAAAGAAATCGGTTCTGCACCTCTATTTACGGCTCGCTTAATTACCTCTACTGTTTCTGCAATAAAAATCCCGCCATTGGGCTCAAAGTAGTGATATAGCTGTGCCTCATTATATTTAGTAAAGATATCTACCCTTGGGTCGTCAATATCACTTATATTAATAGTATTCATTTAAACTCCTATGCTATTTTTGCTGCCCAAGCAAATAGTAGATAAATTGCTGAGCTGTGCGACCTGAAAGCCCACCTTGCTCCATCTCCCATATTTTGGCCTTGGCGATAATCTCATCCTCAGGCATTGTGATACCTGCTCGTTTTGCAAGACCTAGAACTATTTCTATATATTCCTTTTGCATTGGCTTTGAGTAGCTTATTGTCACACCAAAGCGATGCACCAAAGACAGTTTTTCTTCAACAGTGTCTGAATGATGTCTGTCATCTGTATTGCTTTGGTCGTTTCTGTCATTCCATGTTTCCTTTATTAAATGGCGACGATTTGATGTTGCATAAATCAAAATATTGTCAGGCTTTGTCTCTACACCACCCTCGATAACAGCCTTTAAGAATTTGTACTCTATCTCATGTTCCTCAAAGGAAAGGTCGTCCATGTAGATTATGTATTTATAATTTCTATTTTTTATACTGGCAATAATCTTGGATAGGTATCTAAACTGATGCTTATAGATTTCTATCATCCTCAGTCCACTATCATAATACTGGTTTACTATAGCTTTGATGCTTGTAGATTTACCTGTACCACTATCACCAAAAAGAAGGACATTATTTGCCTTTTTGCCGTTGACAAAGCTTTCTGTATTATCTATGAGCTGCTGCTTTTGGTACTCGTAGCCAATCAAATCATCCAATACTACTTCATCCATATTGTTGATTGGTACAAACCTAATATCATTGACACCAGTCTCTTCAATGCGAAATGCCTTATTTAATCCAAACATACCAACGCCATAGGCTTTATAAAAATCCGTAATTACGTTAAAAAACTCTTTCTCATTTGCTGTGGCTTCAAGCTCCTTGGAAAGCCTTCTAACCTTTTGAGAAACATTTCGGTTATACATCTGCTGATTTTTCTTTACTGAATTGTAATTCGTAAATACGGAAAAGCTTTCTATTCCCAATTCTTTTTCCAGATTAGAAAAATCATACTCGAAAAGCTCCTTTAATATCCTGAAATCGTTTTCAACTAAATGATTTACAGAACCTGGCTTTACATCTGTCTTTTCTGTAACTAGTGAAAAAGGATTTTCATTGGTTATGATATAGAAGGTCAAATAATTATGCCAAAGATTATCATCAAAGCCATAATCTGTGGCAAGCATGAGAAGTCTTTTTGAGATAGCATTAATCTCCCTTGTGGCCTCTCGTTTATTGTAATCACCTGATTCTATTTTATCTATGGCCTTTCCCAGCTGATATAAAATACTTTCTTCGGTCAAATCCCCGTACATCAATAGCCTTGAAATCTTATCGTACATGGTAAATCTCCTAACTTTATTTTGCGTCATCTGCCTCTTTTTTATTTAAAAATCTATCAAAGTATAATTTTATCATTGCAGCAACTGGAACAGCTACAAGCATTCCAACAAATCCTCCTAAAGCACCGCCACCAATAAGAGCAGCCACTACTAAAAGAGGATGAATCTTTATATTGTTGCTTAAAAGCCTTGGATTTATCACATTACCATCAACAAACATGATAATCAGCAAGGATATCAAACCTGCTACCAGTTCTCGATAAGAGCCTGTAGGAACGCAAACAATAATAACCGCGCAGTATCCCACAATAGGTCCAACATATGGAATCATATTTCCAATGCCCACTAAAAGCGCAATAAGCAATGCCTCCGGTACACCAACAATCAAAAATACTATACCAGTGATAAGGCACACAATTGTAGCGTCCACAAATTGCCCCCGCAAATAGCCTGAGAAAATTCTATCTGCATCGTGCCAAAACTGCTCAACTCTTTGCTCATTTTTCTTGCCAGTGATGATTGCAAAGGCTCTCTTCCAATAGTTTCTGATGCCTCTTCCGTCTATCATGAAATATATTGAAAAAATTATTCCAAAGAAAAGATTGGTAACAATATCCTTTACTGAAATTACAGCTTGAAAAATATAACTGCTAAATTGATTTAAGGATAGCCCTACTGATTCAAGAAGTGCAGTAACTGAATCCAGCAAATGTTCAGTGTCCTTTTGAATCAAATCCCCCAATCCCATCATGGTATCTATATTAATCGCAGACACATTTTTATATATAGTCAAAACGATTATTACAATTACAAGTGCTAAAAATGCAAGAATTAGCAGAAAGCTTAGCAGTATAGACAAATATCTGGCCCATTTGTGAGTTTTCTTTTTATCAAAGACTTCTTCGAATCTATCAACCAATGGGGATAATAGATAACTTATAATCCCTCCTATCACAATAGGTTTTAGTACAGCAGTGAAAATAGACCACAGCCTAACCCAAAAACCACCAGAGGAATATAAAAGACCCAGAAAAATAATGGTAAGAATTACAGAAACTGAAGCGTATGCACATACCTTCACATATTTTTTATCCAGCTTTTCCCATATTTTTTTCATCGGCGTCCTCTCCTTATCTAACTCTTTGGGTCATATTATACAAAAAAAGACCAGTAGTTTATATACTGATCTTCTAAAAAATTTCTTAATTTTAAATATTAAAATAGGCCTAAAAACTTTTTCTTATACTCTTCTGTTGAAATAGATTGTAGCTCATAGCCTGTTTCGGCAATAGCCGCAGTTAATTCATGTTCATCCACTGGACTTTCCGTCAAGAAGGAGCTCTCACCCTTTGTATGAGAACTAGAAACCTTTTTAGCATCTGGCACAAGCTTTCGTATTACATCATTTACATGAGCTTCGCACATGCCACACATCATCCCATCTATTTTTAGAGTTGTTTTCAGCATATTTATATACCTTCCTTTCTAGGCATATAATAACATAAATAGTTAGATTAAGCTAACTTTTTTATGAATATGATTCCATGTATTTGATAAAATTGTGTGTCTCTGATAAAGGAGGAAAACTGATATGAATGTAGTTAAAAACATTCCTACTGCTGCCCACTTTTGCCCCTGTATAGGCTAGAACCATAAATAACAGGCATACTAGCATTGAAGCCACCTAACTAGAAGATGGGATTACTATAGGCATAATAGAAAAAACTGATACAAGATGTAAAAGCTTTCTATATAGCTCACTTAGTAATCCCACCTTTTTATTTATGAGTATGACACTCACTGCTAAAGCCCCAAAATGTATTGCCAAAAGAATAAAGCATTTAACTGTTTAAAATAAAATAGTTGCTAACATATTTCGTCTCCATTTTCTTATTCTTTAAACTGGAGACATAATATAATCTTTTGGTAAATCCTTGGTAAAAATATTTTACTCGACTGTTATTTCAGGATTTTTTTCACCATATATTTTTGAAATAATAATCAAAAGTGCTGTAAGCACAAGTCCAATTGAGCCTAAAGCAATACCAATTGGCATAAACTCAGCAGATAAATCTGCATCATTTGATGTAAGAAGAATAAGAGCCAGCCCTGCTCCAAACAATAATACCGTAAATACGATATCAATTATAAAGCTGGTACGTCTGCGTTTCTTGGTATCCCCCTTCACTAAACCTAGCACAGAAAGCACAACTGGGATAAATACTATCACCGCAAGTATTACAAATAAAGCATATAAGGCAATTTTCCACCATGGAGTAATTTGCACAATCTTTGCTCCAGCTGATAGTCCATTCATTGCATTACTTCTAGAAATGGCAAATACTATATCCTTAGCTGCATGCTGCATATTAGAAATAACTGTGTTTGTCATATCCTCATCAGCCAGCTTCCAAAGCTCGGAATCTGAGTTCAACCATATTGATGTGCCTGCTGCAAGACCTTCTCTCAAATCCTCGTAAGCAAACACATTGTATGATGCTTGATCTGTAATAACAAAGCCATTAAAGCCCCATTCGTTTCTAAGAACATTAGTCATTAAACCTACATGGCCACCAGTCCATGTATTTCCTATACGGTTCATGCTTGCCATTACCCCGTGAGCATCTGCCTCAGTAACGGCAGCTTCAAATGCCTTCAAATAAATCTCACGAATAGCTTGCTCACCTGCGAATATGTTTACACCCATTCGATTTGTTTCCTGATCATTAAGGGCAAAATGCTTTATTGTAACCATAGCGCCCTTACTCTGAGCTCCGCTAACTGTAGCAGCACCCATTGCTCCTGAAAGGTAACCATCCTCTGAATAATATTCAAAGTTTCTTCCTGAGTATGGGGTTCTATGTATATTCATGGCTGGGGCATACCATCCAGCAACCTTAAGTGCTATGCTGTCCTCACCTATACATCTGCCAAATTTCTCTGCAAGCTCCTTGTTCCACGTTGAGGCAAGAACAATCTCTGGAGGATAAGCCATACCATTTTCGCCACCAACAAGTGTGCTGGAAATACCTGCTGTACCATCCTTATCTACTGTGGCAGGAAGCTGAATAGAATCTACTGCTGCAGTTCCATAGCCACCTACACGAACCAAATTATCAAGCTCGGTAACAGACATCTGCTGAATAAGCACATCCCACAAAGGGTCACTGTAATCAACATCTCTTAGCATTGCTACATTTAGCTTGCCGTATTCTTCACTTATCTGTCCTGTGACTGGTGTATCCTTCACCGTATCCTCAACAGTGATGATTGCTTCCCCATCTATTAATTCCTTAGGCGCATTCCAATTGCCATCAGCGTAGGTTGCTGGCCATGTACCAGTCCAATCTGACCTGCTTAAATATTTAAATTCATTATCATAGTATTTGATATCCACATCCTCAAACTGATTAGACACAGCATTACCTGTGGATATAGACTGTGCATATGTAGTAGCATCAAGTTCTGCTACATTAAAGGCTGCCGCAAGGGAAGAATTACCAGCATAATCCATTCCATTGCTTTCGTTATAGCCCTTTAGTGCCAGAATATTATTTAAGGCATCATGAGAATTCTTACCTACTGCGAAATAATAATCTCCAGCATCAACAACATATGTACCATATCCATACTGGTCATATGCTTTCATGCTTTCCTTTGGCACAGATACTGTTACAGTCTGCGATTCACCTGCTGCAACCACATCTGTCTTAGCGTAGCCCACCAACTCTACAGATGATTTTTCAATTTGATTTTGCCTATCATAATCTGTGTATGGAGATTGCATATATACCTGCACTACTTCTTTTGAAGCAACGTCTCCTACATTTTTAACATCAACAGATACCTCATATGTGCTATCTGTCTCCTCAACACTATAATTACTGTATTCAAAAGCTGTATAAGACAATCCGTAACCAAATGGATACTGGACAGTAGTTTTGTAATCAAAATTTTCGGCACTTTCATTGCCAAGTACAACGTCCTCATATCTGGTCTCATAGTATCTGTAGCCTACATAAATTCCCTCTGCATATACCATGTAATTTGTTCCGAAGGCTTCCTGTGAACCCTCAATTGTATAGGAGCCAAAGTTTGCCATTGCTGGTGCACTCATTGAATCATATGCGTAGGTATCTACTAATCTTCCAGAAAATGATGCATCTCCATCTAAAAGTGCTGTAAGACCATAGGTTCCATTTTCTCCTAAAGCACCAATCCAAGCAACTGCATCCACCTCCATATCTGATAGAGCGCCTAGCTCTAGTGGATTTTGAGTATTTAAAAGTACAACTACCTTGTCAAAATTATCTGCTGCAAGCTTAATTAAATCAAGCTCATTGGAATCAAGTTCAAGATACTTTGAACCACTAGGAAGTGTGCCTGTGGTTAAGTCTGCGCTTTCTCCACCGCTTCGTCCAATTAATACAATTGCTGCATCATTATAATCTGCAAAGCTTGACTTTATATCATCTGTGTATTCACTAACTGGCACTTCATTAACAGCAAACTCCCCCTGTCCGTAGGCATCAATAACTGTTTTTCTGTAAGAAGCACCATTTCCATTGGCATAGAAATCTTTAGCTACAGGATTAACTGTGTAGCCAGCCTCCTCCAAGGCTGTATATAAATCGATTGCCTTTTCGGTATCAACAGAACCTGCTCCGCCGCCACCATATACTAAATCAGCACAGTCCTGACCCAGTAATGTGATTTTTAAATTCTTTTCCAAAGGAAGTGTTCCATTATTCTCTAAAAGAACTGCCCCCTCTTCTTCAATCTGAGAACCAACCTCACTAAGGTGAGCCTTCAACTCTGCTTCATTTTCATAATCTGATTTGAAGTAATTTGAATCTTCACCTTCTTCATTGATAATTTTTTGAGTTTCAGCGCCAAAATAAACAGAAACAAGACTTGCATATTTGTTTGTATAAGCATTTGCAATAAATAAACTAACGACTATTGCAATTGCAACCAAACAAGCCATTATGCATCTGAGAATTCGACTTGTCTTTTCCATAAAAATAACCTCCTTCATATATCCATCCACGGGATTATCCCTGAACTAATCTAAAAATAATCCCTAAATGTAATAAATGAAAGAGGTTTGGCACTCTTTGACATTAAACTGGCACAACTGGTATAGGAAACATCACCTGCAGTGAAAATACCCCGTCTTTATCGGCCCAGTACATATTGCCATCATATTTATTTGCTATATATTTTATGCTTTTCAGCCCAAAGCCATGACCAATGGTAAGCTTTGTGGTGGTAGGCAGTTCATCAACTGTAGATGTAATGCCTCCGCTGTAGTTTTCTACCTGGATTATGGTAAATGCCTCCTTTGAAGACACATTTACGCTAATAACCCTTTTGCTGTCCTCAGTAAACTTCAATACACATTCAATGGCATTGTCTATGGCGTTTCCAAGTATTGCATATAAATCCATCACGTCTATGAAATCCAACTTGCATTTTTTGACAGAGCAGGAAAAAGTGATTCCCATGGAGCTACAATAAAGACTTTTTTCAGCAAGAATAGTATTTAATACCTCGTTATCGCAAAATACCAGATTCTGGTAATCCTCAATGTGGCTCATCTGCTCATCAATAAAATCCTCTCTTAGCTGTGTTGGAGCATTTTTCAATGCCCTTAGCTTGTGCTTTAAATCGTGAGCATTTCTGTTTACTAAATCTATCAATTCCTTTGAAATTGTGTAGTGGGTAGCAGAGTCCTGCAACATTCTCGCAATAATTGCCTGCTCCCTATTAGCCAGGGTAGATTTAAAGTTGGCATACTGGATTCCTAGGATAAGAGCACAGGTGCTAATTCCCCAGATTATTCCAAAGGCTCTAACCTCATCACCAATCCTAAACAGATGCTGAGCTGAAAAAGTGGATATAAGCATAACCGCAATAAATATCAGATAAAACAACACCATAAAGCTGTTATCATTGTATAGGATTCCATTGCACTCCCTAAGCTTTCTGGTAAACAGTAGATATATAATGAGATAAAGTATGCCGCAAACCACAATACTAAAAACAATATACAAAAGCAGGTGTCGCTGAAGAAACTGCCAATAGTATAGTGCTAAAGCCTCATGCACCAGAACATAAACTATATGGGAAACTGCATAGGAGGAAGCGATTACATAAAGGCTGTCCACCGTGCCTATTTCAAACAATGTCTTGCAAAATACAATGGTAGATAGTGCAAACAGGATATACCACCCCGATACAATCCATTGCCTTATCTCTGGCGAAAAAGGAAGCTTCAATAATAAAAAGTAAAACATTGATGTCAGTCCATAGCCTATAAACTGTAAAACCACATTTTTCTTAAAGCCTTTCCTGGCAGGAGCAAATGGCACCAAAAACACCAGTTCTGCAGCCAAAAGCTCAAAAATGAATCTTAATTCTTCAAAAATAGAAAGTAGTGTTATTTCCATCACAAGCCTCCTAAGGTTTTTGTGAATTGTTCAGTAAATGAAAGTTTTTTACTGCGGCTAATTTTGAGCACATAGTCTCCTACCATAACATCATCCTTCATAATAGCTTTTACATGCTTTAAAGCAACCAAATATCCTGAATTGCATCTGGCGAAAGAATATTTTTTTAGCTTCTGCTCCGCAGCTGATATACTTTCCCTGACCCTGTACTCCGAATCCCTTGTGTGATAGATACAATAATGAAGTGCAGACTCCACATAATAAATATCACTTACATTAAGATTTATCATTCCATCCTTTGTTTGTAGTAAAAGTGGTACATCAGAGCTGTTTTGCTTTACATATCTAAGTGCCTTTTTCAGCTTTAAGGCAAAATCCGGATAAGACACAGGCTTGATAACATAATCAATTGCATCTACCTCATAGCCTGCAAGAGCATACTGGGGCATAGCTGTAACAAATATCAGCACCACATTTTCATCCTTTTTTCTGATGGCACGTGCTGTATCAATTCCATTAAGCCCTGGCATATCTATATCCATAAGAATCAAATCATACTTTGCCTCAAGGTCTGAGATATAAGCCTCTCCACTTTCGTACCTTTTGACATTAAATGATATCCCCTCATCACTTGAAAACCTTGTAAGATATCCACAAAGTATATCCAATTCCGTCTGCAAGTCGTCTACTACTGCTATATTCATACCTACCTGCTTTCCACTCAAAAATATTTTCAATAATTATATACAATTATGTATTTAGATTCTATGCTAAAAATGGTAAAATTTTACCATAGGCAATTTTTGGGAGGTCATAAAAATGGATAACAACACAAAAAAGATTGCACTGCAACATTCCTTGGCTTTTAAGATAGTCATTGCCATCCTTGCAGTGTTTTCTGTAGCAATGGTAGCAGTAGGCGGAATGGCAATTATAAATTCTAAAAATACTCTTACCAACACCTATCAAAACTACACAAAAAACCTGGCAGAGGTAGCAGCTTCTACGGTTGACACCACCACAGAAACTACTGCTCAAAACATCACAGTAGAAGGAGTCGAAAATCTTTCTGGCACAGATATTGAAAACTATCTGGCGAACCTTTTAAGTGAAAATCCTGATGAGCAACGTCAGGCAATGTTTGATACATATGATGGTGCACTGGGCTCTGTAGCCATCGAGGGTATCGAAGGTTCATATGCTTACTACGTTAGCGCTGATGGCTTGATGCTTTACCATCCAACTGTTGAAAAGATTGGTGCAGAGGTTGAAAACGCAGCTGTAAAGGGACTGGTTTCTAGATTAGAGTCAGGCGAAACCCCTGAGCAAATAGGCAGCGGCTCTATCATCTATGAATACAACGGCGCAAAGAAATACGCAGGCTACGCTTTCACTTCTGGTGGCAATATTGTTATCGTAACTGGTGATTACGAGCTTATAATGCAGCCAATTCTTAGGCTTACAAATGCTATTATAATCGTTTTGATTGTGACACTTATTGTGGCAGCACTTTTCTTCTATATGTTAATAAAGAGGATGCTACGACCTCTTTCAGATGTAGCAGAAATAATAGACAACACCGCTCATCTCAATTTCAGAAAGACAAAAAATGGTTCTATTCTTTCAAAGCGTAAGGATGAAATAGGAATGATTACACGTTCTGTCAGCATTATGCGCAATTCTTTGAGACAGATGGTAACAGATATTTCCGATACAGAAAATCGTATCAACAATAACGTAATCAATCTCAAGGGTACAGCTGATGATGTTAACTCAATGTGTGCAGATAATTCTGCTACCACTCAGGAGATTGCAGCATCAATGGAAGAAACCTCTGCTGCAACAGATGAAATCAATCAGAATGTTGCCACCATCAATGAAGAAGCAAGCAGCATTGATGCCATGGCTGTGGAAGGTGCAAATCTTTCAAAGGATATTATGGAGCGTGCTAATCAGCTTAAAATCACAACAAAGCAGGCATCAGAACGCACTAGAAGTACCTACGAAAATGTACGTAAAGAATCTGATGAAGCTATTGAAAACGCAAAGGCCGTTGATAAGATTAACGAGCTCACCAGCACTATCATGCAGATTTCTTCTCAAACCTCACTTCTTGCTTTAAATGCTTCCATTGAGGCAGCCAGAGCTGGTGAAGCAGGAAAGGGCTTTGCAGTAGTTGCAACAGAGATCGGACATTTAGCAAATCAAACCAGCGATGCTGTTGGAAATATTGATGCCATTGTTGGGGAGGTAAACGATGCAGTTTCCCAGATGGCAAGCTGCTTAGAGGAAACTACAAACTTCTTAGAGCAGACAGTTTTAGTTGACTATGAAGATTTCAGCAAGGTTTCAGAGCAGTACTACTCTGATGCTGAGGTATTCTCAGACAGTATGGGTTCTATCAGCGGGGGAGTTCAGGCACTCTCATCTTCTATCGGAAAGATTTCTGAGACCCTAGAGCACATCAATACAACAGTTAGCGAATCCGCTAACGGCGTATATGATATAGCTGAAAAGACCACAGGTATTGTTACTGGAACAGGTGACGTTACCGATAAGGTTGGAGACACAGAAAAAGCTATTGAGGCACTTTCAGACATTGTAAGCCAATTCAAGATGGACGAATAATAAAATATACATATAGAAAAAGATTCCTTGTTACATTAACAAGCATATATATTCTCCGCTCAGCATGGAAAGCTTCCCTTGAGAATATATATAGCTTGTTAATTACAAGGAACCTTTTTTATATGTGTTCTTTGCCCATTGTGAAAAATGCGATTAGTAAAATTGCGCTTGCTATAAGTATGCAACGGGCGCCAAGCAAGAGGGAGAGTATACCGCCTACTCCGGCGCCTATGGCAAATATGAATATGATACCATAATAGTGGAGGGCTTTTTTCAAAATCGGTTTTTCATGGTTTCGTAGATAAATCGAAAGGCTCTCTGTGCCACTTCTCAAATTTCCAATACACATTGTGCTGGCATATGGATAGCCATTGACTTTTCTAAAGGATTGCACCTGCATGGCGCATGCAAGGGAAACTAAAGAGTTAGCAAGCATATTGTGACTTTCAGGTATAAATGCCACCACTGCTAGGAGAATGATTTCAATAAGAATCACCATTTGTCTCCAGTGGATTTTCTTATAGTTTTTGTATTTGTGACTAAGCTGCTCTGCCATTATTATCCCTGCTGCAAAAGCAAGAATAGGCATAAAATAATGTAGGCTCTTTCCCCACTCTCCACTCATAAGATGCTGGCTCATAAGAACTATATTTCCTGTTTGAGCATTTGCAAAAACCTTATCTCTAAGATTGTAGGTATAGGCATCCTGGAACCCTCCCGATAGGGAGATAATAGCCGACAACAAAAATGTTTCTGAGGTTTGTTTTGCTTTCATAATCAGTCCTATTTCCTCTTTAACGATTTTAGATATGACTTATGTTCGTCAGTAACTCTATAGCTTTCTATAGCCTTTTGTATGGCCTTATTATGTGTCCACACATCCAAACTTTCGTTTTCTATGTATGTTACTGCTAAATCATACTGTTTGGTCAATGCTGTAGCAAAATACCATGCTATAGCCATATTTATGTAGTATTCATCAGATTTAACTAAAGCCACAAGGTCTAAATATTTTTTTTCAAAATCCTCATCCAGAAAATGGTTCATTAGGGTAACAATTGCAAATCTGACTGTGTAGGTATCCCTAGAATGAATCCATGCTTTTATATTGGGCTGTAGCAAAGAATGATTCTTCTTAAAGCATTTGGGAGACATTTGGTCGCATGTAGCCCAGTTGTCAACATGTGGTAAAAAAAGCTCAAGCTCTTTTATACAACTGTCGTAATCCTTTATTTCAGAAATAATAAAGGCATGCAGCTGATTTTCGTCAAAATACTTGTGAGGTAATTCCTTAAGAAACTCTCCAACATCTTCCCTGTTGCTGTACTTCTTTGCCATACGTCTCAGAACTGGAGTTCTAACGCCAATAGCAGAATCTACCTCTATGGTAGGTGTCAGCTTGCTCTGAAAATCTCGATATTTAATATCCTGGTTTGCAAATAATTCTGCTCTAATATCTTCTACTATCATGATTATTACATAGATATGATTCCAAACACGTTAAGTATAGCACTAACTAAAATAATAACAACAAATAGTGGGCATAAGAATTTGATCATAAATGAAAATATGGCCTTTCTCTTAAATGGATGATTGTCCTGCTCCACTTCCTTTTCAAGGGCCTCTACTGTCATAAACCTTGTAACAAGAATGCATGTAGCCAACGCAGCTATGGGCATCATTACTGAGTTTGTAAGAAAATCAAAGAAATCTAAAAACTGCATACCTATGATTTTTACATTTGCCAGTGGTCCGTTTCCAAGTGAAGACAAGCTTCCAAGAATTATCATTATAACCGCCATCACATTTGTGCCAAACTTGCGGCTCCATCCAAATTCATCTGTAAATGTGGATACTGCACTTTCTGTCAAAGCAATTGCACTAGTTACTGCTGCAAATAGAACTAATGCAAAAAACAAAATACCAATTAATCTTCCAAAGCCCATACTGGCAAAAATCTTTGGCATAGTAATAAACATTAGTGATGGTCCAGCATTTAAGCTACTTTCATCTCCACCAGAAAAGGCAAATACAGCAGGGATTATCATAAGGCTAGCCATAATAGCAATAGCTGTATCAAATATCTCAACCTGCTTTGTAGATTCCTCTATGCTAACTTCCTTTTTAACATAGGAACCAAATGTGATAAGAATACCCATGGCAATTGATAGAGAATAAAACATCTGTCCCATAGCCGTAACAATAGTCATAATAGAAAAGTTCTTAAAATTAGGAATAAAAAGATACTTTACTCCACTAAAGGCTCCTGGTCTTGTAACAGAATAAATGCAAATAATAATGGCAAGAACCACTAGAATTGGCATCATAAATTTGGATACTCGCTCTATTCCATTTTCAACGCCCATATATATTACAGCCAACACCAATATCGCAAATACGATAAACCATATTTCTGGAGAATAGGCATCTGTAATAAAGCTTGTGAAAAATGAATCCTCAGCTATAACACTTGCATCACTTCTAATGTATTCAAATAAATATTTGCAAACCCAGCCACCTATCACAGAATAATATGGAACAATCAATATAGGAATAATGGCATTTAGCCAACCACCAATTTCCATGATTCTATCCTTTTTACTCAGGTCATTAAATGCACCTACAGGGCTCTTGTTTGTAGAGCGCCCAATAGCCGTTTCTGCAACAATCATTGTGTAGCCAAATGTCAGTGCCAAGATAATATATACAATTAAAAAAATCCCCCCACCATATTTAGCACATAAATAAGGGAATCTCCAAATATTTCCCAAGCCTACTGATGCTCCCGCAGCAGATAAAACAAAGCCTATCTTTCCAGAAAAGCTTCCTCGTTTTTGTTTCATTAATACTTATACTCCTTTGATTTCACTTTAATACTTTAAGTCGTTAAACTCATTTATTTAGTATATCAAAAAAAGCTACTTCAAGAAAGGCTCTTAAAGTAGCTTTTTAAATTTATAGTTAATTTTCAGTGAAGCTTTTTACAAGCTAAAATTAACAGGGATTTTT
>SVES01000015.1 GCA_015057305.1 Pseudobutyrivibrio ruminis | reverse complement strand
TTTAGAAAATGCTGTAACTGTAATGGGTTACAGCAATCTTCTCAAATAATAATACTTCTCAGATAATCAGTGTAGCCACAAACTACATAGACTGCAGGAAAGTAATTAAAGTCGGCATCTTTAAGCATTGCGCACCGCCTTAATGACTTTTGCTAAAAGGAAGTCGGATGTGTCTTCGTTGATTTCAATGGTAATGTCGTTGATAGTTAGTTTCAATGCGGATAGTGCGGAAATAGTAGTATGTGTTGGGCAACTTTTAAAAGTTGTACAACTAGTGTCCGGAATGGGTGGAGAAATAGGAATAATGTCCGGAAGTTGAGATTCTACAAACTGCTCTGTTATGCGGCGTCTCCAATAGTAAAATTGAGACTTTGAGATTGAGTGAGCTTCACAGAATTTTGTGACGTTCATCGAACTGGCTTGTTGTTCTCGAATGAGATCAGCCCAGCTGTTTAGTTTTGCTTGATGGATAACTTTAGTGGTGTCCATGAGATGTCCTCCCTTTAGAATGTATTTGGAGTAATCATCTCATGAGTATGGTAGAATTGTAAGGTACTCGTTATTGAGCGCTTACTCCGGAATGGGTGGAGAAATAGGAATAATGTCCGGAAGTTGAGATTCTACAAACTGCTCTGTTATGCGGCGTCTCCAATAGTAAAATTGAGACTTTGAGATTGAGTGAGCTTCACAGAATTTTGTGACGTTCATCGAACTGGCTTGTTGTTCTCGAATGAGATCAGCCCAGCTGTTTAGTTTTGCTTGATGGATAACTTTAGTGGTGTCCATGAGATGTCCTCCCTTTAGAATGTATTTGGAGTAATCATCTCATGAGTATGGTAGAATTGTAAGGTACTCGTTATTGAGCGCTTACGATTCATCTATTTGTCATATCCATGGAAAGGCTTTCGAAGAGATAGTGCTTGGGTTCGATGATCATTATACAGTCAACACACAAGTAGTACCTGCACACATAAAATACGAAAAATATTATTTAAGAATTCTAAAACATACTGATAATAATTATGTTAACTGGATAAAAGAAACAAATGAAGATATTGTAATTGATGTTGTGGGACATTCTTTATCACCTGCAGATGGAGATGTTTTAAGGAAAATATTAACACTAAATAATGCATCTATAGTTGTCTATTGCAAAGATGAAGATAGTAGAGCCGAGTTGATAAAAAACATGGCAATCATACTACAACCAGAAAAGCTAATTGAATTGACAAATGATATTAATCCTAGAGTAGTATTTGAGTTATTGTAAAAACACATTTGTGTAAACGCTATTATTAAGAACATACCAGATAAAAAGTTAACATTCAAAAAGACTATTTAGAAATGCTAAAATATTAATTTCTAGTAAATATACACTTGAACCTAGATGGGCTGATAGCCTCTGGTAAGATATCTTCTATATCATTTATGACACAGTGGTTGAAATATTTCAAGGCTTATAATAAAAACGTTAATCACTGTTACAATGGAAGAAAATAAGGCGTTTCTCGAAAATCTATTACTTTGGCTAAAAAATAGCTGTGGACAATAGAACAATTAGTTTGACGCAAATATGTCGTCTGAAGTAATTAGAATTTTGGGGTCAGCATAATATGTAGATTTTTCATGGAGGTGATAAGAGATGATATTAAAGCTTAGTTTAAAGAATCAAAGTATTGAATCTTCAGGAATTACGAATGACTATAAGGAAGCTATTTGTGAGTATGTTTGGAATGGATTTGAGGCGCATGCAACAGAAGTAAATATTGATTACACCTTAAATATTGCATCTGGAATTGGTGAACTGTCTATTTCTGATAATGGAGAGGGAATTGTTTATAATAGTATATCAGATACATTTGGAGCTTTTTTGACATCTCAAAAAAATCTTTTGTCATTGAAAATGAAATCTAAGGCTAATAAAGGTAAAGGAAGGTTTTCTTTTTCGGCTTTTGCTACTACAGCAAAATGGATTACAATTTATAATGAGCCCGATGCTGATGACTATAAAACATATGAAATAGTGCTGAATAATGATAAAAAAGAGGTTCTTAATTTTACAGAACCTCAAGTATCTGCAATAAAAAAGACAGGAACAAAGGTTGTATTTTATAACATCTTTTCATTGACATCTGAAGACATGGCATTTGAGGTTCTTGAGCCGGCATTGTTAAAAGAATTTGCATGGTTTTTATATTTGTACAAGAGCAGGAAATTAAAAATAAATATAAATGGAAAACCTATTGATTATAAAAAGTACATTAATACAGAATATAGTGAAAAGACTTTAACGACGATAAATGGAAATAGATTTGAAGTGACACTTATAGTATGGGAGGAGGCAATCAAAGAAAAATTCCGCTGCTATTATTTTGATAGTAAAGATGAAGTTAAGAACATTGAGACAACATCATTTAATAGAAATACTGTGGGATTCAATCATAGTGTTTTTGTTAAATCAGATTATTTTGACAGTCATGAATACATTGATAAAGAAATGGAGAATGACCAGATAAGTCTGTTTATAGATGAGAATGACAAAAAGGTATATAAAGAACTAAAAAAATTTATAGCAGGGTTTATTGAAAAGAAAATTGGTAATTATATGTCTCAAAAAGCAGATGATGCAGTGAGGCAAATGATAGAGGAACGAAAAACGTTTCCAGAATTTACTGATGATCCATATGGAAAAATGCGTAAACAGGATTTGGAAAAAGTAACAAAGGAAATATATAAGCTTGAGCCAAAGATTTTTTATAAGTTAAAGCCGGTTCAAGAAAAATCATTGTTGGGTTTTTTGAATCTTTTACTTAATTCCCAAGAAAGAGAAAATGTTCTTACAATAGTCGAACAAATAGTGGAACTTACGCCAGAACAGCGACAAGATTTTTCTGATATGTTAAGAAAAACAAAACTTGAAAATATAGTTGATACGATTAAATTTATTCAAGAAAGATATAAGGTTATTGAGTTATTGAGAACGATTGTGTTTGATATGCCGCAGTATGCAAATGAAAGAGATCACATTCAGAAGATAGTGCAGCAACATTTCTGGCTATTTGGAGAACAATTTAATTTGGCAAGTTCAGATGAAAGAATGAAGAAGGCTCTTGAAAAGTATACTAATATTCTATATGGAGGGAAAAACATAGATTCAACACTTGACGAGGATACAGAGCAAGAACGTAGAATGGATATATTTTTATGTAATACGCGCGAGGTGGAAAATACATTAGGAAACACTTTAGAAGAGAACATTATTGTTGAGCTAAAAGCCCCAAAGGTAATCTTGTCAAAGAAGGTATTAAGACAAATTGAAGATTATATGGACTTTGTGAGAAAGCAAATTAGTTTTAATAGTGAATTAAGAAGATGGAAGTTTATTGCTGTTTGCAAAGAGGTGGATGAGGATGTGAAGGGAAAGTATAAGACTTTTGAAGATAGAGGGAAAGTAGGATTGGTTAATATAATAGATAATTACGAAGTATATGCATTAACATGGGACGATATTTTTAAGAGCTTTGAACTTAGACATGCTCCTTTATTGAAAAGACTTAACTATGATAGAGAAAAATTGGCAGAAGAACTTATGAATGAAGTGAAACATGAAGAAGGTCGTAACAAAGTCAATGCGTTAAGGGATATTGCAGTGAACGGGGTTGGGGATTTAACTTAAAACTCAGTCAAGTAATATATGAAGGGGCAAACAAAATGTGCAGAAGAAGATGGCGAGAAAAGTGTAATTTTAAAACATTGGTGCCTGACCCCATTACAAAAATGTTACAAATGGATTGAAATGAAAAGCTGTTGATTAACACGAATTGGGATTGACAGCTTGTTATTTCACTAGTAGAATACGCATAATAGTATTTATTAGAAGATGGGTAAAATGCAAAAGAATATTGTATATGTAAATAGACACATGATAGAATTGGGATAGGAAGAACTGTTATAAAGGTTTAGAATATCAGTCTAGAGGAGGTTAGCTTATGGCATATGCAGAACTATTAGAAGAAGTAAAAGGGTTAAATGAAAGCGATATGGCCGAAGTAGTTGATTTTGTTAGATTTCTCAAAACTAAGTATAATTCGAAAACAAAATATAGAGAATCAAATATGCTGAAAGGGAAGCTAAACTATATGGCAGAGGATTTTGATGATTCAGTTGATGAATTTAAGGAGTATATGTGATGTGTTTGATTGACACTCATGCATTGATATGGTTTATGTTTGATGATTCAAACTTATCAGAAGAAGCGCTTAAATTAATAAAGTCTGAGAAAGATGTTTATGTTAGCATTGCTTCTCTATGGGAGATAGCGATAAAGCAATCTTTGGGAAAACTAGATATTGATGTCTCAATAGAGCAATTGGCATCTAAGTGCAAAGAGGTAGATGTTACAATACTTCCTATACGAGCAGAGCATTTAGATTATATAAAAATATTGCCAGATATACATAGAGATCCTTTTGATAGGTTGATAGTATCCCAGGCCATTACAGAAAATATGGTTCTAGTAACGCGAGATACTATATACCTAAATATGATGTCAATGTAGTTTGGTAAAGGAGTTGTTGTATGACAGCAAGCGAGCGAATTCTTCAATTGTTGGATGAAAGAAAAATTAGTCAAAAAGATTTTTCTGATAAAACAGGTATTCCCCAGAGCACCATTAGTGATTGGAGAAAAAAGAAAACTAATCCAGCTTCAGATAAAATAATGATAATATGCAAAGTCTTAGAGATAACACCGGAATGGCTATTATCAGGAATAGAAGAGGATGGTTCCAGAGGTAATAGAACGGACTATTATGTAATAGATAAAGAGTCTGATTTAGGCGAATTAATGGCAGCATATAGCGATATGGATATAAGCAAGCGAAATAGATTGATGGGATATGCAAAAGCACTCCTAGGAATATAGGAGCGATAATTTTTTAAAAACAAAATCCGTATAATAGGAATAATTAAAAAGAGGGAAGATGGCAAGAAAGAAAAGGGAGTGGTATCAAGAAGCGGTATACCATGTTATGAGCAGAGGAAATAGGCAAATGCCTATATTTAAAGATAATAGCGACTATAAGCAATTCATGGATTACTTAGCTTTTGTAAAGGAAAAGCATCCATTTAAGCTACATGCATTTTGTTTAATGACTAACCATTTTCACTTGGAAATAGAAACAAATCGTGTATTGAATATGTTTAAAAATCAGGGAAAAGAAGGTTATAGGATGTTTGTTGAGGGGAAGATATCACATGAAGAACAAGAATTATTAATTATGAAAGACATAGGAGAAAATGAGTTATGGCTACCGTGGAAAAAAGCTTTGCTGTCGAAGGCATCAATGGATTTTTTGTAGAAATCGAGGCAACAACAATTAGAGGTCAGCAACAAGCAATTTCAATTATTGGATTGCTTCAACAAACAGACCAAATAGCTGCAAAGAATTTAGAAGCTGTTGGGGTATATTTGCCAGAGTATGGAGATATCATGGATTAAGAAATAAGAACAGTTAATTATAAAATATGATAGGTTGTAGAACTATTTTTTGATGGAAAATTTAAAGGAGGACGTAATGGCTAAGAATATATTGGAAGAAATAAATGAAGATATATATGCAGATTCGCAATTGGATTTTTATAAAAATAATACACGATATATCATTACCAGATATTGTATTGCAACAATATTCTTATTGGTTACAATAGCAATTACGTTTTATTTATATTGGAAAGGTGTATATACAAAGCCACAGTGTTATGTTCTAACAGTACTACTTATAGTTATACTAGTGCCAGTTATTCTCAAAGAATGGGCTTGCTTCAGTCTCTCAAAAAATAAGGCTTGTAATTTATTACTAAAGTTAGCAATTATATTTAATGTTCCAAGTAAGTGGGTAAGTCATAGATACTGTACTCTGGTTAATAAACTAAAATTAAAAAAATTTATGGAAGTGATTCCGGAGTATTTACTAGCTTTCGAAATTACTCTATTTATTTTTATGGCTATTTTTGGTTGCGTTGCGAGTTATATGAAGGAACATCAAGATTATTTGTTGGATGAATCTGCTGCTTTTATATGTATTATTATTCCACTGATTTGTTTTAAGGGATTAGGGAATTTTTTTTCATATATTTCTAGAAAAACTGTTGTGTACTGGTCTTTTAAAAATGAATTAAAGAAAAAGGGGTTGGCAAAAGCTACTATTAGAAGTCAGTTGCATACAAAAGAAAACAGAATACAACGAAAAAGCATGGTTAAAGCGAAATTAGATGAAATTAAAACTGAAAAAAAGATTGCATCGATAATAGCTTATATATTAGCAATGTTATTTTTCTTATTGATTCCGCATCATGAAAACCAGCTGACATCATTATTAGTAGAAGAAGCTGTAGGTATAATAGCAATTATGGCGCTGGTAAGGGAACTATATAATGAGATACAATCATAAATAAGACTAGAAAAGGAAATGTAATGGCTAAACAAAATAACATGAGCATTAGTATTATAAGAGTTTTCGCTGCACCTTATAACCAATAAGGAGATTGATCTTCTTATTGCTTAAGTCGATAGAATTTAAGGATAATCAGACTTCCTGGTCGCTGGTAATCATAGATTACTATTGGTTTATCCTTGTACATCTTACCTGTTCGATAAACCCACATGTAACTCTTAGAATCAGCATTACGACCATCCTGGTTAACTAAGCAAGGAGTTTCATCAGCTTGTATTACATGATAGTTATACAAATGCTCATGAAGATAAGCATAAAAGACTGCTAAGTATCGATCAGCGCACGGGATAACTCAGTTAGCCAGTGTGCTGATGGGATGTGTTTATTTCAACTATGTTGTACACAGCCTCAATACGATATAGTGGCATCACATTTACGTATTTAGCATTCACCATCGATGTAAATGACAGCTGGTTGGATTCATCAGATTTCTCAGATGAACGACCAAAGCACTGACGATTCATATCAGCCATCTGTTCAAGCAGAAACTGCATTTCGTTATCGATAGATTCAAGTTGCTCCTGCTGAGTTAAAAACAGCTGTATTAGCATTGCTTTGTCAAAGTTATTCAGTTGTTCTTCGATGAATTTAACTACCATAATCGCTCCATTTCTTATGGAACTATTAATAATAAAATAAATCTACTCAGTTTCCATAATGGTGGTACAATCATTAGCAGTATATGAATTTGATAGTAGTTGTGTTTTTCAAAGAAAGATATAAAGTTATGAATAATTATAAGAAATGTATAGTAGCTTTCCTAGATATACTTGGCTTTAAGCGCTTAATTAGTGAAAAAGGCTTTGATGAAATATTAGAGATATATAAGCAAATAATTAATGATATAGACGCTGGTATAGCGTTACATCATGCTGTTGATAATTATGATAGTTCGCCATCAGGGATTACACTACAGAAATATAATGAGGCGCTAGAAGATGCGATTATTCGTCCTATGTCTGATAGCATTGTAGTGGCAGTGCCCTTTGAAAATCCAGAAGCATTGGCTGTAGTGATTGACATCTGCAATATGATTCAGGAAATGTTTTACGATATGGATGAACCTGTTTTGTTGCGAGGTGGAGTAGCCGTTGGTGATTTCTTTTGTGATGATAATATCATGTTTGGAAAGGGGCTTGTAGACGCATATCTTGCACAAGAATTATATGCAATATATCCTCGTATAATACTTTCTAATGAAGTGACTATTGGCATGTTAGTGTCAATTGATAATAGCGAAGATCTTCCAATGGATAAAGATAATTACTGGTATATAAATACTTTGGAACGATATTTTGGTATTGAAGAATATGATTCTTGGGAAGAAGTAACTGAATCTACAAGGTACGATAAAATAAAGCGTCTTATTGACATGCACTTGAATAATTATGGTGATGAGAGAGTTAGACAGAAATACATTTGGCTTAAAAACGAATTGAGAAGAATTGAGAAAAAATGCTTGCTTAGGGAAAGAACATTGTTGTTGGATTGAACGCGATAGTTTAAATTATGTTTGGGCATCTCAAGAAATGTGTAAATTAGCTCTATATACACATTATTGAGTTTAGTAACAACAGAAGGCTGCAGATTTTAAATTGTGGCGAAGAGTAATCCTATTAAAAGAATATTTCTTTATAACGGCAAAGCTTATACAAAATATAGTGAGAACATTATTAATAAGATACCTAATGAAAAAGTAAAATTGTTAGATGCAAATACTGATAATCGGCAAAGTCTTATTGAAAATCTTAATCTTAAGTGTTTAGTACAAATGCTTGAGAAAACTTTCTTAGACTTAGCTGTTTGATTTGATCTTCAAAGCCATAACAGAGACGAGTAATATGTCGTTATACTCTCAAGGCTTGAAATTGTTTGAATATGATATTATTTTATCTATTTATTTTACAAAAAAGAATACGATAGAATTTGTAATAGAAGAACGAAAAAAGTATAATATAAATTTGTATATTTATACTAATGATAATGGGGATACTATTCAGAATATATGGTTATATAAATCGATTCGATTTTACGTGGAATATAAAAGTCTACTCGCCGTGGTATGGAAATATAGATTTATTCGTGGGAGGGTTTGCATTAGCATTTCTGCTTAAGGATAAAAGTAATTATTCTTATACTCTAAAGCCCATTGCACTAATGCTGATGCTTGTTGTTATTGTTTCGAATTGTTACTATGACAGAAAATTGTTTGTGGGATAACAATATTTTTGTCGGTCATTTATAAGAATGGTGTAAAGACTTTTAATAAAAATGCTATCAGAAAAGGATAATAATGATGATTAGAAAACACATAGATTTATTAGTAGCTATAATTTGGTCAATAATATCTATTACGCGCGGACTAAATTTTGTAACCACACAAGGGAAATTAGTTGAGTCTTATGAGATTGGACGTGCACAAAGACTATTTTGGTGTTCGTTAGCTATTTTTTTTGCAATAATAGCTATTTATGCATTTTGTAAATTTTTTGTTAATGCAATAAAAAATGATGGTTCTGAACGAAAGATTCTAATATATGCGTTGCCATTTTTGTTTGTTTTTATGAGCTATTTTTTTATAACTTATGTACGAGCATATAATGCGTCCTACTATCAAGGAGATGAAAAACTAGTATGGGATGCGGCTGTAAACATGTATCCATATTTTTTTGTGTATTTGTCAGAAATATATTTGTGGAGCTTTTTTATTCTCCCAACATCAATTGCCCCAACAATTGTAAAGATATTCATGGAAGCAATGATTATGGGGTATATAGTGTGGAGAGTAAAGAAATATTACAAAACAAAAAATGCTTATTTTATATATTTGTTATGCATGCTATCTCCATTTTATACACTTGGTGTGGAGATACATAGAATGCAGTGGTATAGTTTTATATACTTATTCGTAATGGTAAAACTATTTTTTGATATTAGAGAAAAGAATAATTTACCTTTTAAGTGGGTAAATGTTATTACAATGATATTTCTAATATCATTATTGTCAGTATTAAGACGAGAAGGGCTTTACTTAATCTTGTTAGGATTAATTTTATTATTGATGGCATATGGGAGCATTTCTGAAAGAAGAGTTACAATAATAATGATTGCCATATTTTTAGTAGCTGAGATTATTGTATATTTACCAGTACTTAAAAATGGAATGGATGAAAAAGGGACAACGACAACAGCAATAATTGTTCATATGCTAGGGGAAAAAAGTCTCAATAGGGATGTAGTAAGTAAGGAGCTAGAGGTACTAGATAAGGTTTTTGATATAGAAATTATTGACAGATATAACACAGATATGGGAATTGAAGCATACGACAAAAACTATTACGATGAAATCGGGTGGAATAGTAATTACTATTTTATTCATAGAGAAGTCGTTGAAGCAACTCCAGAAGAGATAGAGGACGCATACCATAATTTAATATTAAAGCAACCAATTGTATTTTTGAAGTCAAGAATTCGAGCCTTCTTGGCGGCTGGACGGGAAGAAAGTGCTTATAATTTATACCTTCCGTCATTTATATTATTAGCTGAATTGCTATATAGTATTATAAAGAAGAATAAAGAAATGTTGCTTATATTTGGATGTGTCTTGATACATATCAGCATAACTACACTTGCGATGCCAGCAAGCTTCTTTAAATATTTTTTTGAGATGTACTTAATGTCATATACATTTATAATAATAGTCATTCTAGATAACATCAAAAGCAGGAATTTAGGGACTATGTTAGTAGCTGATAGAAGAGAGTAAAACATTTCATGTTTCTAGCTTTTATTATTACAATAATAGAGTTAGACAGTACAACTATAGGGGAAAATTAAGAACTTGCAAATAATCTTCATAGTTGTGTTAGGAATGACAATCGTAGTGTATGATAACGAGGAAAAACAGGTTATAGATAAAATTATTATTAATTCCACAATACCAGAATATAGTGTGGAGCATTCATATAAATAGATATGATTGAGATTTAGCATCAAAAGGAAATATGATTACATGAAAGCTTTTTCTATTAATGAAACCAACAAGGTAAAAGGTCTAGCAATTCTATTATTAATATTTCATCATATGTATAGAACTACAGATGAAATCGCAGCCCGTGGTGCGGTACCAATTCTTTTGACAGGAGACAGTATATCCCACATTGCATACTGCTTTAGAATCTGCGTTTATATCTTCGCATTTCTAACAGCTTATGGGTTGACCAAGCTGTTGCTAAAATCAGAAAAGGTAAGCTACACCAAATTTGTTATTAAACGCTATTTGAAATTGTTAGCGCCATATTGGTTCACTTTGGTTTGCATATGGCTGTTCTGGTTGTTTGCACTTAGGCAGTCGCCACTGGCAAGATACGATGGAAATATCTTGTTTATGGCTGCAGATTTTATGTCTGTGCTAGAGTTGCTAGGACACACAGATAAGATGTTTCTGGGGTTATTTTGGTATATGAACTTTGCAGTGGCTGAAATTATAGTTCTCCCACTTTTGGTCGTTGCTGCAAAGAAATTTGGATACTACTTAGTCATTATTTCTATTTTTTTATATAACGTATTACCAACTATATGTGATTCTACATATGGGGGGAATTATAACAGCTATTTATTTATAATAGAATTAGGGGTGCTATTTGCCCTTAATGACAGTCTAGAGATCATAAATAATACATTTGAAAAGATGACCGCATTTAAGAAGATGGTAATAGGCGGATTACTTTTAGTAGTTTCATTTTGTGCACCTTATCTGGCTAGGTTTGTTATTACATCAGAAAAGTTTGGTGTCACCTATATATTACAAACACTTGGGGCAATTGCGTTAATTGTTTTTTCATTTACCTGTATAAAAAATGTTAAACTAAGTAAAGCATTTGAATGGATTGGCTCTTTATCTGGGGATATCTTTTTACTACACATTCTAATCTATGAATTAGGATGGCGAATAGTTTCCTTTACAAACGTTATTATTGTGCAGTATATAACTAGCGTGATACTGTGCATTATTGCATCATATGTGCTTGCAGTAATCAAAGATAAAATCGGATATAACAGATTAACAAAAATGTTAATAAGCCGTATCTAAGTGCATGATATCAGAAGGCTTATTTGCTAAAACTATAGCCATTCTTATGCAGAATGATTGATACAAGGAGCATGCTTACAATGAATTTTTTGAAAGATAATAAATTTACTTGTGGTCTGGATTTATTCTACAGATTTATGCTTTTATTATTCGGAGTATTCGAAATCGGTATTCTCTGGGCAATGAGCATATTTTTCATTTGCTATATGGCCAGCGATGAAACTGAGATTACATTTTTTTGTAAAGACAATGCTGTTTTGAACATTGTTGTTGTTGTGATTTTTATAGGAATACTTTACTTCCTGAAAAAGAGATTAGTAATTGCAGGATTTGTTGAAAAACTAAATGATGATGAATTCTTCAGGAAATTTAAAACCATCTCATTAAGAATCATGGCAATTGTAGGGTTTTTCTGGGTTATTATCACTCAATATGTTCCTGGCTCTGACCAGTTAGAAGTAATGTCTTGTGCTTACAAATACGGTGAACATATTACAGACATGGTCGAAGCAAGTGGATATTTGGATGATTGGCCTCATAACATAGGCATTACCACAGTAGAAAGATTGCTAGCTATATTTGTGGGGGATTTTAATATTGTATTCATGCAATTATTAAATGTGGCTGGTATAGTTATAGGATATAAAAAATTAGTAGAGGCTTGGGATAAAGTGGGAGGCTCTAGACTATCTCAGGCTGGGACACTTATATGTGGCATCATTTTTTATCCAATGATTATGTATGCTTCATTTGTGTATGGAAATATTTGGAGCACTACTTTTGCAATTATAGCTTTTGATGCCGAGCTTGTATTTTTTGAAAAGAAGAGAAATATAGACATTGCAAAATGTGCGATTGCTATAGCATTGTCCTTTATAATAAAAGGCAGTGCTATGATTTATTTAGTTGCAATTATAATATATGCTATAGTCCGTGGCCTGGTAAATAATATTAAGGTTGGCAAGGTACTACTTATTTCCATAGCTTGTTGTTTATCAGTTACACTTTTTTCAGTTATACCGCGTACAATTTTGATTAAGACGATGGGCTACGATATTAGGAATGACGGTATATGGGCATTTATTGCAATGGGCCTACAAGAAGACGGCACCACTGCTGGTTGGTACAATGGCTATTGCTTGGATGTTTATTATGATAACAATCGTGACACCGAAATTGCCGAGCAAATTGCCAAGGAAGAAACATTCAATAGACTGCAATATCTCTTCGAAGATAAGCATAATGCCTATGAGTTCTTTTCTAAGAAAATTGCTTCAACTTGGATTGAGCCGACTTATTCTAGCTACTGGATTAGCCAAGTGCGCTATCACAGGGTGGATTTTCCAGATTGGTTAGACAAATTTATGACAGCTCAATCCTACGCAGTAGCTGCAAAACTATTTAACTTTTTCTTGATATTAATATTTACTGGCATGGCCTTATATCTAATTTTTGAGGATAAATCAAAGTTTACTAATAAATCATTTTTGTTTCTAAGCGTTGTAGGCGGTTTTACATTTTTGCTGTTCTGGGAAACGAAATCACAATATACAATCACTTATTTTATATGGTTATTCCCATATGCAATAGAAGGCTTTGAAATGCTCCTTAATAAGTCGACAGTCTTAAAAGATGTAAAAACTGGGGCAAACAAGCCCATATTCATTTATCTTATATCCATTGCAGTTTTGTATATGGTCGGATATAAAATGGATGCATCTTATTGTCTGTCAAAAGACAATGCTGTTTACGCTGTTTATCTTTCTCAGTGGCAACAGCCAGATACTGCGGAATCAGTGTGGGATATTAACTATTTAAAGAATGATCTTGAGGTTGAGAAGGAGAAAAATGAGAATTATGTAGAGTTGCTGGAAAGCTATGGGAAATAATCGGAAGAAAACGAGTTCATATATTAATAGTGTTTTACATTAGTACATTATATAATTCAATAAAGAAAAGGAGGAGGAAACATGGCAACAAACAAGTACGCTGGCACTAAAACTGAAAAGAACCTGCTGGAGGCATTTGCAGGCGAATCAATGGCGCGCAACAAATATACATACTTTGCCTCTGTAGCGAAGAAGGCTGGGTATGAGCAGATTGCAGCATTGTTTTTGAAGACTGCTGATAATGAGAAAGAACATGCTAAACTTTGGCTCAAGGCACTTGGCGGAATTGGGGATACAGCCGAAAATCTGCTTCATGCCGCAGATGGCGAAAATGCTGAGTGGACAGATATGTATGAGCGCATGGCAAAGGATGCTGAAGAGGAAGGCTTTGCAGAGCTTGCGGCTCAGTTTAGAGGTGTAGCTGCAATTGAAAAGGAGCATGAGGAACGATACAGAAAGCTTTTGAACAACATAGAGGCTATGGAAGTGTTTAAGAAGAGCGGTGTAACAATGTGGGAGTGCCGAAATTGTGGACACATTGTTGTGGGAATAGAAGCGCCAGATGTATGCCCAGTGTGCAATCATCCACAAGCTTACTTTGAGGTAAGAGCTGAGAACTATTAAGAAAGAGCAAAATTGAAAATAGTTTTTTGATTTAATGGAATGTTACCCTTTTAATATAGTAAAATAACTTCAGTAATTCAATTGTTTATATATCATTGGATTTGACGATTATACAATTTTGAAGTGCTAAGAAAATAATAATTTATGAAGGAATAGCTTTATGAAAAAAATAAGCACATCGATATCTACATTCAAAAATATTATTGAGTCAGATTATTTATATGTGGACAAAACTAAATATATATACCAAATGGTGAAAGAGCCATTTGGACAGTTTTTCTTTTCGCGCCCACGTCGTTTTGGTAAAAGTTTGACAGTGAGTACCTTGGAAGCGGTTTTTAAAGCTGAGAAAGATTTGTTCAAGGGTTTATATATCGGAGATACAGATTATACGTGGGAAGAATATCCGGTAATACATATTGACTTTGGCCGAAGTGATAGTTCTACTGTCGCAAATTTGGAGGAGTGGCTTAAGCTTGAGATGACTGGAATTGCCAATAGTTATGATGTGAACATTACGGGTAGCTCACCTGCAATAATGTTTGGCGAATTAATAAAAGCGTTGTATAACAAGTATTCAAAAGGGATTGTTATACTTGTGGATGAATATGATAGACCTATAACCAATAACTTGGAAGATGGAAAAGGCGTAAAACTTATTAGCAGGACTATGGAAGCCTTTTATCAGATGATAAAAGGCTACGAATCCATGGAACGTTTTGTTTTTATTACAGGAATAACTAAAGCTAGTCAAGTATCTATTTTTAGTAAATTAAATAATTTAATAGATATTTCTAGGAGTGAAAAATATTCTGATGCAGTTGGTTATAATGAAATTGAGTTAAGGGATAATTTTAATGAATATATAATGGCTGCAGCGGAGAAGAGTGGTTGTTCTATTGATGAGATGGTTGGGAAATTGGCATCGTGGTATGATGGTTTTAAGTTTACATTTGATGGTGTAAAAGTCTACAATCCAGTTTCAGTTGGACGCTTCTTTACAGAAAACTATACTTTTGGAAATTATTGGTATGGTACTGCAACACCAGTAATGTTAGTAAATTACGCTAGAAAACAGAAAATCACTCTTGAGAGTATACAAAATGCGCTAGTTACAGATATATCATTCAACTCTTTTGATTTAATGGCACTTAGTGAAAACAATGTGGATTCACAAACAATAACACAATTATTGTTCCAAACGGGTTATCTTACTATTGGGGATAGAGATGAGCGCAATAATATGCCTACATACAAGTTGGTGTATCCTAACAAAGAAGTGCAAATGTCATTTGAAACAGATTTGGCATCTGTGTATTTGGATAAGTCTATAGTTGAAATAAATTCTATAGCGTCTATTATTCAAAATTCAGCATATGATGGTGATGTAAATAAAATGATAGAAGTCTTAAACGGACTTTTTGCGAGTATACCATATGCAATTCAATTAAAATATGAAAAATACTATCAGTCGCTAATGTATTTAACATTTAGAATGTGTGGTATGGAAATCGATGCTGAAAGTATGACAAATAATGGAAGGATAGATGCAGTATTAGAGGTCGGTAAAAATATATATGTCATAGAGTGCAAGATTGATAAGTCTGCTGAGGAAGCAATGAATCAAATTAATGAGAAAAAGTATGACCAGAAATTCAGTGATAAGGTGCTAGAGGGACATAAAATCATTAAAATAGGGATGAATTTCTCTACTGAGAAAAATAAACGGTGTATAGATTCAATTATCGTAGATGAAGGTAATAGTAAATGAAATTTGAAACTAAATGAGAGGCAGATGGGCATTACATCATCTATCTGCATGGTGCTAACGCCCGGCAGTCCCCATAATCCACTGTCACTGCCGGGCTACTATACCACCTAATTCAATATTGCAACCATCACATTCAAATAGGCAGCGAATGTGCACCAAAGCAAATATGGTACAAATAACGCTGTGGCTTTTTTGCACACATGGGAAGTTTTCACTACCATGGCAATAATCATTAACCACATGATTATGAGCCAGATAAATGAAAATACATAGACTTCTCCAATGAAGAAGAATAGTGACCAAGCGAAATTAAAAGCAAGCTGCACGAAATAAATAGTTAAAGCTGCTCTCTTGCTACTTATCTGCTGGTCAGTTTCAGGTTGTGCACTCCAAAGAAAATAACTGCCTAAGCCCATTAGTATATAAAGAATAGTCCACGCAATAGGAAACACCCAGGATGGTGGGGCGAATTTTGGTAGGGTTAACTCTCCATATTTCATCATGAAATCCCCGGTTATTGCTGCGGATGCAAGTCCTACACAAATAGGCAAGGCTATAAGTAAAATTAATCTTATAATTTTTTTGTTGTTTGTCATTGTTTCTTCCATTATTATGTACCTCCTTAAAATTTTGATTGATGGATACTTTACTTCATTTAAACATTGGTATGTAAATATGGTATTTAAAATGACCTGCAAGTTGTGTAAATGCTGAATATTATTTTTGTGAAAGGGTAATTATATGCGTCGTCGTGAACGAGAAATAACTGATCAATCAGAAATAGAAGAATTATTAAACACAAGTATCTATCTTCATTTGGGGCTGGTAGATGATGGTATACCATATGTCATTCCTATGAATTATGGAATCAAAAAGGATGAAAAGGATGGACATTACATAATTTATCTCCATGGTGCCAATGAAGGTAGGAAGTTGGATGTTATTAAGAAAAATCCCACATGCTGTTTTACTATGGAGAAAAATGTTGCGCCCTTTGAAGGTAGGATGGCCTGTCAATATGGCACAGTCTATGAATGTGTGATGGGATTTGGTAATATTCATATAGTAGAAGATTCAGAAGAAAAGATAGAAGCAATGAAGGTTTTGATGAAAACCCAAACTGGCAAGGATGATTTCGAATTTGATGCCAGAATGCTTACTATAGTTACTGTAATGCGTATTGATGTAAATGAAATATCTGCAAAAAGGCGCCCAATGCCAGGAGGCGAGCACTGATGAAAATCTTAGACTACAAAAATTCACTAGTAAATAGCTATAAAAAGAATAAGCGCACGTTTATCTTTTATATGATATTACGCATTTTTGTGATTCTTACATTAATAAGATGTATTGTCACAAGAAATTATGAAAGCGCAGCTCTATGCATATTGTCATTGCTACTGTTTTTGATGCCTGCCTTTCTGCAGCAAACTATGAGGATAGAAATCCCGGCCGTGTTTCAGGCTATTATATTTGGATTTATATATGCAGCGGAGATTTTAGGTGAAGTAAATCATTATTACGTCATAATACCTGGATGGGACACAATGCTACATACAATGAATGGCTTTTTGTGTGCCGCCATAGGATTTTCGTTAATTTATTTGTTGAATAGGGGTAGTAAGCATATTAATTTGTCACCATTTTATCTTACTATTGTTGCATTTTGCTTCTCCATGACGGTGGGAGTCATATGGGAATTTTTCGAATTTACCATGGATCAATTATTTTTCGTAGATATGCAAAAGGATTTTATTGTGCAAAATATTGGCTCAGTAACCCTTGATCCAAATAACAGCGGCATGCCATTTTTCATCGGAAGTATTAAAGATACAGTTATTAATACAGCAGACGGTCAGTCCTATACAGTAAATGGGGGATATTTAGATATAGGAATCATAGATACCATGAAGGATTTGCTAGTTAACCTAGTTGGAGCAGTGGTGTTTAGCGTAATTGGATATACTACTTTGAAGTTTTCGAAGAAATCTGACATTGTGGACAGTTTAATGATAAAGCCAAAAGAAGTAGAATAATCTGAGAATCACTAATAGTGGCGAGATAAATAACGTTAATGTATAATAGAGTTGTAGTCTGCGGATTGCGGCTCTATTTTTATGGAGAAAAGGGGGAAATATGACAACATTTTTGCCATACTTTGTAGTAATAATGCTGCTCGTAGTGGGGTTAGGCTTTTTCAATGAGAAGGTGACAAAGCTTACAGATGAAATAGCACTCATGCTATTTGCAATCATCTTAGGAGCAGTCTTGCTGCTTGTTAGCACAATTATTAGGAATGAGGATGTACAGCTTGTACTCCATGACATCCAGTTGTTTGATTTGGAAGATTACTTGATGGATTGCGTGCTTTGCTTTATGCTTTTTGCCGGCTCCTGTCATATGAAGCTAAAGGATTTTGGTAGATTGGCAAGACAGGTTAGTGTGCTATCATTTTTGTGCACCTTGTTAGGAGCAGTAATATATGGTTTCGCCTTTTATGGCTTTGCAATGCTGTTATCCTTGCCGTTCACACTTCCTATGTGCTTAATGTTTGGAAGTATAGTAGCTCCTACAGATCCAATTGCAGCCACTAGTATTTTGAAAAAGTTTGGTCTGCCAAAGGACATTGGCTTTCTGATAGAAGGAGAATCATTATTAAATGATGGAGTTGGCGTAGCATTATTCGTGTGTTTTTCGGGCATTGTCAAGGCTACAGAAAGTGGTAATGTATTAGAGGTGCTTCTACGCGAAGTGCTTGGTGCAGCAGGTATCGGTCTTGTAGTTTCGATGATATGCATATTTGTGTTTGCAAGAACAGCAGACTACAACAGACAGATTTTTGCTAGTTTACTTGCAGTAGCTACAGCTTATTTACTATGTCAAAAGCTGGATTGTTCAGGTGCTATAGCATCTGTTATTTGCGGTGTTGCCTTTTCTACAATACGTAAATACGAAAAGAATCAGGGTGAAATTGAGCAGATGGCTCATTTTGATACATTTTGGAGTATACTGGATAATCTGCTAAATTCTGTACTGTATGTAATGCTTGGCTTATCATTTGTTAGAATATTGCAGATGCCTGCAGTTATGATGTTATCTGTGGTAGCTGTTATTTGTAACTTGATTGGTAGAGCGGGCTCTGTCGCTTTATCTACAACTGTATTAGGCCAGATTCCAGATGGTTACGATTGGAAAAGCTTTACCAAGCTACTTACATGGGCTGGACTACGAGGAGGATTATCCATAGCTCTTGCTATGAGCACAAGAACCATGTTGGATACAGATATTTACCATGTGATTTTAGGATGTACCTATGCAATTGTTTTCTTTACAACAGTGGTTCAAGGGCTTACAATGAGCAAGGTGTATAGTAGAATTTCAGCTAAGGTTGGAAAATAATAATTTAAAGGATGGAGAAAATGGATTTGAATTTTTATAGAGGTAAGAAAATACTTATTACAGGGCACACAGGCTTTAAGGGAACATGGATGTGTCAAGCTTTAGTGAATGCAGGTGCAGATGTCACTGGATATGCTTTAAAGGCACCTACCAATCCAAGCCTTTTTGAAATGTGTGGTCTAGCATCTAAAATGAATTCTGTTGAAGGAGATATTAGAGACTTGGCCCATTTGCTACAAGTTTTTGCAGAAGTTCAGCCAGAGATTGTTATTCATATGGCTGCTCAGCCTATTGTACGTGATTCTTATAAGGATCCAGTATATACTTACGAAACTAATGTGATGGGAACAGTCAATATTTGCGAAGCCGTCAGAAAAAATCCTTGTGTGCGTTCATTTGTAAATGTTACTACTGATAAGGTATATCTTAATAAAGAATGGCTGTGGGGTTATCGTGAAAATGAGGAATTAAACGGTTTTGATCCATATTCTAATTCGAAATCTTGCTCGGAGCTAGTTACTAGCAGCTACAAGAATTCATTTTTTACCGATGAGGAATATCAAAAGAATTATAAGGTAGATGCTCCAGCTGTAACCACCTGTCGAGCAGGCAATGTTATTGGTGGTGGAGATTTTGCTAATGATAGAATTATACCTGATTGCGTAAGAGCAATGGAAAAGGGCGAGGATATTATCGTCAGAAATCCATTTTCCACACGACCTTATCAGCATGTGTTGGAGCCTGTTATGACATATCTGCTTATTGCAAAGGCTCAATATGAAGATAAAACCCTTGCAGGTAGCTATAATGTTGGACCAGATGACAGCGATTGCTGGACTACAGGTGAATTGGTACAGCTATTTTGCGATAAATGGAATGCTTACACAAAGGATATGGGGTTGTCAGAAGCTAAATGGATTAACAAGCATGATGGTGGTCCACATGAGGCTAATTTCCTAAAGCTTGATTGTAGCTTATTAAAGAACACATTTAACTGGAAGCCTAGATGGAATGTGGAGACAACCATGGAAAAGATTGTAGAATGGTCAGCAGCTTATCTCAAACAAGAGGATGTAGTAGCTGTTATGAATAGACAAATAGAGGAATTTTTAGGATAGATTTAATGGAAAAGCAGAATATTATTTGGCGTATTATTGAGACAATAGCAGCGACTGTATTTAGGTTTTTGTTTAAAGTAGTCCATAAGGAATACACTAGAGAAGTGCACGAAGCACTAATGCAGTTTGTAAAATTTGGCATAGTTGGTGTATCAAATACAGTTATTTCCTATGTGTTGTACTTCATAACTCTGAAGGCATTAAAAGCAGGAGCATTGTTTCCAAACATAGATTATTTACTGGCCCAGATAGTAGCATTTATATTAAGTGTTTTATGGTCATTTTATTGGAATAATAAGATGGTTTTTGTATTGGAAGATGGACAAAATAGAAACTTGTTTAAGGCTCTGCTTAAGACATATGTTTCATATTCATTTACAGGATTATTCCTGAATTCGATACTTCTTATTCTGTGGGTACAGATTGTTGGTATTTCAGAATTTATTGCACCGATTATTAATTTGTTGATAAGCGTACCATTAAATTTTATTATCAACAAGTTTTGGGCTTTTAAATCGGATAAATAGATATATTCTAATATAGAGGATAGTAAATGAGCGATAGTAGCAGAACTAAAAACTCAATTATAAACATCATTTTTTCATTTGGCGGGCAATTAGTGGACCTGATTGCTCGTTTCCTTTTGCGTACAGTTTTTATCTATACATTAGGAAAAGAGTATCTTGGACTAAGCGGTTTATTTAATAATATTTTGTCAATGCTATCCCTGGCAGATTTAGGTATAGGTGTGGCTATAACCTTTAGTCTATACAAGCCTATCGAGGAAAATGATGAGGACAAAATAAAAATCCTCATGCGCGTCTTTAAAAAGACATATATCTGCATAGGGGCTGTAGTTATAATTATTGGTGTGGCACTAACGCCTTTTTTAGACTTCTTTATAAAGGATATGCCTGATATACCATACATCAGACTGATTTACGTATTGTATGTTGCAAATACAGCTATATCATATTTTTACTCATATAAGACATCCTATGTAATTGCAAATCAAAAGAGCTATGTGGTTACTAACAACAGATATTTGATGAATTTGTTGTGTGCCATTGCTCAGTCCATCGCTTTATTTGCATTTGAAAACTATATCCTGTTTTTGGTGATTCAAATCGCATTTACGATAATTCAAAATGTGCGAATATCTTACAAAGCAGATAAAATGTATCCTGTACTAAAGGAACATACAGAAGAAAAACTGGATGCTGAGACAAAGGAAACAATAGAAAAGAATGTAAAATCCTTAATAATTCAAAGGGTTAGCAGTGAGATAGTATTCTCTACAGATAATATTCTGCTGTCAAAGATATTCGGACTTATGATTGTTGGTTTGTATTCTAATTACACGTTGGTAATCAATGCCTTGCAGTCTATCTTGAGTCAGTTTTTCTCCTCTATAACGGCAAGTATAGGAAACCTTGGAGTCAGTGCAGATGAGAAGCACCAAGAGGAAATATTCTATGTAATATATTTTGTTGACTTTTGGTTGTTCTCATTTTCCTCCATAGCGCTTGGAACATTGTTCCAGCCATTTATACAGCTGTGGTTAGGGGATGATTATTTAATGACCACCGGTTGTGTAATATTTATAGTTCTTAATTATTATTTGAAGGGAATGCGCCAGACAATATCAGCTTTTAATAACGCATATGGAATGATGCATTATTTTAAATATATTCCAGCATTAGAATGTGTGATTAATATTGGGGCATCAATTCTACTAGGTGTGTTGTTAGGCCCAATTGGTATATTTGTTGGGACGACAATAAGTACATTGGCAGTGCCTATGTGGTTTGAGCCTATGGTATTGATTAAACATGGATTGAAGACAAATGCGCTAAAGTTTTTTGGAAAACTAATTGGATATACAGTATTTACAGCGACTGTTTTGCTAATAGCTCTAAAACTAACGGCATCTATCCTAGTTACAGGTGTACTAGGATTTATATTAAAAATGTTAGTGGTTGCGTTGGTGCCAAATATCATAATAATTATTGTTTTTTATAGAACCAAAGAATTTAAATATCTTTGTACTGTGGGACTACGTTTATTAAAAAGGAATTAATATGGAAAAATATATATCTGTAATTGTACCAGTATATAATGCTGAAAAGTATCTTAGGGAATGCATAGAAAGTATAGTAAATCAATACGAAAACTTCTCGGATTTTGAGCTTATACTTGTTGATGATGGTTCGACGGATAAGAGCTTATCAATATGCAAAGAGTATGAATATCTAGATTATGTTAGAGTATTCTCTCAAAAGAATGGAGGACCATCTCTAGCTAGAAATAATGGTCTTTCTAAAGCTGAGGGAAAGTATATTTTATATGTGGATTCGGATGATTACATAGCTGAAAATAGTTTTCGTGGAATTGTTGAATCTTGTGAGAGGCAAAAAGAACCAGATATACTTTTTTTAAATGGGTATAAAGTATATAGTGACGGTCGTTTGGTTGCTATAGAGGAAGATTATGATGAGGAAAAGCTAAAAAGCTCGTCTAGAAAAAAGATATTTGAGTATTTAGGAAGCAGAAATAAATTTCATGCTAGCCCATGTATGAAAATGATAAAAAAATCATTTTTAGTAGATAATAATTTGCAATTTGAAGTTGGAAAAAGGGATGAAGATATAGATTGGTCTATGAAATGTTATTTAGTTGGACGGACATACGGCTGCTATAATTCAATGTATTATTATTATCGCCAGGATATTTCCACCTCGAATTCAACAACCTTTCAAGATAACAGTTATTGGGATTGGCGCGAGATAATTGATAAGTGGGTAAAAATGTCACAAATGAATGAATATCAAGATATAACTTCCCCTCTTTTGCAGATGGCATGTTATGAATATATTATTCTATTAGTTAATTGTAGAAATTATATTAAAGCTGATTTGAAATGGCATAAAGATATGAATATGCTCTTAGATTATAAAAACGATAAAATGACAAAACTAGTTAGAATATGCACAAGGACGATAGGAATTAAAAATACAAGTAGATTACTTAATTTATATTTGCAAATAAGATAAGAACGAAAGGGATTATATGAAAGAAATACATATTTTATTTACAGGAGTAGGGCGAAGGATAGAGTTGTTGAAAGCTTTTAGACAGGCTGCTTTGTGCCTAAATGTAAGTTTGAAAATATATGGTGCAGATATGGCTGGAACTGCACCAGCGTTAGCCTATTGTGACTATGTGCGTAAAGTTTGTGCGATGAAAGACAAATCTTATATTGATATGCTTGTGGAAATATGTCAAAAGGATGATATAGATTTGTTGATTCCTACTATTGACACAGATTTATTGGTGTTATCACGGAATGTCGATAAATTTCAAGCTATTGGGACTAGAGTATTAATTAGTAAAGCAGATAAAATAGCAATTTGTAGGGATAAGAATAATACAGGCGATTTCTTTGAGTCATGCGGATTGAAAGCGCCAAAGACTTACAATGATTACAAAAAATATAACGATCGATTTCCATGCTTCATCAAGCCAAAGGATGGTAGTAGTAGTATTAATGCCTACAAGGTGGAAGATGCGCAGGAATTAGAAGTGTATGCAAATCAAGTGGAGGATTATATTGTTCAACCATTTGTTTCTGGTAAGGAGTATACGATAGATATCTTTTGTGATTTTGATGGTAATCCTATTTTTATTACACCAAGAGAAAGAATGCAAGTTAGGGCAGGCGAGGTTCTTAAAACTCAGATTTGTATGGATGGAAAAATGATTGAAGAAAGCAAGCGCTTGATTGCAGCATTTAAACCATGTGGGCCGATGACTGTGCAGCTTATAAGGGATGAAGCAACTGGTGATAATTATTATATAGAAATAAATCCAAGATATGGTGGGGGCGCTCCATTGTCGATGAAAGCTGGTGCAAGATCGGCAGAGGCAGTTTTGAAACTGTTATTAGGGACAAAGGTTGAGGAGTATCCAGGTATAATAGAAGATGGCGCTATATATAGTCGTTTTGATGATAGCGTTTGCATATCATCAGGAAAAAGTGATATCAAGGGTGTGATTTTTGATTTAGATGATACACTTTATAGCGAAAAAGAATATGTTCGTTCGGGATACACCCAAATAGAAGAATACCTAGGTATACCAAGTGCGGCTGATAGATTGTGGCAATTGTTCTTAGAGGGAAAACAAGCAATAGATGAATATTTAAGTGAAATACAGCGCACTGAAGAAAAAGATTATTGTTTGAAGATATATCGTGAGCAATTACCAGATATTCATTTATATGAAGGTGTTCAAGAACTAATAAGCAACCTGAAACAATCGGGAATTAAGGTTGGAATAATAACAGATGGAAGAGTTGAAGGTCAACAGAATAAAATTCAGAAGCTTGGGTTATCTGAAATGGTAGAAGACATTATTATTACAGACTCTCTTGGTGGTATTCAGTTCAGAAAGCCTAATGATATTTCTTTCAGAATAATGCAAAACCGCTGGTGCATACCTTTTGAACAGATTATGTATGTTGGAGATAATGTCAATAAGGATTTTCAAGCGCCTAAACAGCTTGGAATGAAGTGGGCATGGTATAAAAATCCTGACGGGTTATATTATGATGAGGAACAGAGTATTACTAGTGGAGTGGAATTGGAAATGTTATCTGAGCTAAATACTCTTATAGGAAATCACGAAGATTTGTAAAAAATGTTGATAGGCGATATAATACAAAAGATTATAAACATTCGGGAGTATTACGTTAATGAACGATAATTCAAATAAAATTCAACACTGGCAAAAAGTTGCAGTAGTTCTCGCTGTATACGATTTTATAACGGTTGTATTATCTTATTTTTTAGCACTGTGGTTTAGGTTTGATTGTCAGTTTTCCAATATAGGTAAACAGTATTTAAGTGAATACTATCAATTAATAATACCATATGCGTGTTTTGTTTTAGCAGTTTATTATTTCTTAGGTTTGTACCGAAGCATATGGCGCTTCGCTAGCTTTTATGAACTGAAAAAACTGGTAATAGCAACAGGTATAACATTGGCGACGAATGCAATTGTTGTTACTGCTTTTATTTTTCGTATGCCAATTTCGTATTATGTATTTGGTATCGCTTTTCAGTTTTTCTTCTCAGTAAGCATTAGGTTTTCATATAGATTTATTTTATTGCTGAGAGAAAATAGAGAGAACCAAGGCTCTGAGAATAATGTAATGCTAATTGGCGCTGGGGCAGCTGGGCGAATGATTTTACGTGATGTAAATTATGTTAATGATGGCGCAAACAGAAATACAAAAGTAGTCTGCATCATCGATGACAACCCTAATAAATGGGGGCGCTATATCGATGGAGTAGAGGTTATTGGTGGTATAGATAAGATTCTTTATGCAGTAGAAAAATATGAGGTTAAGGAAATCTATATTGCTATAGCAAGTATTACACCTAGTGACAAGCGTAACCTTATTAACATATGTAAGGAAACTAATTGTAGAATTAAGCAGCTTCCTAATATGTATGCGGAAAAAGCAGGGGTTGTTAGCGCTGGAAACCTTCAGAATATTACTATAGAGGATGTTTTAGGACGTGATCCTATTAGTCTTCATCAGGAAGATGTGGCTGCCCAGCTAAAGGATAAGGTAGTACTTGTTACAGGTGGTGGTGGCTCTATTGGTTCAGAGCTTTGTCGACAGATTGCAAAGTATGAGCCTAAGCAGCTTATTATTTTCGATGTATATGAGAATAATGCTTATGATATACAGTTGGAGCTTAAAAGGCATTATCCTGATTTGGATTTGGTTACACTTATTGGTTCCGTGCGTGATGCCCGCAGAATTAATTCTGTATTTGAGACATATCGTCCTAATATTTGCTATCATGCAGCAGCTCACAAGCATGTACCTCTTATGGAGGACAGTCCTTGCGAGGCGATTAAGAACAACGCAGTAGGAACCTATAAGACTGCTTATGCGGCTATGAAATATGGTTGCGATAGATTTGTACTTATCAGTACAGACAAGGCTGTTAATCCTACAAATGTAATGGGTGCTACAAAACGTATTTGCGAAATGATAATCCAGACATTTGATAATATGGTACGCAATAACATGGAGGATAAGCTTCCTGTTCTCATTACACATCAGCTTGATGTTGATTTAGAGGATGAAGATAGAGTTCTTGCGGGAAGTGGACATACCGAATATGTGGCAGTGCGATTTGGAAATGTTCTTGGTTCTAACGGATCAGTAGTACCATTGTTCAAAAAGCAAATTGCAGAAGGTGGTCCAGTTACCCTTACTCATAGAGATATTATTAGATATTTTATGACAATACCAGAAGCTGTCAGCCTAGTGCTAAAGGCAGGAGCCAATGCTAGCGGTGGGGAAATCTTTGTTCTTGATATGGGCGAGCCAGTTAAGATATTAGATCTTGCAAGAAATATGATAGAGCTTGCAGGACTACGTCCTGAAATTGATATTGAAATAAAAGAAATTGGTTTACGCCCAGGAGAAAAGCTTTATGAAGAAAAGCTAATGAGCGAGGAGGGCTTGAAGGAGACCGAGAATCATTTGATTCATGTGGCTGAGCCAATAAAGTTTGATTCTACAGAATTCATTAATAATTTACGTGAACTTATGGCTCTGGCATATGGCAATGAGGCGCCAGAAGTTGTTCAAAAAATTAGAGAGACAGTGCCTACCTTTAAAGGCTAATATTTAAGTGGAGAAAATAAATGGAAAATAAGATTTTACTTTTTATACCAATGTACAATTGTGAAAAGCAGATTGTCAGAGTACTTGGACAGCTTACAGATGAGGTATGCTCATATCTTTCTGAAGTAATTATCATCAACAATAGAAGTACTGACAATGGAGAGCAGGTAGTGCAGAATTATCTTGGGAAAAAGAATCTGCCAGTAAAAGTATCATTGTTTAGAAACGATGATAACTATGGCCTGGGTGGCTCCCACAAGGTGGCATTTAAATATGCTATAGAAAACAATTTTGATTATGTCATCCTTTTACATGGAGATGACCAGGGAGATATTTCAAACATATTGCCATATTTGAAGAATAAGGAGTATGAAAAATACGATTGTTTCTTAGGTGCTAGGTTTATGAAAGGTTCTAAGCTTCAAGGCTATTCAAAATTTAGGACATTTGGAAACAAGGTTTATAACACCTTATTTTCAATTGGCTGTGGCTACAAAGTGTATGACTTGGGTTCAGGACTAAATATGTATAAGGTAGATATACTAAAAGATAAGTTCTATTTGAAATATAAGGATAATCTTGTATTTAACTACTGCATGGTAATGGGACAAGCTTTTTATAAGCACAAGGTAAAGTTCTTCCCTATTATTTGGCGTGAAGATGATCAGGTGTCAAATGTTAAAATGGTAAATCAGGCAATGATAGTGTTGAAACTTTTGGGCTCTTATATTGTTAATAAAAAGAAATTTGTTGTTGAAGAGCATAGGGATAAGGTCGTTGAGGATTATACTGCACAGGTAATTTATTCTAATAGATAGTCGAGCGGGATTAATATGAAAAAAAGAAAAGTTGTATATAACTTAATAAATATATTAGTGTTGCTAGCTGCAGCACTAATTTTTGTTTTTAACTATATTAGCAAAGATATCTTTGAGGCCTTTAACTGGAAGTATATTGTTATAATTACAATTTCAGTAGTAATTGTACATTTTTTGAAGGCCATAAGATTATATCTGGCTTTGTACGGTTCAGGGCTTAGTATTTACAGCTATTCAAAGATATATTGTAAGGTTACACCAATTAGCATACTTTTTCCTTTTAAATTAGGTGAATTATTTAGAATTTATTGCTATGGTTACCAGATTAACAATATGCTTAAAGGGGGTGTAACTGTTATTCTAGATCGCTTTATGGATACCATAGCTTTAGTGACAATGATTATTGTAGTTTGGATTGCAAGCGGCGGTGCAATGATTCCTATAGTATATTTTTTGCTAATATTTCTTATTGCTGCTGTATTATTATTTATTACTTTTCCAGGAGCTTACAATTATTGGAAAAAATTATTACTTAGGGCAGATGGAACTTCTCGCAAGCTAAAGGCTCTTAAGTTTTTAGAGAGAATAAATCGTGTTTACAGGGAAATAGCAAGCGTCTCAAAGGGACGAGGGATTATTCTTTACATCATTTCACTTTTGGCATGGGCAACTGAAATAGGATGTGTGGCTATTTTAAATAGATTTAGCGATCAGACTAACCTTAGCCAAAAAATGTCAGAGTATCTTACCTCAGCGTTGAGTAGCACTCAATCTTTAGAATTAAAGCATTTTATATTCATCAGCATTATTTTGATGATTGTTATATATGTATTAGTTAAGACTATTGAAACAATTAAAGGAAATAAATAGGAAAACGAATGGCATGGAAAGACGTGTTTTAATGTCAGCAACTGTTCCTTCAATGATAGGGCAGTTTAATATAAATAATATAAAGCTACTTCAGGAAATGGGATATATTGTTGATGTCGCTGGGGACTTTACAGATACCTCTGTCTGGCCAATAGAGCGTGTAGAGAAGCTAAAACAACAATTACATGAGATGGGCGTGGAGTGCATACAAATTGATTTTTCTAGAAGCCCATTTTCTATAAAAAGACATATTAAAGCTTATAAGGATTCTATGAGCTTGCTTGAAAAACGTAATTATGCTTTCGTACACACTCACACTCCAATAGCTTCGGCTATTATCAGATTAGTGGCGCACAAGACAAATACTAAGGTTATTTATACCGCTCATGGTTTTCACTTTTATAAAGGTGCACCACTTAAAAATTGGGCAATATTTTATCCACTTGAAAAATATCTGAGTAAATACACTCATACATTGATAACTATCAATAAAGAGGATTTTGCAAGAGCTGAAAAGCGTTTTAAGGCAAAGAATATTGTATATGTTCCAGGAATAGGGGTTGATGTTACAAAATTCCAATCAGCTGGGGAATCATCTGAATCGATTAGACAAGAGCTTGGAATATCTGATGAGACGATGCTATTTGTATCTGTTGGCGAATTGTCTCATAGAAAGAATCATAGCGTGATAATAAAAGCACTATCCCAAGTTAACAAAGATTTTCATTACATCATTGTGGGGCAGGGCGAGCTAGAGCAAGAATTAAAAAATATGATTTCGTCCCTGGGACTTAATGACAGGGTTAGTTTACTTGGTTATAGAACCGATATATCGCAGATACTTCATGTAGCTGACGTCTTTTTATTTCCAAGCTTGCAGGAAGGGTTACCAGTGGCATTGATGGAAGCTATGGCATGTGGACTACCATGTATTGTCAGTGAAATTAGGGGGAATACAGATTTGGTTGATTCTACAGTGGGAGAGTTAATCCACAATAATACAGTTGATGAATGGACCAAATCAATTAATACTTTAAATATGGAATCCCTCAGTGAAAAGCGTAAAGCTGTTTTAGCTAGAATAGAGCAATTCGATAAATCGGTGGTAGAAAAATTAATGAGGAATATTTATTCTAATATTTAATTGTAGTGGTAATTGAAAGGAATTAGCATGAAAACAATTGTTATATACGATGACACAGGAAGAAAAAGTGAGGTTATTGCAGATATCATCGGTGATAAAGGCTTTGCGGATGTAGTTGTTAAGAAGCGCTGCCTTGAGGAATACTACAAAGATGAAATGACAAAGCTTTTTACAGATGTGGTATGGAAGAAGGTTCATTCACTTTTTGAGTATAGTGAGCTTATCAAGCAGCTGGAAGTCTATAATATGCAGGATGTGCGTGTGCTTCACTGTTTTTCAAATTATATTGTAAGTGATGCAGCGGCTGCTAAGCTTTCATTTGAGAAGCTGTCATTCATTGATGAACCATATGGAGCTCTTGATGGAAATAGGGCTGTAGCTGCAATGTTTCCAAATTTGGATAGCTACATTGCATTTTGCAAAAATATAATCGCAGGACGCAAGGCTTGGGATCAGACAAAAGAAATGGATGAACATTTCAATATCCAGGGTATGGTGGATATTGGAATAATTGCCAACTTTATCCAGTGTGTCACAGGAAATTTTGATTCTAGATATTTTAATAGCCTTAAGGGAAATGAATACACTCTCGTAAAATCTTCTACAAACAAAAAGAAGATTAAAGCGGAGTATGATTTTTATCACCTGCTTCCGGAAGATATGAAGTATTGGTTTGTAATGCCGTTTGATTACAAAGAGGATGAAAAGTCTGCTAGCTATACCATGGAGCGACTCCATATGACTGATTTGGCAATCAAATGGGTTCACGGTTCTATGGATGCATCAGAGTTTCAAGCATTGATGGACAAATATTTCTACTTTTTCAAGTGTCGTCATTCTAAGCCATGCACAGATGAGGAATACAAAAAGACAGCGGACGCCCTTTATATTGCAAAGGTTGATGATAGGATTGCAGATTTAAAGAAACTGCCAGAGTACACAAAAATTGAGACACTACTATCAAATTCAGGTGATATCACAATTGATAGATTGGTAGATAGATACTATGCCCTAAAGGAAAAAATCGAGTCTCGCAACAACTATCCAAAAGAAATGGTCATAGGCCATGGTGACCCTTGCTTCGCAAATACTTTATATAACAAGTCTACACAAACCTTGAAGTTTATTGACCCAAAGGGGGCAAGCAAAGAGGAGGATTTATGGACAAATCCATACTATGACATTGCAAAGCTAAGTCATTCTGTTTGTGGAAAGTACGATTTCTTTAATAATGGATTGTTTGATATTAGAATCGCAGATGATTTTACTTATGACTTGGAGATTCCATTTGATAATACTGAATATATGAAGATATTTAAGGAAAAGGTTCAGGAGAATGGTTTTGACTATTTGACAGTTCGTATATACGAAGCCTCGCTTTTCCTTTCAATGCTTCCGTTGCACATTGACAACCCACACAAGGTATTCGGTTTTATTTTAAATGTAGATAGGATTTTAAAGGAGATTGAGGCAGATGTTTAAGGACTATTCATTTGTATTTGACATTGATGGCACACTTTGTCCCATCAAAAAGAAGGATGAAAAATATGAGGATTTAGTTCCATACCCAGATATGATCGAAAAGCTTAGATATTACAAGGAAAATGGAGCCAAGATTGTACTTTATACATCCCGCAACATGAAGACCTATAATGGAAATCTAGGTCTCATCAATAAGCACACAGCTGCTGTGCTTAGTGCATGGCTTGAAAAATGGGATATTCCATATGATGAAATAGTCTATGGCAAGGTTTGGCCAGGACATAAAGGCTTTTATGTAGATGACCGTTCTGTCAGACCAGATGAGTTTTTGAATCATACGCCAGAGGAATTAGCAGAGATTTGTGAGAAGTCACGTCAACATTAATACATTTAATGGGATTGAGGATACAATGTATAAAAATTTTTTTAAAAGACTAATTGATTTTGTTTTATCCTTAGCAGGAATAGTGATACTTTCTCCATTGTTATTGATATTGATTATTCTTGGGGCTATCTTTATGGGCGGAAATCCTTTCTTTACCCAAAGGCGTCCTGGGAAAAATGAAAAAATATTTAAACTAATTAAGTTTAGAACCATGGATAACAGGAGAGATGCAGATGGTAATCTTTTGCCTGATGATGTTCGTTTAAACAAGTATGGTAGATTTTTGCGAAGCACATCCTTAGACGAATTACCGGAGCTATTCAATATATTAGTTGGACAAATGGCAATTATTGGTCCAAGACCTCTTTTGGTGGAATACCTAGACAGATATAACGAGTTTCAAAAGCACAGACATGATGTGCGCCCAGGACTTACTGGCTATGCGCAGGCTCATGGTCGTAATTCTGTCAGCTGGGAAGACAAATTTGCTATGGATGTATGGTATACAGAGCATATTACATTTTTAGGTGATGTGCGGATTATTATAGATACAGTTAAAACGGTAGTAAAAAAAGAAGGCATAAGCTCTGCTACTTCAGCTACAATGGAGTATTTTCAGGGCACACCAGAAGGTGTAGAAGCTACATGGCAACCGCCATACTAAGAAATGGAGATGATTTTTTATGTACACAAAAAACATTGAAAAATTTGAAGATAAGGTTTGGCTATCTTCACCAACCATGCACGGTGAAGAAATCAAATATGTGCAAGAAGCATATGATACTAATTGGATGTCTACAGTTGGTGCTAATTTAAATGAAGTTGAAAAAATGGCAGCTGAGAAGGTTGGGGTTAAATATGCGGTGGCTCTTTCAGCGGGTACAGCAAGTCTACATCTTTCTTGCAAATTGGCTGGTATAGAAGCATATGGTATGCCAATGGTAGGTCATGGAGCCCTTGAAGGTCATCATGTATTCTGTACAGATATGACATTTGATGCCACAGTAAATCCAGTTGTGTATGAAGGTGGTATACCAGTATTTATTGACACAGAACCTGATACTTGGAATATGGACCCAGTAGCCTTGGAAAAAGCATTTGAAATTTACCCAGATGTAAAAGTAGTTGTTTGCGCTCATCTTTATGGAACACCAGGTAAGATTGATGAGTTAAATGCTATCATTAAAAAACATGGTGCCATTTTAGTTGAGGATGCTGCAGAATCTTTAGGTGCAACCTACAAAGGTGTTCAGACTGGTACATTTGGAAAGTATAATACTATTTCATTTAATGGAAACAAGATTATAACTGGCTCAGCAGGCGGTTGCTTCCTTACAAATGACAAAGCTGCAGCTGAAAAGGTTCGTAAATGGTCAACTCAGGCTAGAGAGGCAGCTAGCTGGTATCAGCATGAGGAGCTTGGCTACAATTACAGAATGAGCAATGTTATTGCAGGTGTAATTAGAGGGCAGTTTCCACATTTGGAGGAGCATATTGCTCAGAAAAAGGCCATTTATGAGAGATATCGCGATGGATTTAAGGGACTTCCAGTCCAGATGAATCCTATTGATTTTGAAAATTCTGAGCCAAACTATTGGTTGTCATGTCTGATTATTGATAAGGATACCATGTGTCCACAGGTGCGCGGAGAACAGGATGTGTTATTCACACCAGAGCATGGTAAGAGCTGTCCTACAGAAATTTTAGATGCAATTTCTAGCATAAATGCCGAAGGCCGTCCTATTTGGAAGCCTATGCATATGCAACCAATATACAGATTAAACCCATTTATCACACGTGAGGGCAACGGTAGAGCGGTGACTAATGCTTATATTGCAGGTGGTGCTCTAGGCGCTGACGGAAATCCTCTTGATATGGGCAGTGATATATTTGCTCGTGGTCTATGTTTGCCTAGTGATAATAAAATGACACCTGAACAGCAGGATAGAATCATAGAAGTTGTTAGAGCTTGCTTTGAGTAAGTTGTTGATTATAGAAAGGGAGTATATATGAACAAAATCGATGTAGTTATTACAATGGGTGGCCTTGGGTCTCGCTTTAGAAAAGCGGGTTACAATGTTCCTAAATATATGATTGAGGCCAAAGGCAAGACATTATTTGAATGGTCGCTGATTAGCTTGGATGGATACAAGGCTGATGTGAATCAGTATGTTTTTATCGCCATGGCAGATGAGGAAAATGATGTTAAAGGCTTCATAGATAACAAGTGCCAGGAGCTTGGCATAGAAAACTATCATGTCATCATACTCGACTATCTGACAGATGGGCAGGCTACCACAGCAATGAAGGCCGCTGAGTTTTGGAAAAGGGAAAATGCATTATTGATTTATAATATTGATACTTATGTGGAGGCAGGAGAGATGAACTCAGCCGAACTCAAGGGGGATGGCTTTATCCCTTGCTTTCAGGCTGAGGGAGATCACTGGAGCTTTGTAAGACTTGATGATTCTGGCAAGGTAGTAGAAATAAAAGAAAAGCAGCGTATTTCAAATTATTGCACTTTAGGTGCATATTATTTTAAGACCTGCGGTCTTTACGAAGATTTATACAATGAGTATTACTCAAAGACTAGAGAGCTTGTAAATGGTGAAAAGTATGTGGCACCACTATATGATTATCTATTGTCAAAGGGTGGAGAAATATACATATCTGATATAGCGCCGGAGCGGGTACATGTGTTGGGCACACCAGAAGAACTACAGGCATTTTTGAACGAATAATAAAGGATTTTACTTGAAATGAAAAAGTTATTAATGCAGGCCATTAAATTTGTGGGGCTGAGCGGTATTGGCTGGTTATTAGATTTTTGTATATTTATATTACTGGGATTTGTTTCTGCAAACCACAGTATTAACAATTTTATAAGCTCCTGGGTAGGTGTGACCTTTGTTTTCATTTTTGCCACCAGGAAGGTCTTTAAAAATAATAGCAAGATACCACTATGGGTAAAATATATTATTTATATCCTATATCAGTTTATACTCATAACACTAGCATCAAAGGTGCTTGGAGTTGTGGATAGCTTTATAGTTACAAATATATCTTGGGCTATTGTAGTTAAGTTTTCCGGAATAATTGCAAAGATATTTATTACACCATTTACAATGGTGCTAAATTTCTTTGTAATGAAGGGCGTAATCGAAAAACTGTAAAGCATTTTGCCTCATGTAAATATGTGATATAATAACAAAGATTGTTTACAGATAAGTTAATTATTTATAGATATACTAAGGAGTTAGATTATGAATTGTGAATTATTCAAAGATAAGACACTTATGATTACTGGAGGTACAGGCTCATTCGGCAGCACTGTGCTAAAACATTTTCTAGATTCTGATTTAAAGGAAATTCGTATTTTTTCCCGTGATGAGAAAAAACAGGATGATATGAGACATCAGCTTCAGGCTGAGCATCCAGACCTTGCAGGCAAGGTAAAGTTCTATATTGGCGATGTTCGTAACATGCGCTCAGTGCAGGATGCTATGCCAGGTGTTGATTTCATCTTCCATGCAGCAGCACTTAAGCAGGTGCCATCATGTGAGTTTTTCCCAATGGAAGCTGTTCGCACTAATGTAGAGGGTACTGACAATGTGCTTCACGCAGCTGTAGAGGCTGGGGTACAACGTGTGGTTTGCCTTTCAACAGACAAGGCTGCTTACCCAATCAATGCAATGGGCATCAGCAAGGCTATGATGGAAAAGGTAATCGGCGCAAATGCCCGTGTAGCCGCTGGTAAAACTACAATTTGTACAACACGTTATGGCAATGTTATGTGTTCTCGTGGCTCAGTTATTCCTCTTTTTATCGATCAGATAAAGGCAGGAAATCCAATCACTATCACAGATCCAAGCATGACACGTTTCCTTATGAACCTTGATGAGGCTGTTGCTCTTGTTATGTTTGCATTCGAGCACGGCGAGCCAGGTGACTTATTTGTTCAGAAGTCTGATGCTTCTACAATTGGAGACCTTGCAAAGGCTGTTCAGCAGCTCTTTGGAGATACAGGTACCAAGATTATCGGTACACGTCACGGCGAGAAATTATTCGAAACACTTATGACAAACGAAGAGTGTGTTCGTTCAGTGGATATGGGAAATTACTATCGCGTACTTCCTGACGGACGTGACCTTAACTACGACAAGTTCTTTGTTGATGGCCAGGTTCACACTATGGCAGCTGAGGCTTATACATCACACAACACAAAGCGTCTTGATGTAGCTGGCACTGTTGATAAGATTATGACTACTGATTATGTTAGAGAGATGTTAGAAAATTGGAATAAATAATGAAGATATTAGTCACCGGTGCAGCCGGATTTGTTGGTAAAAATTTAGTAGAGACACTGAAATGTGCTGCTGATGGCAGAGACAAATTCCATGGCATAGATGATGAAATTATCATATATGAATATGATAAGGATTCTACCCAGGAAGAATTGGATGCTTATTGCAGTGACTGTGATTTTGTATTCAATCTTGCTGGGGTAAATCGCCCTAAGGACACATCAGAATTTATGGAGGGCAATTTTGGATTTGCCAGCACTTTATTGGATACACTTAAGAAGCATGGCAACACTTGCCCAGTAATGCTTTCTTCATCTATTCAGGCAACATTGCTTGGAAGATATGCGGGCAGCGATTATGGCAAAAGTAAGCTGGCAGGTGAGGAGCTTTTCTTTAAATATAGCAAAGATACAGGGGCAAAGGTTCTTGTTTATCGTTTCCCAAATCTATTTGGAAAATGGTGCAGACCAAATTACAATTCTGCAGTTGCCACATTCTGTAACAACAAGGCCAATGGATTGGATATTGTTGTTAATGACCCAACTACAGAGCTGGAGCTAGTATACATAGATGACTTAGTAAACGAAATGGTAGATGCTCTCCGTGGTAATGAGCACCATTGCGATTTTGATGAGGATGGGCAGGTAGTTCCTGATACGGTTGGACGTTACTGCTATGTGCCAGTATCACATCATGTGACCCTTGGTGAGATTGTAGAGCTACTTGATAGCTTTGTGGCTCAGCCTAGCACACTAATGATGCCAGATATTCCTAGTGGTAGCTTTGCTAAGAAGCTTTATAGCACATACCTTAGCTACCTTCCAAAGGATAAGACATGCTTTGATTTGAAGATGAACGTGGACAACCGTGGGGCTTTTACGGAGCTTCTGAAAACTGCTGAACATGGACAGTTTTCAGTAAATATAAGTAAACCTGGCATCACAAAGGGGCAGCACTGGCACCACACAAAGTGGGAAATTTTTATTGTTGTCTCAGGCCATGGCCTTATCCAGCAGCGCCGTGTAGGGTTAGATGAAAACGGTCAGCCTTACCCAGTGATTGAATTCGAGGTAAGTGGTGAAAAAATTCAGGCCGTCCACATGCTGCCAGGCTACGCACACAACATTATCAACCTATCCGACTCCGCCGACCTCGTAACCCTTATGTGGGCCAACGAACTGCTGGAGTCAGATAGACCTGATACATATAGAGAGGAAGTATAGATGTTCAAAAACAACGGAAAACTTAAGCTTTTAATTATAGTAGGCACTCGCCCTGAGATTATCAGGCTAGCCGCAGTTATCAAGAAGTGCCGCAAGTACTTCGACTGCGTCCTGGCACACACAGGTCAGAATTATGACTATAATCTTAATGGTGTGTTCTTCAAGGACTTAAAGCTTGATGACCCAGATGTATATATGGATGCTGTTGGCGATAACCTAGGCCAGACAGTTGGCAATATAATAGCAAGAAGCTATGAGCTTATGGTTGAGATTCAGCCAGATGCCCTGCTGATCCTTGGAGATACAAACTCTTGCCTTTCAGCTATCGCTGCAAAGAGATTGCATATTCCAATCTTCCATATGGAGGCAGGAAATAGATGTAAGGACGAATGCCTTCCAGAGGAGACAAATCGTCGTATTGTAGATATTATTTCGGATGTAAATATGGCATATTCAGAGCATGCAAGAAGATATCTTGCAGAGTGCGGACTTCCAAAGGAGCGTACATATGTAACAGGCTCTCCTATGGCAGAGGTATTGCATGAGAATCTTGCAGATATCGAAGCATCTGATGTTCTAGAAAAGCTTGGGTTAGAGCCAAAGAAGTATATTCTTCTTTCAGCCCATCGCGAGGAAAATATCGATACAGAAAAGAATTTTACATCACTTTTCACAGCAATCAATAAGCTGGCAGAAAAGTATGATATGCCAATACTCTACAGCTGCCACCCACGTAGCCGTAAGAGATTAGAGGCTACAGGCTTTAAGCTTGACCCAAGGGTTCGTATGCATGAGCCACTTGGCTTCCATGACTACAATCACTTGCAGATGAATGCATTCGCAGTGGTTTCAGATTCGGGTACACTTCCAGAGGAATCAAGTTTCTTTACAAGCATTGGACATCCATTCCCAGCAGTATGTATCCGTACCTCTACAGAGCGCCCTGAGGCACTTGATAAGGCATGCTTCATATTAGCAGGAATAGATGAACACTCACTTCTTCAAGCTGTAACCACAGCTATTGATATGAATGAGGAAGGGGATTACGGTATACCAGTTCCTGATTATATCGAAGAAAATGTGTCAACAAAGGTTGTAAAGATTATTCAGTCATATACAGGTGTTGTTGACAGATTTGTTTGGAGAAAGTAAAAAAGATTTTAGAACTGCCACTATAAATGCAAGTTTAAATGGCAGTTCTTCTTTTGAAAACTAATGGAGAAATCATGAAGATTTTACATGTACTAACCTCCCATATTTTTTCGGGAGCAGAAAATGTTGTCTGTCAAATAATTGGAATGTTGAAGGATGAGCCGAATGTTGAGATGGCATATTGCAGTCCAGACGGCACTATAAGACCAGCGTTAGAAGAGCGCGACATTAACTTTCTTCCAATTGAAGTGGCAAACACTTCTGAAATAAAAAGGGTAATTGTCGCATATCAGCCTGACGTAATTCACGCTCATGACATGCGTGCAAGTTTCCTTGCAGCAAGAGCATGTGGAAGCATCCCACTTATTTCTCATATTCACAATAATGCCTATAATAGCAGAGGTATTTCACCAAAGTCTATTGCTTATTTTTATGCGGCAATGAAGGCGCGACATATTATTTGGGTGTCTAAAAGCTCCTTTGATGGATATGCGTTTCATGCTCCATTAAAGAAAAAAAGCACAGTTCTCTACAACGTTATGGATGTGGAGGACATTCATAGGAGAATGGAATTAGATTCAAATTCCTACAACTATGATTTGGTGTTTATAGGCAGAATGGTTTACCAGAAAAATCTACACCGTCTACTTAAAATTACAAGAATAGTTGCAGATAAATATCCTAATATTAAGGTTGCATTGGCTGGCACAGGCGAGGATGAGTCAGAGCTAAAGAAGCTTTGCAGTGAGTTAAAGCTTGATGAAAATGTGGATTTCTTGGGCTTTATGAGTAATCCATTAAAGCTGCTTCATGATTCAAAAATGATGATTCTTACTTCCAGATGGGAAGGAACCCCTATGGTGGCATTGGAATCAATTGCCCTTGGAACGCCGATTATCAGTACACCTTCTGATGGAATGGTAGATTTGATTACTGATGGCTATAATGGCTATTTGTGCAGTGAGGACAGTGAGTTTGCAGATAGAATTGTAAAAGTGCTTACAGACGATAGCTTGCAGGAAAAGCTTAAGGAAAATCAGCTTGCCCGTTCTAAAGAAGTAAATGATGTTGAAAACTATAAAGCTACAATTAAAAAGATATATCAGATAGGAGGTTTTAATGAATAACCAAAAAGAAACTGTTAAATGGTTTGTTGTTTTACATGCAATTATTCTTATATTTTCAATAAACAGTATATGCTCTAAAACAGCAGGTGTAGCCCTAAATGATAAAGACTACGTAAAAGCTTTGCTGTTTTATGGAGTAGTTATTTGTATTTTGGGCTTTTATGCTATTGCATGGCAGCAGGTGTTAAAGCATTTACCACTTATTACAGCCTATGCAAACAAGGCAGTTACCACATTATGGGGACTTGTTTGGGGCTACATAGTATTTGGCGAAAAGGTGACATTAATCAAGATAGTAGGCGCAGCAATTGTAATTTTCGGTGTTTACTTGGTTGTCACAGGAGATGAAAGCGTTCAGCTTTCAGAAAAGAAGAGTGATAAGGAGGAGCAGGCAAATGATTAAGTATGCACTTATTATGTTGACTGGAACACTTATTGCTTCCATATCTCAGATTGTATTGAAGAAGGCAGCTGAAAAGGAGTATCCAAGCAAGCTAGCAGAGTATCTTAACCCTATGGTTATAGGGGCATACGGCTTTTTCTTTGGAGCATCACTTTTGGCTATACTTGGTTACAGAGGCGTGCCTCTTTCCCTAGGACCAATCCTAGAGGCTACAGGCTACATATGGGTAGCGGTTTTAGGCAAGATTTTTTTGGGAGAGAAAATCAGCAAAAGAAAAGCCCTAGGCTTATTAGTAATTATTGCCGGAATAGTAGTGGCAGCACTAGGAGCTTAGTGGCTATATTGACGGAATTTGATAAAATTGACGGAAAACATTAGAAAAGTCACACATTTTACGCAGATTTATGTTATGATAATGCTCGACTCAATCACCAGATTTTTTTAAGGAGCTATGATATATGAAAGTTTTTAAGAGAATTGCAGCAATTGCAATTGCCCTAACCTTCGTACTAACTGCATTTTCAGCAGATTTTACTATGGTAGCAGAGGCTAAGACAACAAACTCAGCAGCTGCTGGCGTTATGATAGGCGGAGTGTTGATTCAGGGAAATGATGTAATTGTATCTACATCAGGTACAGCAGCATCTGAGGATGGACTTTATCACTTAGTCGCATCAGATGTGTACCAAACAGCACAAGCAGGGGCTGATGTTGCGCAGCAGGCTGTATCAGCAGCAGCTACATTTTCTGTTCCACTTGCAAAGGGAACAGCTACATCAATGCTTTACAAAAAATTTACTGTATGTGTTGTAAAGGGCGGCGCTCTTACACCAGTATCCAACAGCATGTACATTACAAATCCAGAGGCTTGTGCAGGTCGCACAGCTGCCAGAGTGGAAAATGGAAAGAAAGGTCTTATGGCTGATGTAAGCTCTGCAAATATGGGTATGCGTTCACTTGCAGTCCTTGGAGCTAAGCAGGCTACAGTTACATTAGAGCTTTCTAAGATTTCTTATGGTAGCGGTACACCATACAACTACAATGGAAAGACATACAATTTCAACACTGGCTACATTTCAGCATATGATAACCTAATCGGAAGATTAAATTCTCAGGGGGTTCAGGTAACACTTGTACTTGTTTGTGATGCAAATGCAGCTGGAGAGTTTATTAATCCACTTGCATATGACGGCTTAGGCAAGCACACATACTATGGTCTTAATGCAACTAATGCAGACGGCGCAGATATGCTTGCAGCAGTAGGTTCATTCCTTGCAGCCAGATGGAGCTATTTTCCATATTTCGGCATGAATGCTCATGTTGATAACTTCATCATTGGTAATGAGGTAAATGCTTGGAGACAGTGGAACTACATGAATGCAGGTAGCTTGCAGGCTTATACAGCTCAGTACGCTCAGGCATTCCGTGTTCTTTACAACGCAATCAAGTCTGAGAACGCTAACGCATATGTATACACATGTACAGACCATCAGTGGGGCTTCAATCAGGGTGGTGCTTATGGAGCAAAGGCATTTTTAACAGAATTTAATAATGTCATCAGAACTCAGGGAAATATCGATTGGAAGCTTGCTTTCCATGCATATGATTATCCACTTACAAACACAGCCGCTTGGGCACCTACAGACAAGATTCAGCGAAATCAGAATACAAAGTTTGTATCTGTTTACAATATTGATGTGGTTACTGATTTCCTATGTCAGCCAGATTTTCTTTCACCATCAGGAGCTGTTAGGACAGTGAAGCTTTCAGAGCAGGGCTACACATCAATGGCAGGTGAAGATCAGCAGGCAGCAGCTATTGTATTTGCAATACTTGTTACAAACAATAATCAGTACATTGACGGAATTGTCCTTTCTAGAGAGAAGGATGAGCCAGTTATCGAAATGCCACAGGGGCTTGCAAATGGCCTTATGGATGTGAATAATCATAACAAGATGTCATACAGCTTCTATCAGAATGCTGAAAGCCCAGAGATAATTGCTCAGGCAAGTGCTATTGCAGGTGTTGACTTTAACGCAATTTTAGCACCAAGGTAAATCAAATATATGATATAATAATAAGCGTCAGGAATTACCTGGCGCTTAATTTATTTAATGAGACAAAAGGAACAACAATGGCAAAAAAGATTTCAATTGTAGTATCAGTATATAACGAAGAACAGGGGCTGGAGCAGTTCTACGCTCATACCAGCCAGATATTAGAGCAGACAGTCAGTGACACAGGCTGGGATTACGAGCTTATATTTGTAAATGACGGTAGCCGAGACGGCAGTCTGGATATTTTAAGGGACTTTGCCAGCAATAACAAAAGGGTTGTTGTAGTTAATTTTGCAGCAAATCGTGGACACGAGGCAGCTATGATTGCTGGAATTGATGTGTCTACAGGTGATGGAGTTGTATGCATGGATGCGGATTTGCAGCATCCACCAGAATCTATCCCAGAAATCATTGCAAAGTTTGATGAGGGATATGACGTGGTATCCATGATTAGAACAGAGCGCGAGGATGCAGGTCTGTTTAAGAAAATCACATCAGCAGCCTTTTACAAGGTGATGAACCAAATGTCAAAGGCAAACTTTGAGAATAATTCCTCAGACTTCTTTGGTATTTCCAGAAGAGTGGCACTTGTACTTAAAAAGGATTACCGTGAAAGGGTAAGATTTTTAAGAGGCTATGTACAAAACGTGGGATTTAAAAAGACTACACTTAAGTTTAAGGCCAGTGCCAGAATTGCAGGACAAAGCAATTACAACCTGAAAGCACTTGTAAAGCTTTCCCTTAATGCAATCTGCAATTTTTCAGATGCTCCACTTAAGATGGGAATCTATGCTGGCATGACATCCCTCGCTTTTGCATTTATTCTTATCATATATTCCATAGTGCAATTTTTCTTAGGAAATGCACCTTCAGGCTATTCAACAATAGTTGTACTGCTTTGCTTTATGTTTGGAGTGTTATTTATCATACTTGGTTTTATATCAGAGTATTTGGCTATTATTTTTGCGGAAGTGAAAAACAGACCGATATATGTTATCGACAGCATTATAACCAGTGAGGGAGAGAGGAGAGAGTCGTGAAGAATATTGCTATTATGGGGGCTAGTGGACATTGCAAGGTGGTTGCAGAAATCGCCTTGGAAAATGGATACGATAATATCGTTTTTGTGGATTTAAATCCTACCATTGATATGCTGGGGGAATATCCTGTTGCTGATGAGGACACCGATTTGGAGAACTTCATCAATGATGGATATGATTTTATCGTGGGAATTGGAGATGCTAAAATCCGCCGCAAGGTTCAGGAAAAACTGATTGCAAAGGGTGCCAATATCGTCACATTAATTCATCCAAGCGCAGTTATTGCCTATGATGCCAGTATCGGTCTAGGCTCGGTAGTGATGGCTGGGGTGGTAGTTAATCCTGGTACAAAAATCGGCAGTGGTTGCATAATCAACACCAGTTCATCAGTAGATCACGACAACACTATCGGAGATTATGTGCATATTTCTGTAGGGGCACATACTGCAGGTACTGTAGCAATTGGGGATAATACATGGCTTGGCATTGGCGCTGTGGTTAGCAACAATTTGTCAATCTGTGCCGATTGCATTATCGGTGCTGGAGCAGTGGTGGTTAAAAACATCATTAAGCCTGGTACATATGTGGGAGTGCCAGCTGCAAAGATAGATTAATAATTAAAATTTACCTAAGCTTTACATCGTTTATCTAAAAATTACACAAAGGCTATTTATAATCCCCACTAAGGTGAGTTAGTAGGAATTTACAGAGGAAAAATATGGATAAAAACAGAAGAGAAAAATGGCACGACATTATAATACACCTGCCAGTATTTTTGGAAAAAATAATAGCGGTGGTGCTGCTGGTGGGAGTTGTATATGGAGTTGGTAAGCTGGTGCTCACAGCTGTAAATTTTAGTGGCACATTTGAGGTATACATTGACCAGCTAATGAATACAGCATTTTCTATCATAATTATCATAGAATTTATTAGAATGCTTATTAGACATTCTATGAATACTGTGGTGGAAGTGTTAATATTTGCTATTGCCCGTGGTCTTGTGGTGGGACATGTGGATTCGATAAATGCACTTATCAGCATTGTGGCAATAGGAGTACTGCTGGCTTGTAGAAAATTCCTCTTCCATGAATTTGATTTTGAAGAGGAAGTATAAGAAGGTATAAATATATTTCGCTGATATGGGGAATGGTTGTCAGCGGAAGCTTAATGAAAAGGAGGGTTTTACATGTTTGAACAGATAAAATTGCCATATGAGACAAATGCTTTAGAGCCTTACATCGATAAGGAAACTGTGGAGACTCATCACGGTAAGCATCATGCCACCTATACCAAAAACTTTAATGAATTAGCCGAAAAGGCAGGCGTAGCAAATCTTTCAGCGGAAGAGATTCTTGCAAATCTTGACAAGATTTCAGATGAAAGCTTGAAGAAAGGGTTAAAGAATCAAGGCGGTGGATACTACAATCACAATCTTTACTTTGAGATGTTTTCGCCTACTCCAGCAAAGGCTCCAGTAGGAAAGCTTGCAGAGGCAATCGATTCCACCTTTGGCAGCCTAGATGCTTTAAAAGACCGTATGTCTACCCTGGCAGCAGGACAGTTTGGCTCAGGCTGGGCATGGCTATCTTGCGATAAATCAGGTGCATTGACTGTTTCTACCTCTTTGAATCAGGACAATCCAATTTCTGAGGGCAAAGGATTAATTCCACTTATTGCACTAGATGTTTGGGAGCATGCTTATTACCTTAAATACAAAAATCTTCGCCCAGACTATATCAAAGCCTTCTGGGAAATCCTTGACTGGTCAAAGGTAAGCGCACGCTACGACGAAATAGTGGGCTAGAATTTCTATTTTAATTAGTCCTTTAATGTGGTAAATTGTAAGGAGTGTATGCGGATAATTCCGTATATGCTCCTATTTTATATGTAAAAACACGAAATGCTTCGTAAACCTAGGGTGGCATTTCGTAGGCATCAGGAGGTAAATATGAGCAATAAAGGAATTGGTACTAAGTGTGTGCAGGAGGGATACACCCCAGGAAATGGTGAGCCTAGGCAGATTCCAATAGTGCAGTCTACAACATTCAAGTATGACACTAGCGAGGATATGGGCAAGCTCTTTGATTTGGAGGCTTCAGGTTATTTTTACACAAGATTGCAGAACCCTACTAATGACTATGTAGCTGCAAAAATCGCAGCACTTGAGGGGGGCACAGCAGCTATGCTTACATCATCAGGACAGGCAGCCAATTTCTTTGCCCTTTTTAATATATGTGAATGTGGAAGCCATATTGTAGCATCTTCTTCAATTTATGGTGGCACATTTAATTTGATTGATGTAACTATGAGAAAGATGGGAGTGGATGTTACCTTCGTTTCTCCAAAAGCTAGTGAAGAAGAATTAAATGCAGCATTTAAGGAAAATACAAGGGCTATGTTTGGAGAGACTATCGCAAACCCAGCGCTTACTGTTTTGGATATCGAAAAGTTTGCCAAGGTGGCTCATGCACATGGAGTACCACTTATTGTTGATAACACATTCCCTACACCAGTTAATTGTAGACCGATTGAGTGGGGAGCTGATATTGTCACTCATTCTACTACTAAATACATGGACGGCCATGGAGCTGCAGTGGGAGGCTGCATAGTTGATTCTGGTAAGTTCGATTGGATGGCTCATGCTGACAAATTCCCAGGACTTTGCACACCTGATGAGAGCTATCATGGCATCACTTATGCTGAAAAGTTTGGCAAAGAGGGAGCATTTATCACAAAATGTACATCTCAATTGATGCGTGACTTTGGCTGTATCCAGTCACCACAAAATGCATTTATTTTGAATCTGGGCTTGGAATCACTTCACGTGCGCATGCCTCGCCACGTAGAAAACGGACTTGCTGTGGCAAAATTCTTAAGTGAGCAGCCTCAGGTTAAAAAGGTTACATACCCAGGCTTACCTGGTGATGAATATTATGAAATCGCCCAGAAGTATCTTCCAAATGGTGGCTGTGGTGTAGTTTCATTTGAATTAGAGGGCGGACGTGCAGCAGCTGAGTCATTTATGAAGAAGCTGAAGCTTATTGCTATTGAGACACATGTTGCAGATGCTCGTAGCTGTTGCCTCAACCCTGCTACATCAACACATCGTCAGATGTCTGATGAGCAACTAGAAGCAGCTGGAATACCAGCAGGTCTCATCCGCGTATCCTGCGGTCTAGAGGACAGCGAAGATTTAGTGGCTGATATAGCTCAGGCATTAAAATAAATTATTTGAGGTTTATATGTTATTTAATTCATATATATTCATATTTGTATTTTTACCAATTTGCATATTTGGATATTTTTTGCTGAATAAAACAAAGAAATATAGGCTGGGACACGGATTTTTGCTGGGGATGTCTCTGTGGTTTTATGGATATTTTAATCCAAGCTATCTACTAATAATCATTTCAAGTGCAATTATCAACTATTTGTTTTATTTGTGGATGAAAAGACTACAGGCAATGGCAGTGCTGGAGGCAGGGACAATCAACCCAGAGCTTGACAAGGTGCCTATTTATGGAGTAGGCAGACTAAAGCAGTGCAAGCCAGTAATGATATTTGGAGTGATAGTGAATTTGGGAATCATATTCTACTTCAAGTACATGGATTTCTTTATTGAAAATGTAAATTCTATTGCACATACTGATTGGCCGCTGATGCATATAGTGCTTCCTCTTGGAATCAGCTTTTTTACATTTCAGCAGATTTCATTTATTGTGGACACCTATAGAGGTGAGGTGCCCTCATATGATTTCCTTACCTATGCCTGCTATGTGACCTTCTTTCCGCAGCTGATTGCAGGTCCAATTGTCACTCATGATGAACTGATACCACAGCTTTTAGATGAAAAGAAAAAGACTGTGAATTTTGACAACATGGCCAAGGGCTTTTATATGTTTGCAATGGGTCTTGGCAAAAAGGTGCTGCTTGCAGATGTGTTTGGAGTGGCAGTAAATTGGGGCTTTGATGATGTTTCTTCTCTCAAGGCTACAAATGCTATTTTGGTTTTGATAGGCTACTGTTTCCAAATATATTTTGATTTCAGTGGTTACTGTGATATGGCGATTGGCCTTGGGCAGATGTTAAATATCGACTTGCCAGTGAACTTTAACAGTCCATACAAATCCTTGACCATTACAGAGTTCTGGACTCGCTGGCATATGACACTTAGTAGATTTTTCACCAGATATGTGTATATTCCTTTAGGTGGAAATCGAAAGGGAAATATCAGAACCTATGTAAATCTTTTTATCGTATTCTTGCTTAGTGGCTTTTGGCATGGGGCAGCATGGACATTCGTTGCCTGGTCTGTGTTCAATGGAATTTTTGTAATTATCACAAGAATGTTTAGAAAAAGATTTGAAGGTTTGCATCCAGCTCTTGGATGGATGATAACCCAGGGCTTCTTTGCCTTTTCAGTAGCATTCTTTAGGGCTGATACAATACAGGATGGAGTGGAGCTGATTAAGCAAATCCTCTATGTCGATTTTACAAACATAGATGTAAACATTTTGTATGCGTTCCAGACCCCAGCATTGAAGTTCTTGCTGGATGGTACGGCTATAACACATTCCCTTCCATTCATTTATGTAGGAATATATTATTTTTTAGCGTTAGTAATTGTACTTGGCTCTCGCAATTCTCATGAGTTGATGGCTGCCTACAAACCAAACTGGCGCAATATGCTGTGGACCGTGGCACTTCTTGTGGCAAGCATCATGTCCTTCAGCGGCATAAGTACATTTTTGTATTTTAATTTTTAATAAGTAGGAAATTTAATGAGTAATAGTAAGAAGTGGGTTATTACCACTATTGCCCTGGGCTTAGCTATTCTGATAGCACTTTCAGCGGTGATTGTGACAGTAGACCCTTATTTTCATTATCACAAGCCATTAGAGGGCTTGTACTATGAATTGAATAACGAACGAAGCCAAAATGATGGTATCATAAAGCATTTCGATTATGATGCTATGATTATAGGAACTTCTATGGCGGAAAATTTCAAGACAAGCGAATTGGACGAGCTATTTGGAGTGAATTCCATCAAGGTTCCATTTGCCGGAGGCACTTACAAGGAGCTGAATGACAATATTGCCACAGCAATTCAGTATAATCCTGATTTGAAGATGGTGGTTCGCCCTCTTGATTATGCCTATCTTATGGATGAAGCCGATAGAATCCGAGATGATTTAGGTTCATATCCAGATTATCTTTATGATAATAATCCTTTTAATGATGTGAATTATATCTTCAACAAGGAAATCCTTTTTAGTATTTGTTTGCCAATGCTGGAGGATGCAAGTGCCGGAACACAGGCAGGAATAACCAGCTTTGATGAATATGCTAATTGGATGAATGATGCGGATACAGAATTTGGCGCACAGGCTGTTCTTGGTGACAGAACTGAGTACAAGGAGCCTGAGGAGATTCAGCCCTTTGTGGACGAGATAAAGCAACTGGTTCATGATAATATCACTCAAAATGTTGTGGAGCTTGCTCAGGCTAATCCAGATGTGCAGTTTTACTATTATTTGACACCATACTCAATAGCATGGTGGGGCTCCCAGACAGAGCTTGGCACAGCTGAGCGCTGGATAGATGCGGAAGAATATGCCATTGAACTAATGCTACAGTGTGACAATATTCACCTGTTTTCCTTCAACACAGAATTCGACCTGGTCACAGATTTGGACAACTATAGTGATGAGTGCCACCACGGTGACTGGATTAACTCCCAAATCCTCGGTTGGCTCTATGCTGGCACCGATCAGCTCACCCTGGAAAACTACCAGGAATACATCTCTGTCGAGCGGGAATTCTATACAACCTACGACTATGATACGCTGATTACGCCTACAAGCCTGAATATTTCTTCGCGAGACTAACATGTCTCGCTTAAGAAACATCAGAGCTTGTAGTCTATCAGCTACCGCAACTTTGTGATAAATGAGATTCACAGCCTTGGCTTGCGGAAAATGTTAGTCTTTTGGGTGCCCTCCGGGAGCACGGAACATTGGAAGGAGCATTTCACATATGATAGAAATAAAAAACATGAGAAAGCGCTACGGCAAACATGAGGTTTTAAAAAGCGTAGACTTTAGCGTTGAGCCCGGCGAAATAGTAGGCATCCTCGGGGAGAATGGCAGTGGCAAATCTACGCTGCTTACTATTCTTGCTGGATTGCAAAAGCCAGACTCAGGCTTTTTTAATATAGACGGAAAAGATTTGTTAAAGCAGACTAAGCTTAGAAATGAGCTGGTTTCCTATGTCCCACAGGAGACTCCGCTGATTTCAGAGCTTACAGCTTGGGATAACCTGAGAATGTGGTATCCAACTGATAAGCTTAAAAAGGAATTGAAGGATGGCTTCCTTGCAATGCTTGGAATTGATCAGTTTATAAAGGTTCCAGTGAATCAAATGTCAGGTGGAATGAAAAAGCGACTTACCATTGGGTGTGCCATTAATTCTAATCCAAAGCTAATGCTTTTGGATGAGCCAACGGCTGCCCTTGATTTGGTGTGCAAAGAGCGAATCTACACTTATTTTGAGCAATTTAAGCGCAGAGGCGGAAGCCTAATTATTGCAACCCATGAGGTTCAGGAAATCGAACTATGTGATAAATGCTATATTCTCAAGGAAGGCAAGCTAAAGCCTTACAAATATGATGGTGACATTCCACATTTGATAGGAAGATTATAATAGATGGTTAAGTTTAGAGATTACTTGTTAATTCAATATAAGAGAATTTTTAAGCTACTACCTGGAATTATTGCAATGATTCTAGTGACGGCGGTGCTGCTGACGGCGGCAGGGATGGCTCTTGTTTACAGTGAGACATACAATGCGGAGAGGCAGCGATATAAGCTAGGAGTTGTAGGGGATACAGAGGATGAGATGATTAGCCTGGGGGTCTATATGATAGGCACCTTGGATGAGAGCCGATATATGATAGAGCTGGTGGAATACGATAATGAGGAAGAAGCCAAGGCTGCTATGCGAGATGCAAAAATCTCTGCCTATATCGTAATTACGGAGGAATTCAGTGATGCATTAAATGCCATGACAAATGATGCAAAGCTGAAATATTATGCCACCTCTGGTCAAAAGGGTATATCCAATGTAATGATGGATGAAATTGCCATGATTGCAACCAATATTATTGTATATTCGGAGACAGGAATCTGCACCCTGCGCCAGCTTATGAAGGAAGAGGGCTTTGAAAAATCAGTTCGATATGAAAAGATAAATGATTTGTTTATGATTTACATTTCCGCATTGATAACCAGGACTAATGTAGCAGAAATTACAGAGCTTGGATTGTCTGATGGGCTATCTACTCCTGCTTATTATTTCTCAGGAATTCTTTTGTTTTTTATGCTACTGCTTTCCTTTTGTGCCATTTCATATTTCCTCGGGACAAAGGACGCAAGCTACAAATTTATGAAATCAAAGGGCATTGGTGCCAGAAGCCAAGTTTTGGTAGAGTACATTCCATTTCTTACACTAAATGTGATCTGTGTGTTGATAACAATGGGGCTTATATCAATTGTTGTTGCTACTGGAGTTATAGATGCATCTTCCCTTGAAAATGCAGGTATATCAGATTTGGGAGAAATTGCTCTTAGCTTACTGCCTGTATGTATATTATTTTCAACTCTTGGATTTATGATTTTTGAGCTGCTTATCGGAGTAATAAACAAGATTTTAGTGGCTTTTATGCTTTATATTGGTATGGCATATGTTTCAGGTTATTTTTACCCAAAGCCATTTTTCCCAGAGACAGTGCAAAAGGCTGGTGAAATAATTCCATCAGGCGTGGCTTTTTCTTACATGGGAGCAGTGCTACAGGGTAACCCAAGAGTTATTTATTTGCTGATAATGCTTGGCTATTCTGTATTGTTTATGGGTGCTGCAATGCTGGCAAGAAGACAAAAAATCAGGTAGGTTATGCGATATTTATTATTATTAAAAAGATTACTTAAAAAGAAAAGCTATATTGCTATGCTGCTGGTGGTTCCACTTATGGTGCTGCTAATGAATGCAATGAGTTCTGCAGATGCTGGGCTGATGACAATCGGTGTCTACATTCCCGGAACCGATGAAAGCAGCCAGTATCTCATGGAAACCTTGGAGTCTGACCAGGGAAATCTTAGGTTTGTCATCTATGATGATGAAGGACTATTAAGGAAAGATGTGGAAAGACAGCAATTATCTGAGGGTTGGATTTGTCCTAAGGATTTGGATTCAGCAATCAGTGATATGGCAAGTAAGGGACAAACAAAAAATAAGATACAAATCCTTATCAGGGAAACAGGTCTTACACATATGCTTGGAAGAGAGGTTCTTTGCAGCAGAATTTATCCCATAATTGCCAGACAGATGGCTATAAACTATGTGTCTGAAAATGTGTATGGAGGCAATCCTTCTGAAGAACAGCTTCAGCATATCCTGGAAACTTATGATAATTATGGTATTAATGGAAATCTTTTTGAGATGGGCTACATAGACGAGGCTGGGACTTCGGAGGAAGAAGTAAGCTATTTAATGATGCCACTTCGAGGAATATTAGCTTTATGGCTGTTGCTTTTGGCTATTGCAGCATCTATGTATTACCTGGAGGATGAGGCAAATGGCTTATTTGTTTGGTGGAAAGCCAGAGCAGATGTCCTTAGAGATTTTTTATATTATATAGTAATAATGACGATTCCTACTGTCATGGTGTTGCTTGGACTTAAAATCGGCGGTGTGTTTACCACCTTTGGCAGAGAGATTATTGCAATAATTTTGTATGATATTACGGTCATTGCACTTGCTTCTATATTTAGAGAGGTAATAAGTAGTATCAAAGGCTTAGGGATTATTACGCCAATATTTATTATGGCTTCGGCAATATTATCACCAGTGTTTATCGACCTAAAGGAGGGAAGGGCTCTACAAAAATTTTGCCCAACTTTTCATTATTTGTATTGCATTCATGATGAATATTATGTACAATCATTATTGTCATTTGGTGTGATATTAATAATTATATGGTATTCAATTCATACCATAAAGAAACATTTATAAGGGAGGAAGAATTATGTTTTGTTCTAAATGTGGACATGAGCTTTCAGCTAGCGCGAAGTTTTGTCCTAAGTGTGGCACACCTACATCAGTAACAGCTGCACCAGTGGAAGCGCCAGCACCAGAGGTAGAGGCACCAGTTGAGGAGCCTGCTACAGCTACAGAAGAAACTATAACAGAGGAGCCAAAGGTAGATGAGGCTGTAGAAACAGAGGCTACAGCACAGGAATCAGTTTCAGAGAATACAGAAGAAGCTCCTGTTGAATCACCAGTTGAAGAAGCTGCAGAGGCAGAGACTACAGCAGAGGAAACACCAGTTGCTTCTACAGTAGTAACAGACCAAAGCTCAGCAGATTATAATTATGGCTTTAATCCAGCTGATATTCCAGAGCCTACCAAGAATCCTGGCTCAAAGAAGGGATTGTTTATTGGTGTTGGAATAGTTGCAGCAGTTGTTGTAATTGCAGTTGTATTGTGTCTTGTATTTGGATTGTTTGCTACACCTGCAAAGATGCTTTCAAAAGCAATCAACAATAGTAAGAATAATGTTATTGAATCTTATGAGAACGGCTACAACTCAATGAAGGAAGCCTATACAGATGTTAGTGGAGATATGACATTCTCAATCGAAGCTAGCTTAGGTGACCAGGCAAAGACACTTGTAAACGAGCTTGGCTCAGGAATGGGCTATGATCTTTCTTGGATTGATGGTGCCAAGGCTGATGTGGCAATGGATGTACAGGAAAGCCAGATTGGTTTTGACGTAAAGGCCAGCTTAAATGGTCAGGAAATTGGTTCTGTAGATGCCATTGTTGATGCTAATAGTGAGCAGATGTATTTATCTGTACCAGAGGTTATTGACGGAGCAATTGCAGAAGATGCAGATATGGATGCAGAAGAAATCATGGATTTCATTGCATCATACACAGAGACATTAGCAACATACGCAGATGCATATCCAGATCCAGAAGAGTTGGATAAAGCAATTAGCAAGTATACAGACATTGTTGCAGCAGATTTAGGCAAGGCTGAGATTTCTAAGGGAAAGGCTGAAATTACTGCTGGTGATGTAACTGCAAAATATACAGAGCTCTCAATAGAGCTTGATAAGAAGACTGAACTTCAGTTAGAGCTTGACCTTATTTCTACATTCAAGGATGATGAAGAGCTTAAAGAGCTTCTTCGTCCACTAGTTGAGGCTGAGCTTGCAGCTTATGAGGACAGCTATTATGAAGACTTCGACACTATGTGGGATGACATGCTTACAGAGCTTGAAACCACAGAGGAGTCAGCTAAGGAAGATTTAGAAGCAATCGAAGATGACGAAGACCTAAATGAGGATGTCGGAACTGTTTATGTATATTTAGATAAAAAGTTCAATTTTACAGGTATTGCATTTGAGCCAGAGGAAGAAGAAGGTAAGCTTGAGCTCTATCATGTAGAGGATGGCGATGAAAGCGGGCTGCTTTTCAGATTCGAGGATGATTCCACAAGCATGATCTTTGAAGGCCAGGGCGAAACAAAGAAGGGCTTACTCAACGGTACTTACACATTTACATTAGATGATGAAGAATATTTCACAGTTGAGCTTGTAGACTTTGACAAGGATAGCTATGAAAAGGGTACAGCATTGAAGGGAGATATGATTTTCTCACTTGGAACAGCTGTTACAGATTATGTATACGAAGAAGATGCTAAGCTGTTTGCCCTTGCTAAATATGATTTCTCATTTGATACACAGACTACTTCTGGAATAATAGGTCTTGATATTCTTGCAGGTGATGAATCATTTGCCAAGCTTACTATGACATATGCAATGGAAGATGTTGAGGATATGACTATTCCAAGCACAACCTACAACCTTGAGACAATGACTGATGAAGAGTCATTTGAATTTATCAAGAGCCTTAAGCTTGGAACAATCACAGATAATCTCAAGAAAGCAGGAGTTCCTGAAGAATTCTATGAGAAGCTTTCTACATTAGATGCAGCTATCCAGTCTGGTGACGACATGGAAATCTATTATGCACTTTCAGCATTGATGGGTGAAGATACAAGCTATTATGATGACTATGAGTACGATGACTACTATGACTATGATGACTACGATTATGAAGACTACAGTAGTATGACATATGATGAGTTCGCTGAGTATTATCGTAACTATATCGACGAGAATGGAACAGACGAGGACATCCAGTATTACTACGAGCTATTCCAGGAATAAAGTACGCAAGTCACTTGCTCACCTAAGCTCGTAAATGTTTGTTTGATACGAAACTTAGGTAATGATTGGTGATGAGCTCGTAGTAGACAAGCTCTAATATTTCTTAAGCGAAGCATTTTAGCTGAGCGAAGAAATCATTAGGCTTGTCTGCGAAACGAGCGGACTGCAGGCTTGAGAGCGTAACAGGCGGACTGGCGGGCTTAGTTGCGGTATTCCCGAGGAGTTTTGCCATATTTTCGCTTGAATTGGCGATTGAAATGGGACAGGTTTTCAAAGCCTACCTGCTGAGATATTTCAAGCACTGATTCCTCAGTGGATAAAAGCATTCGCGCCGCCATAGATAATCTATAATCATTTAGATATGTGACAAAGCTGACTCCAAAGGCTTCTTTGAAAAATCGCATAAAGTGAGATTCAGAGAAGCCAATCAGCTTTGCCATATCTTTAATATTAGTGGTTTCACTATAGTGAAGCTCCACGTGTTTAATGACAGGCTTTAGCCTGTCTATTTTTTTTCTGCTAGAAGAATCTATCTTATCCTCATATAGAGTTACAAGGTTGAAAAGCAAAAGGTACATGTTGCCTTTTATGGCTAGCCCCCATGCTCCTTCCCTGTGACTAGAAATATTGTCATTGCTATCCAAGTATTTCTTTATGCTTTCATAGCCAGTAACACCACTTCTAAATATGCAGGGAATATTTACAGTGTTTTCAAAAAAAGGTAATAGAAAACTATCATAAAAATCATCAAGAGTGGACGCAAACATCTTAGAATCGAAAATGATGTTTTCATATTCAATCTGTTCATTATCCAATTGAAAAATCCCATGCACTCTGCTGGGAAGAATAAATGCAATATCCCCAGCCTTTACATGGTATTCATTTCCATCGATTACAATAATGCCAGCACCCTTTTTTATATAAATAAATTCCGCATCATCATGCCAATGCAAAGGCACACTGTCAAAGTCCAGCGGAATTGTACAAGGATAGGTGTTGTAAGGCATATTGTAATCAAAATGACTTTTATTTTCATGGATCGCTTGGTATTCTGTAATATTAATCATGATAGAATAGTATCACTTTATGGCGATAAAAGGCAAGCAAAAATCGTAGAAAGAGCATTATAATGTCATTAAAGTTGATAAGTTACTAAAAGGAGGATAACATGACAGCAAACGAATACATCAAAGTGCGCTTTGGTCGCCATATGGATCAGTGCACAAACGAAGAAATCTACATTGGATTGCTTGAGTATGTAAAGGACAAGGCTAAAAGCAAGGAAATTGCTGGGGGCAAGAAAAAGCTTTACTACATCAGTGCAGAGTTTCTAATTGGAAAGCTTCTTTCTAACAATCTAATTAACCTGGGCATCTATGATGAGGTGAAGTCAGAGCTTGAGGCATGTGGAAAGTCTCTTGCAGAGATAGAAGAAATTGAAGTTGAGCCTTCTCTTGGAAATGGTGGCTTGGGACGTCTTGCTGCATGCTTCCTGGATTCAATTGCTACACTTGGACTTAACGGTGATGGTGTGGGGCTTGCATATCACATGGGATTGTTTAAGCAAGTGTTTAGAAATAACCTGCAGAATGAGGAGCCAAATCCATGGATGAGCGAACATAGCTGGATGACAAAGACCGAAAAGACATATACAGTTGATTTTGGTGGCTTCAATGTAACAAGCCGTATGTATGATATCGATGTGACAGGCTATGATTCTGTCACAACAAAGTTGCATTTATTTGACGTTGATACAGTAGATGAGAGCATCATTCATGATGGAATAAATTTTGATAAGAGCCAATTTACAAAGAATCTGACACTTTTCCTTTATCCAGATGATTCAGATGATAACGGAAGATTGCTTAGAGTTTATCAGCAGTATTTCATGGTAAGCAATGCTGCCCAGTTGATTCTCGACGAGGCAGTTGAAAAGGGCTCAAATCTCCATGACCTTGCAGATTATGCTGTAATTCAGATTAATGATACACATCCATCTATGGTAATTCCAGAGCTTATCAGATTGCTCCAGATTCGTGGACTTACCATGGATGAGGCTATCGAGGTTGTTTCAAAGTGCTGCGCATATACAAATCATACTATTCTTGCAGAAGCACTTGAAAAGTGGCCAATCCACTTTATGATGAAGGCAGTGCCACAGCTTATGCCAATTATTAGAGAATTACACAACAGAATTCACATTAAGTATAACAATCCTGATGTGGATATCATTAAGGATGGTCTTGTGCACATGGCACACATGGACATCCACTATGGTATTTCAATTAACGGTGTTGCAGCACTTCATACAGAAATTCTTAAGGATACAGAGCTTAACCAGTTCTACAAGCTCTATCCAGATAAGTTCAACAACAAGACAAACGGCATCACCTTCCGTAGATGGCTGCTCTATAGCAATCCTGAGCTTTCAAAGCTTATTGAGGAGCTGATAGGACCAGGCTTTAAAAAGGATGCAACGGAGCTTAAAAAGCTTGAGCAGTACATGAATGATGATGCTGTAGTTCAAAGATTTTTGGATGTAAAGAACACAAGAAAAACTGTTCTTAAGAATTATCTTGCAAAGACTCAGGGAATCAATATTGATGATAACAGCGTTTATGATATTCAGATTAAGAGACTTCATGAATACAAGCGCCAGCAGATGAATGCTCTCTATGTTATCAATAAATATTTTGAGATTAAGGAAGGCAAGAAGCCAGCCCGTCCAATTACTGTAATCTTTGGCGCAAAGGCAGCTCCTGCATATATTATTGCAAAGGATATTATCCACCTGATTCTATGCCTATCAGAAATTATTGAAAAGGATCCTGAGGTAAGCCCATATCTCAAGGTTGTTATGGTGGAAAATTATAATGTAACTCTTGCAGAAAAGCTTATACCAGCTTGCGATATTCATGAGCAGATTTCTCTTGCATCAAAGGAGGCATCAGGTACCTCCAACATGAAGTTTATGCTTAATGGAGCAGTTGCAATTGGTACAATGGATGGTGCAAATGTCGAGATGCATGAGTTCGTTGGGGATGATAATATCTTCATTTTCGGTGAGGATTCGGATACCGTTATCAAGCGTTATGCTGATGCAAGCTATTGCTCAAGAGATTACTATGAGAAGGATGAAAATCTTAAGAAGTGCGTAGATTTCATTGTATCTGACAAAATGATGGAAGTAGGTCAGAAGGAAAATCTTGAGAGACTTTACAATGAGCTGCTAAATAAGGACTGGTTCATGACCTTCCCAGATTTTAAGGACTACTGTGCCACAAAGGAAAAGGCATATGCAGCATTTGAAAACCGCACAGAGTGGGGCCGCAAGATGATTAAGAATATTGCAAATGCAGGCTTCTTTTCATCAGATAGAACAATAGAGCAGTACAATCAGGATATTTGGAAATTATAATATAGAATAAGGAGGGACCCACGAAGTGGGAGGATTCCTTATTATCACCATGAGCGACCATTGATTTCTTGCCTGCTACATGGTAAAATATCACCTAGTTGTGGCTCCAGGGGAGCAAAGAATTGGAGGATATTTTATGAGTACGTTAGGGATTGTTCTATTAGTGATTGCGATTATTCTCGTAGTTGCTATTATTGTTTTATATTTCTTAGGAAAGCGTATGCAGGACAGACAGGCTGAGCAGCAGCAACAGATGGAGGCTGTTGCACAGCAGGTTTCAATGCTTATCATCGATAAGAAAAAGATGCGTCTTAAGGATGCAGGCTTGCCAGAGGCTGTGGTTTCTAACACACCATGGTATGCCAAGAACTCTAAGATTCCTGTTGTAAAGGCCAAGGTTGGTCCACAGGTAATGACACTTATCTGTGATGCTCAGATATTTGACGAGATGCCAGTTAAGAAAGAGGTAAAGGCTACAGTTTCAGGTCTTTACATCACAAAGGTTAAGGGGCTTCACGGCAAGACAGAGCAGCAGGACAACAAAAAGAAAAAGAAGGGGCTTAGAGCATGGGCACTTCGCAAACAGGCCGAGCTTAGTCAACAACAGACAACTTCAAAGAAGAATAAATAGTTCAAAATCCCACGAGTTATCGTGGGATTTTTTCATACATTTATTTTAAATGTTACATAAAAGTGTTAGAATGACCTTATTAATCGAATATATTTGTGTAGATGGAGGGATTATGAAAAAACTGAATTTGAAGGTAAATAAGATTATAGTTACTGTGATGTGTTTGCTGGTTGCATTCGTTGCTGTGCCTCATATAGACGCCAAAGCAGCTTCTAATGATGAATTGCAGGCTTGTGCGGCTGTATTTGATGGGGCTTATTATGCGGCTATGTATCCAGATGTTGCAGCTTCTGTAAACGGAAGTCAGCTGGCACTTTTAAATCATTATGTTTATTTTGGAATATACGAGGGCAGAAATGCCAGCGCAAGCTTTAATGCTACAGATTATATGAACAGATATCCTGATTTGGCAGCTGTTTATGGGGACAATATGCCAGCCTACGTATATCATTATGTAAATGCAGGCAAGGCTGAGGGACGAATCGCCACACCAACAGTTGGAGCTGACATTTCGGTTCCATCTCAGTACACTTTACTTGGGGTTTATTCTACAGATTATGATGCTACAGTTGCAAGAGCTACAAATATTGCTATCGCAGCAAAAAATGTGAATGGCACAGTAGTGGCACCAGGAAAGACATTTTCTGCAAATCAGGCAATTGGTCAGCGCACAACCGCCAATGGCTTTGTTACAGCCCCTGTGTTTATCAATAAAGAGCATGCAATGGGAATTGGAGGCGGAGTTTGTCAGGTATCCTCAACAATCTATGCAGCCATGAAGACAGCTGGTATATCAGCTTCAGAAAGACATGCTCATTCCCTTCCGGTTAACTATTTGCCAACAGATTGGGATGCAACAATTTCCTGGGGTTCCCTGGATTTGAAATTTGTAAATAAATATTCTTCAAACATTGTTGTCTACGTCACAGCTAATAACGGAAAGCTTACTGTTGCGTTATATCTTGAAAATTAGCCATAATTTTTGTTGTAATTATAACAAACACCATGATATAATAGCCGAAAAGCCGTATTAATGTTAGAGGGGAATAGGTTTGGAAGAATTGCTTAGCAAAAGCTCTCCAGAAGCGGTAGAGCTGATTGAAAAGATTAATGGTGTTCGTAAAATCGACAACGTTAAGCATGTTGATTATGCTTGCGATTTGTTTGATTTGTCTCAGGAATGTGGAAATGATGATTTAAAGAATTACGCTAGTTGTGTCTTAGGAGATGCATGTTGTCAAAACGGGGATTATTCCCAGGCACTTTATTATCTATCCTCAGGCGTTCAAGGCCTGGCAAAGACAGATGAGCATCAGCTTACTTGTCGTTGTTACAACGAGCTTGGTATTATTTTTCGTAGTGAAGGTCACTTTATTACTAGTGAGGAATATTTTATCAATAGTATTGAGCTTGCAAGGGCCAATCGATTGTATACAGATGAGGCTATAGCCTGCTCGAATTTTGCGTCCCTGTGCGACGAAATGGATGCAACCATGCAGGCATTGGAGTATCACTACAGATCCATTGAGTGTTGTGAATTTATAGAGGACACATACATGAAGGGCTACATGATGGTGATTGATTATGCATATATCATCAGGCTTTATGTAGACTTAGGCAAAAGGAAGAAAGCCAGCGAGGCCTTTATGGAAATGGAAAAGGTTATCGAGGCTAATCCTGAGTTTAATAACATGTTTGATACTCTTTTAGCAAGGCTCTATTATTATCGTTTCCGAAATGACGAGATAAACACAAATCTCATGAAGCAAAGATGTCTGGAGGCTTTTTATAACTGCGAGGAATATATTGTATATTTTGATGAGACCAAAAAGCTTATCAGATTTTTAATGGATAGCAAGGAATATTCTGAGCTTGAGCGGATGTTTGAGAGGATTGAAACAGTTTGTGAGGGTCAAGATATAATCAGTATGCGCCTTTACATAGAAAACTGCAGAATCCAAATATATGATGAGCTTAATGATGCTGAACGTGTCATGGCAAGCTACAAGAAGTACAGGATTTTTACAGAGAAAAAGACAGAGGATAATAAGCGCTCATTTCTTGCAACATTACATTTGCGCTCAGAGCTGGCTCAGCAAAGGACTAAAAATCTGTTCCTTTTGGCTGCGGCGGAAACAGATCCTCTTACAGGAATAGCTAACCGCCTAAAGATGAACGCTGTCATTGACGAATTATTTGAAATGGCAAATAAGGAAGGCAAGAACCTTGCTGTAGAAATGATGGACGTGGATTGCTTCAAGCAGGTTAATGATACCTATGGACATTCCAAGGGTGACGAATTGCTGGTTAATATGGGTAAGGTCCTTAAGGAGATGACTAGCGATAATATTTTCGTGGCCCGTTATGGCGGTGATGAGTTCGTTATCTATTATTACAATATGACTGACGAGCAGGTTATAGAAAAAGCTAAATATATTAATAAATCCATGAAAAAGGTGGGAGAATCCCTTGGGCTAAAAGGCTTTTCCGTTTCCCAGGGTATAGTCAACCATGCGCCTAGACCAATGAACAGAGCATGGGATTATTTAAATGCTGCAGATTTGACACTTTATTATGTGAAGAATCACGGCAAGGCAAATGTAAGGCTTGTTCATAGAGCGACAGAGCTTGAAACCCAACAGTGGAATAAAGTATTTTGACTTTTATATAGTTAATAAGTAAAATAAAGATTAATTAGACAGAAGACTCATTAATAGTCTTCTGTTAATTTTTGTAAAGGGGTTTGCAATGGCAAAGTTATATTATTACTATGGCGCCATGGGTTCTTCAAAGACAGCCAATGCGCTTATGACTCATTTCAATTATGAGGAGGTAGGCCAGAACGCCTTGTTGGTAAAGCCCAAAATGGATACAAGGGATGGAGAACGCATTGTACGCTCTCGTATTGGTCTTCAAAACGAATGTATTTTTTTGGAAGACTTAACAGAAATGTCTCCAGAAGAAATTAAAAAATATGACTGTATTATTGTTGATGAGGTGCAGTTTGCTACACCTGAGCAGGTGGATTATTTGTCGGACATTGTTGATTTTATGGATGTTCCAGTTGTGGCTTATGGACTTAGGGCAGATTTTAGAAATAAATTGTTCCCTGGTTCAGAACGACTCATTACTATAGCAGATGTTATACATGAGGTTAAAACTGTGTGTTGGTGTGGTCGCAAGGCTACCTGTAACACAAGGTACAACGAAAATGGAGTGGTTCGCTCAGGTCCACAGGTGATGCTTGGGGCAAATGATTCTTATGTGGCACTTTGCAGAAAGCATTTCAAGCTTGGACAGCTTTCTCCGAAGGAAGATGAGGAGTGTTAATGACGTTCAATTTAGGAATCACATTAATTTTTATATTGTTTTTAATCCTTTGGATACAAATACCTGGTATGTTATTTGAGGCTATTTTGCTTCCTCGAAGACTAAGCTTTTCTATCAGATTTCTGGCTGCATTTTTTATAGGCTTTATCTATAGCGCTACTGTATATTTTATAGAATCAATCACAGGTGTTGATGGGCTGTTGATGTTGGCAGGTCCTATTGCTTCAGCAGTAGCCGTAGCGGTATACCTGAAAAAGAAAAGACCATCATTTTATAATGCAGGAGAAAAATTTAGCTGGACTGGAATTATTATTTTTGCCCTTATTTTATTGGCATCCTTTTTGAATTTCCAGTTTAAATATATGGGGGCACTTTCGGGACAAACCACTCAGGTTTATCACGATTACCTTTTTCATACAGGCAATATTGTTTCCCTAAGTCGTTCCTTTCCAAATGGTGATATTCGTATAGATGGGCTTACCTTTTATTATCACTATTATTACGAGCTGATTTTTGCAATGTGCAAACACATCTTTAAGGTGGATGCATTTAGCCTGTACTTAAATGGCAATAGCTTTGTTTGTGCCTGGCCACTGACCTTGGCGCTTCTTTGCATTGGAGAGAGACTGAGGGCTGGAAAGGTATGCCATAAATTAAACTATTTCTTTTACTGTGGAGGATTGCTTGTATCCTGCATATGCATCATGCCTCTCAATGTAGTTGGAATAAAGCTTCCATTTTCATGGTTGGATAACCATCTTTTTAGCAATGCAAATGCTATGGGGCTTGCATTGTCACTATCGGTGGTTGTGATAGATATTTTGGCCGAACTATGGTATGACAAATATAGTCTAAAGGTTATGATAGCCCTATATTTGCTGGCTGCAGCAGCAACTGGCTTTAAGGGTACAACTGGAATTTTGCTTGTGGCAATTTCCTGGATAGTGCTTATCACAGAAGCTGCCGTTATGAAAAATTTCCATATTGGCAGATTGCTTTATGTGGCAAGCATTACACTTGGCTTTGTGCTTACATATGTGATTGTCACAGTTGGTCTAAATCCATCTGGCTCTAATAATAGGGCTATGGCAATTTCCCCTGAGGGCACTATTTCTGCTGGAAGAGTAGGACAGATTATCTCCAAGCTTGGATTTGATTACAATGCATTTCCATGGGTGATAATAGCCGTAATACTTTGTGCAATCGCCGTAGTAGGACCATGTATTTTAGCCTTTGGAGCCTTTATGGTAGCCCACTTTAAAACATTAATAAAGAATGGAATCCTTGGCGATATTTTCGATTGGTTCGTAATTGGCTCAGTGCTTATGGGAATTGGGGGAGCTTGCTTTGTTACAGTTCCTGGAAATTCGCAGATTTATTTTGTAATTACCAATGCTGGCTTCATTTTTTATGGAGCAATGAAATACATAATTGAAAATCGTAAAAAGCTTATTGCCTACATTACCTACTTGTTTTTTGGAATTGGAACCGCCTTTCTGATAATCGATTTGGCCTATTATGGATATTCAGCTGTGAAACAGGAAGCAGTATATGAGGCTGAAGCAGGGCAAAGAGCTGATTTAGTTTCAGCTGAAACTATGGAGGCATATTTGTGGCTTAGGGATAACACAGACGAAAACGCAAAGGTAGCCGTCGATAGGCTTTCCGAGGAAATTGATTATCGAAGTATTTATTTTTATTGCAGCGCATTCTCAGAAAGACAATGTTACCTAGAGGGCTATGATTATTCTGATGTTACCGAAAAGCAGATAAATGCTATGCTTTCAATTAACGAAAAATTCTATAGCAGTAATGCCAGAGAAGCCGAGGTGGCAATGGATATGAATGGAATAGATTATCTGGTTGTCACAAAGCAAGGACATCCTGATTATAAGTGCAATAGTATGAAATTAAAGCTGGTATTTGAAAATGAGGATGTTAAAATATACCAATATAATTCAAAGGATGGCATGGCAGCCGTCAAATAATAATATTTTATAGGAAAGATATGATTAAGGATATTTTTACAAACAGAAAATTAATAACTAAGCTTGCAAAAAACGATTTTAAGCAGAAGTTTGCAGGCTCCACACTTGGGGTTATCTGGGCATTTGTTCAGCCTATTGTGACAGTACTTGTTTATTGGATAGTATTTGACAAGGCTTTAAATGCTGGTACACAGGGCACCAAGGCTGGTATAAATGCACCTTTTGTATTGTGGCTTTCTGCAGGTATTGTTCCTTGGTTTTATTTTAGCGAAGTGCTAGCTGGTGGAACTGTAGTACTACAGGAGTACAATTACCTTGTTAAAAAAGTGGTTTTCCCAATTAATGTTTTGCCAATAGTAAAGGCTGTATCATCATTGTTTGTTCATGGCTTTTTCGTGCTTTTTACCTTAATAGTATATTTGCTTTATGGCTTTGGTCTTACACCATTTATACTTCAGATATTCTATTATTCATTTTCAATGATGCTGCTTGCAATTGGACTTATCTACCTGACAAGTGCTTTGTGCGTATTCTTTAGAGATATGGCACAGCTTGTAAATATTATTCTGCAAGTGGGAGTTTGGGCTACGCCAATCATGTGGAATTATGATGATATGGTTGACAGAATCCCTGGCTGGTTAAATGTGTTACTTCAGTTGAATCCAATGTATTACATTACAAGCGGTTACAGGGACAGCTTTATATCCCAGACAGGTTTTTGGACTAAGCCATGGCTTACACTATATTTTTGGTGTTTTACAATTCTCATGTTCGCATTAGGAACTCATATTTTCCGCAAATTGCAGCCACAGTTTGCTGATTGCCTATAAAATATTCAGTTATATAAAATAATTAATAAAAAATGTCCGATTATTTCGGGCATTTTTTTTATGGCCATATTTGTGATAAAACTGTGACTTAGTGGTAAAATATAAGTAACTAACAAGGGAGGCTTGCGTATGAGAAAAAATAAATTTTTTAAAGTAGGGAGAACCATTGCAATCAGCATAGCCACCTTACTTTGTTCGTTTACTGCTTTAAATCAGTTTTATTATTTACCTGCTAATGCAGATGAAGATATAGTGGTACAACTTGTTGCTCATAGGGGGTATTCTGGGGCCTATCCAGAAAATACACTAAGTGCTTTTGCGGGGGCTTATGCCGCAGGAGCCAAAACTGTAGAGTTTGATGTTCGAAAGACCAAAGATGGTGAGCTTGTAATTTTCCATGATGACACTCTGGAAAAGTTTACAGGAGACCAGACCACTGTTGCAGACCACACCTATGAGGAGCTACTACAGCTTGATGCAGGAGAATGGTATGGCAGAGAGTACAGACTAGAGCGCATACCTACTCTTGACCAAACTCTTGATTTACTTAGCACCACAAATATGCGCATGTTCTGTGAGCTGAAAAATATCGGAGATGACCCTGAATTTGCAGCCCAGGTATATCAGAAATGTGCCGACTATGGAGTATTGGATAGAGTGGTATTCCTATCCTTTAACTACGATTACTTAACTGCCATTAAAGCCATAAATCCTGAACAGCCAATTATGGTGCTTGCTTCCTTTGGTAAATCTACTCTCCCAACAAAATATCCGGCAGAGTATTATGGCGTCAATATGAAGACCCTTACCCCAAAGACCATAAGAGCTATCCATGATGCTGGCGCCAAGGTATACTCCTACACCCCAGACACCAGAGGGCAGATGCTATCCCTGCAACGCCTAGGCGTGGACGGAGTTATCACAGATTACGTGGACGTTAGCATACTCTAGCCCCCCCCTGTAACCATTCCCACAGGGTTGCCGGTAAGTAGCATACCACCAGCCACTGGCCCACCCTACTTGGATACAATCACAGATTTTAGATTAGCTAAATGTGATATCTTGCATATCTATTAGTAGGTGTTCTTACAAGGTTTTACAATTCTATCAGTAAAGTATGTAGA
>SVES01000014.1 GCA_015057305.1 Pseudobutyrivibrio ruminis | reverse complement strand
ATTTTTTTCAATAAAAGACGGGTGAAATCTCAATGATTTCACCCGTTTCCTTTTAGGGGAGTTTTTTTACAGCCCCTGTTATTTTAATCATCACGACAGCGTCGTCCCAAAGAAGAACCCGCTTATCTCCTCTGGGCTATACTCTTCATGCTGCATCCACCAACGAACTGTCTCGGTAAAATCGCAAACCATGTGGTTTAACACGTAATCCTTTGGGATATCAGTCTTAATATTGTCCAACTCATTTTTAAATAGTTCTTCCAAATACCCCTTGAAATAAGCCATAAATACTTCTCCGCTTTCACTGGAAAGGATTCTTTTAATATAACTTCTGCTATCTTTAAGGTGATAAAGGATATGGGTAATCTCCCCCTTTAGCTCTTTGTCACTGGCAGAAAAATCGTGGGTGCTTTCCTTAACCAGCTTTTCAGAAAATACATGGTTAAAAATTTCCGTACATAATGATTTAAGGAGCTCGTCCTTTGTTTCAAAATGTGAATAAAAGGTACTCCTTCCCACATCCGCTTCATCAATAATATCCTGGACTGTTATATTTGAATAATTCTTTTTTTCTAATAATGTAGTAAAGGCATCATATATAGCCTGCCTTGTTTTTCTTTGTCTTCTATCCATATTTATCCCTATTTTACCGAACATTTTCATATATTTGTTCAGTAACGCACTTTCTAAAAGTTCTGATTATTGTTTGTCCTTTAATACGACACTATACTCATAATTGAACAAAGTGTTCAGTAGTAATTAGATTATATGATTTTGTTAATCGTTAATCAACCGGAGGCATTTTATGATAAAGAAAATTAATGACTTTTTAGCCGGATGGCAAATGACAATTACAGGAGGCCTATTTCTAATAGCTTCCTTCATTCTTCCAAGAATGGGATATGGTAAATACGAATTACTGGCATGGCCTTGTGTAATAATCTGTGGTCTGCCACTATTATATCTTGCAATCTATCGCATTATCTATAATAAAGGCATCAGCAAAATCTCCTCTGCCCTTCTTATTTCCATGGCAATGATTGCAGCACTATTAATTGGAGATTTGTTCGCCGCAGGTGAGGTTGCTTTCATAATGGAGCTAGGTGCCCTTTTAGAGGATATGACTACTGATAGAGCGAAAAAAGGATTAAAGAATCTTATTTCTCTTGCACCATCCACAGGTCGATTAATCCTTGATGGCAAAGAGACAATTATTCCAGTGGAAAGGATACAAAAAGATGATGTCATTAGAGTGCTTCCTGGCGAGACTATTCCCGTAGATGGAATTATCATCGCTGGCGAAACTTCTATCGATCAGTCAGTTATGACTGGTGAATCCCTACCTGTCGACAAAACCGTTGGAGATTCAGTTTATTCTGGAACCATCAACCGCTTTGGCTCTATTGATTTCAAGGCTACTAAGGTTGGGCAGGACTCATCTCTACAAAAGCTTATAAAGATGGTTGAGGATGCTGACAAAAACCAGGCAAGCACTCAGCGTATAGCAGATAAGTGGGCCAGCTGGCTTGTTCCAGTAGCTCTTTTCATTGCAATTCTTGCTTATGTCATAACTGGCGATATTGTAAGAGCCGTTACTGTAATGGTAGTTTTCTGCCCTTGCGCTCTGGTACTTGCTACTCCAACTGCAATCATGGCTGCCATTGGTCAGGCCACCAAGCATGGAGTTATCATTAAATCCGGTGAAGCATTGGAAAAAATGGGAAAGGTATCCACCATCGCCTTTGACAAAACAGGTACTTTGACCTATGGAAAGCTAGAGGTTACAGATATCATCCCAACAAGGGAGCTTTCCGAAACAGACCTACTTAGAATAGCTGCATCAATAGAAAGCCGAAGTGAGCATCCGCTTGGTAAGGCTGTTGTTGAAAAAGCTAAAGCCAACGACATAGAGCTTGCAGATATTTCAGATTTTAAGATGGAGGCTGGCAAAGGCATTACCGCTACCATCAATAATGCAAAATACTATTTAGGAAGCGAAACCTATATTAAAAATATTGGTGTGCCAATGCCCCAAAATGCCACTACTGTCCTGAATAATCTGGGACTAGAAGGGAAAGCGACCATAATAATAGCAGACGAAAATAACATAATCGGAATTATCAGCTTATCTGATGTAATCCGCCCAGAGGCAAGAGAAGTAATACGGCAGCTTGAAGCAATGAATACAAGCACCCTTTTATTAACTGGTGACAATCTAAAAACCGCTTCATTTTTTGCATCAAAGGTTGGAATCAATGATGTTCATGCAGGATTACTTCCCGGTGAAAAAATGGACTACATAAAGAAATTTAAAGAAAATGGCAAGATTTGCATGATTGGTGATGGCGTAAATGATGCCCCAGCATTAAAGCTTGCTGATGTAGGTGTTGCCATGGGTGCTATAGGAAGCGATATTGCAATTGAAGCAGCTGATGTGGCACTTATGTCTGATGACATAACAAATCTTCCATATCTAAAATGGCTGTCAAACACTACTGTAAAAACAATAAAGGCAGCAATAACACTATCCATGTGCATCAACCTTGTAGCTGTGACTATGTCTGTACTTGGCATATTAAATCCAACTACAGGTGCCCTCGTCCACAATGCCGGCTCATGCTTTGTAGTGCTGCTTGCCGCCCTGCTTTATGACAGAAATTATTCATTTAACTGACAACTCGTTAAATATGGCTTTATCGTCACGCTTCCACTAATATTCCTGTACGATACGCCTCCAATAGGTCCTCCAATTCTTTTATAGTTTCCTTAATGCCTTGACCTATATCTGTATCGGCTACAGTTTTACGCCTATCTACATGCTGTACTAAAACGGTGTCAGAATGAATATCACTGCCACTCTCCACCGCTTTTTCCACTGATTCAAATGGCTCATGAGCTGCCAAAAGAAATCCGTAGGAATTGTAGGTCAAAGTGTACCCTGCAATTCCTGTCTTTGGCTGATATGCCTTGGAAAAGCCACCATCAATTACAATCAATCGCCCACCACATTTAATTGGCAGTTCACCCTTTTTGGCTTCCACTGGAACATGGCCGTTTATTATACGGCTTTCCGGTGAGTTAAGGCCAAATTCCTTTAGAATCATGGTAACTGTCTCATCCTTATCATACCAGGTATAGTAAGGATTCTTTTTTTCCACATGAGTCTCTTTATCAGCAACAAAATATCTTTCAAAGGTAGCCATCTTATCCTTCCCGAAAACTGGAGAATTGGCATGACACCATGTGTACCATAGCATATCCATACCACGTTTTTTCTCCTCAGGATCTATAGCGTAATACCCCTGTCTGAGTAACTGCTCCAATGCATCATATAATGCCTTACCCTTATATGTTTTCCCACATAACTCAACTTCCTTAAATTGTCCATTATCATCCAATGGAACACAGCCATGAAACAACAGATTGTTATTATAAGTCTTGTATAAACTACCCTTTCTGTATAAAAATCGAATATGCTCCTGAAGCTTTTCGCAATTAATAAAGCCAATCCTCAGCTTCTCCATAACCTCCGCTTCTTCCTTTGATAGAGCATAAGGGTTCTTAACATCTAGCGTAGGGAAATTGGTGTCTAGAAGCTTGTATTCCTTTCCATCAATAACAACAATGCCTCTATCCAAATCCATTTTATCCAAAAGCAGCCTGTCCTCCATATGAAGCTCTGGGTGCTCCATTATAAGCTGCCCTTCAATTTTGAATTGGATGATTGCCATAGCTTTATGCATTTTTCTGTCACATTCAGCGTTGGACAAATCATAGTCTCCCTCTCTATAATGCAGGCTAAAGCAGTCACAAGGGTCATCCTTGTATGTATCCATTGCAAATCTAAATAGGGGCAAAAGATTTATTCCATAACCATCCTCTAAAATATCCAAATTGCCATATCGTGCAGAAAATCTAAGAACAGTAGCGATACATGCCAGCTGGCCTGCCGCCGCCCCCATCCAAACAATATCATGATTTCCCCACTGAATATCTACACTGTGGTGCTGCATAAGGGTATCCATGCATTTATGTGGGCCTGGTCCTCTATCATAGATATCTCCAACAATATGGAGATGGTCCACAACAAATCTACTGATGGTATTTGACAAAGCAACTATCAGCTCAGGCGCTTTGCCAATGCGAATAACAGTATGGATTATCTCGTTGAAATATGCTTCCTGGTCACCATGGTCTCGACGGCCAGTGATAAGCTCTTCTATAACATATGCAAAATCCTTTGGCAGAGATTTTCTCACCTTGGATCTTGTATATTTGCTGGCTGCAGCCTTACACACCTGAATCAGACGATTTATCATAACAACATACCAATCATCCATTGCATTGCCCCAGTCAGATTCCTTTATCATCCTTATTCGTTCCTCTGGATAATAAATCAAGGTTGCCAAATCACGCTTTTCTTTTTCAGAAAGCATGTTGCCAAATTCCTCATCTATTTTTCTTTTAACTGCTCCAGAACCATTTTTTATTACATGGGCAAACTGCTCATCCTCGCCATGAATATCAGATAAAAAATGCTCCGTCGCCTTGGGTAAGCTTAGGATTGACTGTAGATTAATGATTTCTGTTGCCGTAGTGGCTACATTAGGGAACTGCTTAGATAGAATCTTTAGGTACTGCTGTTTTTGAATGCTGTTTTGCATACCAATCGTCTCCTCATTCTCTTTAGCTTCATTTATTTTGCTTCGGCCTTTAGCAATGCCACTACTTCTGCCTCTGTAGCAAGCGCCATAGCCTTATTTGCCAATGCGTCAGCATCAGCCTTTGACCATTTAGAAATAATAGAACGTGCTGAAAGTACAAATCCTGGATTAACGCTATATTCTGTCAAACCAAAGGAAATAAGCAGCGGTATCATCAAAGGATTTGCCGCAGCCTCTCCACACATTCCAACTGGAATTCCCTCTTTTTTTCCAGCTTCAATTATATTTTTTATAGAACGTAATACAGCAGGTTGAAATGTTGAATAAAGATATGCCACATTTGCATTTTCCCTATCAACACTCATTGTATATTGCGTTAAATCGTTGGTTCCAATGGAAAAGAAATCCACCTCTTTAGCAAGGATATCAGCTATTAATGAAGCAGCTGCAGTTTCTACCATGCAACCAAGCTCTATATTTTCATCAAAGTCCTCGCCTTTAGCCTTAAGCTCCCTTTTACATTCTTCCACAAGAGCTTTTACGCTGCGTACCTCCTCTAAGCATGTGACCATAGGAATCATAATTTTGACCCTTCCAAAGGCACTTGCTCGCAATATTCCTCTAAGTTGCATTTTATATATATCAGGATTACTTAGACAATATCTAATGGCTCGATGTCCCAGGAATGGATTTTCTTCCTTTTCAAGACCAAGATATGGAATATCCTTATCTCCGCCAATATCTAATGTACGTATAATAACAGTCCTGTCGCCCATAATCTCAACGGCTTCTTTGTAGGCTTTAAATTGCTCATCCTCTGTAGGAAGCTGTGTGCCGTCCATAAACAGAAATTCTGTGCGAAACAGACCGATGCCCTCGCCATCACATTCTAAAGCCTTTTTTGCATCCTGTGGGGTGACAATGTTGCAGAAAAGCTCTACTTCTTCTCCATCAGCAGTAAGAGTTTTCTTTCCAAAGAAATTCTTTAGCTCAGCCTGGGCCTTTATAAATTCTTCACGCTTTCTAGCGTACTGAGCTATAACCTGCTTTGGTGGATTTATGTAGACTGTTCCTTCTATGCCATCAACAATTGCTGTTTCATTGTCATGTACCACGTCCGTTATGCCTGGGACAGAAATAACCATAGGAATTTCTAGCGCCCGAGCCAATATTGCAGAATGTGAGGTCGTTCCACCAGCCTCTGTAATTATGCCTACAACATTTTCCCTAACAATCTGGGAAACCATAGATGGTGTAAGCTCATGAACAACTATTACTGTCCCAGGGGCAACATTGCTTATATCTACATCTTTAACGCCAAGCAAAAGCTTTAGAAGGCTATTTTTGATATCGGAAACATCTGATGCCCGTTGCTTCATCATATCATCCTCCATGTCCCCAAACATGGCGATAAACATATCGCAAACTGCGTTAACAGCAGCCTCTGCACATTGACCTTTTTCAATTCTTTTGGACATTTCCCCTGTCATTGTAGGATCAGAGATCATGGTTAGATGTCCTTCTATAATTGCAGCTTCCTTAGAACCTATATTTTTTCTAACACTTTCTGCCATAGCAGCTGTCTTTTTCTTGAACCTATCAATAGCAGAATTAAGCCTTGCTTTTTCCGCCTCTGTGTCATCAATATGCCTAGTTTCGAAGCTTAAATCATGCTCTACAACTAGACAAATATTGCCTATTCCTATTCCCCTGGATGCTTCTATGCCCTTAAACATATTAATCTCCCAATCAATTTCAATATTCCCATATAATTATGCCCACAATCCACCACTATATACAAGTACAGGTTTTTGTTTTTCTTGTATTCAATTTTTTACTTGCTGAGGAAACTCTTTTTATGTGTTAAAATACCCTCATGAAAAATTTATATTTAGCTCCCCTAGAGGGCGTAACCGACAGCATATATAGAAATGCATTTTTAAAATATTACGGTGGTGTAGAAAAGGTTTTCACCCCCTTTTTATCTCCAAATTCCACACATAAATTCACAACAAGAGAATTTAAAGATATTAATCCTGAAAAGAATGATATCAATCTAAATGTGCCACAGCTGCTTACCAACAACCCAGAGCACTTTCTTTGGGCTGCAAGTGAGATTATCGCTCTTGGCTTTAAAGAGATTAATCTAAACTTAGGCTGCCCAAGCGGCACTGTTGTGGCAAAGAAAAAAGGGTCTGGCCTTCTATTTTACCCTGAAGAATTAGATAAATTTCTGTATGAAATATTTAATAAGCTAGAGGGAAAATGTTCTCTATCTATAAAAACCAGGCTCGGAAAGCATGCCCCGGAAGAATTCTACGAAATCCTGGAAATATATAATAAATACCCTGTTTCAGAGCTAACCATCCACCCTCGCATACAATCAGATTTTTACAAAGAACCAGTTAGAATGGAATACTTTGATTATGCATATCAGCATGCAAAGGCTCCACTGGTTTATAATGGAGAGGTTAAATCTGTATCAGATATCGAAAAAATCGAAAAAAACTATCCCAACATTGCTGGAATTATGATTGGTAGAGGTCTTATCACAAATCCAGAATTGGGCTTACAGTACAAGGGCATTAACCCCACTTCAAACATAGACATAAATAAATTAAAAGAGCTTCACCGTACTCTTTTACAGGAATATAGTGAAGCTCTGTCTGGCGAAAAGCCTGTCCTTCATCGTATGAAAGAATTCTGGAGCTATTGGCAAACACAATTCCCCAACGATGAAAGAGCTATAAAGAAAATTAAAAAATCCAATAAATTACAAGAATATAAGGATTATGTAACTCAGCTTATGCCATAAGCATTCTGAACATCTCGATTACTTGCTCCTTTGTAGCCTCACGTGGGTTACCTGGGTAGCAAGCGTCGTTAAGAGCATCTGTAGCAAGCTGATCTAAGTCTTCTTCCTTAATCTTATCAAGAGTTTTTGGAATTCCAACATCCTCAGAAAGCTTCTTTACTGCCTCGATAGCTGCATCGCGGTATTCATCCTGAGACATATTGTCAACACCTTCAACACCCATAGCTCTAGCAACCTCGCGAAGTCTCTCCCCTGTATATTCGCGGTTAAACTCCATAGAAATTGGAAGGAACATAGCACATGCTACACCGTGTGGTGTGTCATAGTGTGCTGAAAGTGTGTGAGCCATTGCATGGTCGATACCAAGACCTACATTTGAGAAGCCCATACCAGCAATATACTGACCAAGAGCCATTCCCTCACGGCCTTCCTTCTTATTCTCTACTGCATCACGAAGATTCTTTGAAATAAGACGGATAGCTTCAAGATGGAACATATCTGTCATTTCCCATGCTGCCTTTGTTGTGTAGCCTTCAATTGCGTGTGTAAGAGCATCCATACCTGTAGCTGCTGTAAGTCCCTTTGGCATTGATGACATCATCTCTGGGTCAACAACTGCTACGATTGGCATATCGTGTGTATCAACACATACAAACTTTCTTTCCTTTTCAACATCAGTGATTACATAATTGATTGTAACCTCTGCTGCTGTACCAGCTGTTGTTGGAACTGCAATAATTGGAACACAAGGATTCTTTGTAGGTGCAACACCCTCAAGTGAGCGAACATCAGCAAACTCAGGGTTTGTGATGATAATACCGATAGCTTTTGATGTATCCATAGAAGAACCACCACCAATTGCAACGATGCAATCAGCGCCAGACTTCTTGAAAGCCTCTACACCATTTTTTACATTTTCGATTGTTGGGTTTGGCTTGATATCTGAATAAATTTCATAAGGAATATTTGCCTTATCAAGTAATTCTGTAACCTTTCCAGTTACACCAAATTTGATAAGATCTGGATCGGATGCAACGAATGCCTTCTTGAATCCATTTCCGTTGATTTCGTTAACTACTTCCTGGATTGCGCCAGCTCCGTGGTAAGATGTTGGGTTAAGAGAAATTCTGTTAGCCATTATTCTACACTCCTTTTTCAATAAAAAATACTTTGTGTTAAATTTTTAACACATCCTACAGTTAATATTCTATCATCAGAGTGCAGAGAAATATAAGTTACAATTATGTCTATGTGTAACATTTTGTTAAATTTTAATAAATGGCTAAAACAAAGGCTTTTTAGACCAATTCAATTTTCTCAAACAGTGCGTGTAACATTTCTGGCATAGCATCTATCATCAAATCCGCAAGCTGCTCCTCGGTTTCTTGCATCCCCTTCATCAGCCACTGAACAGTCATATATACAGATGCCTGGCAATACATTTCTAACAGCTTTCGCATATGCTTATCCAGATTTTCTCCAGTCTTTTTTCTAATCAAATCGCAATAGAATTCATATATCATTATGAAATCATGCTCTTTTAAATTATTTTGGTCATCACCCTTAAAGCCAGCTGTAAAAAACAACCTTTCCTGCTTGATATAGGCAAACTTTTTGATAAGTCCCTCTCTGACAGTCTCGCCACTGCCCATCTCCTTAAAGGACTGCTCTAGAAGCCTATCAAAGTACCAATTAATCAAATCATACTTGTCTATGAAATTGCGGTAAAAGCTCTGCCTTGAAACCCCACACACATCCACAATTTGCTTTACCGTGATATTCTCCACAGAAGTGGTCTTCATACAGGTTTTCATGGCCTCAGCCAGCTTGTATTTAATATCTGCTTTTTTCATGAGTCTATTCTACCACAACCTTGGCATTTATGAGGTTACAAATAAGTTGTTTAAATTTTTTCTAAGCCTGCCACTTTACCCTCATCTATTTGCAAAACATAATCGCAACAAAGTTCAATAAGCTCTGGGTCATGGGTGGATACTAGTACAGTGCTGCCACTATTTGCCAGCTCTTTTAAAAGACTAGCAACTTTTTCCATATGAAGGTAATCCAGCCCTGATGTAGGCTCGTCAAAAAGAAGTAGTTTGGCGCCGGCAGCTATTGCTGAGGCAATTGCAACTCTTTGCTTCTGACCGCCCGATAAAGCCATGGGATGCTTATCCTTAAACTCAAGCAAGCCTAGACTATCTAATATTTCAGTGCACTTAGCCTTATTTTCTTCCTGCATTGATAACAAGACCTCTGCCTCAACACTGTCCGTAAAAAGTTGATGGTTTACATCCTGCATTACCATATAACTTATTTTAATGAGGCTCTTTCCCTTATATATCTTATCTCCTGAAATAATCTCTCCCTTACAATCCTTTTCCAATCCACACAAACACCTTAGAAAGGTAGATTTCCCTGTCCCATTTTTTCCAGTAATACCTGTCACAGTGCCTTTTGGTAGATTAAGCTCTTGGATATTCAGGCTCAGTATATCCCCATCAGCACCAGTAAGCTTCTTTTTTCTAAAGATATAGGGTCTTTTTTCGTAAGAAAAATAAAAGTTTTTTAACTCAATTGAATCTACGTCGGTTGGTTCTTGTTTATTAACTGATTCATGTGATAAACTGCTAAATTTGCTCATGAACTTCTCTTCTATCTTTACCGGTCTAAGTTTAAGCTCTTTAATCTTTGAATCAGAAAAAGCAAAAAATTCTTTTCCCGTATATTCCCCAGCAATATTCCCGTTATCCATGTATATGACTCTGTCTAGAACATCCTTTAGATACCAGAGTCTATGCTCCGAAATAATTATCGTCTTGCCTTCACTCTTCCACCTTTTAATTTCTTTTTTCAGTTCCTCAATAGCACCCCAGTCCAGGTTGGAAGAAGGTTCATCTAAAAGAATAATATTAGGCAAAAGTGCAGACACTGAGCCACAGGCAATTTTTTGCTTTTCTCCTCCCGAAAGTTCAAACAGACTCCGCCCCATCAGCTTCTTCAAGTTCATTTCTTCAATAACTGCCGCTGCGCGATTTTTAATTTCCTTTGGAGCTAGTCCAATATTCTCTGGTCCAAATACAATTTCTCCGTCTGTATCTACCGAGAAAAACTGACTTCTGGGATTTTGAAAAACTGTACCTACCACCCCGGCTAAATCGTACAATTCAGTATTTTTTATATCATGTCCAGCAACATTTACTGAACCGCTAAGCTCCCCAGGATAATAGTGTGGAATCAAGCCGTTTATTAATCTAATAATCGTTGTCTTTCCCGAGCCTGATGCACCACACAGAAGAACTGTCTCCCCCTGTGCAATACTTAAGGATACATTGTTTAGTAATCCTTCATCAGACCCTTTATAGTGAAAACTTACATTATTAATCTCAATTATATTTTTCATGGTTTTATATACTTCTGAAATAAAAAAACTATTGTTGCGCAGGTAAATAAAAATATTAGAGCATAATCTAAAACACCTAGTTTTAGCTCCACAACACTACTTCTTTTAATCTTTCCTCCTAGTCCTCTTGTAATAGCTGCAGCTGAAAGCTCATCCCCAATATTTACACATGAAAACAGCAAAGGAATCAATCTATATTCCACCATCTTTACAGCATTCCCGCCTGCAAAAGATATACCTCTCATTTTCATGGCGTCTCTTATAGAGCCATATTCTTCTTTTATCGTAGGGAAAAATCTCATAACAACCGCGAGAGAAATTGTCACTCCATCTGGCACATGCATTTTTTGCATAGCAGACATAAATTCGTCTATTTTCGTTGAATGAATTACATACCAAGCAGTTATAAACGCAGGGGAAAATTGTGCAACTATACCACAATATCCAGTTAGTAATGCTTTGATAAGGCCAGTTGACTCTGCCGACAAGAAATAAAAGATTAATATTATTGCAATAATATATAACGCAAAGAAACGCAATGCGCTTGCATAGCGTTTCTCTACTACTAAAAGCATAATAGGAACCATAGTCATAATAATCCTAAGTGCCCATAAAAGTGGAGTTGTAGCACTCATCATAACAATGGCAGATACCACAAAAATCATATATATCTTTGTCCGTGGATCCAACTTTATTTCCATTAAACTATTCCCGCCTTTTCAAAATGTTTCTTCACAACTGCTCGTCCAAGATATGCTCCAATATAACCACAAATAAAACTTATGAGCATAAGAACAATAATTGTTTTGCCATTAACGGCTCTAAACAAGCTATCGCAATATTCGACAGAGTATCCCTCATCCAAAAGATTCTGCCTATATGCTTCGGCTGTTACAATAAGCGGAAAATAATTTGCACAAATCCATAAACAATAGATACCATAGCTTACGGAAATATATTTGAAATTTTTATATCCACCCTTTTTTGCAACTAAATCTGCAATAACACCAGCAAGCACAATAAATGGTGCCCCTAGAAAGCCCATTCCGAAAATAAACATGATTATTGCAAATAGCACAGACATAATAGTTATCATGCCAAATTTTTCAACCTTGCAATAAAATAGCATCATTGGAATAGCGCCAACTATTGGCATAATAATTACATATGATGCAACCACATATGGATGAATAAATCCGAGCATCATACATACAAAAGTGACTACAAATACAATTGCAGTAAATATACCAACCGTAATAAAATCCTTCGCTGTTAACTTTTTATTTTCCATTTTTATCCTCCACAGTTCCTCTATTTAAGCTATTTTCCAGCTCACAGCCTTCTTTCTGCCGCTTACAAAGTTCTTATATATTCCATCCTGTTGCATAAGTTCATCATGCTTGCCCTTTTGAACAATCTTGCCTTTATCAATTACAACAATCTGATCGGCATGTCTTACTGTTTTAAGCCTATGGGCAATCATAATAATTGTCTTTTCCTTTGTTAGATTTTCAATTGCCTCTGTCAAATCCTTTTCGTTTTCTGGATCTACATTAGCTGTAGCCTCATCCAAGATTATGATTGGTGCATCCTTCATGATTGCCCTGGCAATGGCGATTCTTTGTTTCTCACCACCTGACAATGTGGCACCACCCTCACCTACCACAGTTTCATAACCATTAGGTAATGCCATAATAAAATCATGACAGCAGGCTTTTTTTGCGGCAGCAATAACATCCTCCATTGACGCATCAGGTCGTCCAAAACGAATATTATTTGCTATGGTATCCTCAAACAAATAAACCCTTTGGAACACAAAACTAAAATTCTCCATCAATGAATCGAAACTGTACTCCTTTACATCTCTTCCACCTAATGTAACTTTTCCAGCATTAACATCCCAAAATCTGGCAATAAGTGATGTGATAGTAGTCTTTCCACCACCTGAAGGTCCCACTATAGCAGTTGTGGTTTTCTCCTTTATATCAAGTGTGACATCATCAATGATTGTTCTGTCTTCATAGGCAAAACTTACATGTTCCAGGTGAATATCTCTATTTTCAGGGTGAATGTCCTCACCATGAACATCCATTTGCTCCACTGCCATTATTTCATTTACCATATCCACACCTCTACCGATTATTTTAAGAAGAGCTGTGTATGTTCCAGCTAAATCAAGTGACTCAAAGACGATAAAGGCGCAAAGGAGCATCGTTATACAGTATGTAAGGCTCATAGACCTGTTCAGATAAAATAAAATTGAGGCACCAGCTATTACAACTCCTCCCAGCTTGCAAATTAGAATTTGGACACCGACTAAAGGAATAGCTGCAATCTCCGCTTTAATATCAGCCTTTGTTTTTCTATCGATGGCTTTATTTAATCGTGCATTGTTCATTGAGATGATGTTGTAATTTCTGATTTCAGCAATACCCTGAATAAATTCAAGTATTACACCAACCATATCTTTATCAGATTCAATTTTTTCAGTGGCAACCTTTGCAACGCTCTTGTTTGTAAATTGGTTTACAATAAAGAAAACCAACATAACAGCAACGCAAATCAATCCAATACGCACATCAAATATGAACATACCAAGGCTAACAATAAGTGTTGTAATTGACCCTTGCAAAACCAACATGATTGCTCGCGTTGCAATATCTCCTGTCTGCTCTAATGTATTTGTTGTGACAGAAGTGATATGTCCTAAACTTGTATCATTAAAGTATCCCATTGGCAAATATCTCAGATGCTCGCCAATTTCAATTCTCTTACTCGCGCAGGTATTATACCCGCCCTCAGTTTGAAGCATCTGTGAAAATCTATTTACAACCATTTTTCCGACAGTGCCAAGAAGCATAAATCCCATTACAATTAAAAACGTATTTGCTGTAATGTTTTGTTCAACTATAGCATCTATTGCAAAATAAGCAGCTGGTATTTTCATACCTGCGAAAAATGCATCTAGGACACCTAATGCAACAGATTTATAAAACTTATTTCGGTTTTCCTCATTACAAAAATCAAAAAATTTCTTAAGCATTTCAAGCATGAGCGGCCTCCCTTCTAGTTTCAGCACTCGTAACTGAATCAACACCGTCATCATCTTTTGACATAGTATGTGCTTCCCACATATTTCTGTAGAGAGAACACTCTGATAAAAGCTGTGAATGGGTTCCTTCTGCTTCGATATTGCCATCATTTATGACGAAAATCTTGTCTGCGTCCATTATGGTGGAGAGTCTATGGGCAATTACAATAAGAGTCTTACCCTGTACAAGCTTTGCAACACTTTCCTGTACAAGAGCTTCATTTTCTGGATCCGTATATGCTGTAGCTTCGTCCATAATTACGACTGGTGCATCCTTTAGCATTGCTCTTGCTATGCATATTCTTTGTCGCTCTCCCCCTGACAGGTGTCCACCTGCTCCACCTACTATGGTGTCATACCCATTTTCCAAACCTAATATAAAATCATGACATCCAGATGCCTTTGCTGCGCCTATAACCTCCTCATCTGTTGCACCTGCTTTACCAAGCCTGATATTTTCCATTACTGACATATCAAACAGATAGTTATCCTGAGCCACATAGGCAATCTGACTTGTGTAATACTCAAGCGGAAGCTCCTTAATATCCACTCCACCAAATGTGATAGTACCTTCGTCCACATCCCACAGTGAATCGATAAGTCTGGCAATGGTACTCTTGCCTGAGCCAGATGGTCCAACAAAAGCGTTAACCTCTCCCTGCTTAATATCCATATTCAGGCCATGTAATATTTCTTTATCCTTGTAGGAAAATCTTACATTTCTAAGGGTAATATCAGCACCAGAAGGCTTCTTGGTAAGTGTAGCGGGTCTTACCATATCTTCTCTTTCAATTATTTCTGTAACTTCTCCAAAGATGGCTTTCATTTTCATAATGTCATCCATGTATGAGAAAGCAACCAGCAACGGTCCCATAAGCCCTGCTGAAAGAATAACTGAAGTTATGAAATCTTCTGGTGACATGCTATTGTTTTTCACTAAGAGCAAGCCAACTGGTAGAATGCCCAAAAATGTAGCTGGTGTAAATGCCATGCTTCCAGCTTGAAACCAAATACATTTCCGCATCCAATTAATAAAACAATCTGCCCCTTCCTTTGCAGCAAGTACAAATTTTTCATATGAGCTTCCCGTCTTTCCAAAAGCCTTGATAACTTCAATTCCATTGATGTATTCGACGGCTGTATCATTTAAATATTTTGTTTTCTGTAATGTATGTTCAAATTCCCCCTGACTTCTGACCATCATTGCAGTTACAAAGCACAAGCCGATTGCAACTGAAATAAGATTTGCTAATCCCATACGCCAATCCAAAACTAAAATGTAAATGAACATGACTATAGGCAACAGAATATTTGCAGTAAACTCTGGCACAACATGCGCCAAAGTTGTTTCCATAGAATCAACTCGCTCTACAATAATATTTTTGTAGGCTCCACTGTTGTCATCCAAAACTGACCCAAGTGGAATCGTGGATAACTTCTTGCAAAGTTGAGTTCTTATTCCACCTAATACATTGAATGTGGCAACATGTGACAACGTAGTCGAAGTTGAATGAAATATAACTCTCAAAATCCAACAGCCTGCCATTAACAAAATCAGCATAAAATAATTGTTGAAATCCGTATTTTTCGATAAAAGCATTCCAACAACTTTGGCAATAATCAAATATGGAATAAAAGACATTGCCACACCAGCAATTGCAAGCAATACACTGCCTAAATAATAACTTTTCTTTCTCCCTGCAAAATGAATAACCCAGGAGAATGTGCTTCGTTTTTTCATCAATTCCTCCTTTTGGTGCTTCCATAAAACAAATTTAAAAGCCTAGATATTTTCTCCATCCCTCTTTGAAAAACTCGGATATGGTATCACTATAATGAATAGCCTCTTCATAAGAAAAATCATGATAAACCATTTCAAGCATAGCAGTATACTGAGCACTTAATATTAAATGCATCTCTTTTTCATCAACCTTATTTACATGTACCCCATTAGCCTCAAGCTCATCCTTAAAAGATAGAGTTGCCTCTTGTACTTTTGTGACAATACTATGCAAATAATTTTCATACTTAGTACCATCACTTTTGCAAAACAACAGCTTGTGGGCATCGAAGTCGTTATAAATAAGTTTAACGATAATTTGAGCCTGCTCATTATCCTGCCACATAGCATCCACACCTTCGCGTCGAGCAGTGCCTGTCTGTCTTACTTCTTCTGTTTTACATAGGTTTTCCCAAGCACTAACTGCAGGCTCCACAACAGCATCAAATATATCTTCCTTGTTGGCATAATGCCTATATAAGGCTGTTGCTGTAATGCCCACTCTACTTGCGATTTTTCTCATGGAGGCATCTTTAAAGCCTTTCTCCATAAATTCTTCTGTTGCGGCTTTTAAAATTTGTTCCTTTGTTTCAATAGATTTCACGTGAATTCTCCTTGAAGTTAACACTGTTAACTTGTTAGTTTCGACTAACATTATAGTTAGGCTTTGCTAACTTGTCAATATATTTTTTGGACAGTATCTACCTTTTCTGAATTTTATGTGATGATTGGCTGAATCTTAAGGTTTTCCTAGTGCCTAAAATATACATTGAATTTATAATGATGATAGTTTTGAGAATTTCCCTATAGTTCCTGTAGGGTGTGCGATACGGTGAGGTAATCATGAAAAGAAAAAGAAGAATTCAGTCATTTTTTAAGGGAATAATTATTTCTTTTGCAGTAGTGATATTTGTAGAAGGCTTCGTTTTATTCGGCCTGCCACTGCTGGGAGTTGATGTTAATGACACTATTTCTTACGTGTCAGAATCAATTGTTGCGGCAAAAGGCCTATTTGCAAAAGCAACCCTGAGCAATACACAAGACACATCTTCCACCCCAAATCATAAATTGCAAGGCGGTCCAATGGAGGGCACTGGAGCACCTGAAAACACAGATAACTTGGATTCTCCTGCCAATACTGGAGAGGAATATACCTTTGATGCCACAACCTACCCTTACCGTGAGCTACTATCTTCTACTGAGCAGGCTGTATATAATCAGATTTATGCAAATGCTGTAGCCTACAATACGGATACCTTTACATTAGTAAACAGCCTATCTGAATCTGAATTAAGTGAAACTATTAACTCTGTCTACAATGATCATCCGGAGTTGTTTTGGCTAAACACCTCATACAAATACGGCTACAACAAGTCTAATGAGGTTGTTCAGGTACAGCTTAGCTTTGGAATCTCTAGTGACCAGTTAGAAACCGCAAAAACTAATTTTAACGCAGTAGTAGATTCTATAACAGAAGTGGCTAGCACCTATTCATCAGACATTGAAAAGGAGCTTTATATACATGATGCCATCTGTCAGCTTACTACATATGATTCAAATGCCGAGTTAAATCAAAGTGCTTATTCTGCACTGGTAAACGGTTCAACAGTATGCGCTGGATATGCCCGCAGTTTTCAGCTTCTTTGCCAGGAATCTGGACTTACCTGCTATTACCTTACAGGCACAGCTTCAGGCTCAGACCACGCCTGGAATATTGTTTCAATTGAAGGGGATTTCTACAACGTAGATGTTACCTGGGATGATTCTATTTCAGAAAGCTATGGCTCATCAGTATATCCATATTTTAATTTAACTGATTCTGAGATGGCAGACGACCACACCAGGTCTACCCTGGCAGCTCAATTACCTAGCTGTACAGCAACAGCCATGAGCTATACGAATGTATATGGCTCTACCGTGGAAAAAAATGATATTAATAATAATGGCGGCCAGCTTACAGATGGCAACTTCACCATCGATAAACCAGCCGAGCCAATAATGGACTGGAGAGAGGAAGCTCCTAATGGTCCTGCACAAAACATTCCTCAAATGGATTTTGACAGCAATCAGCCGCCAGAACTTGGCGGTCCTGGCGGCTTCTAGTTGTCTATCTTCTTTTTTCAGGATACATATCATAAAATGCGTTTTTGTCCTCGTACATATTTTCGTCGGCAAAACGCATTGCCTTTCTAAGGTCTCCTGTGGACTCGTCATGATAATGGCCAATGGCAAAATTCAGCCAATCTGGATCGTTTGCCTTATCTCTGACCATTGCCAGCTTTTCAAGGAATTCATCCTCTGTATCTCCCACCGAGATTACCACAAATTCATCGCCACCAGCTCTGTATATTTTGTCATCAGGAAAAACTTCCTTCAAAACATTGGCAGCATCCTTTAAAAGCTGATCCCCAGAATTATGACCTCCGTTGTCGTTTATGGTCTTAAGGCCGTTTAAGTCAAAAAATGCAACGGAAAATGGTTTGGGCTCTATACTTAATTTAAGAGAGAGCTCATCTACATTTACATTCATGCAATTTCGATTGAAAACCCCTGTAAGCATATCTACATTGCTGAGATATTCAAGCTTCTCCATAAAAGCATGGTTGGCAACCTCTGCCGTAAGGAAAAATGATACAAGCTCTACTGTGTCTTTAATTCGATTAAGCTCCTCAACGTTGAAATTGGTGATATAAAGATAACCAATTATATAACCGTGATGGACAAATGGTGACAGGCAAAGTGATTCTACATTCCATTCACGCATTGTCTTTACCCAAGCTGGTGCAAGCCCTTCATAATATTTCATGTCGTTTTCATCTTTTATGATAATATTATTGGTTTCCGCAACAAGGCTTTCCCAGCTACCAACTATTTCAAATGGGAACTTATCAAAAATATCCTTAACCTTATAATCTCCCTCTTTTACAGACTCGCTTACAATGTTAAAGATTCTCTGCTCCTTATCAGCTGTAATAATACACGCAGATGCGGAATCGGTAAATTCCCTTATATCATTGGTGACCACATTCATGCTTGAGTAGAAATCATTTTCATTTCTGAGTTCTAAGCATGCCTTGATGACAAAGCTGGATACGTCAGGCATAACATTTCCAAATTTGCCTGCATCCATCTCTTTGTTTAAGGTGTATGCAAACTGGCAATAAGCTATATTAGGCTCGTGTTCACATGCCACTGGCGAAAGTATGTCCTCCGTCCAATAGCCGTACATCTTTGTGGTGTCAACATATGTATGAATATACTTGCCCTCCCAGGCAGCCTGAAAGCAAATACTTTCAAACTTTGGTTCCTTTGGCAAATGGGCAGTATATAGCTGTCCCTCTATGGTTTCATGAAAGCTATCATAATCAACTTCTTCACCAGCTTCTAGCTCTTGAAAAAGCGACCAATAGCTCTTTTTGAAAACCTCATTTATAGCAAAAAATCTAATATCTCCACACTTACCATCTGGTAATTTTTCAACAGACAATACGGCACATGGCATGGTAGATAGATTAACTGCAATTTTAAATCGTTCATAGAGTGATATATTCATGTATTTTCGTCCTTTTGAGAATACCTCATTTTCATTCTAGTGGTATTTTACATGAATATTGTGTTTTCTTTGTCAACAATTTATTAAAGCTTTATAACATAACCCAAAGCCTATTCTATTAATTATGGACGGCTTTTAATACAGCTATTAAAGCATCTACCTCGTCCTTAGTATTTCCCCAATCAGTTGCAAGACGGATAACTGTATGGCTTTCATCATATTTTTCCCAAAAGCCATATTCAACTTCTTTTGCTAGCTTATCTAATAAGCTATTTTCCATAATGATAAATATCTGATTTGTAGGAGCAGTAAAATATTGACGATAACCAATTTCATCAAGTGCCTGGCGTATTTTATTTGCTGCAACTACTGCTGGCTCGCCAATTTTCATATATAAATCATCTTTAAATAGTTCATCGAACTGAATTCCCAACAATCTACCCTTCGCAAGCAATGCCCCGTGCTGTTTTATGGTAGTGAAAAGATGTTTCAACTTGGCTGAATTAGGCACTACTACTGCCTCACCAAACATAGCTCCACATTTTGTCCCACCAATATAAAAGGCATCTGTTAACCTTGCCAAAGCTTGTAGGCTAACATCATTTTCATCTGCTGCTAATGCATAAGCTAATCTAGCACCATCTACGTACAAAGCTAAGTCGTATTTATCACAAATATTTCTAAGACTTTGAAGCTCAGCTTCTGAATACAAAGTTCCATATTCTGTTGGCTGAGATATATACACAGCTCCTGGAATTACCATATGCTCGTAATTTGCATCACTAAAAAAATCCTCAAGATACTTTTCTACCTCTTCTGGCAATAGCTTACCTAAATGCTGTGGTAATGTAATAACCTTGTGACCGCTGGCTTCAATAGCGCCAGCCTCATGTACCTCAATATGTCCAGTTTCTGCAGCTATCACTCCTTGATATGATTGTAGCAAGGCATCTATCATAACTGCATTTGTCTGAGTTCCACCTACTAGAAACTCTACCTCTGCATTTTCTACGCCACATGCTTTTCTAATTCTATTTCTTGCAGATTCGCAGATTTCATCTGCTCCATATCCTACTGTGGCTAGCATATTTGTCTCATTTAGCCTATTTATAATATTAGGATGAGCACCTTTAGTGTAGTCACTAGCGAAATTCATTTTTCGATCCATTATTTGTTTTTCCCTTTATTTGCCAGCTCTCCGACTTTTTTTGAGAGAGCCTGCAATCCTTTCAATCCGCTTTTTTTCAATTCGGTAAGAGTCAACGCTCCTGTAGCCTCAAATAAAGAAAACAGATTATCTACAAATTCGTCTATTTCTTCATCGGTCATTTTTCCAACATTTTCTTTTAAAGTAGAGTCCAAGAGCTTGGCCGTTTTAGTAACATCCTTGGCTGTTTGTAATTTTTTCCCATTTAAGCACCATGTTGCTAAATTATGCTGTGCAACTGCCATTGCTGTAGATTTAACAATTATAGGCTTTACTATTGGCTCCATCAAAAGCCCCACAATTGAATCCTCGGGAATTATACTTACTATTTTTGCCGAAATATCTTCCATTGCCTTTGATTCTGCAATGTTTTTCATAAATCCTGGACCATCATTGCTATATATCTTATCCACTCTATTCCTAACATCTTTATCACATTTAGCTACAGCATAAACAGCTAAATGCCCACCTTTAGAATGACCACCCACTCGTAAGATACGCTGGTTGTCCCTTGCCACACGGTTAAGATATTTTACTGCTTCTTTTTCCGCCTCTACCTCTGAGGTTGCAAGCTTAAAATCTTCTTTCCAGCCAACAATTGTATCGTCGGTGCCTCTGTATGCAATATAGCTTGTTCCATCTGGCAGTAAAAATTCCATGGCTGCGAATTGCAATGTACGTTTAGTATCATTTAAGCTAATATAATTACGTATTTTTATGTTTTTATACCTACTTGTATTGGCTATATACTTTAGCGTAATTGGAGCATCCTTTAAAATTGAGCCATCGCGAAAGCTTTTTTTATTAAACACTTTCTCGTAATACAGCTTATTTATTGTTTGTATGTCCATAACCTCTGGACTATCTGCTGTAAAAATATCATCCAACTCCACATAGGATAAACACGAAAGTACTAGATTATCTATAACATTAAAGCCATCTTGCCAAAATTCCAAATCCCCACGCCACTGAATATAATCTGCTATTGTTCCCATACTTTACCCTCTCAAAGTAAATGTTCTCGCATTGATACCTTTATTCTCTATTTAAGAGCTTTTTTTCCAGCTCCGCCATGTCATAATCACGTTGCTCAAAGTTATTAAAGCTATTCTTATTATTGCCCGCCTTTGATTGTTTTGAAGATAAGGATACCCCCTGCTCAATCATCCTACATAGATAACCTACCTTGTCTTCAATTGGTTCTAATCCGGCTTTTTCCATGCGTTGCTTGAAGGCTGGAAGTATCTGCATCATATCTGTGCTGTCCTTATTATTCCTCTTGGCTGCTTTTGAAATACGGATTAATTCATCATCTGTAAAATCCAATTTCGTAATGTTTGCCAACATTCTTAACTCTTCCACCATTGGCTCTTTTTCATTGTCTTCAATTTCTAGAATTTCATATGCTGTAGTATCTATGTAATTTTTGTTAGTTACCTTGAAGGTGTAACCTACCACACTTCCAGCATCCTTACTAACACTATATTCAAATGTAAAATCACATTCTGGCACGCTATTTATACTTTCTTTTGCGGGTTCAAGCACTCGCCTTTCTATATCAACTCTTCTATAAGACTCTGGAATAGAAAACTGATGCTTCATTTCTTCTAGTGATAGAGAAAATACGCCAGGTGTAGCGGATGGATAAGCTCTGTAATTCTTTCTATTTTCCAGATACCAATACAAAGCTATTGTGTATTTTCCCCTAAGTTGAGTTGTAACCTCTAGGGCTCCATAGGCGCCATGCACCAGCTGTGAGCATAAGGCTAAATCCTTAAAGAAATCAGAAGGCACAAACTCGATAAAAGCTGGATTTTTATCATTTCCATTATGATATCTAAGTACGTTGAACCAAGGAACAACTATGTCATCTTTGCCATCTGGACCTAGCTCATCAAATATCAAATGTCTATCCTGTAACTTTTTTGTGCCTTTTTGGAATGTTCTATATAAAGATTTCGGGTTTTCATATTTAGCCAACTTTAGAAAATCAGTTGGAGCAATTTTATAGGATTTATTTTCGGGAAAAGAGGACATTGTACCTAAAATTGCATCAAAAACTACGTTTTCCTCTGCAGAAAACTCCATCTTACAATGCATAATAAGTGCATCGGTTCTGTATGCAATTCCTACACCACCTTTTTTCAGTGGATGCTTATTGTCCTGTAGCGCCAGTAATTTTAGTAGAGTTTCATGAGAATTATCATTAAAGGTTTCAATAAAATTATCTATTGATATAGCATTTTTTATGAAAGCTTTTATTTTGGCTTCATCCTCTGAAGGTACAATTAAACCATTTTCTTCAACTATTTCACCTTTGTCATCATCATGATCAACCACATTAAATCTATTGGTAAATGTGTTCTGATGTTCCGCCTGCCCCAATGGATTTCCAAGTGGATACTCGTCAATAAATTCCCCTGTACGGGGATCCACTACTCTATAATTACCCTCACTATCTTGTCTTTTTAAACTCATTTTATTTCCCTCTCTGTGACATGACAAATCAAAGTTATGTCACAAAATATTATATAGGACTTAGATTTCTTTTTCAATTATTTAGAGGGTATCCATTTTGTCACTTAATGACTAATTTCAAATTTGTCACATAGATTCTAGCATGCCTATTTTCTCCCTGTTTTATAGGTATCCTATTTGTCACTGCTATTAGTGATTAGACATTTTTTGTTTCTGTCGGATTAGGTATCTAATTTGTCACCATGCACAGCACTATAGCGATTTTATGGGAAATTCCCGGGTATCCATTTTGTCACTATATTTTATCACGTGACAATTTTTGTTTTCGTCACCTATGGTATCTGATTTGTCACATTGTTCTGATTTTCCTTTAATTTACTGGCTTTCTTGCATTATGAGATTTATGTATTGTGACAATAATATTTCATGTCACTTTTAGGTATCCATATTGTCACATAGGTATCTCGTCTGTCACCCTTTAGTATCCAAGCTTTCACGTGTTGGTATCTCATATGTCACCATTTAGTATCCTGTTTGTCACGAATTTTTCTTTGAAATCCCATATTTTAGGGTGTTTTTCATGGGGTGCTATACATCTATACTATATATTTACTTATATATACTCTATCCAGACAGAAAAAAGAGAACCGGTTAAGGTTCTCCTTAAATTTTAATTATTTGATGTTCTTGATAATTCTAGAGCATACTGTATAAATTTTCCTTGTTTTAATGGAATTAGTGATGCGGTATCCTTTATGTCATCAATTAAGTCCTTTGGAAGAAATACATTACGTCTTTGATTGTTTGCTATAGGCAATAAATATTTTTCGGCTAAATCTTGGTTTATTTTGCCATTTTTCACATCTACAATGGTATCAGCTAATATTTCCCCGAAAACAACCTGCAGAGGCTTTTTTTCGTATGCAGCCTTTCGAGAAACATATATATTATCATCTCTAGATAACATGATACTTATAGGGGCCTTTTCGCCTGTATATTTATCTAGGTTTGAAATAGGTTTTGTTGATTTTTCTGTTGTTGGTTGTGTTGCTTGAGTGGTAGTTTGAATTTTAACGGTCTCTTTGATAGTTGAATCTTCTTTCAAATCAACTTTTATTTCTTTTAATTCAGGAGTTGGGTGAATTTCCTTTTCTTCCTTAATTTCTTGCTTTTGAGGTGCTTCGATGATAGTTGGTACTTCATTCAACACAGCCTCTGTACCACGATTTTGACTATTTGTTCTATTTGCTGCTTTAAGTAAATCTCTTTTTCCCATTACGCCATACCTACCTTTTCAATCATTTGCTCAACTATTGAATATATTTCTCTTCCAGTTTTCGATGATTTTTCATTTCGGCAAACTGCTGTATGTAATGTTTTTGCTTCAGCAACTCTAATTGCAGAGCTTACAGTAGCTACAAATGGCTTATTATCCTTTTCTTCACTGGCTTCCTGAAGTGTTTCCAATGCCATCTGGCCTAGAGCTGTCTGCTTATTGTATTCATTTAAAACGTAACCTATAAGCTTTGCGTGACTTTTTTTGTTTCTTCCATTAGTAAGGCGATTTAGCTCGTTTTCTGTGGTTACAACAGCATCTAAGGAGCTTTCGTCCACTCTGGTAGGGATAATTATGTAGTCTGCTGCTATATAGAGCATTTCCTGTAATATGTTTCTCGATGGTGCTGGATCTATAAACACATAATCATATTGGTCTTTTACAAATTCCAGGGAATCTGCTAATAAATATTCGTCTTCTTCTGCTCTATCAAATAGGCTATCGGCTCTGGCTAGCTTTGGTGAAGCAGTAATTATATCGAATAAATCGTTGTGCTGGATTGCATCCTGGATTGGAGCCTCAGCCTGGAGTACATCTAAAATGTTTTTACCTTCTGTATCAGCTCCGCAGTTCTTTGATAATGAAAGCTGTTGGTCTAAATCTATAACTAGAACCTTTTCCTTGCCATACATATTACCAAATACTGTAGCTGCTTCTAACGTAAGGCTGGATTTACCGCATCCGCCCTTTGCTGTAATAAAAGAAAATACCTTCATGTCTAATTCCTCACATTTATCTATTAAATACTAATATTATTTAACATATTATTAATGCTAATAGTTTACATAATGTTAAATACATAAATATTATTTAGTATCATATTTATATAATACATATTTATAGACTAAAAAGCAATAATATAATTTATTATTCACATTATGTTATAAAGCTTAAACATCTTTATAGACTAATAATCGTATATAAACCTAATTAACCAAATAACCTAAATAAAACATATAAACCAAAATACACATATAAAACAAATAGGATACATAGACCAAATAAACTAAACTAACACAAAAGGACAAATATACAAAAGAGGAAAAATAAGCATATAAGACACGCAAATAACAAATAGACAAATAATGACATAAATGCTAATCAACACAATAATGACAATAGGATAATAAGTGACAGAAATATATATATAACACAAGGTGACATAATTGTAAAATATGACAGAAATGACAAAAATCACAGAAAGAGGTTGACATTTTTGACACAATAAACATTAGTGACAATATTGACAGAATTGACGCAAACTCCGAAAAACGACCGACAACCACCTTGTAATAAAATCAATGAATAAAAACACGAAAAACATATTAGCAAGCCCAAATAATTGATATTAAAAAAGCTCGCTTCTAGAAATATCTAAAAACGAGCTTTCTAATAAATTCTATAAATCTACAGAGCCTACACGGTCAGAATTTCCTACATAATAAATTTTATGTTCCTCAGGTTTGATATATACATCAAGAGCCTCAAGCTCAACACCCTTGTAAGCTTTTTTAAATGCTGCTGTAGCTTTTTTTATGCAATCAGCTTCTGAGTACTCAGCTCCCTGGAACTGAATAACTGCTGAAGATTTAATTGATTTTTTTGTAGTTGATTTTTTAGCTGTTGCCATTTTGAATCCTCCCCTTCAATCTAATTTGGAAATAAATTAATTGTTATGTATTAAATACAAACAACCTTATTATATAGATTTATCGATAGAATTGCAAAAAAAATTCTAAAATGAGGAATAATTAACAATTTCATAACAATTATAGAATACAATACCAGTACAAAGTATAAATATATTGAAAATAAGAAAATTAAAGAAGCAACATTTAAATTAAGTCTATATTATACATATCAGAAATTAGGATTAGTAGCGCTACATAATATATAGAGAGGGCCGTAGAAACATTATTATTCTACGACCCTCTCAGTCTTTATCTTCATATTTATACTTAATAATTAATAATCAAAAAACACAATTTGGTGACAATTATTGCTTAAAATGTGAATGGTATGCAATTAATAGAGGGTGGGGGTAAAAATGATTAATAAGCCGTTAGTATTCACAAATGATGATTGTGTCGGATGCAACAAATGTATATCAGTCTGTAGTTGCATGGGCGCTTGTGTTTCAACTGAGCCAGATGAAAAAGGGGTTTCCAGGATCGAAGTGGATGGCGACAAATGTATTGCTTGTGGCGCTTGTTTTGATGCCTGTGAGCATAATGCAAGAGAGTATCGAGATGACACAGAAAGATTCTTCGAAGATTTAAAGAAAGGGGAGAAGATTTCGCTGCTCATTGCACCTGCATTTAAAGCAGATTATCCAGCCGAGTATGAGAGAGTCCTCGGTGGATTAAAGAAGTTAGGTGTAAATCGCTTGATAAGCGTTTCTTTTGGTGCAGATATTACAACCTGGGGATATATTAACTATATTCAAAAGCATAATTACCTTGGTGGTATATCTCAGCCGTGTCCAGCTGTTGTTGGATACATTGAAAGATATTTGCCAGAAGTGTTGCCAAAGCTATTTCCAGTGCAAAGTCCAATGATGTGCGCAGCAATCTACGCAAAAAAGGAAATGAAGCTTGCAGACAAACTGGTGTTTATTAGTCCGTGTATTGCAAAAAAGATGGAAATAGATGACCCTAATAACCATGGCTACATTTCATATAATGTTACATTCAATCACTTAATGAAGTACGTGAAAGAGCATAATCTAATGGGTGAGCCAATAACAGATGAAATAGAATATGGTCTTGGCTCAATCTATCCAATGCCAGGTGGACTAAAGGAAAACGTATATTGGCTTCTAGGCAATGAGGTATTTATACGTCAGATTGAGGGTGAAAAACGAATGTATCATTATCTTAAGGATAATGAGGGCCGCATTAAAAATGGGAAAACACCATTTTTATTTGTTGATGCTTTGAACTGCGAAAATGGATGTATTGCAGGTACAGGAACAGATCCAGAGGTAACTGGAAATGATGATCCTCTATATCACATTCATGATATACAAGAAAGCGTCAAGAAGGATACAAAAAAGAGTGCCTGGTCTAGAAAGCTTACACCTAAGCAGAGATTGGATGCATTAAATAAGCAGTTTGCGAACTTGAATTTAAATGATTATCTTAGAAAATATACCGATAGGTCAAAGGAATGTATGACAAAAATTCCGAATGATAGTCAGTTGGATAAGATATTCAATGAAATGAATAAAACTACCGAGGAATCAAGAAAAATCAATTGCTCATGTTGTGGTTATGATACATGTAAGGATATGGCAACAGCAATATATAATGGTTATAACCATAAGTCTAATTGTGTCCATTATCTAAAGGATTTGGTAGAAATTGAAAAAAAAGAAGCCCAGGACATGGTTGAAAGAGAAAAAAATCTACTTATCAGCCAAGAAAACCAGTTGATGAAAACAATTGATGAAATCAATGAGCACTTTAATGCTCTTGGTGAATCTGTAAACGAGGTAATGAATGGAAATTCCAGCAATGCGGCTGAAAGCTCAGCAGTATCCAGTGATATGGCCACAATTTCAGACCTATGCGACAATCTGAAGGTATCAATAGAGGCTATAGTAGGGCATTTGCAGGAGTTGGTTGATAATAATGAACAGGTTGTTGATATTGCAGATCAAACTAATTTATTAGCATTGAATGCATCTATAGAAGCAGCAAGAGCTGGAGAGGCAGGCAAGGGATTTGCGGTAGTTGCAGGAGAAATCAACAAGCTGGCATCAAGCTCTAAGGAGACAGCTCAAAGCAGTGATGAAGCAAATAAAAATATCAGAACGGCAGTAAATACAATTAATGACGCAGCTAATCAACTTCTTGAGGTAATTGAGCAGGTTAATGGCCGAGTGCAGAATCTGGCAGCATCTACAGAGGAAATATCTAGTGCAACCATTTATGTATCTGATACAATAGAACAGGTACGGGAGGAATTACAAAATTTAGTAGACAATAACAGAATAGGAGACAAAAATGAATAATCAAAAACGTTTTGGTACTAGAGAAATTGCTTTCACAGCATTATTACTTGCGATATGCATCGTAAGCCAGTTTTTTAAGAACCTTAGTATATTTATAACAGGACCAATTATTAATGCATGTATTATATTAGCGGTTTATGCTATAAATCTTCCAAGTGCTATAATTTTGAGTGTAATTACACCAGTTACAGCATATTTTATAGCTGCTTCTCCACTTATGATGGCAATACCTGGTATAGTACCTTTGGTAATGCTTGGAAACATTGTAATTGCAGTATGTGCACATTTTCTGCTAAAGAATGACATGATGACCACAAGACCTACAGAAAAAATTATAGCAAAAACAATTAAATCAGTTGGTTGCGCTTTGGCAAAGGGCATTGTTATGGGCATTACAATTTCGTTATGGGTTATTCCAACATTCCTTCCAGAACAAAGCCCACTAAGACAAAAAATGCCAGTTTTTCAAATGACATTTTCAGTATTTCAATTTATAACAGCCTTGATAGGTTTTGTATATGTTGCCATTATATGGTATGCACTTTCTAAGTTTTTAAAGTCTTCAATGGAATAATTAAAATAAAAGGTTCCTTGTTAATTCGATATGTTTCCAGGATTCTTGGTACATATCAATTACAAGGAACCTTTTTCTTTATTGTCCGTTTGAAAGAATCTCAACAGATTCTACATTTCCATCAGCGTCGAAGGTTACGGCAACCTGAGTGCCTTTTGTGATACTTGCAAGAGTAACTTCCTGTGGCTGTCCCATATCAGCAGGAGCCTCACCCATATCAGCAGGAGCTTCACCATCAGTAGCAGTCTCAGTATCTGTGGTAGTTTCAGTATCTGTGGTAGCTTCAGTATCTGAAGTAGTTTCTGTATCTGAAGTAGTTTCTGTATCAGCAGGAGCTTCACCCATATCAGCAGGAGCCTCACCCATGTCAGCAGGAGCTTCTCCATCGGCAGGAGCCTCACCCATGTCAGCAGGAGCTTCTCCATCGGCAGGAGCCTCACCCATGTCAGCAGGAGCTTCGCCACCGGCAGGAGCCTCGCCCATAGCCATAGAATATGTTGTACTATCGGAAACTGTAATATCGGCAGTTTCATCGCCTAGAGTTAATTCGTTGTTTTCATAGGTTCCAACGGTGATTGTAAAACCTGTGTCGCTTACCGCTGTAACTTCTCCATAAATTGTTTCACTTGCATAAGATGTGGTTGATTCTGAACCACAAGCAATCAGTGCTCCGCAAGCAAGTGCTGCAGTCATCATCAATGCAGTTAATTTTTTCTTCATTATTTGTATCCTCCATAATCTGCATTGGGTATTATCCCCAATGGTATATTTTTGCGCTCCAACCTCAGCGCATCACGGTTTATAGTTAACCATTGTTATGTGAAATGTAGAGGCAAATTTTGTGTTGATTAGGTGATTAATAGGTAAATATTTCAGGGGAAAGTTATTGATGTTAATTATCAAGAAGATAGCAAGATATTAGTTGCAAAAATGCTTTGACGGTAGTAATATCGAATCATGGATTGCGCACAATTTAATCGCATTGTTTAAATGGAGGGCGTTTATGACAGGTACAGTAATAATAGGGCTGCTGATCCCTTTTATAGGAACAAGTTTAGGGGCAGCCATGGTATTTTTCTTTTCGAAACAAATATCAAATAATTTGCAAAAGGTTTTTACAGGATTTGCCGCAGGTGTAATGGTGGCAGCCTCCTTTTGGAGCCTTTTAGCGCCAGCGCTGGAAAGCAGTGAGGGGATGGGAAAGCTGTCCTTTATTCCGGCGGCAGTGGGCTTTTTAGTGGGTATAGGTTTTTTGCTGTTATTGGACGAAATCACCCCACATATGCACATGGATTTACAGCAGGAAGGTCCCCAAAGTAAATTAAAACGAACAACGAAGCTAATCTTAGCTGTAACACTTCATAATATTCCTGAGGGAATGGCAGTTGGCGTTGTTTATGCAGGCTGGCTTGCTGGAAGCACTGGCGTATCCCAAGCTGGTGCGTTGGCATTGGCCCTTGGTATTGCCATTCAAAATTTTCCTGAAGGAGCAATTGTAGCGATGCCACTTCTGGCGGAAGGGATGCCGAAGAAAAAGACATTCTGGTATGGCGTTTTATCTGGGGCAGTAGAACCTGTGGCAGCTCTCATCACAATACTAGCAGCTAGTGTGGTAATACCTATTTTGCCTTACTTATTGGCATTCGCAGCTGGAGCTATGTTCTATGTTGTAGTAGAGGAGCTGATTCCAGAAATGTCTGAGGGTGCACATACCAATATAGGAACAATTGCTTTCGCTTTTGGATTCGTTTTGATGATGATATTGGATGTGGCGCTTGGGTAGTTTAAATAGTACAGTAAAGCTAATTACATAATAGAGACTATGCTTTGAGCATAGCCTCTATTATTTTACATCTATCTGTTAAAACTCTATCAATAAAAGGATTTTCTACCATATTATCAAATCCATGGTAAGTTCCTTTTATTTCCTTTAGTGTAACTGGCACATTATCATTTTCTATTAATTTAGCCAAAGTAATTCCTTCATCTTTCAAAGTATCATATTCTTGTACCTCGATATATGTTTTAGGAAATAAAGAGTAGTCATGTTGTTTTACAGGAATATAAGAATCTAATAGTTCGTTATCTGCTGTATTGTTTTTTTTCCTAAACAGCCGCCACATATGATATGTAGCAGATTTGTTCCATTCGGCATATCTCAAATTCATAGAATCATATTTTTCAATTTCGTCATCAGTTACAGGATAAATTAATAAGAGCCCTCTTATGGATATACTGGTATTTCTTAAAGACCATAATAAAGTGGTAGTTGCTAAAAAACCTCCAGCACTATCTCCAAGCATTATAAGCTGACGTAAATCCACATGTAAATTCTTTTGATTTTGCACAACAAAATTAAGAAAATTATTACAGTCAGATAAAATAATTGTGCTGGAATTATTAGGAGCAAGCCTATATTCGGGAAGCAATATATGTATATTTAGTTTTTCAGAATAAAATGAAGCATTATTGAGCATCATAGTATCTAAAGGACAAATGAACCCGCCTCCATGATAGTAGATGATTGTAGGCAAAGTTGTGTGTTCAAGTTCTCTAGGACTAATTTTAATAAAAGGTAAAGTGAAATTATTAGAAGTATAAGAAAGCCTAGATATAGATACATTTTTTGTGGTGGTAAAGTTTGCAGAGTTAGAATAACATTTTTTAATGCAATTATTTACCATAATATTAAAAGGAAAAGCTTCAAAATTATGTTTCCACACGTTAAAACTAGGTCTGAAATTCAAAAGTGGTTCATATTCATAGCCCCTCATAATCATAACCTCCTAAGTTGATATTGAATATAATAGCATAGAGACAGAAAGTTAGTATTGGATGTTCAGAAATCTTAAATTTTGTTTGAAATTATTACAAATAAAAATCTTAAGTTTATATACAATGAAATTAAGAAGAAGGTATCTTCACGGAAAGGAAGGGGTATTAATCATGAAGAAAAAAATTGTATCAGCGCTTTTGATAGCGACTATGATGACAACAATGTTTGTTGGCTGCGGCAGCAATGGAGATTCCAAAGAAACAGCTCAGTCAGCTAGTGGAGAAACAGATGATGGAGTAGTAACACTTACTTATTGGGGTTGGGATTCAAATTATGCGTGGCCGATGTTTGAAAAGTATGAAGAGACCCATCCAAATGTACATTTTGAAGCTACAGCAGTGGAATGGGGAGATATGCTAACAAAAACACAACAGGCATTAGCTTCTGGTTCAGAATTACCAACAATCATTCCAATGGATGTAGCATTAATTGAAAATTGGAAGGATATGGATATTCTGGAAGATTTGACAGATTATGGCCTTGATACAAGCGAATATATTGATTCGGCTATAGAGAAGGCAACAACTGATGATGGAAGAGTTGTGGGGCTTTTGACATGCGTTTGCCCTTCAGGTATTGCGTATAAGAGAGATTTAGCAAAAGAGGTATTTGGAACAGATGATCCAGACGAATTGCAGACTATGTTCTCTTCTTATGACGATTATATTGATAAAGGCGCAGATGCTGTAGCAGATGGGAAGTATATGTTTCATTCAGGACAGGCGGTAGCAGAATGGCTTTACTTCGCAAGCGATGTGGCAACTCAAAATGGTGATACATTAAATTACACGGATAAAATGACAGATGTATTTTCGAAGGTTATTGCTATGAGGGATGCAGGCATCTTGGACACATACCAGAATGGTACAGCAGAAGGTAATGCAACTTATGCTGATGACATACATATTTTCTATCCATGTCCTGATTGGGCAATTACATACTATATTGAGGCAAATGATCCAGATGGTTCAGGAAATTGGGGATTAATCAAGGCACCTGTTAGTTATAGCCACGGTGGTACTGCTCTTGGCATATCATCTTCTGCAACGGAAGAACAGAAACAGGCCGCATATGACTTTATACATTGGGCAGTTGCTGAGCAAGAAGGTGCAGAAGCTGGAAGAGACTTAGCTGGATTTATCACTACATATAAGACTCTCACAACAGACGCAAACTTTACAAAGAGAGCAGACGAAGAATTCTTTGCAAATCAGGATATAAGTACTCTTCTTTATACAGAAATTGCAAATGAAATGAATGTAGTTGATTCTTCACCTTGGGAAAACAGCATGATTAGTGTAAGAAATGATTTAGCACAACAACTTATGGATGATAAAGAGATGACATTAGAGGAAGCTCTTGATATAGGACGAGAAGAATTAGAACAGCTTGTTACAGATGATAATATAACTATCAAATAAAGAAAGAGGCGAGGGAAGAGGGATATATTCCCTCCTCCCTCATTATTTTTGGAGATAATCTATGAAAACTAAAAAGTACGGAAATAAATATTCATTGTTTTGGCCTATTTTTTTTATTGCACCTTTTTGTATCTTCTTCTTTGTATTTAACCTATTTCCAATCTTATATTCAGTATATATGAGTTTTCTTGACTGGAATGGTTTTGGAGAAAAAAAATTTATTGCATTTGATAATTATGTAAATATTTTTACAAAAGATACAACATTTTGGTCTTCTTTATTAAACACAATAAGGATAGGAGTAATTGGTTTTCCAATATCAATTGCGTTAGGATTGGTGTTTGCTGCATTGTTAAGTAGAGTAGTTAGAGGTAGAAGATTTCTACAGACGTCAAATTTTTTGCCATACATAACAACACCAGTTGCAATCGGAATGATGTTTACTTTTATTTTTGAACAGCATGTGGGGTTTTTAAATAAAATCATAGTATTTTTTGGAGGAGATGCAGTTAATTTCATAGGAAGCAAATTTTGGGCACCAATAGTAATTGCATTTATGATTATTTGGAAGGATACAGGATATTTTATTGTAATGTATTTGGCTGGGATTACTTCAATTTCAGAAGATGTGTATGAAGCAGCAGAAATTGATGGGGCAAATAAAATACAGATATTCTTTAATATAACAGTTCCACTATTAAAGCATGTAACCATTTTCTTGGTAATAACAAGTTTAATATATGCATTTCAGTTGTTTGATGAACCCAATTTATTATTCACAAATCAAAGTAGCAGTAGTGTAGGTGGACCAGGACAGAGCTGTCTTACTATGGTATGGAATTTCTATAATCAGGCATTTGGACCAAATCCAAGAATAGGTTATGCATCAGCACTATCGTGTGTATTGTTTGTGATAATAGTAATCGTTTCATTACTTGGGCTTAGAATAATGAATAAAGAAGAGGATTAGGTATTATGGTAAAAAGAAGTACGAAAATAATTGTGGGAATAATATTAGCATGCTTGACAATGATTTCGATTTTTCCATTTTGGCTGATGTTTTCAATGTCAACCTATAAAAGTGAAATGATTTTTCAAAATAATCCTATAATTCCGTCTAACTATTTTATTGAGAACATAAAAACAATTATGGCTTCAAATTTTCTTCAGTCATATGGAAATAGCCTGTATGTTTCGGTTTTTTCAATGGTTGCAGGTGTACTTGTTTGTTCAATGGTTGGATACGGGATGTATGCTTATAACTTTAAGTGGAAAAATGGACTTCAAGTGTTCATCATGTTAACTATGATGGTTCCAGCACAAATTGGAATTATAGGTTACATGATAGAAATGAGAAATATGGGGATAAATAATACTCTATTACCATTGATATTTACATGGCTTGCTAATGGCTTTGGCGCCTATTGGATGATTTCATTTGTTAGGCAGTCTGTACCAATGGAGCTAATAGAAAGTGCACGAATAGATGGTGCTAACGAGATTAGAATATTTTCAAGTATTGTATTTCCTTGCATTAAGCCTGGAATAGTAACACTGTCGTTACTTTTGTTTTTATGGTCATGGAATAATTATATGGTTCCATTAGTGTTTATAAATAAGCAAGAAAACTACACTATTCCAATATTTGTAAAGAGTTTGGCAAGCGCATTTAGAACAGACTATGGTGCTCAGTTAGCTGGGTTAACATTGGCAACGATTCCTCTTCTTATAATTTTTATTATAGGTTCCAAAAGCCTGATTAATGGTCTGACCGCTGGAGCGGTAAAAGGCTAGGCAGAGATAACCTTTTCGGCTAATCCCCGTAGTGATATACTATTTTTAGTTGAAAAGGTTCAATCTTTATTTGGGGGAGTAATGATGTGTACAACGATTTTTATAGTTGAAGATGAATCTATGGCAATAAAGTATCTTAGAATGCTTATAGATGAGTGTGGGGATGAATATCAGGTAGTAGGTGAGGCATATAATGGAGCAAGAGCATTACCTGAAATTTCGCGTTTAAAACCAGATGTAGTATTCGCTGATATATGTATGCCAATAATGGATGGGCTCAAAATGTCAGAAACATTATTGAGGGAAAAGAATCCTCCAATAGTGTTTCTTTTAAGTTCATACAAAGATTTTGAATATGCCCAAAAGGGTATAAAAGCAGGAGTACGAGACTATATTCTAAAAAATGAATTGTCCGCTGATTTTTTAAAGGATTTATTAGAGAAGACTAAAAATGAGGTGGAGTCTGAGGACCGAAATCGTCATATCTTACTTGAACATAATGTAAAACATTTCTTAAATGCAAAAAGTGCTTCTCAGGATTATATGTTGTATAAGACTAAGCCATTACAACGTTATGTGTTAATGTCATTAATATGTGATAAGCCAATCACGTTAGAGAAAGATGTCATACAAAACGAAATAGATGTAGATTGTTATGAAATGAATAAGGTCCAAATGCCAGAAGGACTACTTTGTAGTGCATTTGTAGAAATGAGTCAAGGTGAATATGTGGCTATTATTTTTATACAATCTCAATGTCGTGACGAAAAAACACAATTAGGTTACCTAGCCAATACTTTTCTAGAAAAGATGAAAAAATATGGCTTTAAGGGAAAGGTATTAATATCAAACATAATTTCTAACTTTGCAGATTTATCTACACTATATTCAAAATCTAAGAAAAATGTAGATTATATATATGGAATAGATAAGAACGTCGTTTGGAGTGACGAAATATCAGCAGATGTAGAGAAATCAATAAATGTGGAGAGCTTGTTAGAAGAGTGTAAATTGGGATTAGAAAATAATTCTAAAGAACAAACCTTGGAGTCTTTTAATAAGTGTAAACAACTCTTGGGTAAACTTCCATATGGAGCATATATTCAATTACTCAGGAATATTTATCTTATTATCAAAGAAGATGCCATTAAAAATAGAATAGATATAGAAAGCGTAGAAACACCCAAAATCTACAGTAGTTTCTCAGCATTAGTTAAAATGTTAGAGTTAATTATAACTAAGAGGTTCGATAATATAGATTTAGGGGTAGAAATTAAAAGTGACTATGTATTTACCGCTATTGAGTATATAAAAAAGAATTATATGAAGAATATATCAATATGCGATATAGCAGATGGGGTTGGTATTTCAGAAGGGCATCTTAGAAGATGTTTTAAACAGGAGATGAATGTAAAGATCGTTAATTATCTCATGGAATACCGAATTAACGTGGCGAAAAAAATGATGAAATCACGAACTAAATCATTAGATGAGATATGGCGGGAATCAGGCTTTACTTCCGCACAGTATTTCAGCTATGCATTTAAACAACAAGAAGGAATAACACCAAGAGAGTATATGAAAAATGCCAATAAGAAATGGTAGTACACATAAGAAAATAAAAGGGCTTAAAAGAAAATTAATGAGCCTAGTTTGGACAACTGTAATAATATTCATGACAATAATCATTATTATCATGACCTATAATTACATTACTTTGTTTGAGCAGCGTAGAATTAATGATATTTCCAATCAAATGAATCGTGTATGTAACGAGACAAAGTTTTTTCAATCCCTAATGGATAATGTTTCAAAACAGATAGTTGCGGACGTTACAGTACAGGAATTGATGGATACTTCAATGGATAGTAAGGGAATATCCTTGTATAAAAGGAGAAAAGTCAATGATGTATTGGCTTCTTTTTCACATGTCGTAGATCCGATTCAGGAAATAATGATTTATTCTGCTGATGGAATGACGTATAGTAGCCAATCTACAATAAGGTCACCTTTTAATCCAGAAGAAAATGAGTGGTACCTAAACTATAAGAAAAAGGGACAAACATGCGGTTTTACAGAAGTGCATAAGTCAATAGCTATGACCAGTGGGTATACAGAGGATGTTATTAGTTATGTAATGACATTTTACGATGTAAAAAATCCCAAAAAGGAAATGGGAGAATTGATAATAAATATAAGCTATTTAGATTTGATTAGTTTGTTAAAAATAGATAATGAACTGATAAAAGGAATGTGCGTATATGACAGCAATGGTAATGAGATTTATATAAATGGAGACGTACAGTATGATTATGTAGCCTACGTGAATAATCCAGAAAAACTTTTTTACAAGAATAAGGCTGGGGATTATATAATGGTATCCAATGATTTTAATGACGGTTGGGTTTTTGTAATGGAAATATCTGGAGAAAAGATACGTAACGAGCTTTACAAGGTATTGGCGGAATACATAGTTGTAATTATATTATTAGGAGTAGTAATACTTTTAATTTTGCAGAGATTTGTTCAAAGAATAGTTACACCAATTAATCAACTTACAAATTCTGTAATTGCGGTTGGCAATGGAGATTTTGATACAAAAGTAGAAGTTCATACAAACGATGAAATTGAGCTACTAGCAGATGGTTTTAACCATATGGTAGTAGATATACAAACCCTTATGAGGGAATCTGTCGAAAACGAGAAAATAAAACGTAAAATGACAGTTGATAATTTGATGAACCAGATTAATCCACATTTTATATATAATACGCTTAATTCCATCGTATATATGGCTAAGAGTGAGGGAAAAGAGGATATAGTAAAATTTACAAATACCTTCATTTCGTTATTGCAGGGAACGCTAAAAATACAAGACTCAGTTTACGTCACACTAGGTGAAGAACTAAAAAATATAGAAAACTATTTAACATTGCAATTATATCGATATTCAAACAGATTTGATTTTGTAATCGATTGTAAGGAGGAAGATAGCCTTTGCTTGGTGCCTAAGATAATGCTGGAGCCAATGGTGGAGAATGCCATATTTCACGGAATCGCCCCTAAAGATGAGTTTGGGCACCTGGTAATCAATGTTATTCATGAAGATGAGATTATAAAAATTATTGTGTCCGACAATGGTGTAGGCATGGATAGAGATATGATTGAAAAGATTTTAGTGGATACAGAAGTACCAAAGGGAGGTATCCATAAAATAGGAATATCCAATGTTAGAAAAAGAATAAAACAAATATATGGTGAAGAATATGACATAGAAATAGATAGCAAACCAGGGGTGGGAACCCAGGTAAGTGTTAGTCTACCATACAGAACGTAGTAGGTATAAAGGGAAGGATAATATAAATGGGGGAAATAATATCTTTAGCAGGAAAATGGAATTGTAAATTAAGTGATGGGGCTGAAGCGGAGCTTTTGCTTCCTGGTTCGTTAGATGAAAATCAAATTGGTTATAAAGATATAGGTAATAATCAGTGGCATCCAGATGCTGGACTGGGTAATGCAACAGAGCAGTTTGATGCCAATGCACCTATAGCTACAAGGTTTACTAGGAAATACACATATGAAGGCATAGCCGAGATTACTAAGAAGATAAACATAAAAAAATGTGATGATAAAAGATATTTTGTATACATAGAACGTGCAAGAGAGCTTTCATTAAAGGTAAATGGAAAATATGCTGAAGTGTTTGAAGAGGGTACAATATCAACACCCTGGGTTTTTGAAATAACCCATATAGTAAAAAATGGTCAAAATATTTTTACATTTGAGTCAGACAATAGTTATAAAACGTGGCCTAAAAAAGATATTTTATTTTCTTCAGCAGCCACCGATGAAACACAGACTAATTGGAATGGATTGCTAGGGAGACTGGAGATAATAGAAAAAAATGACACTTTTATAAAGCATGTATTGATCCATAAAATTAATAATAAGTATGAAATAGAGGCAATAATAGATGGTCCTTCTAAAAATGAATGTACGATAAAATTCTATGGTGACTATGTTAATGAGCATCATATTAAGGATGACATCCCGTTATGGGATATCTATGAAGGAAAGCTTAGCAAAATAAAATGCGAACTCTATAAAGATGGCAACCTCATTGACTATACTGAGGTGGAATATGGAATTCGTAAATTTGCTTCTATTGATGGGCAGTTAGCGTTAAATGATAGAAAAATCTTTCTCAGAGGTGAGACCAACAGTGCAGTTTATCCAGAAACAGGATATTTGCCAATGACAGTTGATGAATGGATAGCAATATTTCAAAAGTATATAAGCTACGGAGTAAACTTTGTACGATTTCACTCTCATTGTCCTCCTGAAGCAGCCTTTACAGCTGCAGATAGGTTAGGAATAATGTTACAGCCAGAATTATCAAATTGGAACCCAAAAGATGCGTTTTCAACATCGGAAAGTAAAACATACTATGAAATAGAGTTGAAAAAGATTCTAGAATTTTATAATAGACATCCGTCTTTTGTTATGTTTTCCCTTGGAAATGAATTATGGGCAGATAAATCTGGTCACAATTTTATGGAATATCTTTTAAATAGTGCAAGGGAAATTGACAATTCAAGAATGTATACAAATGCTTCAAATGCTCATTATGGCAACATTGGATGTGATTTAGGAAGTGACTTTTATGAAGCACAATCTTGGTATGGGTATTCCTTTAGGGGTACATCGGCAGGGGAGCCTACAGAATATAATGGTTATAGTAAGGATAGCAAAGAACCTATTCCAATTCAGGGCTTTATTAATAATAAATATCCTGATGGAAAAAGCAATTATACCGAGTCGATAAATGCGCTGCGTAAAGAATATTCTAAACCTGTAGTTGGATTTGAGACAGGGCAATATGAGATGTTGCCAGATTTTGATGAACTAGAAGATTTTAGAGGTATTTCAGAGCCTAATAATTATAGAATTATTAGACAAAGAGCTGTGGATAATGGACTAATAAAAGACTGGAAAAAGTATGTGGAAGCTACGGGCGAATTAGCATTGTTGGCATATAAAGAAGAAGTTGAGGCAGCGTTACGAACGCCAGGTTTTTCTGGAACACTGCTTCTTAGCTTGCAGGATTTTCCTGGTCAGGGAACTGCCTTAGTAGGAATGATGAATTCACATTTAAAGGTGAAACCATATAGTTTTGCTGATCCAAAAAGGTTTGCCGCTTTTTTCAAGGCTCAGCATATCATGTTATTATTGGATAAATATACATATTATGCAGGTGAAGACTTGATTGCGGATTTGCAAATAGCAAATTATGGAAAAAACACTGTGGGCAAAAGAACGAATGTGCGATTATATGATACTCAAGAAAATGTAATAAAAGAAGTAAGTGTAAACATAAATGAAGTAAAAGTTGGCGAAACTAAGATTGTGGGAAGAATTCAATTAGAACTTCCCAAAAGTGGGATGAATAAAAAGTATATTCTAAAAATAACATCGGGTAAGTTGGAAAATGAATATCCTATTTGGTGTTATGAGAGGTCTGCAGAAAAAAAGGGCGATGTATATTTCACAACAGAACTAGATTCCAAAACGTTAGGGGTTTTAAAGAAGGGCGGAAAGGTTTTTCTAGAACCAGTTCTTGACAAGAAGCACCTTCCAAATTCAATAGGCACTCAGTTTACAACTGATTTTTGGTCAGTTGGAACATTTTCAAGGCAAGAAGGTGGAATGGGGCAACTTATTGATAATAAACATCCTGTTTTTAAAGATTTTCCAACTGAATTTCATACTAACTGGCAATGGTTTAAAATGGCTGTTTCCAGAGCAGTAATATTGCCGGCTCATATAAAACCAATTATTACTGAGATTGATTCATATGCATATATGAGGCATATGGCGCAGTTATTTGAATTAAATTATTGTGGTGGAAAAATAATGATATCAACGATGGGCTTAAATCAAAATAAAGAGTATCCTGAAGTGCAGGCATTACTCAATAGTATTTATAACTATATGAATTCAATAGATTTTAATCCAAGGCAAACTATAACAGAACATGAAATGCAAGAAATAATAGGTTGAAAAAGAGTTGTCACCTACTGTAGGTGGCAACTCTTTTTAACTATCGCTTATTATGTGACTATTTCTAAAATCTCCTGGAGATTGATTAATCTTTTTCTTGAAAGCTGTACAAAAAGCACTTTCACTACTGAAGCCTAATTTGAAACAAATGTCCTTTATTGAAAGGGTAGAAGTAAGTAGCAAATATTTTGCATGATTAATCCTTGAAGTAAGGATGTAATCATGGGGAGAAAAGCCAGTTTCCCGTTTAAATAATCTGGAAAAATAAAAAGGACTTAGATTTGCTTTTGAAGCAAGCTCGTCAAGGCTTAGTTCCCCGGAAAGATTGTCTCTGATGTAAGAGACAATATCCTCAATTATGTCACTGGAATTATTTATTCCATCAGTAGATTCGCGAGAAACAATAAGTTCAGTCATAAGGTTGACAATCCAGTTATTCATAATTGCATCATTTATAGGTTCAGAATTTCTGAAAGCCGTATATATTTTTGAAAGGTATTTCTCAAATCTGTAAGTAGAGGAAAGGGCTAAAACTACATTTTTATTCTGTGTGATTGCTTCATAGTATTTTCGGGCTAATGGTCCATCGAAATGGAACCACTCGGCCTCCCATGATTCATCAGAACCATATGAATGAGGCTTATAGCAGTCCAGAAACACTATTTGATTTTCTGATGCTGTAAAAGATTGCCCCGAGGTTTTTATCGTGCAAGAACCTTTCTTTATGTAGATACAAAGAAAACTATCGAATGATTCTCGATAGAGATAGTATCCTTTTTCATATTTAAAATGGCCTACTATTGTGGGATATAGATATAAATCTTGCGCTGTAGAGCTAGGGGTACTAACGTAATAATCTGATTTAGGATTTATTAGCTTTTCTGTCGAATACATATTATCCACCTGCATGAGAGCAAATTTTGAAAATAAATAAGCAAATCAATGTAATGAATATTACGATATTTACTTATATAATCATATTAATAAATGATAAATGAAAAAGCAAGAAAATATAAGATTTGAGGTTTGGGAGGTCAAAATGAATGGAGTAAATATATGGGAAGAAAAAATTGTTATTCCAACCTATGAGGTTGGGTTGCCAGATAAAAATCCTATGTTTCTTGAAAAAAGAGTATATCAAGGAAGTACAGGAAAAATTTATCCCTATCCAACCACTCAAGAGATAAGTAGAACTAAAACTGACCATGAGTGGAATGCAGTTTGGCTTGAAAATGAATATTTAAAAGTCATGGTTTTACCTGAGCTGGGTGGAAGAATACAAAGAGCTTATGATAAGACTAATGACTATGATTTTGTCTACTATAACCATGTCATAAAGCCTGCTCTTGTTGGACTGACAGGTCCATGGATTTCTGGAGGAATTGAGTTTAATTGGCCACAGCACCACAGACCAACCACATATAGTCCTGTAGATTACAAGATTGTAGAAAACCATGATGGAAGTAAGTCACTTATTATTGGTGATGTAGACCAAATTAATGGCACCAAGGAAAACACCACATTTACTCTATATCCAGGAAAGGCATATATCGAAATAAGAGGACAATTATACAACAGAACTGCATTGCCTCAGACATTTCTTTGGTGGGCAAATCCAGCTGTTTCTGTAAATGATTATACGCAATCAATTTTTCCTCCTGATGTGCATAATGTATATGACCATGGAAAGAGAGCTGTCTCTAGGTTTCCAATAGCAACAGGAGAATATTATAAATATGATTACAGCGATGGGGTGGACATTTCCAGGTATAAAAACATTCCTGTCCCAACGTCCTATATGGCTGAAAAGTCAGATTATAATTTTGTAGGAGGCTACGATTATAAAAAGGAAGCTGGGCTATTGCACGTGGCAGACCACCATGTATCCCCTGGAAAAAAGCAATGGACATGGGGATGTGGTAGTTTTGGAAAGGCATGGGATAGAAATCTTACTGATGAAGATGGCCCTTATATAGAGTTAATGACTGGAATGTACTGTGATAATCAGCCTGATTTTTCTTGGCTTTCCCCTCAGGAGGAAAAGGTATTTTATCAATATTTTATGCCATATAAAAAGGTAGGGCAGGTAAAAAATGCCAGTATACATGCTGTACTTAATACTGAAGAACGGAAAGATGGGTTGTACATTTGTGTATATGGAACTGAAAATTATGATAATGCAGTAGTTACAGTTTTTGACAAGGGAAAAGAAGTATATTCTGAAACCATTAAAATTGGACCATGTGATATTTATGAGAAAATAATTCCCATAACAATTTCAAGTGTTTATGATATTAAAACTGTGGTTAATGCTGGTGGGCAGGAGCTAGTAAGCTATCAAGCTGTTGACCAGGGAATACCTGAGATTGCCGAGGCTGCAAAGGCTGCAAAAGATCCTGAAGATATACTTACAAACGAAGAATTATACCTGACTGGCCAGCATATAGAGCAGTATAGACATGCCACCTATTTGCCCGACCCTTATTATCTAGAAGGTTTAAAGAGAGATAAGTATGATACAAGGATCAACAATGCTTATGGACTGTTACTTCTGCGTAGAGGCTTATTTAAGGCCGCTGAAACTCATTTTAGGACAGCGCTTGAGCGCTTGACAACAATGCATCCTAATCCTTATGATAGTGAGCCTTTCTATAACTTGGGATTGGCATTATTCTTCCAAGAAAGATATGATGAGGCATTTGACTCGTTCTATAAAGCAACCTGGAAGAGTGAGCTACAGGAAATGTCATTTTACTATTTGGCAGCCATTGAAAACAGGAGAGGCAATTATGAAGATGCTTTGGCTCTAATTGATAAGGGGCTTGTAAAGAATGCCCATAATATAAAGGCTCTAGGGCTTAAAGCATGTATTTTATATGGATTGGGATTAAATAATGAAGCCTTAAATCAAATAGAGGATAACCTCAAGGTAGATGGTTTTGATTATATTAGTCTTTTCCTCAAATGGATAATCATTGGTGATAAAAAGGAGAAGGATTTATTCTGTAGGCTAACTAGAAATTTCCATGAAACCTATTTACAGATGGCAAGGGACTTTGCAGAATGGGGATGCTTTGAATTGGCGTGCAAGGCTCTTGATACGTACTCAGGCGAAAAACCATTGATTCATTACTACAAGGCATATTACCTTTCAAAGCTTGGAAAGGCAGAAGATGCTGGAGTTGAGCTTTCACTGGCGGAGAAGGCTAATCCAACATACACATTTCCTAATAAGCTTGAGGAAATCTTCATATTAAACAAGGCAATTGAGCTAAATCCTGAGGGAGCCAAAGCATACTATTATCTCGGTTGTCTATACTATGACAAGCTTCAGTATGAAAAATCTATAGAGCTTTGGGAAAAATCAAGGGATTTAGATGATTCATACCCAACGCTTTTAAGGAATCTTTCTATTGCTTACTATAATAAGGCAAATGAGAAGAACAAAGCCTTGGACTGTTTGAAAAAGGCCTTTGCCTTAGATGAAAGTGATGCTAGAGTTTTCTTGGAATTAGATCAATTACTGCAAAAACTCCAGACGAGTTTTGATAAGAGGCTTGAATTATATAATAAGCATATTGAGTTGATTGAAAAAAGGGATGATTTATACACTGAATATGTGACTTTATTAAATAATTGTTGCTTGTATGACAAAGCCTATCAGGCTATTGTAAAGCATAATTTCCAAACATGGGAAGGTGCAGAGGGCAAGATAACATCACAATTTAAATATGCACTACAAGGGCTAGCGTTAGATGACCTAAATAAAGGGAATTTTCAGGCGGCAAAAAAGAAATTGGAAGAGTCATTATCATATCCTGAAAATCTTGGAGAAGGTAGGTTAGAAGGCACAAAAGATAATAATCTATACTACTATTTAGGTGAAACTTTTGAAGGCCTTGGTGAATCGGATAAAGCGGCAGAATGTTTTGAAAAGGCAACTCTTGGGGCTATGGAAGTGGCTGGTATGATGTACTACTACGACCAGCCAGCAGATATGATTCTTTACCAAGGACTAGCCTTGGGTAGGCAGGGTAAACAAAAGGAAGCAAAGGCGAGATTCTATAGACTTATTGATTATGGTGAAAAACACATAAATGATAAATTTAAAATGGATTATTTTGCCGTTTCGATGCCAGATATGACCGTTTTTGATGCTGATATGGATGAAAAGAATAAAGCTCATTGCTATTACCTAATGGGGCTTGGTTATTTAGGGTTGGGTGATAAGCAAACAGCTGTAGAAAACTTTAAAAAGGTTTTATCCATAGATATGAATCATCAAAACGCTCTTCATTATCTCCTTTTATCGCAATAATAGAGAAAAAGTAGCTGCCAAAAGTAGCTACTTTTTCTTTATTATGAGCCATAATTTGTTCATACTTCTTTGATAGAATGTTCTAGCCGTCGGTGATGGCTAAAACAAAACAGGAGGAAATGAGTATTATGAGCAAACATTGTGAGAAAGTAGCAGTGTTAAAAAATGTGTTGGTAACGATAATGTGTACGCTAGTTGTCATTGCAGTAAGTAGTGATTCGCTTCTGGCAGAGGCTAAAGGTGTAGCAGCATTATCATATTGGGAAGATTCTGCAGTGGCGAAAACGGAATTAACTAATTATATGGCGCAGATTACGGATGAAAATAGCGCCAGCTATATTCCAGTGGAAGATAGAATTGCAGTTTTTGATTTAGACGGAACACTTTGCTGTGAGACAGACCCTGTATATTTCGACCATGAATTATTAGTATATAGAGTTTTTGGGGATCCTGCCTACAAGGATAAAGCAACCGATTTTGAAAAGGCTGTTGCCTTAAAGGTTGTTCAATATGCTGAGACAGGAAAATATCCTGAGGAGCTTAGCAACGAGCACGGACAGGCAATTGCTTCAGCCTTTTCAGGAATGACAGTAGATGAATTTATCCAGTATGTTGCAGCTTTCAAAAACACACCAATGAATGGATATACAGGCATGACTAAGGGTGAAGCCTTCTATCAGCCTATGATTCAGATTGTTAATTATTTACAGCAGAATGATTTTAAGGTTTATATAGTATCTGGCACGGATCGTTTAATTCTCAGAGGCTTGGTTGAAGGAGAATTAAACATACCACCAAGTCAGATAATCGGTTCTGATGAGACCATTGTTTCTAGTACTCAAAATGGTGCGGATGGATTAGATTATCAGTTTAAAGACGGTGATAGTTTGGTTCTCGGTGGAGATTTTGTTGTTAAGAATTTAAAGATGAATAAGGTTTCTGCAATTGCCCAGGAGATAGGTCAGCAGCCTGTTTTATCCTTTGGTAACAGCTCTGGAGATTACAGTATGGCCAAGTATGTTGTTACAGGAAACAAATACAAGAGCCTAGCATTTATGCTTTGCTGTGATGATACAGTTCGAGAAAACGGTAAATTATCCTCAGCTGAAAAGATGCTAAATAAATGCAACGAAAATGGTTGGATTCCAATTTCTATGAAAAATGATTGGAAGACAATTTACGCTGAAGGAGTTCAGAGGAAATAATAAGATTTAAGTGAAAAGAGCCATCCATGTGGAAGGCTCTTTTTTTGGAAAAAAATTATATAGTAATTAAGGTCATAATCCTGTATCATGATTGCATAAAATAGAATTTGGCACAATTATTGAAAGGAGATGCTCTATATGAAAAAGATTAATATTGAAAAAGGACCAACGAACGCTTCAAGGATAATTCTAGGGTGCATGAGAATGCCATCCCTTAGCGTTGAAGATGCAGCTAAAATGATTGAAACGGCAGTTGATTTAGGCATCAACTATGTAGATCATGCAACTTGTTATGGCGATGGTGAAGCGGAGGTAAGATTTGGTGAGGCTTTAGCATTGACAAGTATAAATCGCCAGGATTTAATAATTCAGTCTAAATGTGGCTTGCGATTTGATAACCAAACCTTCGACTGGACCAAGGAAAACATTACCAAGAGTGTTGATGGAATTTTAAAAAGACTGAAGACAGATTACCTTGATGTTTTATTGCTGCATAGACCAGATTTATTGTACGATCCAGAACAGGTGGCAGAGGCTTTTGACGAACTGGAAGGGGCTGGCAAAGTAAAACACTTTGGTGTAAGCAATACACTTCCAATGCAAATTGAGTTGCTAAAGAAATATGTTAAGCAGCCTCTTAAAATCAACCAATTGCAGCTCTCGTTAGAGCAATCTCAGCTTATCGACCAAGGACTTTATATGAATAATAAAACCACAGATATGTCGTTGATGAGAGATGGTGGCGCACTAGATTATTGTCGATTAAATGATATTACTATACAGGCATGGTCTCCACTTCAGGTAGGTATGTTTAAGGGTATGTTTATTGATAACCCAGATTTCCCAGAACTTAACAAAGTACTTGGAGATTTGGCAGAGCAATATGGGGTTACAAAATCAGCAATCGCGATTGCGTGGATTTTGCGTCATCCAGCAAAAATGCAAGTAATTGCTGGAACAATGAGCCCTATACATCTATCTGAAATGGTTCAGGCAGACAAGGTTCAGCTCACACATGAGGAATGGTATAGATTGTATTTATCTTCAGGAAAATTTTTACCATAAATCAATGAGAATGGAGTTGTAAATAGTGGTACAATTATTATGAACGGCAATCTGAGGAGGACTTGAATGAAAAAGAAAATAATAATTTGCCTGGCAGCCTGGACCATTTTTATCGGTGGTTGTAGTTTTTATGGTACAAGCAGTTTAGATAATGAGCCAAATACAATCGAGATAGAGGAAACAGAGCAGGTACCTACATCTGGAACAACAGATTCCACAGATACGTTAGCCTCGGCTTTTTCTATTGCTCAGGTAGAATCTTTTTCAGGAAGTCCTTATATTGTAGTTAATGGAAATGAACCATATTTTACTGATGAAGAAAAGGCTAATGTAAGCGCTTTTGAAGCATACAGTGACTTAGACGCACTGGGAAGATGTGGTGTGGCATATGCCAACATATGCAAAGAATTGATGCCTACTGAAGAACGTGGTGAGATAGGAGGTATCAAGCCAAGTGGCTGGCATACAGTAAATTATCATGATTACATTGATGGAAATTACCTCTACAACAGATGCCATCTTATTGGTTACCAGCTGAGTGGTGAGAATGCCAATGAAAAGAATCTGATTACAGGCACAAGATACATGAATGTGCAGGGCATGCTTCCTTTCGAAGACAAGGTGGCTAATTACGTAGAGGGCACAAATAACCATGTGCTTTATAGAGTGACACCAATATTTGAAGGCGATAATCTAGTGGCATCTGGTGTATTAATGGAGGCTTATTCTGTAGAGGACCAGGGCGCAGGAGTTATGTTCAATGTTTATTGCTATAATGTCCAGCCTGGAATAGTAATTGACTATGCAACTGGTGACAGCCAGCTGTCTAGTGATGCCGTGGTAGTGCAGAATCAGGAGACAGCAGAAGCCGCAAACACACAAACCGAGGCTATTGATTATGTATTGAACACTAATACCAATAAATTTCACTATCCGGATTGTAAGTCGGTAAGTGATATGAAAGAGAAAAACAAGCAATATTATCATGGCACAAGGGAAGACTTGATTAACCAAGGCTATAAGCCATGCGGTAACTGCAAGCCTTGAATTGATTGCAGGGGATGACACCAGAAAGAGGCCACAAGACATGGACAGTGGCATCACTTGTTATGGGTGTTGCGGCTATCATTGAAATTGCTATTCTCAGCCTATTTATACATTAATGCGATAACCGAGGAAGTTTTATGAATCATAAATTAAAGAAAGATATTGATTATATTGTTGAAAATTCTATAAAAGAGGTTCTGCCTGACGAGGCGGTTGCCAGAGCACTTAACAATTTTTCTTATGGAGAAGGTAAAGTGATTCTTGTGGCCGCCGGAAAGGCGGCTTGGCAAATGGCTTATGCGGCTAAAAAAGTCCTTAAACGCTTAGATGGTGGTATTGTAATAACAAAATACGACCATGTTAAAAGTGAAATTGAAGGAATACAGTGTTTTGAGGCGGGGCATCCTGTGCCTGACCAAAATAGTTTTGATGCCACAAAAAAGGCCATTGAATTGGTAGAGAATTTAACAGAAGAGGATACTGTTGTCTTTTTGCTTTCAGGTGGCGGAAGTGCATTGTTTGAATTGCCACTAATCCCTGGTGAAGAATTACAGGATATCACAAAGCAGCTACTAGCCAGCGGCGCCGATATTGTGGAAATCAATACTATCCGTAAGCGTCTTAGCAAGGTAAAGGGTGGCAGATTTGCATTAGCTTGCGCACCAGCCAAGGTCTTTAGCATTGTACTTAGCGATATAGTTGGAGATCCTCTTGATATGATAGCTAGTGGGCCAGCATATCCTGATTTTTCAACCTGTGAGGAAGCAAAAGAAATAGTTCGTAAATACGATATTAAGCTATCTAAGGAGGCAGAAGAATTATTAGATAAGGAGACTCCCAAGGAGCTTAATAATGTTGAAACTCATATTACGGGTTCAGTTCGCGAATTATGTAGAGCTGCTGCTAGCAATAGCGGAAAACTTGGCTACAAACCTATTATTCTGACAAATGAGCTTTGTTGTGAAGCAAGAGAAGCTGGTAGTTTTTTGGCTAGCATTGCCAGGACAAAGGCGAAGGAAAATGAAAAGCTTGCTATTATTGCTGGAGGGGAGACAGTAGTTCATCTTACAGGCACAGGCAAGGGCGGAAGAAATCAAGAGCTTGCACTTAGTGCCGCTATCGGAATAAGTGGTGATAGAGGCATTGCAGTGGCATCGGTTGGCAGCGATGGAACAGACGGACCGACAGATGCGGCAGGAGGCTATGTGGATAATGATACATACGAAGAACTCTTGAGCAAGGGTATCAATATACATGATGTCCTTAAGGATAATGATGCATACAATGCATTAAAAGCGGTTGGTGGCCTTATAATAACAGGCGCAACAGGCACTAATGTAAATGATGTTGCAGTGGTATTGATAGATATCTAAATGAGTTTTTTAGTCTTGACTAATTGAAAAAAGAGTACTATAACAGAATCGAACACGAGAAAATACGAAACGCCAATTGAATATCGACATTCCGCAGATTTCCCTGCTCAAATATTTGTATTTTAGGAGGAAGAGACAAATGGATACTTACAGAGTACAAAGACGTGACATGGAAAAGAAAGCAAAGAGGTTGAGACGCGAAGGCTACGTTACAGGTAACCTGTTCGGTAAAGATATCGAACAATCAATCCCACTTCAGTTTGAGGTTAAGGAGGCTGAAAGGCTTAGGAAGAGTGGACACACTCAGATGACCTTGGATTTGGAAGGAAAGAAATACAATGTGTTACTTAAGGAACTACATTATGATGCAGCTAAGCATCAGATTGTAGAGATGGATTTCCAGGAGCTTGTTAAGGGCGAGGTTATCCATGCAACAGCTGAAGTTGTTCTTGAGAATAAAGAGGCTGTTACCGAAGGTGTTTTAGAGCAACTCATTTCTGAGGTGGCTTACAAAGCAAAGGCCGAGGATGTAGTTGAAAAAATTGAAATCGATTGTAGTACTCTTAGACTTGGCGATGCAATTACAGTTGCAGACCTTGCAATTTCGAAAAACAAAAAGGTTGAAGTAACCACACATGCCGATCAGGTAGTTGTAGAGGTTATTGCAGCAAAGAATCAAGTCGCTGAGGCCGAGGATGAGGACGAGGCAGTTTAATTAAAAATGTGTTATTAGGAGTCTCTGTAGAGAGGCTCCTTTTTGAATGGAGAAGTTTCACCGGTAAGGGCTTTGTTATTTGACTTACTACAAGAATTACAATATTTCCTGCAAAGCTTCCAATAGTGATTTTGCAAAGCATTTATGCCCCTCAATTGAAAAATGAACTCCATCGTAACCCATCTCTATATTCCAGCTTCCAGCATCAATAGCTTTTATTTTGTGAGCCTTGGCCAGTTTCATATAGCCTTCATTCATTTCTACACTACAATCATGATAAAGCAGCATTTCCTGGTCTAAGGCACTTATGTATGGTGGTGCTATAAGGATAAATGTAGCCAGGCAGTTCTTAGATACATAGCTTAGGATGCTATCAAGTCTTTGAAGCGTAGCGTCCACGTTTGGATGATTGGTTAGCAAGATATCATTAGTTCCAAGCATCATTACAAATACATCTTCCCTAGATAGACCTTGGATTACTGTTGTAAAAAGTCCATAGCCTAGTTCCGGAAGCATGCGTCCATTCAAGCCTTCCTCAACTATTTCATATCTATCTTTTAGAGCTTCCCTTACATGGGTAGTCCAACGAACTTCCTCAGGATATCTACCGCCAAGAAAGCCTCTTGGATCATAACCATATGTGTTTGAATCTCCAAATAAAATTAGTTTTCGCATAGGTTGACCTCGTTTATTCTGTAGCATTATCTATGTTATAGAATAAAATTACTACAAAGATATAGGAGATTCAAGGCTTTTGGCACTTTGTACAAATGCAATATATAGTAATATTAGCTAAAACATGGTGTATATCCTGAGAAAAGAGCTCACTTATGAGAAAATCGAAGAAACTTATAAAGCCCTTTCTTTAATCTTTACTTTTGAGAATCTGACCGAAGAAGATGTTAAAAATGCGCTTACGAAAAAGCAAAAAGACTTTGAAGATGCTGTGCAGATGGAAACAGCTGAAAGGGTCGGTGCTGATTTTATCATCACAAGAAATGTAAAAGACTTCATGAAAAGCCCCATACCAGCATATACCCCACTTGAATTTATGCAGCGAGTAGAATTTGATGATTAAACAAATATGTAGTTATTCCCCCCTAAAAGCCGAATCCAATTGTAACTGAAACTGATTTAATCAATACTTTTATATGTGTACCTTTCGTTATTTTGCAATGAATAATACTCCAAGAGTGCCTGGACCACAATGGGATGATACAACGGCACCAGCATTAGTTTCTAATATTTCTTCAAAATGATTTAGGCTAGTAAGATAGTCACGAACAGTGTCTACAATAGCTTTATCACAGCCTGAATGAGTAATGAAAATCCTCTTGTTATCGGAAGATAGCAAATCAGCTTCCATATCCTTCACATAATCCATGACATACCTAATATCTTTACCGCGGTATTTCTTTTCAGGGTGCATAGCACCTTCAGATACTGCAATACGTGGGTGAAGTTTTAGTGCGCCACCAACAAGAGCGGCTAGGCCTGAGCATCTACCACCTCTGTGGAGATATACAAGGGTATCGATTACAAAGCTAGCTCTTACTTTGCCTTTAATAATATCTAATTCTTTTACAATGTCATTAGTGGACATACCGCGAGTTGCAAGTTCGGCAGCATAAAGGACTTGTAATCCAATACCTGTAGAAAGGTTAGCGGAGTCAATTACATGAACTCTTTCGGAGATTTCTAAATCTTCTGCAGCATGTCTAGCATTATTATAGCTAGCAGACATAGAGGATGAGATGGTGAAGATGATATATTCATCGTTAGAGTCCTTATTTAGAAATTTTTCTATATCTTCAACGCTTGGTGCTGCTGTTTTTGGTGTTTCACCATGTTTGTCAGACCAATCATAAAGGTCAGCTGGAGTTATATCTATTCCATCTTTATATTCATCATCCCCTAAACGAACGTATAAAGGGATAATTCCAATATTATATTTTTCAACTAATTCTGGAGATAAATCACAGGTACTATCAGCAAGAATTTTAATCATAACATCCTCCAATATTTAAGCGTTTATTATATGTACTTTGCTTATTTTACCACTTTATTCTTGTGGTTTACTAATTTTTGGGGCAGATTGATTTATAGAAAATAAAATAACGATTAAGTTGCTATTTTTTGCCACGCTAACATCATTTAGGAAATCTAAAAGTGGCGAAATATCTGTGAAAAAGGGATGTTGCAGATGTGAAATTGTGGTGGGAATTAAGCCTAATGGGAGACCGCCAATACCACTAAATGGATCAATAGTTATTTACAAATAATTTGATTGTCTATATAATGTAAACAAGAAAAGGTGCTAACCGATTGACGGTTGGTCCGTTCAGAAAAAGCATTAGTAACCGCTCAGTCTTGCCGGACAGCGGTTACTTTTTTGTTGCACTATCTCGGCCAATTTTGTAGCCGAGTCCAAATGCTGTAAATAATAATCCAGTAATAGCTACAAATTGTGTCAATGTCAACATCAAAAGTAATTCCTCCATAGATATTCCAGCTCCCAGAATCAATAGCTTTTATGTTGTGATCTTTGGCCAGTTTTATATAGCCTGTATTCATTTCTACACTACAATCATGATAAAGTTGCATTTCCTGGTCTATGGCATTTATGTATGGTGGTGTTATAAGGATAAATGTAGCTAGGCAGTTCTTATTTGCATTATTTTCTCCAACTCTATTGTTTTTCAAGGTATTTTATAGGTATTTCCTTGGTAAGCCATACACCATTTACAGAACGATAGAAGATGTAACCATCATTCTGCATTTCTTTAGAATGTACTTTATAAATGACTGGTTTGCCGTGACGACTGCCAACATTTTTAGCTGTATCAATATCAGGTGAAAGATGTACGTACAGTCTAGACTTAGGGATAAGCACTTGCTCATCTATAGAGCTTATGTACTTTTCTCCAGTACCGTGCCATAAATATTCTGGTGGATCTGTTACTGGTAATTCAACATCCACAGGAATGGAGTGCTCTTGGTTTGCTCGAATAAGTGTCTTATCTTCATTGAATGAGTATCGTCCCTTATTATCGGTTCTTACTATCTCTTCAAGAATATCCATATCTATATGGTCTGTTTTATTAATACCTTCTATAAGCTCTTCAACATTAGCACAGCCGTGCTCATCCAAAGTGATGCCTATAGCTTCTGGTTTATGTCTTAGGATTAATGCTAAAAACTTTCCTAAATCTGTTAATGATGACATTTTGTTATCCTTTCTTATAAAAATGCAAGTAAATTCAAGGGTTCCGAGGTGTCCGATAAAAATCCAATCACAGGTAGTATCTTATACTTACAAAATAATCACTCACGGAGAGGGAATAGGAGGTACTGAGATATGGAATATGTATTAAGTTTAGCAACTAATAAAAAACATGCTGTTTATCACACAGAAGCTTGTCCTTATGCAAAGAGAATTAAGTTTAAAAACAAGATGATGGTATCCTACTTTAATATCAATGCATCTGGTTACAAGCCATGTGCTTGTTGTAATAATGATAACAGATATTTAAAGCTCTGGTTACAGTTCTTTGAGGGTAAGGGATATCATGATTTAGAGATAAAGCAATACAGCAATCGAGTAGCATACATAAAGACTAAGGTTGGATTTTGGAAAATATTTCTTGCGGACAATAGGGAGTATGTTTTATATCACAGGAACGTTTTTGAGAAGGACAAGAGCTTTGAGGAGTTGATTCATGGCAGCTTCCATAGACAGCAGGATGTTAAGGGAACACATTCTTTAGAGAAAATTCTTAACTACGTTAAAGAGCACGATAAGGCAAAGGCCATCATGAATGAGGATTGGAGAATGCTTCCAACCAGAACTAAGAAACAAAAGAAATATTATAAGGCTGCTGAAAGACGTGATAAGAAAAGACAGGTTAGGAATGTATTTTCACTGTTTGCTCAGCTTGAGGCTGGTAATCCGGAATTGATAAAAGCTTGTTTGGTGTAGGTGTTTAGATGATTAGAATGACTCCAATAGAAAAAAAGACAATACGATTATCGACTAATGATGAAATTGATAATTATATTAAAGAGCAAAAGAAACAATATGCACATTCCTATGATGAGTACTTAGCAAATGGACATACATGGGTCTGGTGCTTAGTGGGTAATCTTAAGTCGGAGATTGATTTCGGTGCAGAGCACGAAATTAGAAATGATACAAAACATTTTAGCAAGAATACAAAACTTTTATTGGCACCAGTTCAGTGGGGCGATGGATATGAAAGAGTTGTTGTAATCGGTACACCTAAGTATAGTAGACGTTATATTGAACTTATTATGGCTAAAGAGCATATTGAAAATTTTAGGATGCAGAAAATATATAAGCCAGTTCTTTTAAAAATGATGTGTAAGTCAGAATATTATTGGTGGAATGATTTGGAAGATAGTAGAAAAAATATTATTAAGATGTTGAATTATCTGTCTCCAGAGGAATTCAAGAAAACAAAAACTGATTCAAGTATATAGCTGAGTAATAAAAAATTCAAATTATTGGGATTACTGTCAATAGTTTCAATCATGCTTATTATGGATATTAATGATGGCGATTTTACAGATATATCAGTATTGGATGCAGTAAAGCTGGTATTATATGGAATTATTATATTGATATCGTTTATAGATTGGTTTAAGGAACAGAAAAAGGAGGATAAATAGATGGTTATTATTAATTTTCGAGGAAATCAAATGGAGGCAGAAGAGCTTACAAATAGCTGGAAGATTAGGAAAGTTATGGGAAAGCTTAAGGTGTCTTATGAGGTTTCAAAGAAGGACTGTCCCACTAAGGAAGACTTGGAGAAGTATTTAGAGGAAGTAAAAATGCTATAGGTCTAAAGAGGAGTTAAAGTTATGCACGTAATCGTTAGTAAAGAGGGATCAGGGTACTATTTATCAAGAGTATTTGCATATTATAATCCAGGGGGTCATCATCCATATTATCTAATATGGAATGAAGATAAGACTCGCTTAATAAGATGGGAACATTTTCGTTATTCTCTTCATCAACAGGCAATAATTATAGATATGAACCAGGATGGCTGGGTTGCTGATGAGGATAGACATGGCTGCGTTGATTTCCTTACTAAAGATATTGTAGATGATATAGTAGGTAGGGAGGTGCAACCTGAGGACATCTTGGAAAAATGTAGGCAATTAGATATTGGCTATACTTATAATGAAACACCTGAGGTCAAGGTGGATGACGATATAGAGACTCTTTATTGGGCAACAGGTGCATTCCATGATGGGATTATTTATAAGCAAGAGATACAGGATGACAATACACTTTACTTATACTTTAAAGGCATTTGGGGGTGTGAAGTTGAGCTATGGTTTTGGGGAGACTTAGAGTACGATTTGTCTCCACGTGACCCAGATAACGATAATCAGTATTGGTATGGAGCGACAGTAATCATTGACAATGGATATATTTATTTTAGGGATGATGATGATTTGACTCTTGAGGATTATAAAGAACCAAGCTTTAGTCATGTAAGAGCTCGACATATGAAATACCACATTATTCCAACATGTTGATTGTTTTATGAGGAGGAAAGTATGTTAGAAGCATTTAGATTTAGATGGCGAAGTGCATTTAGGATTCCAGACAATGGAATAGATACAATTATAGAAACGACAACAGGTGGCAAATGTAGAATAAACATGATTGCGGATGGAGTTCCTAGTTCAATAGAAGTAAATGAGGAACAATTCCTAAATGAATTACTATCAGTAGGAGTTGAAAAATGGGATAGTTGTACTTTTGGCCAACTTATGGAAGATGGTGTCGATTGGAGCTTAAATATAAAATATGATGATAAGGAAATTAATTGTGATGGCTCTAATGGCTATCCGGCAGAATTTTTAGATTTTCTTGCCGTGTTGAAAAAATATGGTTTTGATTTGCATGGATGGACCGTTAGTAAAAATGAGATTCGCAGATCAAAGAAATATACTCATAAGAAAGAAAAAAGTAGGTTATGCACATATTATGACATTATTCATCTTGAAGATTTATAGATGATTTAAAGGAAGGAGAAAAATAAAATGAAAAGAGTTTTAGTAAGTATCACAATGGCAGCTTTAATAGCTGCAACAACAATTGGCTGTGGGGCAACTGACAAATCATCAACAGCAGTTGAAGAGGTACAGGAAAATGAAATGGAAACCACGACTGAAGAAAATACAGAGGTGACGGGGCCGGAAGAGATTGCTGAAGAATCAAGCGAATTTGTTTTAGAAGATGGAGTAATAACTCATCTTTGTGAGGTAGCAAGCAATCCTGATGCTACTACAAACATGGACGAAGGAGTTTCGTATATGTTTAATAAGGATGATGAAGGTAATAGAATTCTTGGGTCTGTAATGGCGTATTATTCTGGACTTAGTTATGACGGTGTGACAGATAATGAGTCATTTTGTAAAGCTTTTATTGATGACTATACACCTGAAATTTCTGAAAAATGGGATACAGCAGAGATTCATGATGAATCCAATATGTATGGTGCTGTAATTAGCCTTGAAGAATGTGATGTTACTTTAATGCCAGACAATGATTTGGAAGGTATGACAGTTTTTGTTTCTACAAAGTAATAAACTATTTCAGAGGTAGAGAGATGTTTATATCTTTAAAATGCAATCGATGTAAATACCAGTTTTCTTTTATAAACGGTTTTTGTGGCATACATAACTATGTAACTTACAAGTGTAATGAGTGTAAGAGATACTTTGTTGCTATGCTTCCATATACTGCTTCTTTCGAAGACAGGAAAATAAGTTTTTACGATAGCGTTAGGGCAATTGCTGTTTACGATGGTGAAAGGGAAAAAGCTCATACGTTTATGTTTAATAAGGTTTATTGTGAGGAGTGTGGTGGACAGAATATAGAGGTTATTAACCAAGAGGATGTAATGGAAAACAACCACATAGTTAAGCTAAAATGCCTTTGTTGTGGAAATACTCTTAGTTATGTTACATCGGGGCCTTTTGATGGTTGAGGATGTAAGGAGAAGTTTCTCATGGGAATGGGCTATAGTATTAAATGTGATAAGTGCAATTATGAATTTGATCTTTTAAATGATTATGGTGGTATTTATGATTGGGAGACCTATAACTGCTTAGATTGCAAAGAATATTTTAGTGTTAGGACATATAATACTAATCTTGTATCCTGGAAAGAAGTTCGAAAACCAGGTTTCTTTAATGCTATTCGAAAGAAAACGAAAATCGTACAGACTTTTAAGACATGGGATAAATTAGAATGTGAATATTGTAAAAGTAAGACTGTCAAAAGGATATACGATAAAGAAATCGTTAATTTTGAGGGATTCAAAATAGATGGGGTGAATAAGACTTATCTTAATTGTCCGAAGTGTAATAATGAAATGATTGCAACGGTTCTGTTTTTTGATGACTAATATAAAGGAAGAGGGATTCAATTATGGGTAATGGATACACATGGCAATGTAAGAAATGTAATTATTTGTTTCAGGCATATACAGGTATAGGTTTTTTATTTCCTCAGGTATATAGAGAAACAATTGATAAAGCAAATAATGGTGAATTGGGACCTGGATTAGAGATTTTTTTCAAAGAGCATAAAGATGGGGCAATTGATGCATCCAATACAGTACTTTGTTGCGAGGACTGCGGGGCATTAAGAAATGAGATGGATCTAACCATGTATGTGCCAAAAAAGGAACTACCAGAAAAATTAAATTATGTAATGTCAGGAGATTTGGAAGAGTTTTATATGGAATATAGTAAATATCCGCATAAATGTGAAGAGTGCGGGGGTAATATGCAAGTTGTGAAAGATAAGTCAAAGATTGTATGCCCAACCTGCAAAATACTGTTGGAAATCTTTGAGAACTACTGTGGGACTAACGATATGGATTATAATGACTTTCAGCAAGAAATCAGAGAAATAACTTCAGTACAAGATTTGGTAGATACTTTTGTAATAGCTCATAACACGGTTGGCTGTATCAGTGATTTAGTTTATGACTATGAGGAGGGTTCTGACAAATATAAAAATACTCTTGAAACAGTAGAACAATGGGAAAAGATTGAAGAGGAGCTTGAAAAACGTACTATCTCAAAAGCACAGGAAGAGAAGTTACTTGATGTCCGAAAGCTTAATTCAGGGACAATGAAACAAATTGAAAGATTCATGGCCAAATATGGATATCGGGATGCTGGCGGTTGGTGGATAAAAAAGGACCAATATGTATAAGTATGAACAAATGGCACTGTTAATCAAAGAGTATCTTGATTCTAAGGGTTCTGGAAAACATATATGGCTTTGCCGGTATTTAATAAGTGAAATGTAGATGATATATACTTATATATCAAGAAATGTACTAGATAGTTAATATAAAAATAGAAAAGCAAGGTGCCGAATATGTCAAAAAAAGATAATAAGGATAATAACGAATATTTTTGTCCAAATTGTAATGCTATTCTAAATTATCAGCTTGGATTTAGTCCTGATAATGGAGCCTGGACATGCACAGAATGTGGGCAGCAACTTTATGGCGATGATTTTTATACTGGAGAACGATTTGAAGGTGTTGTATGGTACTGTGATGACTGTGGTGAGATTTTAAATAAACAAGATGGATTCTCTGATGTGTATAGTAGTTGGACATGTACAAATTGTGGACATGTAAATTTTATCGATGAGGATGAAATATATGCTTCGCACGAAGAATACGAGGAGGAAGAAGAATTTGACGACGAAGATTATGATGACGATTACTACGAGGATGATTACGAAGAGGATTATGACGATTACGAGGAAGATGTTGAAGAATATGACAATGAATCGTATTCATTTGTAGAATCCACACAGCCTGCTTCACCAGAGCCAGTAAACCCAATAATAACATGTTTGTTAATAGGTGCTCTCGCAGGTTTGTCATTGTCTTGCATATTCCTAGAAAGTGTGTCTTGGGGAATGGCAATTGCTTTAGGTGTTGGGGCATGTATTGTTATTACTGCGGTATTATATGGAATATATTCATTGGTTATGATTATAGAGAAACATCCTATGATATCTGCATGTATTGCCATTCTAGTCGTGTTCATTGGATATGGATGTTATTCTTTCATCATGGATAATAAGACTGTTTCCTCACCACTCAAGAGTAAAGAAGAATACAACGTAACATATATAGATTTAAAAGAGAGTTTTAGGGATGCCGGATTTATCAATATTTCATGTAACGATGTAGATGATTTATTGACTTCTCAGATAGATAAAGAAGATATTGTAACTGAGGTGTCTATTGATGGTAAAACTATGTTTTCAAAAGGAGATGAGTTTTCAGCTACAGACAAGGTTATAATAACCTACCATTCACCTGCTTATGTAGATTGTCCAATATCTGCAAAAGAAGCAAAAGGTAAGAATTATAATGAGATACAATCTCAGTTTAAGGATGCTGGATTTATAAATATCAAGGCACAGAAAAATGATAAAGTATTAAAAGGTTTACTTCGGGATAATAATGAAGTCGTAAATATTTCTGTTGATGGTAATACATCCTTTTCCTTTGGGGATAATTATATAAAAGATGTAGAGGTTATTATAACTTATGAAAAGAAGAACTAACATGAGAGCCTAGGAGTTTAGTCCTCTTTTTATTCTATAATATATCTTCTTTACCATTATTAGGTTTTAGAAGCGTTTTAAGAATTCTTTCTTGCTCATTCGAATTTCTCTAGGTTTAGTGCCCATTTCAGGGCCGACTACTCCAGCTTCATACAATTGATCCATAATACGAGCAGCCCTGTTGAAACCTATTCTGAAGTGTCGCTGCAAATATCCAATGGAACCTTTTTGATCGTTTATTACTAGGAGACCAGCTTCTTTGAGTAGTGGGTCTGGGTTAGGGTAATTGTTGTCATCATGTATATCGTTAGACTTGCTAATAAGTGTTTCAATTTGAGAATTATAGTCTGCTATGTCTGTCTTTTCGTTCAAAAAATTTACAACTGAATGGATTTCATCCTCTGATACAAATGCAGTTTGACCTGTAATAAGCTTTGAATGGAATGGACTCTTGTATATAAAATCTCCATGAGTTGTTAGTTTTTCAGCCCCGTTTGCATCGATTATTAATCTTGAATCAATGCTGCTAGCCACATTAAAAGCTATTCTTGAAGGGAACAAAATCTTGATAGCGGTATTGATTACGCTTGTAACAGGTCTCTGGGTAGAAATAATCAGATGAATCCCTAATAAATTACCAATTTTACAAATGTTATTAATGGAATCAGAAATGTCTTCATTCATACCACTATAAACTAAATCTGCATAGTCGTTGATTATGCAGAAAACATGAGGCATTTTGACTCTTTTTTCTTCAGAAATTACATCAGGAGCAGAATTGTTTTCAACCATTTCATTAAAGGAATCGATGTTTCTTTTGCCACATCTTTGTAATAATTCTAATCTGTCTGATACTTCCTTATATAGCCAGTGGAGTGCACCAGCTGCTTTTTTACTATCGTTGATTACTGGCAATAGTAAATGTGGGATACCATTATAGAAAGAGAATTGGATGTAATGTGTATCTATGAGAATTAGCTTCACATTCTCGGGAGATTCTTTCATAAGAATACTCATTATAATGGTATCTAAAAATTCTGACTTTCCTGAGCCGGTAGTGCCTGAAATTAATAAGTGTGGCTCTTTATTAAAGTCTATTGAAATATTATTTCCGATATAATCTTGACCTATATTATATTTTAACGAAGAGTAGTCTTTTTTTAATACAATTACATCCTTAAATGAAGTTTGTCTAGGATATCTATTTGGGAAAGATATTCCAATGGAAGATGTACCTGGAATAGGAGCCTCAATTTCTAATCTAGAAACAGATAGCGCAGATTGAATTTCTTCCTTAAGGTTTTTAACTTGAATAACAGAAGTACCTGCTGCTATTGCTAATTGGCATAAAATATTCCTAGGCCCCATTGTGAATTCAGTAAAAGTTCCTTGAATATGATGTTGCTGAAGAATATTTTGAATAATAGCAGACTGCTCTTTCAAATAGCTGTTTTCGTCGGTTATCTTAAAAGTGCTATCCTTCAAAAGAGTCAATGGCGGAGTTTTATAAGGTTTTTTAGATATGGTAACTTGATCAGAATATGTATACTTTGATACAAATTCAGGATCATATGAAGAAAAAGGGTTATCATTTGATTTATCTGATGAGTTTTGTTCTACAACAGTTTCTATAGATGATAATTCTTGGTCTACAGATTGGTTTTTAGATGTAGTATCTATTGATTCGTTATTCTTATCATTAAGTTTTAAGTGACTCAATATTTGATTAAATATATGATTCATAAGTATTTTGTTTACCCCTAATAAATCATTTCATATTAATCATATCACAATGTTGCTTAAACGTGCATATGGTTTTAGGACCATTCCTAGCAGGGTCTTCCAGACCCAGGTCTGCCCATTTCCACAGACCAATCGCTTACGCTTAAGAGGAAGGATAGTAATCGGCTACGCCGATGGGCGATTTACCTTTCTATTTTCATGAACCTTTCGGATTTTCTCTCCCCTCCTGCAGTTTATTCATTTGCCACTCCAACAAAAGTTAGGTCTTAGACCATCCCTTATCAAGGGCAAGACAAGTTCTTCGAACCCTTGCTAGTGGATGTTCTAAGGCCTTTTTTGTCTCCAGGCAAACGAATAAACCGCAAGGTATACGGAAGAAAAAATATTTAAGAAAGGATTCATAGGAAAAATAAAAGCTAAATCTAAATTGGGCTCCAAATTCCCGACTTAGGTGCCGGAAGAAAGTTTGGATTTTCAAAGATTTGAAATTGGTTGAAAGGCAGGTGTGGATATGAGATTAAAGGACCATTTATGGATTTTATTTTGTTCATTGTTTTTCTTTATGTGTTTGGCATTCTTGCCATTGCCTTAAGGAGAGAGGTTTGTCCAAGAAAAATATTTATTTTAAAGGAGATTTTTAAAAATGAGAGTTACAAAGGGATTAATTGAGAAGATTAATGGAGAGATTAAGGATAAGGGATATTTTGTAGAGAAGACTACGGTTAACAAGAACAATGAAGTAAAGAGCGGTCTTGTTATTAAGAAGATAGATGAGCAGAGGATGGTTTGTCCTACTATTTATGTAGGAGAGCTTTCAAGCTTTGAAGAGGTTATGAGGTATGTTCTAGAGGTTATTTCTAGAGAGGCTCCTTTTTGAATGGAGAAGTTTTATTGGTAAGGGCTGCCGTTGATTTTGGTTTATTAGAGATTTATATGATAAAATAGATATTACAAAAAATCGAGAAGCTATAGGTGTTTTGTTTGTATAAAAGGAAGGGTGATAATTATGAGTAAATATTTAGTAGTAATTGATATGCAAAATGATTTCTTGACAGGGGCGTTAAAAAATGATGAAGGTGTCAAGGTTATTGGATATATTAAAGAAAAATTAGACAGTGTGGATGCTGATACAAAAGTTATCTTCACAAGGGATACACATCAGGATGATTACATGTCTTCCGAGGAAGGTGCGAATTTGCCGGTGCCACATTGCATAGAAAACACAGATGGTTGGGAGATTACTCCTGAACTGGTTCCTTATAAGAACAAGGCGAATGTATTTGATAAAAACACTTTTGGCTCAAAAGAGTTGGCTAAGTTCTTTGAGAATCTAGAGGAAGATGTTGAGTCTGTTGAACTAGTGGGAGTATGCACCGATATTTGTGTAATATCAAATGCCCTACTTATAAAATCAGTTCTTCCTAATACTAAAATTTATGTTGATGCGAAGGGCTGCGCTGGTGTTACACCTAAAAGCCATGATACGGCAATTGAGGCTATGAAAGCCTGCCATATTCATATATTGAATGAAGGGTTAGAAGGCTGGAGATAGTGAGCCTTTGAAAAATCACCTGAAAGCTTTTTTTATCTGATCCAGAAATTTATCTGCAATGGGAGTAAAGGTTTGATATTTGTTCCATATTAGATATAGTTCGGACTTCAGTTCAGGTGAAAGTGGTCTAAATACCATATCAGTACCTTCAGTGTTTATCAAATTATTAAATGTAAGAAGGATTCCAAGGTTTTCTCTTGCAAATACAGAACCGTTATAGGAAAGTCGAAAAGAACCTTCAAGCTTAAGCTCAGGATATCTGTCCTTGGCCCATGTCTTGATTTCATTATTCCAGCTTTGTTCAGAAACAAATAAGGGCTGACCTATAAGGTCGGAGACGCGGACAGATTTTTTCTTTGCAAGAGGATGAGATGAAGACATTATAGCTCCCCATATATCTGCTTCTGGAAATTTTACATATTCATATTTATTGCTGTCTGGTGTTTCACAAAGCACAGCAAAGTCTAAGATACCCTTATCAAGCTTTTCCGTAACCTGCTCAGTATCTCCGCTGGTTATGTGATAAGTGAAGTTTGGGTATTTTTCTTTTAATTTATAGATTTCTCTGGCAAGGTATCTTATCTGATAGCTTTCTGCCAGTCCAAGGTAAATATCACCACCAGTTATATCATCCAAAGTGCTAAATTCCTGTTCTATTCTATCTGACATTGCTACAAGATCCTGGGCCCGATCGCGCAGAAGCATTCCCTCATCTGTAAGGGAAATGCTGAAGCTGTGCCTAACAAATAGTTTTTTCCCGAGTTCTTCCTCTAAAGCTTTTAATGTCTTTGAAAGAGTAGGCTGCGATACATGAAGCTGTTCAGCAGCCTTAGACATGTTTTCTTCTCTTGCAACAGCAAGAAAGTATCTGAGATTTTTTATTTCCATGGCAGACTCCTCCTAATAAATACAAAGGGCTGATATTCCAAAAAGGCATATCATGATATTTATTTTATTCATTAGCGAAAATCTGGTCAAGGCTTTAATATTGAAATTGGAAGGAGAACAAAGATGGATACAGAAAAAATTCTTGAAACCCTTTCAGACATGGGCTGTGATGAAAAAGACATATGTTTTATGAAAAAAATGTATGAAGAAGGCGATACCGATACACTCCTTCGCGATCTTAGGAAATGTCGGTGCCACCTTATGGATGAACTTCATGATAGCCAGAAAAAAGTAGACAACATGGATTTTTTGATAAGACAGATTCAAAAAGAAAAATAATTTTTAGGAGGAATACAAAATGATTAGAAAAGAAGAATTAAACCTTGTAACTGAGTGGGATAAGACATTTGAGAAAAGTGATAAGGTAGATTACAGTAAAGTAACATTTGTAAACAGATATGGAATCACCCTTGCGGCAGATATGTATGTTCCAAAGAATGTAGAAGGTAAGCTTCCTGCAATTGCTGTAAGTGGACCATTTGGCGCAGTAAAGGAGCAGTGCTCAGGCCTATATGCCCAGACAATGGCAGAGAGAGGCTTCTTAACAATTGCTTTTGATCCTTCCTTTACAGGAGAGTCTGGTGGAAATGTAAGATACATGGCATCTCCTGATATTAACACAGAAGATTTCATGGCTGCTGTGGACTTCCTTTCATTAAATGAGAAGGTAGATTCTGACAGGATTGGAATCATCGGTATCTGCGGTTGGGGTGGAATGGCTGTGAATACTGCAGCCCTCGATACCAGAATCAAAGCTACAGCTGCTATGACTATGTACGATATGACAAGGGTTAACGCCAAGGGATATTTTGATTCAGAGGATAGCGAAGAAGCCAGATATAAGATGAAGGCTGCTATGTGCGCCCAGAGACTAGAAGACTTGAAGACAGGAGAATATAAGCTTGGCGGTGGAGTGGTAGATCCCCTTCCAGAGGATGCACCATTCTTTGTAAAAGACTACTATGATTATTACAAGACAGATAGAGGTTATCACAAGAGAAGTCTTAATTCCAACGGAGGCTGGAATGTAATCGGCTGTGAATCGTTCGTTAACCAGCCAATACTTAAGTACAGCAATGAAATCAGAAGTGCAGTTTTACTTGTTCACGGAGAAAAAGCACACTCATGTTATTTCTCAAAAGATGCATATGCAGATATGATTAAAGACAGTAAGTATGCAGACAATAAGGAACTTATGATAATCCCTGATGCGGTACATACTGATTTATATGATGGTGGGGATAAGAATTATATTCCTTTTGACAAGCTGGAGAGCTTCTTTAAGGAGAATTTGAAATAAGGATGGTAAACATGAGCAAAGTACTGGTTATTTCAACAAGCCTTCGTGCAAATAGCAATTCAGATATACTTACTGAAAAGCTTATAGAAGGAGCAAAAGCATCAGGTCATGATGTGGAGCATATAAGTCTTAAAGGGAAGAGCATAGGCTTTTGTATAGGATGTCTGGCATGTCAGAATACTCAGAAATGTGTCAT
>SVES01000013.1 GCA_015057305.1 Pseudobutyrivibrio ruminis | reverse complement strand
AAAATATAATCTTAGAAAAAAGGAAATGATGCTGCAAAACTTAGTTTTGCAGCATCTTCTTTGTCTACACTCTGAATTAGCCTACGTTACGTAGGCTAATTTTTGTTTTGTTATTTACAATAACGTTTTGTTATTCTATACTTAAATTTATAATATTGATAATCAATAGTGGAATAAATGATACAAAAATAAAGGAAAAGGGAAGATTATGTTCGAGACTAATATTGTATTTAAAGCAAAGTTTCTTGGAGGTGTGGATATCTCATGCAACGGTACATCGATTGTGTTAGAGAGAAACAACACAACAAAGGTAAATCAGTTGTTCCAGATGCTTCTTTATTACCAAAATGGTGTAGCTCGCGACCAGGTGATTTACAACCTGTTTCATAATGAAGAAATTGCAGATGAATCAAATAGTCTTAGGGCAATTGTATTTAGACTGAGAAAGGCTCTACTGGCAACTGGTATTCCTAACGAAGACTATGTGTATATTAAGCGTGGCACATACAGAATTAATCCTAATGCAGTAGTAGAGTGTGATGCAGTAAAGTTTGAGGAGCTTGCAAAAAAGGCTTTAGCGGCAGAGGATGCAAAGGAGCAGAAAAAGCTTTTAGAGGAGGCGTGTGCTATATATGATGGTGATTTTCTGCCAACTCTCAGCGGCTATGAATGGGTTGTTACAACTCAGGTTAGATTGAAGAAGCTTTTCGATAGATGCTTAAGGCAGCTCCTTGAAATGTATAAGGTACAAAAGGAGTTTAAAGAGCTTTACGAGCTGAGTCATAAGGCTAACAAAATATATCCATATGATGGATGGCAGACCTATGAAATGGAAGCTCTCATTGAGGTTGGAAATACAAAGGACGCCCTTAAGCTGTACGAAGATACAGAGACTTTGATGTTTGAAGAGCTTGGAGTATCAGTTTCAGCAAGCATGGCAGAGCAGCTGGATAAGCTTGGAGCCCAGGTTAAAAACAGTCCAGACATGATTAGCGAGGTAAAGAAAAACCTTGATACAACCAAGGAAGAAATAGAGGGAGCATTCTATTGTACCTACCCGGTTTTTGTTGAAAGCTATAGATATATCAAGCGTGTAATCAGACGTTCAGGTCAGGCTGCATGGCTTATGCTTTGCACTATTACTGACGGAAAAGGCTTTGCCCTTAACGAATCTGACAGACTTGAAAATCTTGCGGAGGAGCTTTCCGAGGCAATTCGCAATTCTGCCCGTGGTGGAGATATGTATGCAAGATATAGTAGTAACCAATTTGTGGTATTGTTACTTGATATTACTCAAGAAGACTGTGTTCTCGTTCAAAGTCGTATAAATGAGAATCTAAGCAAGGAGTCACGAAAGCGTTATATCAAGTATCACTTGGCTCCAGTAAATCTGGCAAGCGCGGGCACAGATAATGATACAGATGAATTACAGGATATGGTTAGGGGTGATGAGTAATGGCAATATCAGATAGAATGAAGCGAGGACAGAACTGTGTTGGCATTACTTTGAAAAATGAAGGCTTTAGAGGTCAGCTGTATAATTGCTACCGAAAGGAGCCGGAGGAATTCCAGGATGTCCATGATTTTTTCAATATTGTGAATGCATTTTTGGATGCATTAGAATATCCTGCCCAAAAGGTAAAATATAGAACTTTCAAAAAGACCTTACCAACATTAAAGCTTGTGGATATAGACCCAGACAAAAGGCTTATTGAGACGGAAGAGCTTTTAGATTTATGTAAGAGAAAAGCTTATGTGATTATGATAACCGGTCGTGATAATGCCACTTGGCAGGGAACAATTTATAGTAAATCGGAGGATAAGGAATACAGCTTTAACAGTGAGTTAGAGCTCCTTAGGATAATAAATAAATAGAGGAAAGCTGAGGAAGCAAATGAGAAGGATAAATTATTTGCTTTCACTGATTATTCTGAGTCTTAGCTTGGCTGCTTGTGGAGACCAAATGCCGGCCTATTCAAATGACAGTACATCCACAGAAGCAAAAGCATCAGAAGCCATGGCAAAAGAGTCCAAGGGCTCAAGGGATAACACAATAAAAGTCCTAACCCCAGAGGCTTCAGGAACAGATGTCTATTCCAATGATGATGCAGCAATTGATGCAAGTAATGCCAGTGATGGGTACGTAATGGTTAAATACACAGGTAGTGCATCCAAGGTAAGAATGCTAATCGAAACCCCAGCAGGTAACACTTACAACTACCTTATGGATTTGGATGGTAATTATGATGTTTATCCGCTATCTGAGGGGAGTGGCACTTATAAAATAGGTGTCTATGAGAACTTACACGACGATCAATATGCAGCAGCATTTACTCAGTCAGTGAACGTAACTCTGAAAGATGAATATAGTATGTTTCTGTACCCAAATGCCTATGTTAACTTCAACAGTAACTCAAAGGCGGTGAAAAAGGGACAGGAGCTGGCTGCCAGTGCAAATTCTGATATCGAGGTGGTGCAAAATGTTTACCATTATCTTACCGACAATATCACCTATGATTATGATAAGGCAGAAACAGTACAGTCTGGCTATATACCAAATGTTGATGACACATTGAATACAGGCACAGGTATTTGCTTCGACTATGCTTCGCTTATGGGAGCAATGCTCAGATCACAAGGTATTCCTACCAGATTGGAAATAGGATATGCTGGGACAGAATATCATGCCTGGGTGTCAATATATACTGATGAGACAGGCTGGATTGATAACATCATAGAGTTTGACGGAACAAAATGGACGTTGATGGATCCAACATTAGGTTCCTACGCAAACGATAGTACAGTCAAAAAATATATTAATGACGACACATATTATCAACTGAAATATAAATATTAAAGGTGGACTATGGGTGAGAAAAATAGAAAAAAATTAACAGCCGAGGAACTATACGCATTCTCAGATGAAATGGGAATGATGATAAATAGTGGAGTGTCGGCCATTCAAGGAATAACAATGATGCTGGATGAGTCAGAAGGTGGAGAGGAAAAAGAGCTTCTTACTCAAATGGAGCAAATTGTGGGAGAGACTGGTTCTTTGTCTAAGGCAATAGAGCAAACTAATGTATTCCCAGATTATTTTGTGCAAATGGCAAAAATGGGTGAGGCTACAGGAAAGATGGACTCAGTCCTTACAAATCTTGCGGCTCACTATTCTAGAGAGATGGCTATTAGTGGTGCGATTAGAAGTGCGGTAACATATCCTTTAATGATGGTTGCCATGATGCTTGTAATCATAATAGTGTTGGTAACAGAGATAATGCCCGTTTTTAGCAGAGTGTTTAATCAGCTGGGAGGCACAATGGACGGACTTTCAGCAGGCTTTCTTGCTGTTGGTGTGTTTATGAAATCTCATGGACTAATTCTTTTGCTTATATTACTTGCATTAGTTGTCTATGTAATTATCCTAAATAAAACAACCTGGGGCAAAAACCACAGAAATGGAATTCTTTACAAGAGTCGCAGATTCAAATCAATTCATTCAAAAATTGCCACAAGCCGCTTTGCATCAGCAATGGCAATGACACTTTCTAGTGGTATGGATGTGATGCAGGCCCTTGATGTCAGTGGAAAAATAGTTGAAGCACCAGATTTTGAGTCAAAGGTAGAAAAATGCAAAGACTCTTTTGCTGAAACAATGGATATTGGAAAAGCCTTTTCATTGTCAGGTATTTTTGGCGGATTATATGGCCGAATGGCAATTTTAGGAGCCAAAACAGGAAATATGGAAAATGTTCTAGAAAAGGTAGCAACAACCTATCAGGAAGAGGCAGATGAAGAAATAAATGATTTAATAGCAGTTGTTGAGCCTACACTGGTTATTATACTTTCAGTAATTGTCGGTATCATTTTACTTTCGGTAATGTTGCCACTATTAAACATAATGTCGGGGATGATTTAATATGTCAAAGACCAGATTTGGAAGCCTAGATGGCATTCATCAAATCAAAAAGAAGAATGTGGCAGGGACAACAATGATTTCAGCTGCTTTGTTTCTTCTCATATTTGTGGTGTTCCTTTTTGTGGTTTCAAAGGCATCTGAAGGCTCTGTATATGAGCAACGTCAAAGCCTTTCTGATGCAATAGACAAGGCTATAATTCAATGCTATGTAACAGAAGGAAGATATCCTGAGAGCTTTGAATATTTACAGGACAACTATGGAATAATTTATGATGAAGACCAGTTTAGGGTAGACTATGTAATCTATGGCTCAAACATGAGACCAGACGTTACAATAATTAATCTTAAATAGTAGGGTTTGAAAGGAGCGACTTTGAAAAAAGAGCGACTTAGAAAACATAATATTGATATCCTGTTTCTAATGGTATTGTTTTTAATATTCACTTTTTCTGCGGTGAGTGTTCTTTTGATGGCAGTAAATTCCTATAGGTCAGTAGTATATGCCAATGAATCAAATGCCAATGCCAGAACTGCTACAGCATTCATTCGTGAAGAGGTAAGGCAGCATGATGCATATGGAGCAGTTTCACTAGATACTATTGATGGAATTGATTGCATAAAAATGTCCGAGGAAAGTGGATATAGCCTGTATATTTACGAATATGAAGGGTATTTAATGGAGCTTGAGGCTAAGGACGGAGCAGGTGTTACCGTAGATTTTGGCAATCGGATTCTTGAGATAAATAGCCTCGAAATAACTCAAAATGAAAAAGACACCCTAAATATCCAGATTGAGGATAAATCCGGAAACAAACAGGATGTTACAATTGGAGTAAAGTCAGCAGGGGAGGAATCATATGAAAAATCGGAATAATGGTTCCAGAATATTTATGACAGAGCTAATGTTTTCAATTCTGTTTTTCATAATAGTTTCAGCTATTTGTGTTCAATGCTTTGCTGGAAGCTTTGCAAAAAGCCGACAAGCAAATGAAATGACAAAAGCAATTAACCTTGCATCAAATGCAGCAGAGGAATATCTGGTTTCAGATAACTATGAAGGCTTCACTGAATATTATGATTCAGACTGGAATATTTCTGATGATGTAAATGGTGCATACAAGGTAACGAGCCTTGTTATAGAGCCAGAAAGAAAAGGAGAATGTCAATCAATGCATGTAGTTGTATCTACAATTACAGACGAGGAAATATATTCTCTTGAGATTGAAAAAGCTCTTAAATAGGAGATGCCATGGAGCAAAGTAAAAAGGAAAATCGGACAATTATTAATATAGGCACATCACTGATGGTGGTTATTCTTATTGGAATGGCTTTTGCTGTTATTGCGGCTCTTGCCATATCTTCCAGCCATAACAACTACAGTCTTAGTGAAAAGCTTATGACTCACACAAATGAATATTATGCAGCAAGCAATCAGGCATACGAAACTATTGCAAAGACTGATTGGGCTGACCAGGAATTTACAGTTGATATAAATGAAAATCAGGTGTTAAATGTAAAGGTAGCTTCAGGAGAGATTACTTGTTGGCAGGTGGAAAACATATCTAGCTGGGAAGCAGACAGCACTCAGCCAGTAATAACAATCCAGGATTAAAAGGGGAGAAAAATGAGTACAAGCATAGTTAGTTATTTAACAGACGCAGTAAAAAAGTATAAGGCATCAGATGTGTTTATTATCACAGGTCGTGAAGTTTCATTTAGAGTAAATGATTTGGTAATGACACATTCAGAGCTGGAAAAAAGCGTAGGTGGCGAGGGGGTTTCTGAAGGACCAGTTATGCCAGCTACAGCCGAGGAGCTTGTAAAGCAGATTTATGAGCTTGCAAATCGGGATATGACAAAATACATTGCAGAAGGGGATGATGATTTTTCCTTTGCAATAAAAGATGTATCTCGTTTCAGAGTAAATGCCTTTAAGCAAAGAGGAACATATGCAGCTGTAGTGCGTGTAATTACGTTTACTTTGCCAGACTACAGAGAGCTATTGATTCCAGAGTCAGTTATCAATCTTTCTAATGAGTCCAAAGGTCTTGTGCTTGTAACTGGACCAGCAGGAAGTGGTAAATCCACAACACTTTCTTGTATAGTGGATAGGATTAATAAGAATTTTAACAAGCATATTATTACACTTGAGGATCCGGTAGAGTATTTGCATAGACATTCAAAATCTATAGTGTCTCAAAGAGAAATTCACTTGGATACAGAAAACTATGTAACAGCCCTTCGTGCGTCCCTGCGCCAAAGTCCAGATGTTATTCTTTTGGGAGAAATGCGTGATGCGGAGACTATTTCTGTGGCAATGACTGCAGCAGAGACAGGACATTTAATTTTGTCCACACTACACACAATAGGTGCAGCAAATACTATTGACCGTATTATAGATGTTTTCCCATCAGAGCAGCAGCATCAGATTGCATTGCAGCTTTCAATGGTTATCAAGGCTGTAGTCTCTCAGCAATTGGTGCCAGCAGTTGATGGTTCCCTTGTACCAGCATTCGAGGTTATGACTGTCACACCAGCTATCAGAAACATGATTAGAGAAAATAAGGTTCCACAAATAGAGGGTGTAATCTACTCTAGTGATACTGATGAGATGGTATCAATGGATTCGAGCTTGTTTAAGCTTGTAAAAGAAGGTAAAATCACAAAGGAAACTGCAATGGAATTTGCAGTAAATGCAGAAATGCTAGGAAGAAGATTAGGAGTTTAATGTAGAAATGGAAAGTTTCAAACCAATGCTGTTTACTTGCATGAAAAAGTATAGCAAGGAACAGTTCGCAAAAGATTTAGTATCAGGAATCATTGTGGCAATCATCGCATTGCCACTTTCTATTGCCCTGGCTTTGGCCTCAGGCGTTGGTCCAGAACCAGGTCTGTACACCGCAATAGTAGCAGGCTTTTTGATTTCATTTTTCGGCGGTAGCACAGTTCAAATTGCTGGTCCAACTGCGGCATTTGCAACAATAGTCGCAGGTATTATTGCTACTGACGGCATGGATGGTCTCATTATTGCAACAATAATGGCAGGTATAATCCTTATTATTTTAGGCTTAGTTAAGGCAGGAGCCCTTATAAAATTTATTCCATACACCATAACAACAGGCTTTACAGCAGGTATTGCTGTCACAATTTTAATTGGACAGTTCAAGGATTTCTTTGGTGTGGATTTTCATGGAGAGAAGCCAATAGAAACAATCGATAAGCTAAAGGTTTTCTTTGGAAATATTGGCACCATTAATTGGCAGGCTACAATCGTAGGTATTGTGTGTCTTGCAGTGCTTATAATCTGGCCAAAGTTTTTCTCTAAGATTCCTGCTTCAATTATAGCAGTGTTTGTAAGTATTGCTTTGGTTCAGGGATTAAAGCTTAATGTAAATACAATTGGTACTCTTTACCCAGATTTAAAGGCAGGGTTACCATCTATTTCAATACCAACTTTCTCATTAAGAGTAATTAGAAATGAGATGCCAAATGCATTTACTATTGCTATTCTTGCAGCTATTGAGTCCCTTCTTTCGGCTGTAGTAGCTGATGGAATGGTAAACAGCAAACACAGAAGTAACCAGGAGCTTATTGGTCAGGGTATAGGAAATATCGGTTCTGTTTTATTTGGCGGTATACCAGCAACAGGAGCAATCGCCCGTACAGCAGCAAATATCAAAAATGGTGGTCGTACCCCTGTGGCAGGTATGGTTCACTCAGTTACACTTCTTATTGTACTAGTTGTACTTATGCCTTACGCAAAATTTATACCAATGCCATGTATAGCTGCTATATTATTCCAGGTTGCATATAACATGTGCCAGTGGAGACCATTTGTAAGACTTGTTAAATATGCTCCAAAGTCAGATATAATCGTATTAGTTTTAACCTTCGTGTTAACAATCGTATTTGATTTGGTAGTAGCTATTGAGTGGGGAATGATTGTGGCATGCATCCTCTTTATTAAGAGAATGAGCGAAGAAACCCATGTTAGTGGATGGACTTATCAGTCTGATGATGCAGAATTTGTTGACGATTTAAGACCTGTTGATAAGGGCATAAGGGTATTTGAGATTACAGGCCCATTGTTCTTTGGCGTATCAGATTCCTTGGCTGAAAGCATTAATGTTAAGGACTACACTAAGGCTTTAGTAATCAGAATGCGTTCTGTACCAGCAATAGATTTTACTGCTCTTAGAGCATTAAATGATTTGGTAGATGAAGCAGGTAAAAAGGGCGTAACTGTTATCTTTTCACATGTAAATGAGCAACCTATGCACATGATGGAAAAAGCCGATTTTGTTAAGAAGGTCGGAGCAGATAATTTCCAGCCAAACATTGATGCAGCTTTAGATAGGGCGCAGGTTATAATAGGCAAATAATATATGAAAACTTTTTTAGAACCATTTGAAAATTTAACGGCGGTAGAGTCTCTTCGTGAGGCTCTTTCTCGTCGAGGAAAAGTATATGATATTACAGGGTGTGCTGACAAAGCGCACCTTATTTTTGGTATTGGCCATGATGTAAATTATAAGCTAATAATCACTGCAGACGAGCTTAAGGCGCGAGAATTGTTGGAGGAATACAGATTTTACGATAAGGATGTAGTATTCTTTCCTGCAAAGGATTTCCTGTTTTACCAATCAGATATTAGGGGTAATGCTCTCACTAGAGAGAGAATGAGTGCTATCGAGGCTGTGATTAGCAATAATTCTTGCACAATAATCACAACAATTGATGCTTTGATGAACAAGCTACCTGCTTTAGAGTACTTTGAAGAAGGTATCGTAGCTGTAAGTGATGCAGATACAATAGAGCTTGAGGCATTACGTCGTAAGCTTGTGGCTATGGGATATGAAGGAGTAGGAACCTGTGAGCATCCAGGTGAATTTGCTGTTAGAGGAGGAATTATAGACGTTTATCCGTTGACAGCAGAGCTTCCTGTAAGAATAGAATTATGGGGGGACGAGGTTGATAGTATTCGTAGCTATGACCCCACCAACCAGAAATCAATTGAAAATATAAGCTCTGTAATAATCTTTCCAGCTATAGAGGTTATTCTTGATAGAGATCAAGTTGAGACAGGATTAAACAAAATGGAGCAGGAAAGAGACCTTCGATATGAAATGTATCGAAAGGAGATGAAAACAGAGGAGGCTTATAGATTAAAAACCTATGTAGATAGGGTTGTAGAAGAAACAAGAGAATGGGGATTGAGCCAAGAAGTTGAAACAAACTTAAACTATTTTTGCGAAAATCTTCAGAGTTTAATAGATTTTATGCCTAAAGGCACCTATCTATTCATCGATGAGGTGCAAAAAATTATTGCAAAGGGTGAGGCAACTGAACTGGAATTCTCTGAGGCAATGAGCAGACGCGTGGAAGCAGGCTACATGCTAAAAGGACAGATGGACATGTTATTTTCTGTGTCTGAAATATTTGGGCGGATGGGAAAAAGACCTACAGTTCTTATGTCGCTTCTTGATGCCAAGAATAAATTTTTAAAATCAGCAGAACATTTTAGCGTAGCAGTACAGGGAGTTAATGCCTATAATGGAAGCTTTGAGCTTTTGACGAAGGAGCTATTAAACTACAAGAAACGAAAGTATAAGGTACTATTAGTTACAGGCTCAACAACAAAGGGGCAAAGGCTGGCAGAAGATTTACTGGATGAAGGGCTGAATGCATACTTTACTAATGATTTGGATCACAAAATTAATCAAGGGGAGACAATGCTTTGCGTTGGAAATATTAAGCGAGGCTACGAATACCCTGATTCTGCATTTGTAATGCTTTCAGATGGAGATATCTTTGGCCACGTTAGAAAGAAAAAACACAGAGTAAAAAAATATGAGGGTGAAACAATATCATCATTCTCAGATTTGCATGTGGGTGATTATGTAGTCCACGAAAATTACGGCTTAGGTGTCTATAAGGGCACTGAGCAAATGGAAGTGGACAAGGTCATACGTGATTACATCAAAATCGAATATGCCAAGGGAAGTAATCTATATGTTCTTACCTCCCAGCTGGATATGATTCAGAAGTACTCTGGACCAGATGGCAAGAAGCCAAAGCTAAACAGCCTTGGAGCGGGTACACAGGAGTGGACCAGAACAAAACAGAAGGTACAATCTGCTGTTGGGGTTGTGGCTAAGGAGCTGGTGGATTTGTATGCCCTTAGACAGAACACCGATGGCTTTGTATATGGCAAGGATACGGTTTGGCAGAGAGAATTTGAGGAAAGCTTTCCATATGAAGAAACCGAGGGTCAGCTAGCAGCAATAGAAGCAGTAAAGGCTGACATGGAATCTAAAAAAATCATGGACAGATTAATCTGCGGAGATGTAGGCTTTGGAAAAACCGAGGTGGCCATGAGAGCTGCCTTTAAGGCTGTGCAAGAGGGAAAGCAGGTTGCATATTTAGTTCCAACTACTATTTTAGCTCAACAGCACTACAATAATTTTGTTCAACGTATGGGAGGCTATCCAGTAAATATTGGATTGCTCTGTCGCTTTAGGACACCTGCTGAGCAAAAGAAGACCATAGAAAACCTTAAAAATGGCATGGTAGATATTGTTATCGGCACCCATAGATTACTTTCCAAGGATGTTGAATTCAAAGACCTTGGGCTACTTATTATTGATGAGGAGCAGCGCTTTGGTGTAAATCACAAGGAGCGGATCAAGCAGATGAAAAAAACTGTTGATGTGCTCTCATTATCCGCAACACCAATTCCAAGAACATTGCACATGTCCTTAGTTGGAATCAGAGATATGAGTGTTTTGGACGAGGCTCCTATGGAGCGTACACCAATTCAAACCTTTGTATTTGAGTACAATGAAGAAATGGTGAGAGAGGCCATAGTCAGAGAAATGGCGAGAGATGGGCAGGTCTACTATGTGTTTAACAGGGTTAGAGGCATCCAGGACATGGCAGCAGAGATAGAGCGACTTGTGCCTGAAGCCACCGTAGGCTATATCCATGGCCAGATGACAGAGGCAAAGGTCGAGGATGTAATGATGCAGTTTATCAACCATGAAATTGACGTATTGGTTGCTACTACCATCATTGAAATCGGTCTTGATATATCAAATGTTAATACAATCATAATTCACGATTCCGACAACATGGGATTGTCTCAGCTGTACCAGCTAAGAGGACGTGTTGGAAGAAGTAATAGAACAGCCTATGCATTCTTGATGTATCGACGGGACAAGATGCTAAAAGAAGTGGCGGAAAAAAGGTTGGCTGCAATAAAGGAATTTACAGACCTTGGCTCAGGTTTCAAGATTGCAATGAGGGATTTGGAAATTCGCGGTGCCGGCAATCTGCTGGGAGTAGAGCAGCATGGCAACATGACTGCAGTAGGCTATGACTTATATTGTAAAATGTTAAACGAAGCAGTAAAGATAGAGAAGGGTGAAGCTAAGGAAGAAAACTTTAATACATCGGTAGATATAAATATCGAGGCTTACCTTCCAGATACATACGTATCAAATGAAGAACAAAGAATTGACTTATACAAGCGTATAGCAGCAATAGATTCTGAGGAAGCAAGGGATGAAATGCTGGACGAGCTTGTAGATAGATTTGGTGAGCCAAAGAAATGTGTTCAAAATCTATTATGGGTTGCAATGCTTAGGGTTAAAGCCCATGACGCATATGTTTCTGCCATCGAGCAAAAGGGTGATATTATACGAATTATTATGTATGAAAGGGCAAAAATAGATGTGGCTCAAATTCCAGCCTTGCTTGAAAGAAACAATCCTCATATTACTTTTGCAGCAGATCCAAAGGCTCCAGCTTTTATATTTAACACAAAGGCTAATACTCGAATTAAGCCTAGCGAAGTATTTGATTATTTGCAGGATTTTTTGATGGATTTAAAAACCTTAAAGGATGAGTAATTGATTAATTAGCTATTATTAACTATAATATGAAAAGTTGAGAATAATGGGTATAAAAGCCCAGGAGGATAAAAAATGAAGATGGATAGAATGAAAACAGTAGGTGTTGCGGCACTTGCAGCAGCAACTTTATTTACAGGTTGTGGCAGCCTTAATCCAGATGCAACACTTGTAACAATAAATACAGGAGATGGCACCAAGGATACTATTTCACTTGGATATGGCAATTTTGTAGCTAGATATCAGCAGTCTATGTATGATCAGTATCTTCTTTCCTATTATGGAGAAGGAATGTGGACAACAGATATGTCTGGTACAGGTTCCACATTTGAGGATGATACGAAGGAAAGTGTTCTTGAGGAGATGGAAGAACAATATCTTGCTAAAATTCATGCGGCAGATTATGAAATTACTCTTTCTGAAGAACAAAACACAGCAATTGCTGAAGCAGCTGCAAAGTTTATAGCAGACAATTCTAAAGAAACTCTTGAGGAATTGGGAGCTACCGAGGAATATGTTAAAGAATATCTCGAATATAGAACATATTATTCGCTAGTTTCAGAAGCTGCTAAAGAGGCCTCAGATGCAGATATTACTGATGAAGCTTGCTGGATGCGTACATTTTCATATGTTTCCTTTGATACCAGTGGAACAACAGACGAAGAAGGAAATGCAGTTGAGTATACAGAAGATGAAATCACAGATATGAAGGCTCAGGCAAAGCAACTGGCGACTTCAGAGGATTTTGATGCAACAGTAGAAGAGCTTGGACTTACTGCACAGACTTATTCATACCTAAAGGGTGAGGAAGAAGACACAGGTATGGATATGTCAATTATCGAGGCAGCAGAGGCTCTTGGCGAAGGTGAAATTTCAGACGTAATTGAAGTAGATGGTGTTGGATTCTATGTAATTCGTATTGATGCAGATCATGACGAGGAAGCTTCTCAGACAAAGAGGGAGTCTCTACAGACAGAAGCATTTGATTCACTTATGGAGACTTGGAAATCAGCGATTACATGGAAGGTTTCTGATAAAGCATGGTCTAAAGTAAAATTTGATGCATTGTTCCAGGCTACGCAAACTGAGGATGCTGAAGATGCTACAACAGAGGATGCTACAACAGAAGATGCTACAGAAGAAACTACTGATGAAACTGTAGAAGAAGGTGCTGAAGAAGTAACCGAGGAGCAGACAGAAACAGAAGATGTATCTGAGGAAACAACAGAAGAAGCAACTGATAATACAGAAGCAGAGTAAGTTAGTATGAGTTTTATTATTAATTACATAAAAAAATATAAAATCAGAGCAATACTTGCCCCACTATTCAAAATGTTAGAGGCTATATTTGAGCTTTTAGTACCACTTGTTATGGCAGCAATTATTAACAAGGGTATTGCTAGCTCAGATATCCACTACATCATTAGGATGAGTGGGGTTTTATTATTTTTGGCAATAGTTGGATTAGTATTTTCTATTACCGCTCAATATTTTAGTGCATATGTTGCCGTGTTTACAGCAGCAGAAATTAGAAGAGATTTATTTGCCAAAATCATGTCCTTGTCTCAAGGTGTGAAAGAAAGCATTGGAGAGGAAGTACTTACTACCAGAATAACAAACGATATCAATCAGATTCAAAATGCAATTAATATGGTTCTTAGATTATTTTTGCGCTCACCATTCATAGTGGCAGGGGCTATAGTAATGGCATTTATAGTTGATATTAAATCAGCATTTATTTTCGTGCTAGTGGTAGCAATGCTTTCTATAATAGTGTATTTCATCATGCGCTATACACTCCCAAGGTATAAGTCTATAGCAGCTAAACTTGAAAAAGTACTACATGCTGTTTCAGAAAATCTTGAAGGCTCTAGAGTACTTAGAGCATTCTGTCAGGTGGATGAGGAAAAGGAAAGCTTTGAGGCAAAGACAGGACAGCTTGCTAACATGCAGATTGGCACGGGCAAGGTTTCAGCCCTTTTAAATCCAGTTACCTATGTAGTTGTAAATCTTGGCATAGTGTTCCTTATTTATGTAGCAATGCATAGAGTGGATAATGGATTTATATTGCAGGGTGATGTAGTGGCATTGGTTAATTACATGGGTCAGATATTGGTAGAGCTTATAAAGCTTGCCAATCTAATTGTTCTTTTAATGAAGGCTTTTCCATCTGCTGATAGAGTGCAGGAGCTTATGGAGATGAAGGCAGATGAACGAAGATTTGATAAATTAAATAAGGATATAATTACCTATAGCAATGCCGCACCTCAGCCAATATCAATTAAGAATGTATCATTTAGCTACAATGGCACAGCAGATATGGATTTGGAGAATATTAATCTGGAAATCCCTGCAGGTTCTACACTTGGTATTATTGGTGGTACTGGTTCAGGAAAGAGTACCCTTCTTAAGCTCCTTAATCACACCTATGATGTTTCCGCTGGCTCCATTGAAATAGGCGGTATTAATGTAAACCAATATGATGATAGCTATCTTGCTAAATGCTTTGGTATAGTTCCTCAGAAGGCATATCTTTTTAGTGGCACTGTCAGAAGTAATATGGAAATGTCTGGAACTAATCCAGATACAGAGGAAATCAAATCAGCTCTTGGCATTGCACAGGCCCTGGACTTTGTTGAAGCAAAGGAAGGTGGCATTGATACTGAGGTGAAGGGCAGAGGCGCTAATTTCTCTGGTGGACAAAGACAGCGTCTTACTATAGCAAGGGCCCTTATAGGCCAGCCTAAATATTTGTTGTTAGACGATTCTGCAAGCGCATTAGATCTTGCCACAGAAGCAAAGCTTAAAAAGGCGCTTATGAATCTTAGTTGGCACCCTACTCTAATTATAGTTTCCCAGAGAGCTTCATCCGTAATTGAAGCAGACCAGATTTTGGTGCTGGATGACGGCAAATGTGTGGGACTTGGCAATCACGAAACTTTACTTAAGAACTGCGAAGCATACCAGGAGATATATTATTGCCAGTATCCTAGAGAGGAGGCTGCAAATGAATAATAAGTCTCAAGGGAATATATTAAATCGTGTTTTAACAGAGCTGAAAAGCTATAGTTTTCAAATAATCGTCTCCTTAATATGTGCACTTGCCACAGTTTACTTAACACTCAGGATTCCTATTCTTACAGGTAGGGCTGTGGATTGTATAGTTGGTAAGGGCCAGATCGATTATGACAAGCTAATAGTGGTGTTGCAGCAGATGGCTGTTACAGTGGCAGCCACATTCTTTACCCAGTGGATAATGAACAGGGTAAATAATTCCATTACCTATAATGTAACCAAGAATCTTCGAGATAGAGCATTTAGAAAGCTACAGCATATGAAGCTATCCCAGATAGATTCACATCCACATGGTGATTATGTGAGCCGAATCGTCTCTGATGCAGATACATTTGCAGATGGACTTTTGATGGGCTTTACTCAGTTTTTCACAGGGGTGCTTACAATACTTGGTACAATCTATTTTATGCTGATGATTTCAGTAAAGATTGCACTGATAGTAATTATTGCAACACCTGCATCTCTTTTGCTTGCAAAGTTTATCTCGGAAAAGACTTACAAGTTTTTCGGGGAGCAGGCCAAGCTTAGAGGAATTGAAACTTCTTATATAGAAGAGATGATTACTGGTAAAAACATTGTCAGAAATATGGACTATGAAAATAGAGCCATAGAAAACTTTGACAAGATGAATAATAGTCTTCGAGATGCTTCTATGAAAGCAACATTTTATTCATCAACAGTTAATCCTAGTACAAGGCTTATAAATAATATAATCTATGCAGCAGTAGGAGTGTTTGGTGCAATCCTTGCCATAGGTGGAGGTATTTCGGTAGGTGGTTTAACAAGCTTTCTTTCTTATGCCAGCACATATGCTAAGCCATTTAATGAAATTTCAGGAGTTATTACAGAATTCCAAAACGCTTTAGCCTGCGCAGCCAGATTGTTCGAAATGATAGATGCTGAAATTGAGATAGATGAAGGTGAAAAAGCTCTGTCTGATATTAAAGGAGAGATAGAATTTAAGGACGTGTTCTTCTCCTATGATAAGAATAAGAAGCTTATTGAACATTTGAATCTATCAGTTAAAAGTGGTCAGCGCATCGCCATAGTGGGACCAACTGGAGCAGGAAAAAGTACAATTATAAATCTTCTCATGAGATTTTATGATATTGATAAAGGTCAAATCCTTATTGATGGTGTAGATATAAAAGATATCCCTATTAATGACCTGCGGCAAAGCTTTGGAATGGTACTTCAGGAAACCTGGCTTAAAAATGCAAGCGTAAGGGATAATCTTAGGATGGCAAATCGGAGTGCAACAGATGAAGAAATAGTTGAAGCCGCTAAGGCCACATATGCACATAGCTTTATTAAAAGAATGCCTTATGGCTATGATACAATTCTTTCTTCAGAAGGAGGGGCTCTGTCTCAGGGACAGATGCAGCTTTTGTGTATCACAAGAGTTATGCTTAATATTCCACCAATGTTAATATTGGATGAGGCCACAAGCTCGATTGATACGCGCACAGAACAGAAAATACAATCAGCATTTAATAAGATGATGAAGGGCAGAACAACCTTTATTGTTGCCCACAGGCTTTCAACAATCATAGAAGCAGACCTTATTTTGTTCGTAAAGGATGGAAGTATAGTGGAACAGGGTAGCCATAGGGAGTTGTTGCAGAAAAATGGCTTTTATGCTAAATTATATCAGAGTCAATTAGTATAGGAGATAAGATGGAGCAGTATGTAATTAAGGGTGGCACAGCTCTCAGTGGAGAGGTTGAGATTAGCGGTGCCAAAAATGCAGCCCTAGGTATATTGGCTGGTGCCATAATGACCGACGAGACTGTAACAATTGAAAATCTGCCAAATGTTAAGGATATTAATGTGCTTATTGGAGCCATTGAGGATATTGGAGCGGTAGTTGATAGGGTTGATGCCCACACTGTAAAGATTACTGGCTCAAGTATTAATAGACTTTCGGTAGATTACGAATATATAAAAAAGATTCGCGCTTCCTATTACTTAATGGGAGCGCTGTTAGGCAAATATAAAAGCGCAGAAGTAGCACTTCCAGGTGGTTGTCTTATAGGCTCTCGCCCTATTGATTTGCATGTAAAGGGTTTGAAGGCTCTAGGGGCAAATGTGGATGTGTCCTATGGACTTTGGTCAGCAAGAGCAGATAAGCTTGTTGGTAGTCACATTTTCTTGGACAAGGTATCTGTTGGAGCTACTATTAATATTATGCTTGCAGCAGTGCTTGCAGAGGGCAAGACAACTATAGAAAATGCAGCTAAAGAGCCACACGTGGTAGATGTTGCCTCATTCCTTAATAGTATGGGTGCAAATATCAGAGGTGCTGGTACAGATGTTATTCGTATAGTTGGTGTGCCAAAGCTTCACGGCACTACCTATGCAGTTATACCAGATCAGATTGAAGCTGGTACATATATGTGTGCTACAGCTGCTACTCACGGTGATGTGCTTATTAAAAATGTTATTCCTAAGCATTTAGAGGCTACATCAGCAAAGCTAATCGAAGCTGGATGTGTTATTGAAGAGTATGATGATGCAGTTAGAGTGATTGGAAAAGGCAGAAAGCTATCAAGTACTCATGTTACAACCTTGCCATATCCAGGCTTCCCTACAGATATGCAGCCTGAAATAACAGCAGTGCTTGCAATAGCCGAGGGTACTAGCACAGTAACAGAATCTATTTTTGAGAATCGTTTTAAATATGTTGATGAATTGGCTCGAATGGGTGCTAATATAAAGGTAGAAAGTACAGTTGCAATCATTACAGGAGTTGCAAGATATACAGGAGCAAGAGTGCAGGCTCCTGATCTTAGAGCTGGTGCGGCACTAATTATCGCAGGGCTTGCAGCAGATGGCATTACTGTGATTGACGATATTAAATATATTCAGCGCGGTTATGAAGATATAGTTGGAAAGCTCACAAAGCTTGGAGCAACCTTTGCTGAGGTAGATAATGAGCATGACTTGCAAAAGTTTAAGCTTAAGGTAAGTTAGTAGAATATGGAGCATTACAAGTTTTTTCAAAACAAGGAATGTGAATATTTTCCATGCCACAAGGCAGTTAAACCAGAGGATTTTAACTGTCTTTTTTGTTATTGCCCACTTTATCATTTGGGAGAAAAATGTGGGGGAAATTTTGTGATTACAGAAAAGGGAGTAAAATCCTGTGTGAACTGTGTGAGACCTCATGTCAGGGATAATTATGATGAGATAATTGCTGCACTAAAAAAGTGAGGGATAAATGAAAATTTTGTGAATTATTTACTGAAATCACACAATATTCAAAACATTCTTGATATACTAGCTATGCGATGACTATCATTTAATATTATATAGGATAGGTATGGAGGACAACTAAATGAGCGAATCTAACGGGAAAATGGAAATCGAAACCAGACAAATGGCGGAAAAAAATAGATTAGCTAGGTACTGTGGAACAATTACTTGTTTAGCGCTAATCTTTTTTGCAATACGTTCATTGATAATGGACGGAGTAAATGTATTAGATACGATTCGACTTGTCATAGCAGTACTTGACATTATTCTATTTCAAGTTTGTGCCATGATGTTTGGCGATAAATATAAATACAAGTTCTGCATTACATTATCTATGGTTGCTATGTTTTTGATAAATATATTTTATCCTAGTGATACAAATATGTATATCTTCATGTATACAATTATCCTTATTGTAATGATATATGGTGAGGCAAGCACAGTTAGAATTGGCTGCATTATCGCGAATTTTAGTTTGATTGTATCTGGAATAATTGAAATCAACAGAGGAAATATTTCAGTACGTGATTTAGTCACACAGCTGGTATTCAGTTTAATTGCATGTACTATAGCAGTAATTGTTTGCAAACAGCAGCGTCGTCAGACAACAGAGACACTTGATACAATCAGAGATCATGCAGCAGATATTAAAGAAACCTCAGAGACTATTGTGGATTTGGCAGAGCAACTAAATCAGAAGTTTGTTGAAGCCAATGATGTTTCAAGCAAGTTAAATGAGTCTATGGAAACTGTACATGTTTCAGTTGGTGAGATTGTAGAAGGAACCAAGACTACAGCAGAGGCTATTGAAAATCAGACTAACAAAACAGCTGTTATTCAAGAAAGCATCCAGTCTGTAGAGGCAGAAGCGAATAATATTGATGATGTTTCATTACGTGTAGAAGATTCAGTTAATGAAGGTGTAGATTTAATAAATAAATTAAAGAGCCAGGCAGAAAAGGTAGCAAATATTAATATCGAAACTAGTAATACTACACAGGCTCTTAATGATAGTATCCAGGATATCCAGGGTATCACAGAGACTATTCTTGGTATTTCGAGCCAGACCAATTTGTTGGCTTTGAATGCATCTATTGAGGCTGCAAGAGCTGGTGAGGCAGGAAAGGGCTTTGCCGTTGTTGCAGACGAAATTAGAGCCCTATCAGAGAGCACCAGAGAAGCAACAGAAGAGATTGCACGAATCATAGAAAGACTTACATCAGATGCAAAATCTGCAGCATCAGCAATGTCAAAATCTGCTGAATATGCCAGCAGACAAAATGAACTCATTACAGAGACAGGCTCTAAGCTGGATACAATCAAGGAAGGTACCGATGAGCTTAGAGGCGGCGTTGTTCAGGTAAAGGGTTCTGTAGAAAGTGTACTGTCTGCAAACACCGAGATTATGGACAATATTACAAATCTGTCAGCTACTTCACAGGAGGTTGCAGCAGCCACTGATACAGTTGGTTCAGTAAGCGATGATGCTATGGATGCCCTTTCAAATATGAATGAAACTCTTGAGGTTATTAATAAAATAGCAAAAGAGATGGAAGAGATGGCACTTAAGTAGAAAAAAGTGTAAAATAGATATGCTAAGGTGTAGCTTAGGCTACACCTTATTTTTTAGGAAAGAAAGGAACAGAAAATGAATACCATAGACGATATTGAATTACACGATTGTCCAATATGTGGAGGGCCAGGAATCCTAGAGGCTGAGGACAAGGGCTTTTATGTTGCCTGCTTGGATTGTGGCAGTTATACAGGCACAGTGGGCTATAAGGATGAGGCAGGAAAAGTTGCTGCCGCAGAAAAATCAGCAATGCTTTGGAATACAGGAAAGGTTATAAATAGCGCACCGGGGGAATAAAATGAAACAAACACAGGATAAAGCTCGTAATCTAACTATGATGATGGATGAATATGAGCTGACAATGGCAAATGCATATTTCAATGACCCTAGTATAGACAATAATACTAAGGTTAGTTTTGATGTGTTCTACAGAGTAAATCCAGATGGGGGCGGCTTCGCAATTTTTGCAGGCCTGCAGCAAGTAAAGGATTATTTGCTAAATATGCATTTCACAGAGGAAGATATTGAATATCTTAGAAGTGTGGGACATTTCACAGAGGATTTTCTGGAGTATTTAAAGAACTTCAAATTTACTGGTAATGTTGATGCATTTTTAGAGGGAACTATTATGTACCCTAATGAGCCGATTATCACGGTTACAGCTCCAATTATTGAGGCTCAGCTGGTTGAGACTGAGATTTTAGCTCAGGTAAATCACCAGTCACTTATTGCAACAAAAGCCAGCAGAATAGTCAGGGCGGCAGCAGGAAGAGCAGTTTCTGACTTTGGCGCTAGGCGAGCTCATAACAATGATGCGGCAATTTACGGAGCCAGAGCTGCATACATAGGTGGAGCTAGCGGAACAGCTACTGTTTCTGCCGGTCAATATTTTGATATTCCTATTGGCGGAACTATGGCTCACAGCTATGTTATGTATTTCACTTCCGATGATAATGACTATAGAACCTCGGAATTACAAGCCTTTAGAAGCTTTGCCAAAAGCTACCCAAATAACTGCATTCTATTGGTAGACACTTATAATGTGCTAAAATCTGGAGTGCCAAATGCTATCAAGGTATTTCAAGAGATGAGAGATAGTGGTATAGAGTCAAAGAGCTTTGGAATCAGAATCGATTCGGGAGATTTGGCATATCTTACCAAGAAAGCAAGAAAGATGTTAGATGATGCTGGCTTTAGTCAGGCTAAGATAATCGTTAGCAATTCCCTGGACGAGTACACTATTACATCTATTTTGCAGCAGGGTGGACAGGTTAATTCTTTTGGTGTTGGTGAGAGGCTTATCACAGCAAAATCTGAGCCTGTATTTGGGGCAGTTTATAAGCTTTGTGCAGTGACCAATCCCAAGACTGGTGAGATTATTCCAAAAATAAAAATATCTGAAACAGTTGAAAAAATTACCAATCCTGGCTTAAAGGATGTTTATCGAATCAAAGATGAATCAGGTAGAGCGGTGGCAGACCTGTTGGCAATCAAGGGTGAGGTAATAGATATGGATGTTGAGGGAGGCTACAAATTTGTTGATCCTGAACAACCATGGAAAAGTACCCATATTTTTGAAAATTGCACAGCAGAATTGTTGCAAAAACCCCTTATAGTTAACGGTAAAGCAGCAGTTGATGATGAGGATATGCAAACAATTAGAGCCAGAGTTCAGGATCAGCTTAACAATAGTGTTTGGCAAGAGGAACAGCGTTTTGAAAATCCTCACAAGCATTACCTGGATATGACACCAAATTATTACAACATGAAAATGGAGCTTCTTCGAAAAGAGGATAAATAATAAATGACAAATGAAAAGCTTGATTATCTAAATGAAAAGCTTAAACCTTTAGGGATGGCCTTGAGTCAAAGTGACTTGGGGCTATTTCTTACTGACGGAAGCTTGTCTATAAATGTGGATTTCAGGGAGATGCTTCCCAGATTAAAGCAGTCGAATCTACAAAGGGAGCTGCTTGTAAAGGCAGCAAGAATAAAGGGACAGGAAATGCCTCAAACTATCGTAGATGCAACAGCAGGCTTTGGGGAGGACTCTCTTATTTTGGCGGCAGCAGGCTTTAAGGTACAATTATACGAATTTGACGAGATAATTGCGACTTTGCTTAAGGACGGATTGGAAAGAGCCGGCGCTATTCCTGAATTGGCTGATGCAGTAAGCAGAATGGAATTAATCTGTGGTGACAGCACAAAGGCTCTTAGAAGCCTTGATTATAAGCCAGATATAGTTTTACTTGATCCTATGTTTCCAGCAAGACAAAAAAGTGCTCTAATTAAGAAAAAATTTCAGCTTATACAAAGGCTTGAAAGCCCGTGCTCAACCGAACGGGAATTGTTAGATGCCGCATTTACAGCTTCTCCCAAAAGAATTGTTATTAAAAGACCATTAAAAGGTCCATATCTAGCTGACGAAAAGCCTGCCTATAGCTTGTCAGGAAAGGCAATTAGATATGATTGCTTTGTAATTGCGAGATTTTAAATACTTTTTTCACAAAATCCTCTAATTTATGTAATAAGATGTAGATACTTGATAAAAAAATTTACATCTATCATTTATGGTGGAGGTATTGAAATGGAAAAGGGTATAAAGAATTCTAGGAATTCAATTAGAAGAAAGGTGGCAAGAAGAGTAGTATATGCTCTTTTAGTTACAATTATTGTTCTTTCTACAGTTAATATGATATACACCTGCAGGCGGGTAATAAAGGAACAGCACAAGGAGCTGGATTTGGCCAATGAGCTTTGCGCAAGCCAAATTGATGCATGGGCTGGAAAAATGGATTCTATTACAAAGGATGTGGCATGCAGTCTTGCAGCATTGGAGATTCTTGATGAAGTAAATGTTGAAAAGGTCCTTGATAGCATTATTGCCAACAATGATGATTTATTCAATTTGTATGTTGGAACAGAGGACGGAAAGATGTTTATGGCTAAGGGTGTGTCATTTCCAACAGGAATGGACCCACGTGTGCGCCCTTGGTACGAGAAGGCTAAAGAGGCAGGAGAAACGGTAGTAATAGACCCATATCCTAGTGCAACCAGACCAGATTTGATGCATATGACAATAGCTACACCAATTTTCATTGATGATAAACTGGTTGGAGTTGTTGGAGCAGATGCTGAAATAGGCACCATAAACGATTATATAAATTCCATAGATTTTGAAAATGGCGCTTATGGATTTTTGCTGGATAGCGAGGGAGATATTGTTGCTCATCCTAATAAAGATTACAAACCAACTGTAAATTCGGTGGTTAATGTTAAAGATGTAATGCCTAAGGTGGCAAAATTAATTGAAACAGGTTCGGATGAGACAGTGGTGGCTGAGGATTATAATGGCACTCGAATGGTATATTCTGTTGAACAGCTTAGTACAGGAGGATGGACTTTAGGTGTGGCCTATCCTGAAAGAAATGTGGCAAAAATCATAGATAGAGGCATAAGAATTAGCCTACTTATGGCTCTAATATGCATTTTCTTTGCAGCAGCAGATATAACTGTGGCAATCAAAAAAATACTTCTCCCAATTGAAAGGATTAATCCTGCAATGGATAAGCTTATGCAAGGAGATTTAAGTGCTAGAATCGATATCTCCAGCGAGAAGGATGAACTGGGAGACCTGCAAAATAGAATGGCAGAGCTAGTAAACTATGTATCTTCCATGATTGAAAAGCAAAAATACATTCTTGAAGAGATGGAAAAGGGAAACCTTGCTGTGGCGGATGTAGAGGAATATCCAGGAGATTTAAAGGAGTTGTCAAATGCAATCAACTCAATTAAATCAACCTTTAATGATATAATCAGCGACATTCAGTTTTCTGCGATAAATTTGCAAAGCTATGCTATGGGTATAAATGAAACAAGTGACTTGGAGGAGATGAAGGCTGTATTTGAGGAATTATCTGCTGAGGCTAATGCGCTTATGGCGAAGACCTCTAGATTTACTACAATTCCACCTGAGAGTTTGGATAAAATGTGAATTGCGCCCCACTTATAAATGATATTCTATAAGTGTTCATAATTTTTGCGTATACTTTACACATTTATAGTGTACTATATATCTTACTTGATGGGAGAACCGCGTTGAAAAGGAGGAACCCATAATGGATAATGAATTTAAAGAGTACATCACATTTGTGGTTAATACAAAGGACGGCGACGAAGTTGAGATGGCCGTTATAGACCAGTTTGAATTTGAAAATAAAGGCTATGTGGCTGCCGCATTAGTGGACGGCGACACGGTCAGTGACGAAGGCTGTTTCATCTATCGGGTCAAGCTGGAGGAGGATGACTTCAAGGTAGAAAAAATTACAAATCAACATGATTATAATAGAGTGGCAGAAGCTTACATGGAAATGATATAAATTGATAATAAAAAGAACCAGTTTTACCTGGTTCTTTTCGTTTTTATGCTATAATAAAAAAGTATAGGAGGTCGTTTACATGGATTTTGCAAAGTTGGATCACGACAGAATGAACCGTACAGGCTTTCCTGAAGTAATTTTTTGCCAAGGTAAGCCAGATGAATATCTTGTTGATATATATAAGAAAATGTATGAAACAGAGGGGCAGGCATTTGGCACCAGGGCTAGTGAGCACCAGTACAATATAGTAAAAGCGGCACTGCCTGAGGCAAGCTATGATAAAATTAGCAGAATTCTCAAGGTTATACCTACAGAAAAGCAAATACCTAAGGATAAACTTATTGGAAATGTTGCTGTAGTGACAGCTGGCACCGCAGATATACCAGTTGCAGAAGAGGCAGCTGGCACCATAGAATACTTTGGAAGTAAAGTGAACAGAGTGTATGATGTAGGGGTGAGCGGTATTCATCGTTTACTATCAAATGTGGACGTACTAAATGAAGCAAATTGCGTAGTGGCAGTGGCAGGAATGGAAGGCGCCTTGGCATCAGTTGTTGGAGGCCTGGTCAAGGTTCCAGTAATAGCTGTACCAACTAGCGTAGGCTACGGAGCTAATATGGGAGGTATGTCGGCTCTTCTTACTATGATAAATTCATGTGCCAATGGCATTTCTGTAGTGAATATAGATAATGGATATGGAGCAGGTTATATTGCAACTCAGATAAATAGGTTGGCAACGCATTAAGGGGGAATATTTAAAAGAGGTTTTGGGTATAAATGAATAATAAGAATAAAAAAAGAATAGTGGTTATTATCGTATTTGCGATAATCGTATTTGCGGTATTTGGCTTTTTTAATTATGTTGATGATTATTACAAGGCGACGGATCGTGCTTGGTCCTATATCAATGAACCAGCTGAGGGAGTTACTGTAAGCTACGTTGATAATACAATAGTTTTCGAACCAGAAGAACCGGTGGCAGGATTTATCTTTTATCCAGGTGGATTGGTTGAGACTGAGGCATATGCACCACTTATGGAGCAGTTAGCGGAGCAAGGAATATTTGGAGTGGTGGTTGAGATGCCATATTATCTGGCTATGCTAGATGCCAATGGAGCTAGAGGAATTCAAGCAAAATATCCTGAAATTGAGGATTGGTATATAGGAGGCCATAGCCTTGGAGGAGCAATGGCATGTCTTTACGCCAACAGACATCAAAGTGAATATGAGGGTTTGATACTTTTAGCAGCTTATTCAACAAAGGATTTGTCAGATGAGCCTGAGATGGACACACTTCTAGTCAGAGGTTCGGAGGACCAGGTTTTAAATATTGAAAAATACAACAAATATTTATCTAATCTTCCTAAAGACTATCAAGAGGTTGTTATTGATGGAGGCTGCCATGGATATTTTGGGGACTATGGTATGCAAGCAGGGGATGGAGAGCCTGCAGTAACAGTGGAGGAGCAGACTTATATTACTGTGGATAAAATAGTAGAGTTTATTGGGAGAGAGTGATGCGTAAATTCAAATTTAGGCAGGTAGAAAACTATATTAAATTGTTGAGAAAATATAACGAGGGCATAGTTTTGGAGCTAAGCCCTAATAGTTATAATGCAGCAAAAGCATCACAATATCTTCAAGCTGAACAGCAAAAAGCAATAGAATTTGGAACATTTATCGAGGAGGAAGAGGGCTTAGGCCATCCTACTGTATCTGTTTTAGAGGAATTCTGCGAAATAATTTATGAAATAAACGAAGAAATAATTTCTGACCAAGGTCTGTCGGCAGATTCAGCCAAAGCTCGTTTGGAAACCATAGTTAATAAAATAGAAAAAAGTGCCAACGAAGAGATAGAAATCAACAAGCTTGTGGTATTTCTCCCCTATAAGGCAAGTATGTGGGATTCCCTGGAAAGCGTGTGGCTTAAAGCCAAGGAAGAAAGCAATTGTGAGGCTTTAGTTATACCTATACCATATTTTGATAGAAATCCCGATGGAAGCATGAAAGAAATGCATTATGAGGGAAATGAATATCCAGATAATGTTCCAATTACTTCGTATGAGACTTTCGATTTTGCAAAGGAGCATCCGGATGAAATATATATTCACAATCCTTATGATGATATGAATTATGTAACCTCAGTACATCCATTTTTTTATTCTGATAAATTAAAGGCGTTTACTGAAAAACTTGTATATATTCCTTATTTCGTTTTAAGTGAACCAGATTTAGATAATGAGAAGACCATGGAGCATTTAATGGGATTTGCATTAACAAAGGGTGTAATTAATGCAGACGAAGTAATTTTGCAGTCTGAAAAAATGAAGGAAGCCTATGTAAAAATACTGACAAATCATTTTGGGGAAGAGACTAGAGACACATGGGAGCGTAAAATAAAGGGGACAGGTTCACCTAAGTTCGAAAAGCTGAAATTACTAAAGAAAGAAGATCAGGTCATCCCAGAAGAATGGCTGAAGATTATGAAGAAACCAGATGGCTCCATGAAGAAAGTAATATTCTATAACACTGGAGTGGTTGCTATTTTAAATGAGGAGCAAAAAATGATTGATAAAATCAAAGATGCTCTTGCTGTTTTTAAGGAAAATAAGGATGATATTGCTCTGCTGTGGCGTCCACATCCATTGATTGTAGCCACTCTTGATAGTATGGTGCCAGAAATATCTGAGCAATATAAAGAAATAGTTGCTAAGTACAAAGCTGAGGGTTGGGGTATATACGACGATACCGCCGATATGGATAGAGCAATTGCTATTAGTGATGCCTATTATGGTGATCAAAGCAGTATTGTTCAACTATATGAAAAATTAGAGAAACCAATAATGATTCAGAATGTGAATGTACTTGAAAAGGAGAGCTTATGAGTTTTGAACTGAATGCGTCAATGATGTGCGCCAATTTTGGGCATCTTGCCAGAGAAATAAACGATTTGGAAAATGCGGGCATAGATTCCTTTCACATCGATATTATGGATGGACGTTATGTGCCAAATTTTGCCATGTCGCTAAATGATATGACATATATTTCCAGGGTTACGTATAAACCTATGGACGTTCATTTGATGGTGGAGCATCCTAGCAATACTATAGATTTATTTATACGAAATTTACGCAAGGGCGATACAATTTATATTCATCCCGAGGCTGAATATCATCCATCTACCACTCTGCAAAAAATTATAAATGCAGGAATGGTGCCAGGTATTGCCATAAATCCTGGTACAAGTATAGAAACAATTATGGAAATGCTCAGGATAGTGGACAAGGTACTTGTAATGTCTGTAAATCCAGGAAATGCAGGTCAGATGTATCTACCATATGTAGGACAGAAAATAGAACGTCTATTGACTTTAAAAGAAGAAATGGATTTCAAATTATATTGGGATGGTGCCTGCGCAAAGGACAAAATTTTAAAATATGCGCCAATGGGATTGGACGGCTTTGTGCTGGGAACCACAGTGCTTTTTGGACAGGGGCGTCCATATAGTGAAATTTTAAAGGACATTAGAGAGTTGAACATATAAGGAAAAAGTATGAATATAGCGATTTTGTTGTCTGGCGGGACAGGGCAAAGGCTTGGAGGAGATATCCCAAAGCAGTATATAAAGGTGGAAGACAAACCCATCATCATATATAGCCTGGAGACTCTAGAAAATAGCAACTGGATAGATAAAATTCAGATTGTAGCTCACAATCAGTGGATTCACGAAATTGAAAAATGGGCAGCTGAGTATTGTGTTGATAAGAAGATTTGCGGCTATTCAGCACCAGGTGAAAATAGGCAGATGTCAATATACAATGCTCTTTTGGACATAAATGCTTTTGCCAAGCCAAATGATAATGTGTTTATCCACGATAGTGCAAGACCAAACCTGGATTTATCAACAATCCAAGCTTCCTTTGATGCACTCAGTGGATACGATGGAGTGATTCCGGTGCTACCTATGAAGGACACGGTGTACTTGAGTAAAGAAGGACAGCAGATAGATGCATTACTTGATCGTAAGCAGGTATTTGCAGGACAGTCTCCTGAGACTTTTATCTATGGGAAATATTTAAAAGCAAATCAAAGGTTGATGGCGTCTGGTGAAATTCTAAACATTAATGGTTCCACCGAACCGGCAATTTTGGCAGGCATGAAAATGCATATGATTTCAGGTGACGAGAGGAATTATAAAATAACAACTGGGGATGATTTAGATAGATTTAAGGAACAGATAAAGGCGAAATAATGAAGGCGTTAGTTTTAAAAGATGTTGGCAAATTAAAGATAGAAGATATTTCAAAACCTTCCCCTAAGCAGGGGGAGGTTTTAGTCCATGTAAAGGCATGCGGCATATGTGGGTCAGACATTCCTAGAGCTTATAAGGATGGTGCGCACAATATGCCTCTTGTGATTGGTCACGAGTTTGCAGGCGAAGTACTGGAAGCAGGGGCAGGCGTGCATGGGGATTGGATAGGAAAGTCTGTAGGGATTTTTCCACTGATACCATGCAAGAAGTGCCAGTGTTGCATAGACAAAAAATATGAAATGTGTAAAAACTACTCCTACTTAGGCTCCCGGGTGGATGGAGGATTCGCTGAATATGTGGCTGTGCCAGAATGGAACTTGATTGAGCTTGGTTCATCAGTTTTGATGGAACAGGCTGCAATGATGGAGCCAATGGCTGTGGCTGTCCATGCAATCAGGCAGGTCTTGAAAGCGAAGGGATATGATATAGGTTCTAGCAACTTAAGTGATTTATTTAATAGTAATGTGGTAGTAATGGGGCTTGGAACTATCGGACTATTAGTAACAATGTTTCTGAAGGACTTAGGTTTTGAAAACGTATATACGATAGGAAATAAAAAGCTACAAAAAGAGAAGGTCATGGAACTGGGAGTAGACGAGGAACATTATGTTTCTGAGGTTTCAGATGTAGACATCTTTTTTGAATGCATAGGTTCTAATGAAAGCCTTCTTACCGGAATCAGTGCGGCAGCCCCAGGTGGTGTGGTTTGCACTGTTGGCAATCCCCATTCAGACATGGATATACCTAGAAATGTTTATTGGCAAATTCTTAGGAATCAGTTGAAAATTGTTGGCACATGGAACTCATCTTTCACCCATGATTTGGATGATGACTGGCACTATGTGCTAGGAAGATTGCAGCAGGGAGCGGTAAAGCCTGAGAAGCTAATTACTCACAAACTTGAGTTGGCAAATATTGTGGACGGTTTTGAGCTTATGAGAGATAAGAAGGAAGAGTATGTGAAGGTGATGGCGGAGATAGGGGATGTGTGAGGGAATATTTGGGAGAGGATTGATTTAATGCAAGTTTTAGCTTATATGTTATAATCTTATATAAGATGTAGTAGAGTTGTTTGAGGAGATAATATGCTTTCAATTTATTTTGGTGAAAAAGATAATGTAATGCATGGACCATCATGGTTTAAGTTTAACTACAATCCAGAATGGTTCAAAGATGAGTTAGTTCAGCAAATGATTGAAGATATTGATAAATCAAAAGTTGTAAGTGATCAATTGATTCAAAGTGAAGTACTTGGACCTATCCCTCCTGAAAGATTATCGGGTGGTGTTCAAACATTGATTAGTGCTTACGGAAGACCGGATTTAGTTTTTAATGCAACAAGCTGTGGTGAAAATTGTGCAAAATGGCTACTGAAGATAGGAGAAGTGAAAGATATTACTGTAAATCTGAGATATTTTATGCCATTCAATGATATGGAACCTTTTAAAATCAAAATATTGAATAATGATACCATCGTTACGAATATGGATGAGTATACAGACGTGGCATTGGATTATATTTAAGGTGAACGTATGAAGGGAAAACATAAAGTAATTATAGAAGCCGAAAGACTTAAATATGAGTTTACAATAAAAAGAAATATCACAGTAATCCAGGGCGATAGTGCTACGGGCAAGACTACATTAATTGATTTGTTGCAGACCTATGGGAGATTCAGGGAAGAGTCAGGGATAAGAATAACATCAGATGTTCCTTGTGTTGCTTTTACTGGTGATTCTAGCATATGGGATGTGTTAATTAAATCTTATGATAATACAATAGTGTTTATTGATGAGGACTATTCGTTTGTTTTCACAGAAGAATTTGCTAGTGTAATTAAAAATACATCCAATTACTATGTTTTGATAACTAGACAACCTTTGTATAATTTGCCATATAGTGTAAATGAGATATATGGGATAAGAACAACAGGGAAATATCATTTTCCTGAAAAGATATATAATGAGTTTTATCCAATTTATTCATCACTGAAAGTTAATAAAAAGAAATATGTTATTTTAGTTGAGGACGAAAAATCAGGTTTTCAGTTTTTTACTAAGATATTAAATGAAAATAAGTGTGTTAGCGCAGGTGGAAATTCTAATATAATTCCTAGATTAAAGGAATTATCAAGTGATAATCCAGTTATTGTTATAGCGGATGGCGCAGCTTTTGGCGCCTATGTTGCACAAGTGGTAGCTCATTCAAATATAAGCGGAAATGTGGGTATGTATTTTCCAGAGTCTTTTGAATGGCTGATTTTAAAGTCTGGTGTTATTGATATCAAAGGAATAGATGATATTTTAGAACACACTGAAGAATATGTTGAAAGTAGCGATTTCTTTAGCTGGGAGCGATATTATACAAAACTATTAGAGGATGCTACTAAGGATGACTCTGTAAAAAGATATCAGAAAGCAAATCTAAGTGAGTATTATTTAGAGGGAAAGAATAAAGACAGTATACTACAAGTTCTTCCAAGGGAGGTTTTTGAGGTACTAAAGTAGAGATGAAAAGGGCTTCGCGGCTGATGTTGCGAAGCCATTTGTGTCTTATGCTCTATAATTTAGGATAAGTTAGAAAAGTTATAAAAATGTATGTGAAAGAGGTTGGGACACGCATGGATTTTTTAATATAAATTTTAATAAAACAGAGATTATTGTAAGCAAGCAATGGAAAGAGATAGCTTAGAGGCTATCTCTTTTTTAGAAGTTAAGTAAATATCTAGATTTTACTTTTTTATATCAAATAATTTATGAAATATTTGAGAAAAATTTAATTTAGACAAATATATTTGACAGAAAATAGAAAATGTGTTAGAGAAATATGGTGTTTGCCGGGTGGAGATAGAGAAGTAGAGGAAGGGCTAATATATTAGCTATACTTGCTAATTTTGACGAAAAAGACTAATATATTAGCATGATTAGTTTATATCAAAAGACATGGAAAGAAATAAATAATGAAGTAGCATCCAATGTTCAAAAGCTTCGCAAGAGAAAGAAGATATCGCAAAAAGAGCTTGCTGAAAGATCAGGGGTAAGCTTAGGTTCTATAAAAAGATTTGAACAGACAGGTGAAATATCGTTGCAATCTCTGACTAAGATTGCAATAGCGCTTCACGCCGAAGACGAACTGGAGTCACTATTTACAAGTGCTAATTTTGAATCTATAGAGGAAATATTAAATGGACAGAGTTAAGAAATTAGATGTTTTCTATCACGATAGATTAGTTGGAACAATGGCACTCTATAATGGGATATTGTGTGCATTTGAATATAGCAAGGAATGGCTGACAGAGGGATTCTCTATCAGCCCTTTTTCACTTCCATTAGAAAAAGGCGTATTTATGCCAAAGATAGATCCTTTTGAAGGATTGTTTGGTGTATTTGCCGATAGTTTGCCTGATGGCTGGGGTCGTTTATTAGTAGATCGCCTAATGAGAAAAAAGGGAATAGATCCTTTTTCTTATGGAAACATGGAGCGTCTTGCAATAGTTGGAGAGACTGGAATGGGAGCTCTTACTTATCGTCCAGTGATAGATATGGATGAAGAATATGACGATTATTCGTTGGACGAAATTGCCAAGGAATGTGAAAAAATCTTATTGTCTGAGTCTAGTGATAAATTGGACTATTTATTTGCAAAGGGCGGCTCATCAGGCGGCGCACGCCCAAAGATTTTAACAAAGGTGGATGGAGATGATTGGATAATTAAATTTCCTGCAACCTTTGATGATAAAAATATTGGAAAGCAAGAATATGAATATGCTTTATGTGCAAGGGAGTGTGGAATAAATCTAGAGGAAGTACGACTTTTTGCTTCTGAAGATACGGAAGGGTATTTTGGAATGAAAAGATTCGATAGAGTGGGGAATCGCATTTGCGATAGAGTGCACATGGTTTCCGCCGCAGGCTTGCTGGAGACATCTCATAGAACCCCAAATCTTGATTACAATATACTCATGCGGTTGACACTACAGCTCACAGGTTCAATGGAAGAGTGTGAACAGTTATTCAGACGTATGTGTTTTAATGTGTATGCTCATAATAGGGATGATCATGCTAAGAATTTTAGCTATTTGTATATAGAAAATGAAAATCGCTGGATTCTTTCACCGGCATACGATATGACATACAGCAACTCAATTGGAGGCGAGCACGCAACTACAGTCAATGGAAATGGATCTAATCCAGGGGAGAATGACTTATTGGCGGTGGCTGAGAATATCGGTTTGAGCTTGCCAAAGGCAAAGAGGATTATGGTAGAAGTTGAGGAATGTGTGAGGGGGTATTTGGGGTAGGAAAAAGTATAATGAAATAAAGACAGAGAAGAAGGTAAAGTACTAGATGAGCTATTACTGATATCAAATGCATTTGTGGATTGGAGATATTCATTTGAAGGTACTTTAGCACCAGCGGTAGATTCAAGATTTATATCAGCTTTTGCAAATGCATTGTGTTGGACGTTATTGGCACATTATAACGTGAAAATAGAAAAGGTAGATGATGATTTGAAAAGTGATGAGGAAATTGATTTGATGTTTGAGGAAAATCGAAGGATGTGTAAGGATAGAAATCTCTCAATTATTGGGAAGAGAGTTGGGAAGAGAGTTTAGGTGCCTGACCCCATTACGAAAATGTTACAAATGGATGGAAATGAAAAGCTGTTGATTAATGAAAAAGGTAATTGACAGCTTCGAAATAAGGATTAGGTCAACTTGACAATGCGTATTGAATGCGTATAATAGTAATTGAATTAAATATTCCATTTTCGAGGTAGCAAAATGAAAAGACAAATTTTAATTAAAAACCTTGAAAATGCTGGTTTTTATCTCTTGAGACATGGTGGAGGTCATGATATTTATACAAATGGAAATATTCAATTAGTTGTGCCGAGACATAAAGAACTCAATGAGATAACTGCCAAGCAGATCATCAAGAAGGCAGGGATTTAATCCCTACCTTGCTTGATTTTTCTGTCGTTAAGCTTCGCAGGGAAAGGGGAATTCACTATGAAGGTAGCTTATCCAGTATTAATCAAAGAGTTTGATGGAGATTGTTTGGTCTATATTCCTGATTTAGATGGTTATACTGAAGGCAAAGATTTAGCAGATGCAATTGAAATGGCTAGAGATTACATTGGGATAGTTTGTATGGATAAGGAAAGTGACTTGCCGAAATCATCTAATTATAAAGAGGCTGTGAAAAAAGCAAAAGCAAACAAAGATGTGTTTGATTATTCTGACGGATTACAGACTATGGTTGATGTAGATTTGACAGAATACAGAAAGCAATATGATAATCGTGCGGTTAGAAAGAATTGTACGATACCATATTGGATGACAGTAAAAGCTGATCAGGCGGGATTGAATTACTCGAGAGTATTGCAGGATGCCATTGCAAATTTGCTTAATTTAAACTACAATAGAGGCAATTAAAATTTGTCTTTTAAAAGGAGTCAGTAACTTTAGGGGAACTGACTCCTTTTGTATTTAGGTCAGAAGTATGATGTATCAATTAGTGTTCTAAGTGATGGGAGGGCTTGTGGTGGATTGAGGGGAAGCGCTTAGTATTCCACTGTCGTGACTGACTGCGGTACATTTGAAATAATAATAACAACTAAAAATGTGGAGCATTTCACTACAAATGGTATTCGTTATAGTCATTCGATATGGAGCGTTTTACTCCATACTAGAAATGCGAAGTGAAGTGTTTCACTACAAATGGAGGCTAGCGTAATGAAAAGAATTGGTGATGATGATTAACAGATATATAGAAGAGGGGACTGATGGTAGACAACAATCAATACAAGAAAATCTATACATACGCTCTAGGCTTCCTAGAGAAAAATAAGCCGGAGGGAATAAATCTTGCACCATATTATGAAGCGGATTCAAAATGTACAACTCTTGAAGGCGTATTTAAACGATTTGTAATCTCTGCACAAAACTATCAATCTATGCCCAATGTCATTGGAATAACAAGAAATGCTGATAGGAAAAAGAGAATCGAGGAAATACTTCGTAATTACGATATAGGATATGTAAGCACATTGAATGCAGATGATTTATATAATCGATTTCGAGATGAATTCAATATAACAAGTAAAGACTGCAAACAAAACAGCTGGTACAAATGGAGCCATGCTATTGTTGATTCGGCCATATTCTTAAGTGAGTTTAGCTCATATGAGGATTTTGATAAATTTGTAGATTTATTTGATTATAACGTGCATACTAGAATGGCATTACCTCTATTAATAGCCGAAAAAGTAAGTGGTACTGGGTTTGCTCTGGCATGTGACATGTTAAAAGAGTTGGGGTATGTCAGCTATCCAAAGCCAGATGTCCATCTGATGGATGTTTTTGCAGAGCTTGGACTATGTAAGCGTGACCCGTTAGATACTTTTGAGGCAGTTGTAAAGATGGCAGAAGTATGTGGTGAGACACCATATAAGGTAGATAAGGTGTTTTGGCTGATTTGCTCAGGTAGATATTATAAAGATGATATGGAGAATAATAAAGTAAGACCACTAAAAAAGGAATTTATAGAAGAGGCTAAAGGATTGCTATAAACAGGGGTGAATCTTAGTAATTAGCTAATCAGAGAAGAACTTTGTGACAAATCTGTGTCGCACCACCAAATCTATTGAATGTACCCACAACATCCACTACAATATATACATGATTACAGTTTCGTGTATTAGGCGGGTTTTACGAAGCTGTTAGATTTATGTTAACAACTTAATGTATGGTGGGGAGTAATGAAATAACGTTGTAGTTTAAGGGCTTCGCACCTAGTGGTGCGGGGTCCTTTTAAAATTAAAGAAATGAGGCATAATTGCCGAAATAAATATAAGTGAGAATTGTAAAAATGGGATTTAGAAAAGATAAATATTGAATACGCAATGAGGACAATAAATGCAAAACGATAGAATACTAGTAACAAGATCATCAATGCCGCCATACGAGGAATATATTGAAGCAATAAAGCCATTGTGGGACAGTCACTGGCTTACAAACATGGGGCAGTATCACAAAGAATTAGAACAGCAGTTAGCAGAGTATTTGGACGTGCCAGAAATATCTTTGACTGTTAATGGTCACATGGCGCTGGAGCTTGCAATACAATCTTTTGATTTCCCAGAAGGGGCAGAGGTAATCACAACACCGTTTACTTTTATATCTACCACACATGCAATAGTTAGAAACAAGCTTCAGCCTGTGTTCTGTGATGTAAAAGAAGATGATGGGACAATAGATGAGACTAAAATAGAGGATTTGATTACTGAGAAGACAGTGGCGATTCTCCCAGTTCATGTTTATGGCAATGTATGTAACGTGGAAGCAATTCAGGAGATTGCAGATAAATATAATTTGAAGGTTATCTACGATGCTGCACACGCATTTGGAGAAAAGTACTTAGATAAGGGAATTGGAAATTATGGAGATGTATCAATTTTTAGTTTTCATGCAACAAAGGTATTCAATACAATAGAGGGTGGCGCAGTCGTATGTAAAAATCATGAGCGCTATGAACGATTACGAGATTTGAAAAACTTTGGAATTAGGGGAGAGGAACTAGTTGTAGCGGTCGGAGCAAATGCAAAGATGAACGAGTTTGCTGCAATTATGGGTTTATGCAATTTGAAGCATATAGATAAGGCGATGGAAGCTCGAAAACGTATTTGCGAATACTATCATGAAGAGATTTCGAAAATAGAAGGAATTAAATTCTATGGCCAAAGAGACAAAGCTACACATAATTATGGATATTTCCCAATAAAAGTAACAGATGAGTATCCATTAACGCGAGATGAGCTATATCAAAAGCTACGCGACAATGATATATATACAAGGAAATATTTCTATCCGTTGACGGCAGATCAGGCTTGTTTCAAGAATAAGTATAAGAATAAATCCTTGGATGTAGCGAGAAAATTAGCGCAGCAATCAATGGTTTTGCCACTGTTTGAAGAACTAAATGCAAATAATCAGTCTAAGATTTTAGAGCTATTAAAAATCAAATAAATAGTTATACTGCAGCTTGAAAATTTCATACTTTACATGAGAAGTAACGGATGCTATACTTATCCTCGAATTTCAAATATGTAAAACATCACGACCTTTTCGGTCATAGCACCCACCAAATTTGATGTTGATAGTATGAGGATGAGTTATGAACTATGAGGCAGCATAAATAGTTTCTTTACTCTTTTGTTAGAGTATCTATTTTTATCCAATTTTATGTGTTTGAAATATTTTATGCGTAAAGGAGGATACAGCATGGTTGCTAGAGATACAGCGTAATATTTCTCCTTGATGAAGTAATATGTAGATTTTATAATAAAAGGAGAATTTAATATTGAATCAAAAGAGTTATAAGGAATTAAGATTCTCAGATGATTTTATGTTTTGTAAAATCATGATGGAGAATAAGGATATTTGTAAAGAGGTAATAGAATTACTGATTGGTTGTAAAGTAAAGGATATTGTATATTTAGAGAACCAGAAGACTATTGATATAACATCTGATGGAAAGGGTATAAGACTTGATGTTTATCTTGAGGATGGAAATACAGTATACGATATTGAAATGCAAACCACGCTTAGTAAGGATTTGCCAAAGCGTGCAAGATACTATCAGGGTATGATAGATTTAAATCTAATAAACCGAGGTGCAGCATATTCTGAACTGAAAAAATCATATGTGGTCTTCATATGTCTAGATGATTTTGCAAAGAAAAATCGAAGTATTTATACTTTTAGGAATTGTTGCATAGAAGATAAGAATATAGAACTTGATGATGATTCTACAAAAGTATTTGTTAATGCAAATGGTAATCGAGAAGGATTGACTGAAGCTCAAATCGCATTTTTAGATTATATTTCAGGTAAAGAGCCATCGGATAGTTTTACAAGGAGACTGAACAGGGAAATACAGAAAGCTCTTGATAAAGAAGAGTGGGAGGTGGAATATATGACTTTATTACAAAGAGATAAAGTGAAATATGAAGAAGGAAGAGTAGAGGGGAAAGTAGAAGGTAGGACACAGGAATTAATATCGTTAGTAAGAGATGGACTGCTTCTACCAGAAATAGCAGCTGAAAGATTGAATATAACGGTGGACAAATTTTTTGAGTTGATGAAAGAAAAAGAGAATAAATAAATGATTACTCCTCATGTAAGGTATGAAACTTGCATGAGGAGTTTTTATATATGCTTTAAATAGTTGATACTATGAATATCAAATGATGGTTTATAGAAGGTAATAAGTTTTATGAACCACAATATTAAATCAAACGAGGACTATAGAGTGAAAAAATTGTTATTACTCGGAGGATCAAGATATATACTGCCAGTTATAAGAACGGCACATGAATTAGGTGTATATGTTATTACAGCAGATTATTTGCCAGATAATATTGCACATAAATATTCGGATGAATATGTAAATGTAAGTGTAGTAGATAAGGAGGCTGTATTAGAGGTTGCAAAAGCAAAGCACATTGATGGAATAATGTCTTTTGCATGTGATCCTGGGGTAGTAACAGCAGCATATGTTGCAGAGAAGATGGGATTACCTTCAGTAGGAAGCTATGAATCCGTTTCTATATTGCAAGATAAGGGAAAATTTAGAAAGTTTCTTAAAGATAATGGGTTTAATGTTCCGGAATCGAAAACATATAAGGGTATTGATGAGATAGAAAAAGATAAAGAAGCGATTAATTATCCGATTATTGTAAAGCCTGTTGATAATGCAGGAAGCAAAGGAGTGAAAAAAGTTGAGAGCTATCATGAACTAATAGATGCAGCTTATAATGCTTTTGAAAATTCTAGATGTGGAATGATAATAGTAGAGGACTTTTTACAACCTGTCGGTAATCCATCAGATTCGGATTGGTTTTCGATAGAAGGGAATATAGTTTTTTATTCTTTTAATTCTCAATTATTTGTTAAGGACGGAGTGAATCCATATGTTCCAGCAGGTTTTTATTGGAAATCTACAATGTCAGAATCGGCAAAGACTGAATTGCTTCAGGAGATTCAGAGGCTAATCAAACTTCTAGATTTAAAAACTTCAATCTATAACGTTGAGGTTAGAGAGTGTAGTAATGGTAAATCATACATAATGGAAGTATCCCCAAGAGGAGGAGGAAACAGATTAGCGGAATGTATTGAATTAGGAATGGGAGTAAAACTTATTGAAAATTCGGTACGAGCAGCATTAGGGATAGAATTAGTTGAATTTACAGAGTCTTATTCAGCTAAAAATATTGCGGAGTGTATATTGCATAATAATAAACGTGGTATCTACAAGAAAATTCAAACTTCTATGTTTATAGAAAAAAACATATTTGAAAAAGATATTTGGATAAATGAAGACGATGTTGTTGAAATATTTACAGGTGCTAATAAGGCGATAGGAACGCTTGTATTAATGTTTGAAAATGAAGAAGAGATGATAGAAACAATGGAATCGATAAACAAAAATGTCAAGGTAATAGTGGACTAAATGGAGTGCTATGAAAGAAATCGGAGGATATTTAGAATTTGAAAATTTATATGGAGAGTCATATCATCCAAAAGCTATTGCTTTGAATTGCGGGCGAAGCTGTCTTGCATATCTAATTGAGACAAAAAAAATAAAAAAACTATATTTGCCTTATTATCTATGCAATAGTATTAGAAAATGTTGTGAACGATATGGTGTGAGTTATGATTATTATCACATTGATAAATCGTTTAAACCAATTATTGATAATTTAGATTCTGATGAATATATTCTTATAGTTAATTATTGGGGGGTTCTTAAACCCGATTATATAAAAGAGCTTAAGCAAAGGTTTCGGAATATTATAGTTGATAATACACAAGCTTTTTTTGAACAACCCGTTGGAGGGGTTGATACATTTTATGTGGCCCGTAAGTTTTTTGGTGTACCAGATGGTGCGTACCTGTATACAGATGCAAGAATTAAAAGGGAGCTAATTAGAGAAAAAGGTTTGAATGGCATGACACACATACTGGGAAGGTATGAATGTACAGCAGATGATTATTTTAAAGAGTATCATAAAAGTGAAGCGAGATTTAATGGTATAGAAATTCGACTGTGTTCAAAGATTACGGAGAATTTATTAAGGGCAGTTGATTACGACAAAGTAAGAAATATTAGAAATAATAATTTTAATATTTTGGCGGAACAGCTTAACAATAATAATCTGTTGAAAGTGGGAAATACAAATGGTGCGTACATGTATCCATTGTTCGTTGAAGATGGAGAAAAAATAAAAAAGTCGTTGATAAGAAAAAAAATTTATGTACCAACATTATGGGAAGAAGTATATGAAATATGTGATAAAACTGACATTGAATATCAATTTACAAAAAATATAGTTCTGTTACCAGTGGATCAACGATACACTACAGAGGATATGAGATATATTGCGCAGATTATTAATAAGGTACTTGGTTAAGAAAAGGGAATGAATAATGGATAAGATAATAGTAATTGGGGGAAAAGGCTCTGCAGTTGTAATTGCAGAACAAATATTAGATACACAAAGAAAGACTGGAAGTTGTAAATTATTGGGATTTGCATTTGATGATGAATTGTTTGGAGAGGAAATAAATGGTATTCCAATATTATGTAAAACTTATGATGCTTATAAGTTATTTAAAGATGATGATGATGTAAAGTTTGTATTTGCATTATATAGACCTGATTTAATAGAAGAAAGATGTAGATTACGAGACAGTTATGAAATACCACTTAATCGATATGCAAATTTTATTCACCATAGCGCGTATGTGGCTCAATCAGTAACGATGGGATATGGCAATGTGATATTGGCGAATTCAGTTATAAATTCAAATGCTACTTTGGGAAATTATAATACTATACATTCAAATGTATTGATTGGGCATGATACTAAATTAGGAAATAGTAATTTTATAACAGGACATTGTGCTATAGGAAGTAATAATAAGCTGGGGGACAGGTGTTTTATAGGACTGAATTCGTCGTTAAATAATTATATTGAACTTGGTGATGATATTTTTTGTGGTATGGCATCAAATGTTATAAAAAGTATAGAGACAGGAAAGATGGTATATGGAAATCCAGCAAAGGAAACAGAAAGGAAAATAAAACCATTATAGGAAATGTGTAGGAGAATAAAATGAGTGATTTGGGAAGATATTTCGAAGAGTTTACACCTGGAGAGGAAATAGTTCATTCGTTATCAAAAACAATTTTTGAAAGTGATAATAACTTGTTTTCATTGATAACTATGAATCATCACCCCGTTCATACAAATGTTGACTATGCTTCAAAACAACAACATGGGAAGATACTTGTAGTTGGAACATTAGTATTCAGTTTAGTTGTAGGAATAACTGTGCCTGATATTAGTGGAAAAGCTATTGCTAATTTAGATTATGAATATGTTAAACATTTAGCACCAGTGTTTATAGGAGATACAATTTATGCTAAGTCGACGGTATTAGATTGCAGAGAATCTAAGTCTAAAGAGGATAGAGGAATAATATATGTTGAAACTGAAGCCTATAACCAAAATGGAGATAAAGTCATGTCATTTAGACGGCATGTTCTGATTAAGAAAAAGAATGATTGAGGGATATGTATGAGCTGGAACAGCGAAGTAAGACAAAGATATTTTGAAAATGAAGCGAGTTCTTCTGAGGAAAGTAGAGTCGAAAGAATAAATAAAATCCATTCATTAGGTAAATTATCTGCACGTGAAAGAATGGGGATGCTTTTTGATGACGGAAAGTATACGGAGATTGAAAAATATGTTGTGACTCATATCGATTTAGAAGAATTAAATAGTAAGCGAATAATAGGAGACGGCGTTATTGCTGGTTATGGAAGCATAAATGGAGTGAAATGCTTTGCTGTTTCTCAAGATAGTACTGTAAGAGGCGGGTCAGGGGGAGAGACACATTTAAGAAAGATATGCAGAACCCTTGAAATGGCAATAGACAACAAGTGCCCAATGATATTTTTGTGCGATAGTGGTGGAGCAAGAATAGAAGAGGGGATACTTTCCCTAGATGCCTATAGTAGATTATTTTATCTAAACACAAAAGCATCGGGACTTATACCGCAAATTGCAGCAATAATGGGCAATTGCGCAGGCGGTTCAAGTTATTCACCTGCGATGTGTGACTTTGTATTTATGACAAAGGTGACTAGTCAGTTTTTTATTACAGGCCCGAAGGTAATAGAGGCTTTGACTGGAGAGAAAGTGACAATGGATGAGCTGGGGGGAAGTGAAATACATTCGAGATATAGTGGCCAAGCACATTTAGTGTGCGAAAATGACTCTGAATGTATTGAGAAGGTGAAGGAAACTATAGGTTATATTTACAACGTAAATATTAATCAAAACGACAAGCGTAACAAAACAAATGAAGCAATAAGAGCAAAAGAGATAGAAGAGATTGTACCTGAAAATACAAGACATAGTTATGATGTTAAGGAAGTAATAAGAAGGGTATTGGATAGTGATAGCTTTTTTGAATTTCAAGAAGAATTTGCACCTAATATTGTTATTGGATTTGGAAAACTAAACAAAAGAACTATTGGCATAGTTGCGAATCAACCCAAAGTAATTGGTGGAGCGCTTGACTGTGATGCAGCTGATAAATGTGCAAGATTCGTTAGACTATGTGATTGTTATAATATTCCTTTATTAGTATTAGTGGACGTTCCTGGATTTTATCCTGGAAAAAAACAGGAAAGAAAAGGCATATTGAGACATGGCTGTAAAATGCTATATGCATTTTCGGAAGCAACAGTCCCAAGAGTATCTCTAATTATGCGAAAAGGATATGGTGGGGCATATTGTGCAATGAATAGTAAGGGCATAGGCGCTGATTATGTACTTGCATGGCCAATTGCTGAATTAGCAGTGATGGGGGCAGATGGAGCTGTCGATGTTATATTAAAAAGACAAATTGAAAATGACGATAATCCTGAAAAGAGGAGAAATATGGAGGTAGAAAAATATAGAGAAAAGTATTTGACTCCATACTTTGCAGCATCATGCGGAATGATTGATAAGATTATATTACCGGAAGATACGCGTCAAACATTAATAGGTGTATTTGATGGATTCAATAATAAAACAATTTCAAATATTAATGAAAAAAAACACGGGAATATATCATTATAAAATGAAGGTGAGATATGAAACTGAGAAGTATGCTATTTATACCGGCTAATAAAACAAGGTATATCGATAAAGGATTAGATTCAGATGTAGATGCATTAATTTTAGATTTGGAAGATTCGGTATCGCAGGAACTGAAGGAAGAAGCAAGACTTCAAATCATTGATTATAGCAAAAAAGATTTATTAGAAGGAAAAACAGTTTTCATAAGGATAAATGAAATAAACTCCATTAATTTTATTGAAGATATTTCTAAAGTGATTCTTCCAGGTATCGATGGGATTATGCCTAGTAAAATAAATGACGAAAAAGATATTGAATATTTAGATAGACTATTACTATTTTTTGAAAGAAAAAATGGACTACCAGATAATAAAATTTCTCTAGCACCATTAATCGAAACAGCTAGTGCTGTGGCAAGAGTAAATGAAATTGCACGTGCAAGTAAAAGACTTGTGGCTATATGCTTTGGTGGAGAAGACTATCTAAATGATATAGGGTCAATAGTTACATATAATGAAGAAGCATTTATTATGCCTAGATCAGCAATTGTAAATGCAGCAAGAAAGGAAAAAATTAAACCTATAGATACACCATTTATAGATTATAAGAATCAGGATGCATTTTTAAAAAAGTCGCAGGAATCATATAAGAATGGATTTGCCGGTAGGCTATTATTGCATCCTATACAAATAGATGCTTGCAATAAGGCATATATGCCAGATGAAGAACAGATAGAAATGGCTGAACGAGTAATAGACGCTGAAGAAGATGCCATAAAAAATAATAAAAATATCATACTAGTTGGCGGAAAAATGATTGGACCGCCTATGTTAAAAAAGTGCAAAAATGCAATTAGACAGTTTACAGAATAAAATGATTATTTATCCACAACATCAAAATAACAGGTGGAAAAAGGGATAAATGAAAAAGATGCAAATTGCTCATTGCATTTGGGGTGGGACGAAATGCCGGTTTATCCTCAGATTGCAAGAATTTTTGGGTTAAGTTGGTGGAAATCAGATATAGAAATTCGTAGACAGTCAAATTTAAAATTTCACGAAAATATGGATTTGGAAGTATACATTTCTGAGTACATAGATTGGTGCTATGACAGATGGAAGTAGGTGAAATGGAAATGCTCGATGGTGAAAAATGGATATGTAATGATCATGTAATTATTGATAATAGTTTGATATTTTACGCAAATGGTGCATTTTGGAAAACTGATTTGAGCACGCGGCAAACTATGTATAGTTCAAAAATTAAAAATATTGAACAGATTCAAAAAAGGGGTGTTGGATACTTAGTTTTATTAAATAAGACGCTCTTTATTATTAGTTGGTCACCAATGATTGTTGCTTACTATGATATAGAATTAAATGTAATCACTGATATTTATGAAGATGAAAAAGCAACTGCAAGTTTTATTAGTCTAGAAAAATGGAACAATCATTTATATCTTTTTAGAAGGAATGCTGATGAAGTAATTATTCTTTGCGAAAGTGGTGATTATAAGAGGATTTCCTTTCTTCCTAATGTTGACAAGAAGAATATGCGTGGATGTAAATTAGATGATGAGATGTTTTTCTTTACCTCATTTGGAAGTAGCTATTATAAATATGACTTTAAAGAAAATGTTATGAGTATGGAAAAAATGCCGTTTTCATTAGATAATATGCAGGATGCGACAGTTTATAATCAAAAAATATATATATTATGTGAGAAAAATATAATAATTTGGGATGGGAACGAGAAGATAGATTATATAGACTTAAAAAAAGATAATTCTTGCGACCTAATCAGAGGAATGATGATTCCATTAAAGGATAAATTATATGTGCTGCCAAGAACAGAAGATAATATTATTTGTATTAAATATGATGGTACTGTATACAAATATGGAGATTACCCAGAAGACTATCATTATACACAGTCTGATGCATGGTTAAAAATCGGAAGTAAATATTATTCCTATGAGAAAAAAGATGGTGTTTATTATTTCCCAAGGAAATCGACAAATTACATGCTGACTATAGATGAAAATAGACAGGATATTATATGGGTCTCAGTTCAAGAACCAAGCGATAGAGAAGAAATCAAACGTAAGATTAGTGAGAATAAAAAAAGTTTTGAAGAAAGAGGCTACTTATCAGGGCTAATCGAATATATTAAATATGAATGAAAAATAGTATTTTGTAAAAAAATGAATCTTGATAGGAAACTCAGAAGGTTGTTAGGTGTTTTATGAGAAGAATAGCAATATATGGTGCAGGAAATTTTGGGAAATATATATTTAAAGAACTGGAGAAAACAAACAAATATGAACCTATAGTGTATATTGATAATAATGTAAATGGACATGATTGGAATAAACCTGGACTTCCTGTTGTTGATGTTAATTTGTTTCAGGATGACTGGCAAAAACAGGTAGAGGCAATTGTTGTAGCCGTAGAAAACTTTCAAGTTGCACAAGAAATGGTTATGTCTTTGTTACCCTGGTTTAAAAAAGATATATTTGTTCCAGATAGATATGTATTTGGAGGATAATTACCGATTATAGATAATGATGGAGAATTTAAATCGTATATACGATATTTTGAAGATGTCAAACCTGAACTATCATATATAGAACATGATGTAACTAGTTTTTGTAATTTAAAATGTAGAAATTGTGGTCATAAGTCTGATTTGGTGACAAAACTCGACAAAACAAATAGAGAGGAATTTGAAAAATCATTTGAGACATTGAATAGACTGTTTTCTAACATTAGGCGGATTCGATTGATGGGTGGAGAACCATTTGTTGTTGATGATTTGGATTGGTATATAAGCACAGCGAGATCATATTTTCCAAATTCTGAATTGTGCATTGTTACAAATGGATTATTAATACCTAAGGTAAATGACAGAATACTAAAAAGTATAAGAAACAACAATGCTATTATACAAATATCGCAATATCCTCCGACTAGAAATCAAATTGATTTAATCACAGAAAAAATTTATGAGTATGATTTGAGGTTGCAAATTGGTAAACCAATTGAATACTTTATGGAACGAATTAATCGAGAACCTGAGTTTGATGAAATGTATAAATCAATATTTGCAAATTGTGCTAGTGCTCATTGCCACACATTAAAAAATGGTAAGCTTATGATGTGTGGTGCGATTCCAACTATATGCGAGATGCTAGAAAAGCAAACCGCATGCAAAGGTTCATATCAAGATAATACAATTGATTTATTAGGACAAATTAATATATCAGGGTGGGATGCGTTGGAATTGTTAGAACGAGCTAATAAACTGTGTGGCTATTGTCCTATGGAACATAAATGGGTGAAATGGGAATCAACACTTTGAGTATTTTTAATCGGTCTAAAGGAGTGCTGAAACAGATGCTTGATATTAGTTTACAAAATTTTTTTAAATTTGAGACACACAATACAGAAAATAATATTGACGGGATAGATGTTACTATTTGGTGTCTTACATACAATCATGTAAATTTTATAGAAAAGGCATTACTAGGGTTTATAAATCAGGAAACAACATTCAAGTATGAAGTAATAGTTTTTGATGATGCATCAACTGATGGAACATCTGACATTGTTAGAAGATATGCTGCTGAATACCCTGATATTATAAAAGCCTATATTGCAAAAAAAAACACCTATAACACAGCTAATGGCAGAATGATGAGAACTAGATTAAAAAATGAAATTGTGAATGGTAGATATATTGCTTTATGTGAAGGCGATGATTATTGGATATATCCTAAAAAACTTCAGCGGCAATACGATATTCTTGAGGAAAACGATGAAATTTCAATGTGTTTTCATAATGCTATAAGAGTTAGCATTAGTGAGATTGTACCACAAATATTTGATATGGAAACAGGTATTGTTGATGATGACGAAGTATTCTTTTGTAAAAATGGTAGACCACCTACAGCATCATTTTTTTATCGTGTTGAAGATGCAAGAGATGCGATTAATAGCAAAGCTTATTTAGAATGTCCAGTTGGGGATGATTCTATAAGATTCCATCTAAATAATAATGGCAGAATATACTATTTAGATAAATGCTGGGCAGTAAGAAATTATATGCATGCTGGGTCCTGGAATGAAAGATTCAATAATGATAAGGATTTTGTATTAGATTATAGAACAAGATTTTATAAATATTATGAGCTATTTAATAGTGAAACAGTAAATAAATATAAATGCCAAACTGAAAAAATGCAAATGGCTCTTTGCGAGCAAGCTTTTTATGAGAATAAGCCTGTGACAGTTGATGAATGCTTGAAAAAGGCTGAGGAACTAACAAAGCTTTTTGGCAAGTCGTCTAGAATTATATTCAATAAAATGGCTGTAATGCAGGCAAAAAAATGTGAAGATTATTATGATTATATAAGGAAAGAGGCGCTTGGGAAAAAAGTATATATTTATGGAGCTGGAGTGGAAGCTAAAAACATAGCATTGCAATTACAAGATGGCGATATTCTTATTAAGGGATTTGTTGTTACAGATAAGCAAATGAATCCTAGTTTGTTATTAGGAAAGAGTGTAAATGGGATAGATGATATAGATATCAATGACTCTACACTTTTTGTTTTAGGATTAAATGACCACAATAAGAAGCAGGTATTTGATATATTAGTGCAGCATAATGCAAGAATGATTTAATAATACTAGGTGATACATTAATGATAAGAAATGACTTTGAAAACTATGAAAAGCAATTTTATATGTCAAAAGATTGGGTGGTACCATACTCTCAAATTCCTAAAGGCTCAAATATTGTATTATATGGGGCAGGAGATGTGGGGCAAGCTTATTATATGCAATTAATGTATACGGAGTATTGTAACATTGTCGCGTGGGTTGACCAAAAAGCAGAAATGTATAACAGTTGGGGATTAGAAGTTGTACCCATAAATGCCATTAAAGAATATCAATATGATTATGTGTTAATTGCAGTTGCTGATATGCTAACGGCTAAATCTATTAACAAGTTGCTCTTAAGCATGAATGTGAAGCAGGGGAAGATATTATGGCTTGGCTATAAAAGAGAAACAATAAGGACTACAACTAAACAGCACTATCTCTTAGATGCAGTTGGGGAAGAAGTGGAACGATACTGCCATATAAATGAAATAGAAAAAGAATCCTCTTCTTATCATGAATATTATGCAAAAATATTAGCAGATATTGAAGATGACTCCAAAATAGTGATTCCAAGAGTTGTTGTTCAATTAACACAAAAATGTACATTGAAATGCAAAGGATGTAATAATCTGATGCCTAAATTTACCGCGCCTAAACATTTTAATAAAAGCAGGATTATTAAGGATATAAACAGCCTTTCTGATAAGGTTGATAGAATAATGGTAATGGAATTATTAGGTGGAGAACCATTTCTTTATCCAGATTTAGTTACAATCTTGGAACAATTAAGGAAAATGGCAAAGATTGATAGGATAGAGTTGACGACAAATGGGACTATTGTGCCTTCAGAACGGGTTTTAGAACAGTTAAAGAAGAATAAAGTTCTAGTCAGAGTTAGCAAGTATCCTAAATCCACAAGATTAAATGAATTGATTAATAGATTAAAAAACAACGAAATTAAATTTGAGATACTAGATGAGCTAATATGGCATGATTCTAATGATACTATGGCAAGGCAAATGACTCCTTATGAGGAATTAATGACGAACTATAAGTGCGCGTCGCCTAAGGTGTGTAAAACTTTATCAAATGGAAAATTATATTTGTGTGCAAGAGCTGCAGCACTATATGATTTAGGGATATGTAAAGATGAAAATAATTTTGTAGACATTACTTTGTGTGATAGAGAAAAATTAAAAAGTTTTTCTCTGTTTCCACGAGGAACTGTTTGTAATTATTGTACATGTACGGATAATTGGCGGGAAATTGATGCTGGGCTGCAATAAATGGGTAAGCTATTGAGGGGTTAATAGAGAGACATGTTTATATATAGTAAAAAGAATATAAAATGATTCAAGAAGAAGTTAGCAATTTTAAATACTTTTTCTAGAGTAATAGTGGAAAACATATACAGATAAATGAAGAAGAATTAACATGTTAATATAAGAAGTATGGAAGATAAAAAGATGATTAAGGTTTCAATTATAATTCCTATTTATAATGCAGGAGAGAAAATATTAAAAGCCATAGAATCAGCAGAAGAGCAAAATCTTAATGAAATAGAAGTGTTATGTATTGATGATGGTTCAACAGACGAAACACAGCTTTTTTTAGATAAATGCAAAGAAAAATACGGAAATATTAGATTATTCCATCAAAATCACAATGGCTCTGGTTCTGCGCGAAACATGGGTATTATGGAAGCATATGGCGAATATATTGCATTTTTAGATGCTGATGATATTTACGTTGATAAAGATGCCTTAAATAGAATGTACAATGCTGCTGTTTCAAAAAAAATGTCAATTTGTGGTAGTTTGCGTAAATGGAATTATATGGGCAAGGAGGAACGTTTTCCTTTATTTGATAATGAAGATGACATAATATCACGAGGTGGAGGGATAATTGAATTTAGAGACTATCAAAATGATTTTTGTTTTCAGAGTTTTATTTATGAACGGGATTTTCTTATAAATAACGGCATATTTTTTCCTGATTTTTTAAGATATCAGGATCCTCCATTTCTTTTAAATGCATTCCATATTGCAGGTAGATTTTGGGTAGAACCAGTATTATTCTACCAATATAACTATGGACATCAGAATAAGCAATTAAATGCGCGTAAAACACTAGATTTGTTAGAAGGTTTAAAATCTAATTTAAAATTCTCAATAGATAATAATTATATAATATTAGTGAATAAAACAATTTCAAGAATACACAATGAGTATTATCAAGATATTCTCGTTAATTTAGAACCAGATATAATGAAAAGCCTTTTGGCGATAAATGATATCTATTATGTGTATAAAAAAGAAAATCTTGACATTTTAGATGAAATTTGTAGTTATCAGAAGGTTAAATTGGATTTAATAAAAGTTAAAGATGCATACATTATTAGTGAGGGGCTAAGAGAACTAAAACATAATAATAATTGGGAAAAAATTTTAGGGAATAACAAAAAAATAGTGATTTACGGGTTAGGTAACTTTGGCAAAAGATTATTTGAAAGTATACAAGAAACATCGATTGAAGTGGTTGGCTATATGGATAAAAAAGTAGAATATTTTAATGGTAGTAAGGTTAGTAAAAATCTGACCGAGCTTGTGCAATATGACCTTATTATCGTTGCAATAGCAAACTATAATTCAGCTAATCAAATTGATGGACTGCAAGGCAGCAAAGTTAGATATTTATCTGATTTAATGTGGAATTATTGGAATAAAAAGGAGGAATAGGTGCATGGTTAAATATAGAAAGATTGAAGAATGCAACTTAGAAGATTTCAATAATGTAGTGATTTATGGCGCGGGGCCGGCAGGAAGAGTAAATGCATGGGTTGTTAAAACTGAATTAAAAAGAGACGATTATTTATTTTGTGATAGAGATGAAAAAAAACATAATGCAGATTTAGAACATCCTATAATAAGTGTGTCGGATGCAGCAAAAAAGCATAATGCATGTTTTATTGTTGGTTTTTATAACAATAATAAAGAAAAAATTGAGTCATCAATTACATTGTTACATGCGAACAATGTAGGGGATGATTGTATTTTTGTTATTGATATGGAGGATGAATATTATAATGAAATTTATTCTAGATATTTGAAAAATTATATAGATGATTCAGTGAATAATAAACGTGAAAAAGAATCATTGAGAAAAGTTGAAAAAATATGTTTCTTATCAGGAGGCTTTAATGCTGAAAAAGAATTGATAGGAGGGGGCGGACCAATAGGTGTTATATGTATGCAAAAAAAAATCCTGGGCAATTCATTTAGCGGCATAGAGATTATATATCCATATTATGAAACGAACGAAGAATATGAAAACCCAATTAATAGATTTTCATATATGACAGGGGCTTCTCAAGCAGCATATGAAATGTCTTTAAAAATGAATAATACAATATATATAGCAAATGATGTTTTCTCAGCTTTCGGTTTATATAGGGCGGGTAAGAATTATAGGATAATCTTTCATGCTCAAGGGGATAATGTAAATGAGATGCGTCTATGGGGGGAGGAATTAACTGAAACAGAGGAGAACTTAATCAAGACCATAGAAAAAATAGCATTTGAAAATGCACAGATGGTTTCTTTCCCAAGCAATGGGGCAAAAGTCTACTTCGATAATTGCTTTGAAGGGAAGCTTTCATACAATTCAGGAAGAGCAATGTTTAATACTGTTATTGATATGCCAGAGATAAAATCGATAGAGGGAATCTCAAAAAGAACAGATTGCGTTACCTTTCTTAGCATTGGTCAAATGACTAGATTAAAGGGAGTGGATTTAGTTCCTTATTTTTTGCAAAAATATTATCGTCAAACAAATAAAAAAATAAGGTGGATTGTTGTTGCAGGAGGTATAACTACACTTGAGGAAGAAATACAAAAAACTGTTGATAACATGTGTATGCAAGGCGTAGATTTGGAGTATGTTGCAATTTCAGAACGTATAACGCATAGTCAAATTTTTTATCTATTTAACATCAGTGATGTGTATATTATGTTACATCGATTAAGTATTTTTGACTTTTCCACTTTGGAGGCGATGATTAATGAAATGCCAATTATACTTTCAGATATTCCGGGTAATCAAGAGTTTAATCTTGATGATAATATATATTTGTATAATGATAATAGTTGTATGGAAGATATTGATATTTATATAGAGAAGAGAAATGAAATTGGAAAAAGAAATAAAAATGTATATGATAAACATTTTTCTGTGAGTGAGTTTAAAAAACTATATAGCAAATATATAAATGAGTTTATTTGTTCGGTAGTAGAGGAGCATTTATAATTATGGAAAAAGGAATATCATTTATTGTTCCAGTGTATAACGTTGAAAAATATTTAAATCGATGTGTATCAAGTATAGTAAATCAAAACGATAGAAGATTTGAACTAATACTGGTTAATGATGGCTCTACAGATAAAAGTTCAGACATATGTAAAGAGTGGGTAGATAAATACCCATTTATACACTATGTTGAACAAGAGAACAAGGGGCTGGGACCGGCAAGAATGAGAGGGGTTGAAGAGGCAGTTTTTGACTATTTTTCATTTGTCGATGCTGATGATTGGATTGAGAATAATTTTGTTCAAAGTATGCTGAAAAAGGTTGATAATTATGATTTAGTGTATTGCGATACTACATACGTTGATGAGAATGAAAAATTTATAAAAAATGCTTATTTTCGTTCAAATCTACAATATGTTAAGGCTGATATTTTTAAACGAATGATGTATGGATATCCAAATATGTGGGGATGTGTATATAATAAAACTATATGGGAGGAGTACAATATAGAAATACCTCCTGTTATATATGAGGACTCTGCTACATATATAAATATCCTTGATGCTTATAAAAGAATTGGGTGTACGTCAGAAACCAAATATGTGTACCGTATGGGAAGAACGGGAAGTTTGATGGATAAGGGACGCAAAAACCCAGAACTGTTCATAAAAGCACTGTCAGAGTTGATTGAGGGTGCGGAGAAGAAGAATATATTCAACAAATATAAAAACGAAATAGAGGCATTTTGTGTAAGACAATTAGAAAATGAGTGGGAAAAAATAATTAATAATATAAGTGCTTACAATACAGAAGATGGAAATAAGCTTTTTTCCGATTTTTTAGATTTTCATTTTAGTAATTGGAGGAAAACATATGATTTAAATTTGGTTGCGATTGGCAGCTACAATGTATGTGCTGTATATAATAGATTGAAGCTTTTTCGTCACCTCCAAATGTATAAATATCAATTCATAAGTTTAATTGATATTTTCAATGGAGGAGTGGGGACAGAACATTTTTGTTACAGGGAGAATGTTTGCAACAAATATAGAAAAAGTATGGTTGAAAAGATTATTAATAAGAGTTTTTTTCAAGAGGTAGGAAAAAACTCTGTTATATTAATAGACTTATTATTAGAATGTACAGATTTGATAAGAATTGGATCATACTATTTAACGAAGAGTGATGCTTTATTAGATTCTATAGATTTATATGGAAATATAGAAATTATTCCTTGGTGGGATGATAGGCGTTTTATGGTTTGGAAAAATGCGCTTGATAAATTTGCACAGTATGTAAGAGACAATAAAATAGAAATAATTGTTATTGAATCATATTATGCCTATGAATATGGTAATGAGGAAGATAGAAAGAAATATAATAATATAGAAACACTAAAGAATAAAAACACTCAATTAAAAAAGTATTATGATTATTTCAAAAAAAATTTTCCAGAGGCTATATGGGTCTCAATTGATAAGCATTTTTACTATACTGATGAAAGATTTAGTTTTGGATGTATCCCAGCACACCTAAATGAGTTTGCATATTACTTGTTTGCAAATAGGGTAGCGGAAGTTATGATTGAGAGGAATAATGAAGAATAATAAGGTTGTATGCTTTGGGGCAGGAGAGATGGCAGAAGTATATTGGGATTTTTTATGCTACTTAGGAATAGAAATAGTATGTTGGATTGATAATGATAGAAGCAAACAAGGAAAGAGTATATTTGATAAGCCAATTAAAGCCATTTCAGAATTAATAAATTGTGAGTATAAAATATTAATTACAAGTGTATATTTTGAGGAAATATTTCATCAATTAGATAGTCTTGGATTTGGTAACAAAGTAATAACATTAGATGAGTTAATTGATGAAAATGTGCTTGTAAATAATGAAAGAGTATTGAATAAAGAATATACACTGTTTTTTGATGCACATGATGGATATCCCAATTGGGCTGGGACGGAAATATGGGCATTAAATTTGTGCGAAAGAAGTATTCTCTTTAAAAATAAATGTTTAATAGTTACTGAAGGGATGGAAAACGAATTACGGAATAAAGAAATTGACATTTATGAAGCTCCTAAACGTGGTGGATGTGCTGAGATTATTGAACTGTTGCAAAGACAATTACCTATTGTGGTTATACAAAGCTTTGGAAAGTATGTTTTATTTGCAGCTTTATATTTGAAAAAAAAATATCCTGAGATGGTAAAAATAATTGCTGTTATGCATAATGATATTGATGCAAATATAAAGCGGCAATCAATGTATGAAAACTATTTAGATGGTGTTGTTGGCGTTAGTGAGAATATAAAGTATAGAGCTAGTAGAATATTTAAAAAGTGTCAAATTGAAACATTTACACAGGCAATAGTAATTCCGCCAAATATAGAAAGAAAATATACTGAAAATGGGATACTACGAATAGGATATGCTGCTAGATTAGTAAAAAAGCAAAAGAGGGCGGATTTACTTATAGATTTTATTAGTGAAATGGAAAAGAAAAACGTTCCATATTTACTGAAAATTGCAGGAGAGGGAGAACTATATTCAGAATTAGAATGTTTTATACAGAGGCAAGGTCTTAATAATAAAATCAAAATGCTAGGACAAATACCAATTGATCTTATGGGACATTTTTGGGAAAATGTTGATATTTATATTAACTTATCTGAATACGAAGGATGTAGTTTGGCAATGCTCGAAGCGATGAGTTATAAATGCGTCCCAATAGTAACTAATGTAAGCGGTGTTAACGAGATTATTTCAGAAAAAAATGGAGTGATTTGTGAGGTGGGGGATGTAAAATCAATTGTTGAAAAGGTAGTGCAATTGGCAGATCCAGTGAAGCTAAAAGAGTTTGGGGAAAATGCGTATAGCAGTGTAGCTGAAAACTGTAATATTAATCAATATGCTTACAAGTGGGCAAATTATATAAATGAAAGAATATATTAGAAAATTTTGTTTTGAATAATTGATTATGGACAATGAGATTTATTAGATTTTGTAAATCAGTTTAAGGACTAGGTGAGAAAGAAAACCAGTGTTGACATCAAGTATTAGATGAAAAGGCGCATATAGAAATATTTTTTTGAGGAAAATGGAGGAAACTTATTGAACCACGCAATTGATATTGTAATACCATGGGTTGATGAGAAAGATTCTGACTGGCAAAAACGAAAATATAAATGCGAAGCATCAGCAAGTGATGCAAGTCACAACGTAAGATTTCAGTCATGGGATAATTTACATTTATGGTTTAGGGCAATAGAAGAATGTATGCCATGGTTTAACAGGGTTTTTCTAATTACATGTGGACAGATTCCAGAATTTTTAGATGTAGATAATGAGCGACTTGTATTTGTAAATCATGAAGATTATATTCCTGATGAGTATCTACCTACGTTTAATTCTAATACTATTGAAATGAATTTGCACCGTATATCAAATCTTTCAGAGAATTTTATTCTATTTAGCGATGATGTATTTCCAATAGAATATATCCCAGAGGATTATTACTTTCAAAATGATGTTGTATGCGACGAAGCGGTTGAAAACATCATATCGACTGGCTCATTTACAAAAGGGCTTCATGAACAACGATATGCTCAAGTTAATAATATGTTTATCATTAATAAGTATTTCAAAAAACGTGAAGTACAAGAGAAAAACTGGGATAAATGGTATTGTGATGATTATGGAGATAGGTTAGAACGAACAAAAGCCTGCTCTTATTGGTATGATTTTCCAGGATTCTATGATCCGCACATGGCCAATCCTCTAAAAAAATCTACTTTAGAAAAACTCTGGGAATTAGAACCAGATGCATTGGATGCAGGTTCGAGAGATAGATTTAGGGGTTCAGCAGATGTGACACAATATTTGATCAGATATTGGCAACTATGTGATGGAGACTTTATCCCTAGAAGAACTCAGGGCAAGGTTTTTTTTCCGACTATAGAAACATACAATGAAGTAGTTGATGCAATTAATAACAGATTGTATCCAATGATAAGTTTTAATGAAAATTGTAACTCAGAAGAGTTTGAAATTATGAAAGGTGCAATTAATAATGCCTTAGAGCAAAGATTTCCTAATAAGTGCTCATTTGAGATTTGAAAGAGAATGTGAAAATTACATACTCTGATGAGGCGAAAAGAATATGAAATAAAAAATCCTCATGCAGTAATTTTAGCATGAGGATTTTTTATAGGAGAAAACGTGAATTCAACAAATAAGAAAATCGCATTATACGGACTTGGAACTGAAACAGAACGGTTTATCCAATCAAATGCAAATGAACTAAATATAGTTGGGCTACTTGACGGCTATGAAGAATCTGGCGAGCAGTTTGGTTATCCAATTTTTTCCTTACAACAGGCAATTGAAGCAGGTGTTGAGATTATTGTTGTTGTTGCTCGCCCAGGATCATGTAAAGTAATCGCAAAGCGTATTAAAGATGCTTGCATAGCGAACGGTGTAGAAGTATATGATGTTCGTGGAAATAATTTATTAGAGAAAAAGCAAGCGTCCTATGAATTTTCAAATATCGCAACCTATACAAAAGATGATCTAATCAAAAAGATAGATGAATCAGATGTAATTAGTTTTGACTTTTTTGACACCCTAATCAATAGAAAAATAAGTGATTACACAGATATATTTGATTTGGTTGCCAAACAAGTAGATGTCAAAGAATTATCGCATATACGAATTGCTGCTGAAAAAGAATTATCACGTAATTCATCTCCAACACTTCTTGATATTTATACATGGGTAAAAGAAAAACTTACTGGTATAAAAGAATCGGCTGAAGAATTAGCATCTATCGAATTTCAAATAGACAGTAAAATGGTAGTTCCTCGGGATGATATGACTGCCATCATTTCTTATGCAAAGAAGCACGGGAAAAAAGTAATTCTCACAAGTGATACCTATTACACAAAAGAGCAAATAGAGGAATTGCTGGCAAAGTGTGGACTAGATATATTTGATGAGTTATTTGTCTCTTGCGAATATGGTACCTTCAAAACCCAAAAACTATTTTCATATGTTATTGAGGCGAATAGAGAAAAGAAGGTTCTTCACATTGGAAATGATGAACTTGCAGATATAGAGAAAGCAAAGGAATATGGAATCGAAACATTCCATATTTATGGAAATAATAGTCTGTTAGATGCACTCGGTGGAATGGGGGTTGAATCAATTGCAGAGTCATATTCCGATAAAGCAAAGTTGGGATTGTTCCTTTCAAGAAAGTTTTCAAGTCCATTTCAATTTGAGAATGGTGCAAAAATAGAAATAAATGACTGTTTTGATATAGGCTACTATATTTGCGGTCCGATGATAGTAGATTTTACGCAATGGATGATTGCAAAGAAACAAGAACTTGGATTGGACGGCATCTTATTATGTGCGAGAGACGGGTATTTACTGGAGAAAATCTATAATAGATTTTGTGAAGATAAAGATGGTTTTTATTTTTTGACATCCAGAATATCTGCTATTCGTGCAGGAATAATGGACGAAAATGATATTAAATATGTGGATAGCATGAAATTTTTTGGCACAGAAAAGGAAAGCATGCTGGTCAGATTTGGAATAGATGAAGACGTAGCAGCTGAAGAACGGAATGTGCTCATATTGGAAAAGGCAAAGGATAAACGCCGCAACTACATAAAATACATTGATTCATTAAAGTTGCCAGATGGCAAACTAGGTGTATTTGATTTTGTTGCAAAGGGTACGACGCAATTATTTCTACAGAAGTTTATGCGACAGCCTTTGAAGGGATTATATTTTTTGCAACTTGAGCCAGAATTTATGGCTGATAAAGGAATTGAAATCGAATCATTTTATACTGAAGAGGAACGTGATAAGAGTGTAATATTTGATAATTATTATATTCTGGAAACAATACTTACATCACCAATGCCTTCTGTTGATGAATTTGATGAAGCGGGACAACCTGTCTATGCAAAAGAAACTAGAAGCGATGAGAATCTGGAATGTGTATCGCGAATGCAGCAGGGAATTATGCAGTATGTAGATGATTATTTAGAAATTGTTCCCGTATCCATGAGACAGCAGAATAAAAAGTTGGATGAGGCATTTTTGACTTTAATTGGAAAGTTGGAAATCAACGATCAGTCATTTAAGAATCTTGTTGTAGAAGATCCATTTTTTGGAAGGATGACAAATATAGTTGATGTGATGTAATATAATTGTAATTACTGATATTTGTATAAGCATATCGTTAGAATAGCAAAATGGAGAATAACTATGGAAAAGAAGCTGCCATTGGGAATACAAAATTTCGAAAAAATAAGGACCGAAGGGTACTTATATATAGATAAAACAGAATATGTATATAAATTGGTTCACGCTGGGATTCCATATTTTATGAGTCGTCCACGTAGATTTGGAAAAAGCTTATTGGTTTCCACATTAATGGCATATTGGGAAGGAAAGAAGGAACTTTTCACTGGACTTGAAATAGAAAAATTAGAAGCTAACAACAAAGATGCTTGGCAGCAATATCCGGTTTTTTATTTTGATTTTAATAAAGATACATATTCTAGAGAAAATGCCTTAGAAGAAGTATTAAATGAACACTTGACTAGCTGGGAGCAAATATATGGCGATGAGAAAAGAGAAGCATCATTGCCTGAGAGATTTCGATTTCTCATTGAAAAGGCTGTAGCTAAAACCGGAAAAAATGTAGTGGTTCTAGTGGATGAATATGATAAACCTTTGTTAGATGTTATTACTGACACTTCTAAGGAAGAGCATAATAAGGACGTATTCAAAGGTTTCTTCAGTACATTAAAAAGCTACGACAAGTATATCAAGTTTGTTTTTTTTACTGGGGTAACGAAGTTTAGCAAAGTTAGCATATTTAGTGATTTAAACCAGTTGACAGATATCTCTATCAATAAGGAATTTGCAGCTATTTGTGGAATAACAGATAAGGAAATAGATTTATATCTTTCATCATACGTTAGTAAAATGTCATTATCTTTAGGTTTAACTGAGGCTGCATGTAGAGAAAAACTAAAGAAAATGTATGATGGATATCATTTTCATAATGATTCTCCTGACATATATAACCCATATAGTCTTTTATGTTCTCTTAATAATAATGAGTTCGAGCCTTATTGGTTTAGTACTGGTACACCGACATTTTTACTTGAAAAAATACAGAATGAGGATTTTGATGTAAAACTAATTACTGAAGGTAAGCTTTATGCTGAAAGGTATGCTTTATTAGAATATAAGGCAGATGAGATCAATCTGATCCCTTTACTGTACCAAACAGGCTATTTGACTATAAAGAAGTATGATGCAGAAATTAACGCATTACTGTTAGATTATCCGAATGATGAGGTTAGATATAGTTTTTTAAAGAGCCTTGCACCTATGTTTATGTATAATAGCGAGGGCATATCACCTCTCGAGATTAGATCTTTTATTAATGATATTCAAAACAATGATTTGGAGGGAATGAGAAGGCGGCTCGAGTCATTATTTGAAAGTTTGCCTTATACGAATAATAAGGATGCAAAGCTAGTTGAACGAGATTTTCAAAATGTGATTTACATAGTGTTCATTTTATTGGGACAGTTTGTAAAGGTTGAACCACATAGTGCTAATGGCCGTGCCGATTGTATAGTTGAAACAAATAAAAGCATATTTATATTCGAATTCAAAGTAAATAAGACTGCACAGGAAGCACTAAAACAAATAGAGGACAATAGATATTTGATTCCTTATTCAGCAGATAGTCGGGATAAATGGATAATAGGGGCCAATTTTTCAACTGAGACACGGAACATATCAGAATGGGAATATAAATGTGTGTAAGATTCTGAATTGACATAGCCGTACGGCGAAATGTATAATCAAAATAAGATTATATAGCCGTACGGCTAATTTTGTACAATGCAAAGGCAAATATAGCCGTACGGCTAAGAGGTGTTTATGAAAGTAACAGATTCAAATTCATTTGGAACAGCTATAAGAAATAAAAGAAAAAAACTAGGGTATACGCAGAAGTATATTTCAGAATTTACGGGAATAAGTGCAAGCTTTTTGTCTGATTTGGAAAATGGAAAAAAGACTATTGAATTAGACAAGGCTCTGAGAATAGCAAATCTATTAGGGCTTGATGTGGAGTTGAATGAGAGAGGGTAATCCATGCGAGAATTAAGTGTATATATAGAATTAAACGGAATACAGACGCTGGTTGGAAAAATCGCTGGTGAAAGCTACTTAGACGCCCGATTCAGTTATGAAAGAGAATACTTAGATAATAAAGATGCAGCAGCAATATCGATTTCGCTGCCATTGCAACAGGAGGCTTTTTCGCCTGCAAAGACAAAGAATTTTTTTGAGAGTCTACTGCCAGAAGGCTTTTCGCGAAAAGCTGTAGCTAATTGGATGAAAGCAGATGAAAACGATTATATATCAATCCTAGCTGAGTTGGGCAAGGAATGTCTTGGTGCTATAAAAATAGTTGAAGGGCAGGATGACGAGGTGTCGGCCTATGAATTGCTATCAGCCCAAAGGGTTAAAGCACTTGCAGCAGAGGGGGCAACAAAATCAACTGAGATACTATTAGAAACACATCTTTCTTTGACAGGGGCATCTGGAAAAGTTGGCCTTTATTATGATGCTGCTGATAAAACATGGTATCTGCCAAAAGGTGATGCACCAAGTACCCATATAGTAAAACAAAGTCATGTTAGACATAAACAAATAGTTCTGAACGAACAGTTATGTATTCAAACAGCAAAGCGTATTGGCATTACGGTACCGGAAAGCTTTATTGTTTCGCATGGTTCGCAGGCAGACGAAGATATATTATACGCAACAGCGAGATATGATAGGCCATTGTCTAACAACAAAGAATTGGATGGTTTGAAATGTCCATACAGACTACATCAAGAGGATTTTGCTCAGGCACTGGGTATATTTGCGGCCGACAAATATGAGAAAACTCCATCAGGATATATGGCGAGAATGTTTGAACTTTTAAGAAATAATTCGAGCAATCCAATTGAAGATCAAATGGCGTTGTTAAGAATTATTATTTTTAATTATTTGATAGGAAATACAGACTGTCATGTAAAGAATTTCTCTCTATTATATAGCGAGGATTTAAAATCAAAACGACTAGCACCAGCTTATGATTTAGTGGCAACGAGAGTATATCGTACTACATCTGATATGTCGTTTTATATTGGCGATGAATTGAATATTTCAAAAATTAATAGAAGTAAGTTTGAAATGGCGGCATCGGAAATAGGATTATCTAGTAATTTGGTACTAAATAATTTTGATGATGTGGCAAATAAACTCGAAAAGGCAATGGCGGATGCGGCTGAAAAATTGGCGGAAAAAGGATTTGAAAATGCTATATCATTAAAGGATGAGATATTGAAGAGCGGTGGATATGGGATGATTTAACGAACCATAAAGTTGCTTTGAATCTACTCAATCTCCTATTTTAATCATGATTAAGTAGAGTTGGATTGAAAAATATATTGAAATTAACCCAAAAACGTATTAGAATCTACTTAAAGATACAAAATAATCGAGATTAAGAAGAGTTGAGGACTGATATGATAATAGGAAGAAAAAAAGAACTTGAAATATTAAATTCAACACTGCAAGACGATTATTCTCATTTTGTAGCTATTTATGGCCGCAGAAGAATCGGTAAGACTTTCCTTATCAGAGAGGCTTTTAATTATAGATTTACTTTTCAGCATGCGGGATTATCAGAAGGGGGACTGAAAGACCAACTATTTGCTTTTGAGTCATCTATAAAAGATGCTGGCGGCAAGCCTGAAAAGAAAAGGAAGAATTGGTTAGAAGCGTTTGAAGACCTTAAAGATGTAATTCGAAACTCAACAGAAAAAAAGAAAATTATATTTATTGACGAGTTATCATGGATGGATACCCAAAATAGTGATTTGATGGTAGCTCTAGAGAATTTTTGGAATGGATGGGCTTCAGGTAGAAGAGATGTGGTTTTAATAGTATGCGCTTCTGCTACATCATGGATGCTATCAAAAATAGTTCATAATAAAGGTGGTTTGTATAACCGATTGACCGAACAAATACATCTTCAAAGTTTTACATTATCGGAGTGTCAAGAATATGTACAATCTAAAAATTTAGTACTGACAGAAAGTCAGATACTTCAGTATTATATGATTTTTGGTGGCGTACCTTTTTATTGGGGATTTTTAAAGAAAGGCCTAAGCCTACCACAAAATATCGATGAAATACTTTTTGCGAAAAACGCACCTTTAGCAGATGAGTTTAAATACTTGTATTCATCAATATTTAAGAAGCCAGAAACATATATAAAAATTATCGAGACATTGGCTACAAAAAAAGTCGGGATGACTCGTGAAGAGATAATTGCAAATTCTGGAATTGCGAATTCAGGAGATTTGACCAAAAAACTTGAAGAACTTGAGAGCTGTGGTTTTATTAGAAAATATGATTCTTTTGGGATGAAGAAAAAGAATGCTGTTTATCAATTGATTGATAATTATACTCTTTTCTATTACCAGTTCCTTAAGAACAAACCTTCTGATGAAAGATTCTGGTCTAACCAGATAAATATGCCACAGATAAATACATGGCAGGGGCTTGCGTTTGAGAGAGTGTGCTTGGAACACATTAGTGAAATTAAAAGTAAGCTCGGTATATCTGGTGTTCAAACAGATGTGAACTCGTGGTATTGTACGCGTGATGTAGATAAAGGGATAAATGGTTCTCAGATTGACTTATTGATTGTTAGAAGAGATCAAGTGATAAATTTATGCGAGATTAAGTTTTCTAATTCTGATTTCACAGTAACAGAAAGCGTGGATGAGAGTATTAGGAAAAAAATTGCTGACTTTGTAAATATTACAAAAACAAAGTACGCAATATATCCTACATTAATAACCACATATGGTATGGTTCAGAATTCCTACTCTGGAAATATACAATCGGTTATTACGCTTAAAGATTTATTTACATAGTGGGAGCGGCATAATGGCAGAAGTATATTTCAGAATTTACGGGAATAAGTGCAAGCTTTTGTCTGATTTGGAAAATGGAAAAAAGACTATTGAATTAGACAAGGCTCTGAGAATAGCAAATCTATTGGGGCTTGATGTGGAGTTGAATGAGAGAGGGTAATATAAATTATTAGTTGAAAGGAGCGATATTTGTGGAAAAACTCATATATCATGGGAGCGATGTAGTTGTAGAGTTTCCAGAAATTAGGACTCATAGATATAATAAAGATTTTTATTATGGATTTTATTGTACAGAAATGAAAGAGCAGGCGATTCGCTGGGCCACTAGACATAATGAGACAGGTATATTAAATGTGTACAAATATAATCCTATAGAATCATTGAACATAAAAGTGTTCCCAGAAATGACAGAAGAATGGCTTGATTTTATCGTTGCTTGTCGAAGTGGAAAATCACATGCTTTTGATATAGTAGAAGGTCCAATGGTGGATGATACTATATTTAATTATGTCCAGAATTATATTGATGGTTCGATATCTCGAGAAGCATTCTGGGCACTGGCAAAATTCAAGCATCCAACACATCAAATTAGTTTTCATACGGTTAGCGCACTGGCTACATTGGAATTTGTGGAAGGTATTGAGGTAAAAAATGAATAAAAATGATTTGTTCTATACATGCAGTTTAATCGAATATATTGGGCGAAAAATGAAGATGAAACGTGGGGCTGTGGTAAATGCTATTACTTATGAACAGGTCAAAAGAATATATTCATATGCCGATGTGTTCCATTCAGATATTATTGAAAAAGTAGCAGATGAATTTATCGAGGCATCTCATATTGAGGAGGGCGATTACGACAATGTTTCTGCTTGTAAATACACTGTTCCAAGTTATTGGGACATAGGAGAAGTATTTGCCAGATTGATTGAAGATGCTTATACAGAAGGCGAAGATTTGATTAAGTTAATAATGGATATTTTTAATTCATGGTTAGCTGATGCTATTTCAAATTACAATAGTGACTTATATTATCAGCCTAGAGATTATATATATGAATGCTATAAGGAAAATAAAATATGTGCGTAAATAGCGGAGATGTCCTAAACCACCTCACCCTTCCTGCCGATATAAAGAATATAAAACAAAAGAATTGATTCTTTCGGCAGGAAGACCAAATCTCCGTTGGTTGATTTGACAAAGGTCAGGTTGGCTGACGCGAAGGCACAGCAGAAGGACAATTCAAGAAAGGAACTAAATAATGACATTATCAGTATTCGCTTAAGAGCTGCTTTTTGACTTCTGAATGAGGTTTGGAGGCAGCTCGTTTTATGTTATGCGCGTAAAGTAATTAATTAGTTGACAAAGCGTGCGCCAGCCTCCATAATATGTCTAAGGAGATATTTCTATGTCAAATGAGCGTAATGCAGGGCGTAAGCCAAAAATCACTGATGAACAATTGAATAAAATCATTTCCCGTCATAAATCAGGGGAAAGCTTGTCAGCCCTTGCTGATGAATTCGGCATTTCGCGCCAGGCCTTGCATAAAAGAATAAAAGAGTCGCAGGAAAAGCCCGTTACAATCAATTGGGTTGTGGATGATCAGCCAGTTTCTACCATTACTGTGGATGTTCGCCATCGGGCGCTTGTGTTGGCAAACTATGCAGCTCAGCTTTCTAAGCTTCCTTTCGGTTTTAATACTAATCCTACATGGCAGGAATTTTTGAGAGTATTGGAAGAAAAATATTTACAGCATGTGGGTGTTGATGAGCCAGGGGTATTCTTACTTACAGATGGTGAAAAGACATTTAATCCTAATAAGATAAAAGAACTGCACATTAATAAACCAGAGTCTCTACCTGAATTCGTATTTACGAAGCAAGATATTTTGTTGACTAGAACTGATACTGATGGATTTCAGATGAAGGCATTGTCTGGCAGAAGGGTTCATTTTGTTAAATCTCAGGCTATAATGTCGGGGCTTTTGATGAGAGATTGGGCCGTTGAAATAATAGCCTCGGATATTGCCAAGCAGCTTAACATCCCATGTGTTATGCAAAAGCACTGCATATTTGCCTACGGAGGTAGAAAATTTGATGCCGTTTTTTCCGATAATTTCGAATTGGATGGATATACATTTTTATCTTTTGACTCCATGCTTGAAGAAAGGCATCTATCAACAAAAGAAGATTTCTTCTTTAAGATGAATGCTATAGAAAAGCTAAAATGGTGCGCTACAAAACTATCAGAAATAGGAAATCTGTCTTATCAGGACACAGAACGATACATGTTAAATCTAGCAGTATTGGATTGCCTGGTTGGCAATGTGGACAGGCATACTAGAAATTTTGGTTTGTTTTACAATTCTTCTACAGGAAAATACGAAATACCCTTAATTTTTGATAATGGAATGGGGTTATTTGAACACGACTATTATCGGGATAATTATCGTAATTACGAAGAGGCGATGAACAATGTTTATGTATCCCCATACGGCGAGGATCCATTTGAATTGCTATTAATGCTAAACAAAGAGTTTCGATTAAAAGAGGTTTATTCAGGTGTAAAGGATATTCGTTATCTAGATATTTTAAACGCACCATTTGCGCTGGAATATGAAAGGAGGATGCGCTCGTTATGGCAGAAGTTAGATTAATCAACAACCTAAAGGGTGTACTTTACTTTCTAGATACCCCTCTTTTAGATTTTGAAATAAAGGATAGAGAGCTTATAAAAGCAGATGATTTAAGTGGTCATCAGCTATATCCGTATGAGCTTGCAATGCTAGGTGTTTCTTACGGTAGCTTTGTTAGATTTTTTCAGCGTCGCACTATAAGGGAAGGCTGCATGTTTTATCGTGAGCATCTAAGAGCGCTTGGTATGGATAAAATGGATTTTGATTTATACATCAGGAAAAATAACGGCAATAACCATCTAGATAACTATTGGGTAAAGTTTGAGGATTATGGTGCAACTAGATTTGCAGAATTATAATATTGAACTGAAAAAGTTTATTAGGCAATAGCCAAATTTCTCTTCAATTTTACATGCCCTCGCTAGACTCCTATTCATAAAGGAGCGAGGCATATGAATATAGGTATTCAAACAGCAAATATAGTAAAAGATGACACCCCAGAAGAAGGCTTTAAACGTATTGCAAAAGCAGGCTTTGATTGTTGCGACTTTAGCTTGGATTCGTATTTACGATATGAAGAATTTGCTGACAACTATCCTGACAGATTTTTTGATAAATCATTGGAGGAGCTATTTGAATTCTTTGAGCCCCACAAAAATGCAGCAGGAGAGAATAATATTACAATCAATCAGATGCACATGCCGTACCCTATGTTTGCTACCAATATCAGCAGGGAGGCTAACGAATACTTAAGGTATCAGGTCTTGCCCAAATCCTTGGAAATATGTGCCTTTATGAATTGTTCTAATATCGTCGCACATTTATTTAATCTGCCAAAAACTGTCCCTGACAAGGCCTGCGCCCTGGAACAGGAGGGGATTGAATGGAGGGCAAATGCCCAGGTGCTTCATGAGCTGGCCCCAATTGCTTCAGAACATCACATCACAATATGCCTTGAGAATTTATACATGCCAGGCACAAGCAAGCTCAAGGAAGGCCCATGCTGCGACCCAGTGAAGCTATCAGCCCGGATTGATTATTTTAATGCTAAATACAAATCTGAAGTTTTGGGAGCATGCTTTGATACAGGACACGCCAACCTTACAGATATGGATATGGCATCTTACCTGAAAATCTTAGGGCATAGAGTGAAGACCTTGCATATCCACGATAATGACTGTATGACCGATTTGCATCAGATTCCTTATACATTTACAAATACTAGGGATAAAATTTGTACCACAAATTGGGATGAATACCTGCGTACACTTAAGGCCATAGGCTTCACTGGCGTCCTAAGCTTTGAAACTGCTCCAGCTCTAAGGGCTTTTCCTGAGGAGCTTGCTGATGATGTGTTGCACTTCATTGCTTCAATTGGCAAATATTTTGCAAAGGAATTAGATAAATAAGGTAAATAATTGTGAAAAAGTCGTGCTCTTTCTTGAAAAGAAAGGGCTTTTATTATAAACTTTAGTTGATTTTGGGTGAAAATTAGATTTATATAAGGAGTGATCAAAATGACAGAATGGAAGAATTTTGATAAGCTCGAGTCTTACAAGACTCTCCAGGGGCTTAAGAATCAAGTTGAATTAAAGTCTGCTATGGCAGGAGCAAATGGAGCTAAGCGTGTTGCTGAGTATGTAGTTCCAATGTCTAATGGAATGGTATACAATTTTGCTTCAAAGCAGGTGGACGACACAGTTCTTGATGCACTTGCAAAGCTTGCTGACGAGGCACAGCTTGTAGATAAGTACGCAGCCCTCTACAACGGAGAGGTTATCAATACAGGTGAGAAGAGATTAGTTCTTCACCAGCTTACACGTGGTCAGCTAGGTAATGATGTTGTGGCTGATGGCGTTAATAAGAGAGAGTTTTATGTAAAGCAGCAGGAGCGTATCGCTGATTTTGCTAACAAGGTTCACACAGGTGAAATCGTCAATGAAAAGGGTGAGAAGTTCACATCAGTAGTTCAGATTGGTATCGGTGGTTCTGACCTTGGCCCTCGCGCTATGTATCTTGCACTTGAGAACTGGGCAAAGGTTACAGGCACATTCAAGATGGAGGCTCACTTCATTTCAAATGT
>SVES01000105.1 GCA_015057305.1 Pseudobutyrivibrio ruminis | reverse complement strand
TGACCGTTCGTCTAAATCATGCAATCGCTGATGGCTATCTGGTTGCAAACGTATTTCGTCTCTTGGAACAAGAAATCAAGTCTTTCATGAAGCTCTAATCGCTAAATTCCCGTTTGTCGGGATGAACGTTGGAACATAAAATCGGAATATAACGAGGAACGCTAAGTGGCTGTCATACAGGCTCCCTCTTATCTGGACAAAAAATGCCTGAGCACGTAAATCTCTACATGCTCAGGCATTTTATAACAGCACCTTTTCGACTTTCTTAAGATTTCTTTCCTTTTGGCTTGTTCAACCCTTTCTCTACAAGCGCATTTTGTACTGTGGTGGTTGATATGCCAAGGGCTTTGGCAATGGTTCTTACTGACGCCTGTGGGTTCTCCTGCTTATATACAACAACTTGATGGATTTTGGCATAGTCTTTATATCTGCCACCTTTCTTGGCGCGTGCTAACTTAAAGTTCACTTGGCGTAATTCGTCCTTAAGTTCAAGTATGGTATTTTCAAGGTCGTTTTTTTCTTTAATTGCTTGCTGCCAATACTGATAGTATGCTTTGTATTCAAAATAAAGTTGTCTGTAATGGTCAGCCTCATTAGTGATTTCGGGGCTTTTTTTATCCCAGATGATAGAGAAAGGCTTAAGTTCTCCATGCTCTATGGCGTGCTTAACAATCGTGTTGGCGCCTGTCAGAGCCTTTTTATATAGCTTTTCATAGAAGTCGGCATTTGGCTCATCAGCAAGGTAATCAATGCGGTTCTTGACCCCTCTACGAGCTTTGCGCGATTGCAGTATTTGTTTTTGAAGTTCCAAGAAAGTCATATCAAACACCGTCCTTTTTGTGTCATTAACTAATTTATGATACAATTATAACACACAAAAATGTATCAGTAAATAACTTCTAATACGGAAAATAGATTAACTTGATGGGGAAGATGGTGATTTTTTATTAAATATAAATCGCTATTTTTATGTAATGTCGTATTAAGAAATAATTTACAACACACTTTATGGTAAAATTCTTGATGGTCTTGGGAAAGAGTGGTAAAATTAGGCATAGAAAAGCGGTCTGATGTTGGCTCGTCGGAACCGCCGTTCGTTAAAAACTTGGGACGTTCGTCAAAGCACAGTTAGACGGTTGGAATGCTATTTAAGCAGAGCCAGGAGCGTCACAACAAACTGAAGGAAAGCCAGCATAAGTGCTAACTTCTCATAAGTAGTCATGGCATCACCTCCCCGTGAACGGGGAACCGACCATCAGACCGCATTAGTAGTATAGCATGGGGCTGGCATTTCTTCAATGAAAAAATGTGCAAAAAATGTATTGATAATATAAGCCCCCTATAGTGTTTTTTAGGGGGTGTGTAGGGGTGTTGGGTATGGCAAGAAAACCTACTGATAAGCAGTTGTTTAAGTTGAAGAATGAATGGTTAGGGCAGTTCTATGATAAGGTAACACCGAAAGAGTTTTATAGAGCAATGTTTCCAGAGGGGTGTTTTGAGCGCAAGGGGTGTCCTGAAGATTCTAAGAGCAATGGTGTAATAACTGTAATAGAGGGTGAGAAAGCGCGGAATTATCTTGTGTTTGATGACTTAGATACGATTGATGAGGTACAGGGGGCGGAGTTTGCGATTATATCCCCTGTAGGCTACTGTGGGCGCAACAGGACGGCTAAAAATGCGAGGTGGCTATATGGGATAGCTATTGACTTAGACGGCGTAGAAATGCCACAAATTCGCGATGTATTTTATCAAATGAAAAATGAGGTCATACCGCAATGTACTTATTGTGTGAATAGTGGGCATGGCTTACATTTGTATTATTTGTTTGAAAAGCCGATACCGCTATATAAGCATTTGCATGATAGTTTGCGAGAGTTCAAATATGAGCTGATATGTCGTATTTGGAATAGGTACACAAGCACCTACACGGAACGCGACCAGGTGCAGTATCAAGGTGTTTTTCAAGGTTTCCGTATTGTTGGAACGCAGAGCAAGCTGGGAAAACGCTATATTGTGACAGCATTTGAAACAGGTAAGCGTGTTACTATTGAATATCTAAATCAGTTTGTAGATAAAGATAAAGCCATAGAGAAATTAGAATATCAGCCCCAAATTGGTTTAGAAAAGGCAAAGGCAAAATATCCCGATTGGTATGAACGACGTGTTGTTCGTGGAGAAAGTAAGGGGAGGTGGCATATAAAAAGGGATTTATATGATTGGTGGATAAGAAAAATAAAGAATTCAAAAGTAACGGTGGGGCATCGGTATTGGTGCCTGTCTGTTCTTGCAGCTTATGGCATTAAGTGCGATATTCCAGAAGATGAGGTATTGTCCGATGCCTTAGAATTGTTGCCATACATGGATTCGCTAAGTGATGATGAACACAATCGTTTTACCAAGCGTGATGTGTTGGATGCTATGAATATGTATCAAGAAAGTTATGTTACATATAGCAGGGCAGAAGTGGAGCGAGTAAGCGGAATATCTGTTCCTGCTAATAAGCGGAATTACAGAAAACAGGCATTGCATTTAGCAGGGGCTAGGGCACTACAGGTAATCAATGATCAATATAATGGCACAAATTGGCGAGAAGGTAATGGGAGAAAGCCTAAAAAAGATATAGTGGAGCAATGGCAGGTCGCTCATCCAGATGGGCGGAAAATTGATTGTGAACGTGAAACAGGGCTATCAAGGCATACAGTTTTGAAATGGTGGAAATAAAGAAGGGCTCTGCTGCAGGATTATTACTGCAGCAGAGTCCTTCTTCCATGGAAGCCGTGCAGAACGGTTTCCATGTTCACTTAGGAGTTTTACAAAACTCGTGAACCCCTTCGGGGATTTTTTCCTAGCTGCCACCATGTAAGCTCGTGCAGATGAGCTTACATGTGCATCTAGGAGTTTCTTCGAAACTCGCTGCCCCCTTCGGGGATTTTGCCGTTCGCTTTGCTCACTGAACTGCGTTGCTTGAATTTCGATGAACTTTTCAAAATCCGTATTTTGATTTAGGATATACATTTTTCAAATCCCGGAGGGCGCACTTATGAGTGTCTCAAATTTGCAATTTAAGACACCCCTTCGTGCTTTTCAGAATGCGCACTTATGAGTTTCTCAAAACTCATGTGCTCACCTGCCATCACTGGCAGTAAATTTGCGCCCTCAGGGCTTACTGATTGCACACAAAAAGAGAGCACATCTGATGATATGCCCTCTGTCTATGTCTTAGCCTATATCGCTATTATTTACCAACCATGCTGGAGCCTAACAAACCGCTTATGAGGGAGCAATCAGATTGGTTGTCCCCTTTATTGACTATACAATCAGCATATTTATAAGTCAAATACTAATTGGTTTTTGTAAGAAGATGTTGTAAGATTTTGAATGTGATTTTATTTTCCAGTTTTATAGACGATGGGCAAATCGAAGTTTGTAAGGGTGAAGAAAATGAATTATAAAGTAATTGACAAAGAGACATATTATCGTAAAGGCGTATTTCGCCACTTTACGGAAGATTGCAAGTGCTCAACATCGATAACGTCGAGAATAGACGTAACAGAGCTCGTCACACATTCAAAGAACACAGGAACGAAGTTTTATGTCAATTTCCTGTATATTCTTTCAAAGGTTATGAATTCACGTGAAGACTACAGAATGGGATACCTTTGGCAGACAGATGAGCTGATCTGCTATGACGTGATCAATCCAACACAGTATGTTTTCCATGAAGATACGGAAACCTGTACGCCTGTTTATACGAAATACGATGAGGACTATGAAAAGTTCTACACTGCCGCATTGCTGGATGTTGAAGAGGCAAAGAAGACAAGGGAATACGGTCTGGATATAGTAAACCATCCCAACTGGTTTGATGCGTCGTTTATATCTTGGCTTTCCTATGATTCACTTCATCTTGAACTTCCCGATGGAAATCTATATTTTGCGCCGATCATTAACTGGGGAAAATACAGAGAAGAAAACGGTAGGCTTGTCATGCCTGTGACCGTTCGTC
>SVES01000104.1 GCA_015057305.1 Pseudobutyrivibrio ruminis | reverse complement strand
TGTCTATGGCTTGGATTTGTTATAAAAAATACGGTTTATTCATTTTTGAGCGTGTCCACTCTATGGGGTTCATTTTAGAGAATTTTCTACGGGCTGAAAATGCATTTTGTTATATACCCGTAATCTCAAAAAATCAACGTAAAAAAACTACGTGTTTTTCTAACTTTATTCAAAATAACCGTAGCCTCTAAAATTTTAAGCAAGAAAACTACGGTTCCTACCATATTTTTTAGGAAAACCCGTAAAAGCGAGCTGGTGCAAGAAAAAAGAGTGCTAGGCGCACCACGGAAAAAGGGCGCAAGGCGCACAAAAAAAGAACCTCCAGCGGGGAGGTTCTTTAATTTATACATCCGTGTATGTACTCTCTGAAATCCGTTTCTGAGGTTTATTATTATCTTGAAAAAAGGAGCTCCAAGGCTTCCTTGGAGCCCCCAATTTACTAGTTATCTAAACTAGTCTGCGCGAAACGAATAAATAGTAATTGTTTAACTTAATGGTCCTAAGCATTATCATCCTATAAAGGATTAGCCAAGGATTGAAAGTACACCCTGTGTAGACTGGTTAGCCTGTGCAAGCATTGCCTGACCTGCCTGAGCAAGAATGTTATTCTTGCTGTATGTAACCATCTCATCAGCCATGTCTGTATCACGGATACGAGACTCAGCAGCGTTGGTGTTCTCAACTACGTTATCTACGTTAGCGATTGTGTGCTCTAATCTGTTCTGAACAGCACCGAGTGCAGATCTCTGAGCAGATACCTTTGCTACAGCATCAGCGATAGCGTCGATTGCGTATGTAGCAGCCTTACCTGAATCATCAGATACGTTGATACCATCAAGACCAAGATTCTTAGAATCCATCTTCTCGATTGTAACACCAATCTTGTTTGTCATATCAGCATCAGAACCAACATGAAGATTGAATGTAAGGTCGTTCTTTGTTGTTACAGAACCACGAGTGATTGTGAAGCTTCTGTATGTAACACCATTAATCTTCTCATCAGCTGAACCTGTTGTAACAGTAGCAGCGTTTTCAGTTGCTCCTATTGAAGATGCAGCCTTAAGCTCTGCATTAACCATGCTGTAAGCCTTAGTTGCTGTAATAAGAGTCTTGTTATTAGGATCTACGTCAACACCATCCTTAGAGAATACTGTAACTGATTTACCATTATAGCTAATTGTAGAGCCAGCACTTGCAAGGCTAAATACCTTACCTGCTGTAATCTTAGACTGCTCGATGTCTGCTTCTGCTGAATCAACTATTGAATAGCTCTTTCCATCAATTGTAATTGTATCGCCTGTTGAAAGTCCAGAAGCATCTTTTGTCTTTGCTGCATCAGTATCATTACCACCCTCTAATACTGTGAGTGCTTGTCCTACAGATGTAGCACCGATGTTATATGTTGTTCCACCGATTGCATAAGAATCACCTACCTGAAGTGACTTCATCTGGAATGTAGCCTTTGTTGTGTTCTCTGTTAATGTTCCATCAAGACCTGCATCATGAGCGTGTACGTGATATGTCTTATCACCATTGCCGCCCTTAAGTAAGTATGTCTCATTGAATTTTGTTGTTTCAGCAACACGATCGATTTCTGTTGTAAGCTGATCGATTTCGTCCTGGATAGAGCTTCTATCTGACTCACTGTTTGTTCCGTTAGCTGCCTGTACTGCCAACTCGTTCATTCTTTGAAGCATTGAGTGAACTTCTGTTAAAGCACCTTCAGCTGTCTGTACAGAAGAAACACCGTCCTGTGCGTTTGTAGAAGCCTGATCAAGACCTCTAATCTGCTTACGCATCTTTTCTGAAATTGAAAGACCAGCTGCATCATCTGCTGCACGGTTGATTCTGTAACCTGAAGAAAGTTTTTCAGTTGACTTTGCCTGTGCGCTCTGTGTGATACCAAGAACTCTAGCTGCGTTAGCTGCTTGCATATTGTGTTGTACTACCATAATTTCTACCTCCTTGTAGATACTTCCTCGATTCCTTTCGGGGAAGAAGTGCCTTTGCACTTATTTGTTATTATTTACTCTGTGCTTTATTCAGATTCCATTCAATTTTATTAAAAATCTATTTTCCTCTGAATAAAACTATATAATAATTACAGCACTCGCGCGACATGCTATAAAAATTATCAAACTAAAATGCAATTACTTGTTTTACATGAAAATAAGCTATTGCGACTGCAATAGATAAATAGAAACTGATTATTGATTATTCCGATCCTTAACATCCTTGTCCTGTATCGAAAGCGATATTTGATTTTGGTGTAGCTATCGGGATAATGAAATCCGTTTCATTTATCCTTACAATTCATTTATCGGATGATGTTTTTAAAACTTAACCCCTATTTTAAAAAAATTTTTAAAAATATTTCAATAGGGAAATGGCTCCCTCATCCTCCAGCTTTTTAAGCCTTACAACATCTATATCGGACGACTTATTATAAACTTAACCCCTTCTTGAAATTTTTTTCAAAAAAATTGGGAATCAAATTTTCGCCCGTCTGTAGCATTAATTATATCATGATTTTTCCTTTATAATCGTTTTTCACAAAAAGGTCATAAAGATTTTATTCGCCATTATCTGTCCTTCCCATATATATATGTAGCAAAGTAAATCACGCTGGCGACGATTACAATCATCGGGCCTGTAGCCATATCTGTAAAATATGATACGAATAAACCGGCTACACCTGAGAATATACTAAATATAATAGAAAGATATGTATATTCTCTAAAGTTCTCTGAGATATTGCGGCTGCTGGCTGCTGGCAGGATGAGCAGTGCATTTATAAGAAGTATTCCTACCCATTTAATTGAAAGCATAACGAGGAGTGCTATAAGCACTGCAAAGGCGTCCTCCATAACTCTAACAGAAATACTACGACTCTTTGCAAGGGTAGCATGTATACTGATGGCTGTGAGCCTGTTGATGCTTATGCACCAAAAAACCAAAATTAGGGCAAATAATATTATCAGCTGGACTATCTCTCCTGAGGTAATTGAAAGTATATCTCCTACCAAAATGGCAGAATAATTTGCAAAGCTTCCACCTCTTGATAAAATTGCAAGACCAAGGGCTGTGGCACAGCTGGCAAATACAGATATAAGTGTATCTGATGAACTTAGTCCTTTTCTGCTTATATAATTAAGAAGCAATGCAAAGCACACTCCAAATATAATCATTGAAACTGTAGTGTTGGCGATACCCATGATAACACCTGCGGCTATTCCAGTAAGTGCTGAATGTCCAAGTGCATCACTAAAGTATGCCATTCTCTTTTGGACAATCATGGTACCCACCATTCCAAATAATGGGGAAATAAGAAGTATTGCTATGGTAGCCCTAACCATGAAGGCATATGAAAACATTTCATTAAACATTTGCACTCACCTCCACTTCTCCTGTGGCACCATTACCAAAGACACTTTTGAAAGCATCAGTCTCAAACACCTGCTTTGGCTTGCCTGCAGCTGTAACTGTCTTGTCTATTAGAATGACATTGTCAGCATATTTATACACGTAATCCAAATCATGGCTTACAAGGATGATTGCCAAATCATGAGTCTCTTTTAAATATCTCATCTTTTCATAGAAGGCATCCATACCATTTTTATCAATACCAGAAACTGGTTCATCCAACAATAAGAGATTTGGCGTATCATGAACAGCCATCGCAAGAAGTACTCTTTGCAGTTGCCCTCCTGAAAGTGTACCTACAGGCTGATCTATAAGCTCTGCCACATCAAACTCTGCCAAGGCTTCCTTTACATGGTCATGCTCCTTTTTTGTGCGCACCAATATAGGAAGCTTTCCGGTAAAGCTTTGAAACATATCATACACAGAAAGAGGCGTAGTCCTATCTATATTAACTGTCTGAGGAACATAACCAATCTTTAGCCCCTGCATATTGTTATTCATTTTATTCTTAAATTGAATCTCCCCTGTGTAGGGAACTTCCCCAAGGATTGCTCTAACTAAAGTGGATTTTCCAGCACCATTTCTGCCGATAATAGCTGACATTTGCCCACAATGCACGTGCAAATTAATATTATTTAGAACTTGCTGGTCACCATATGCAACTCC
>SVES01000103.1 GCA_015057305.1 Pseudobutyrivibrio ruminis | reverse complement strand
CTGCTGAGCTTCTTTCTAAGGAGAACATCGATGGTGGTCTCATTGGCGGAGCTTCACTTAAGCCAGACTTCGGTAAGATCGTTAACGCTTGATAAGTGATAGTTTTTAGATAAGATATACAAAACTGAATGCTTTAAACTGCTTATAAAACGGGTTCAATTTGGTAATCATTACCAGTTGAATCCGTTTTTGTTATGTTATATCATGAGTCAAATATCACTAATACTGCTCTGTCTATGGGGCATAAATCTCTTGCTTCACAGGGAGCATATCTTCATGCTACCGATGAAGGATTGAGTTCTATTATAACTCCTTCGCAGGCTGTTCTTGATGAATACAAGAAAGGAGTAGTAGATAAGCAGAATAAGAGGGAGACTGCACTAGAGCTTATCAAAGCGTTAAAAGAAGACAAAGAGCTAATGAGCGTACTTAAAGAATTATTAAAAGATTCATAATGAGAAGTGCTGTTTCGTGCATGAAACAGCACTTCTTTATCGTTGATAACTTTATAATGTAGACTATATCTGATAAAATTAATAAGTGTTGTAAAACTGATAAAGGAGCAAATCGTAATGAGTGCAATAACTATTGAGGAAGCCTTAAAAAAGCATGACAGAAGATTATATAGTCAGAAACTCAGGGAGGAAATAGTAACAGCGTTTTCAAGTAACCTTGCCATGTATATTTCACGAAGCGAGCAAGCAGTTGAAAATGGAGAGACTGAAGAACATTTAAAGAATATTACTAATGACTTCCTGAAAGGTAGTTTTTATCATGATGCAAAATATGAAATTAATACAGATGGTCGCATAGATAGTTGTATTAAGGTGAATGGCGATATTAGAGTGCTGATTGAGGCAAAGAATCCAAAAAATAAAAGTGAAATGGTTTCAGAAGATGAGATAAATGTAAAAGCACTTCATGAGATTGTTTTCTATTATCTTAGAGTTACCAGAGATACAAATGGTGAGAAAGTTAGAAGAAAGCCTGATGTTGAATTACGTAGATGCATTATAAATGATAATTCAAAGTTTGTTATCATTGACGCAAATGATATTGAGAAGCTTGTTGATGGTTATTTAGAAAAGCATTTTTATAAATACCAGAATAATCAGCTTGTATATTCAAACAATACAGATAAGTTTTATGAAGATACTAAGCAATACTTTGAAACTCTGGGAGTAAATGAGAAACTTTCATATGTTTTCTTTGATATCAATGATTATAAATCAACTAAAAAGATAGCTTTACTGTATAAGCTTTTAAATAGAAACTATCTTTTGAAAGACAATGCGAAATATGGTGAGTCAACCCATATACTTAATGAAAAGTTCTATCAAGAGCTTTTATATATCATGGGATTAAAGGAGAAGAGTGGTAAAACATCTAAGACCATTGAAATAGATAAGACAATTAAAAACTCACTTTCATATCAGGTTTATAATATCCTAAAAAATGATAAGGAATACGAAGAGATTCCATGTATAGAGAAGACTTTTGAGCTAGTAATCATTTGGATGAATAGACTGCTATTTATTAAGTTATTTGAAGGACAGCTTATTGCGTTTAATGGCGATTCAAAAGAATATCATATTTTGGATTCTGAAAAGATTACCAGTTTCCAAGAACTACAAGATTTGTTTTTTGAAGTACTTGGAAAGCATGATAGAGAAGAGACACCATTCTTTGAGAATTTTAAAGACATTCCATACTTAAACAGTTCTTTATTTGAAAGATATGATGTTGAAAGGCAAGATGTAAATATTAATGCTATCAGAAATCTTCCAGTAGTAAAGAAGAGCAACTCTATTGTTGGGAACAGAAACGATAGAGAAATACTTCTTTTGGATTACATTATCCAGTTCCTTAGTAGTTATAGTTTCTCGTCAGAAATAGGAAAGAACAATACTATTGTGGCTGGAAGAGATATCATAGATTCATCTGTGTTGGGACTTATCTTTGAAAAATTGAATGGTTATAGAGATGGTAGTTTTTATACTCCTTCTGTAATCACAGAGTATATGTGCATGAGGTCTATTGAGAGCACTATCATAGACTTGATAAATAAAGAGAAGCGTTGGAATTGTAATGACCTATTCGAAATAAAAGAGAAGATTGGAACGACCTTAGCTGAGAAGAAGGAAATCAACAGAATAATTAATACAGTGAAAATTTGTGATATTTCTGTTGGCTCAGGACATTTCCTTGTTTCTGCTTTAAACAGAATTATTGCTATCAAGAAACAGTTGGGAGTGTTGTTTAAGTACGGAAAAGATGAGCTTTTGAACGAATTCGAAATAGACATTGTAGATGATGTATTGAAAATATATGATGGTCAAGGCAGAGCTTTTCAATATGATAAAAACAATGTTTTATTACAGTCTGTGCAGGAAACACTTTTCAATGAAAAGAGAATAATCATTGAGAACTGTCTTTTTGGCGTGGATTTGAACTCAAAGGCGACAGCGATATGTCAGCTACGTTTGTGGATAGAGCTTTTAAAGAATGCTTATTACAAGAATGGAATAATGGAAACTTTGCCTAATATTGATATAAATATAAAGGCTGGTAATTCATTGATTAGTAAGCTTAGCTTTGACATAGGACAACAGGTTGGTGCTAACAACTTAGAACTTGAGAAAGTAACTAAAAAGCATATTACAGAATATAAAAAACTGGTTTCTGATTATAAGGGTGCTTCTGATAAGCAAATTAAGGCAGACATATTACGCAAGATTAGAATAATCAAAGACGCTTTGCATAACAGTTATTCACAGATAAGATTTGATTTTCAAAGTGGTACGCTTGATTATGGAGAAGATACATCAATATATCAAGGTGCGTTTGAATGGGCTGTTGAGTTTCCTGAATTGTTGAATGAAAAAGGAGTTTTTCTTGGCTTTGATTGCATTATTGGAAATCCCCCTTATGGATTAATCAATAAAAAGCAGAATCAAAATACTAGTATTTCTGTGTCAGATAAACTGTATGACTATTATTGCAACGCAAATGTTTATTCAAATGCTAGAGGTGGCGTAATAAACATTTACAAATTGTTTATTTGTAGATGTTTTGCGTTACTGAAAGGAAATGGTCGTTGCTGCTTAATTTTCCCATTGGCGTTTATGGGTGATTCTACTAACGCTATGATTAGACGATATGTGATGGAGAATACACGTATAGATTTCTTGGAAGCATTTCCAGAAAGGGATAATGCCAATAAGAGGGTATTTAAAGAAGTAAAGATGTCTGTATGTATTCTGGGGGCTACAAAGAAAAAAGTAGATACTTCATATAAATTTGGCGTTAGAATACATCAGGATAAGTATGTGGATGAGAGTAATAGTACTATGTTTATATCTTATGATGATATAAAACTAATAGATGATGATTCTTATTCGATACCAGTAATCAAAGAACACGAGCTACCTATCTTTCTTAAGATGAGCACTGATTGCAAGAGAGTCAAAAATTATACGGATTGTTTCGAAGGAGAATGTCATATGACAAATGATAAGCAGTATATGACGACTTCTCCAGAAGACTCACTAATGTTGAGAGGTGCACAGGTACAGAAGTATTATATTACTAATGACATAAGCCAAGGAGATATTTATTATTTAAAAGAGAATGGTTATTTAGAAAGCCATAATGGTGAAAAAGCTACACATCATAATAAAAAAAGGATAGTAATGCAGGGAATAACGGGCATAAATGAAAAGTGGAGATTGAAAATGACGATGGTTAATCCACCATATTATTGTGCCAATTCTGTAATGTACCTTCTGCCTCCGACAGACAATGATTTTGATTATTTCTTCTTGGGAGTTCTTAATTCAAAACTTCTTAATTGGTATTATGCTAAGCTTAGCACCAATAGCAATGTTAACAGCTACGGTATAGAAAGATTGCCGATAAAAGAAGGTACAGCAGAACAGAGAGAAAGAGTTATTTCCTTAGTTAAAGATTTATTGAATGAAGTAGATGAAGCAAAACTTCAGGAAATTGATAATATTATTTATGATATCTATGGTATTACTGAGTATGAGATACCGATAATCGAAGGATAACCAATAAATGATATAAAAAGCGAGCATCGTCAGATGCCCGCTTTTTTTCATGTTTTTTGTAGTTCACCCTCGAGAGCAAGTTGCTCATCTACAAATTCTTTAAATCTTGGAAGTTTGATCGATACAACT
>SVES01000102.1 GCA_015057305.1 Pseudobutyrivibrio ruminis | reverse complement strand
TAATTTTACACAATTAAATTAGTCGTTCCTAACTGCCACTGGCATGGCGTTAGGAAGTGTAATGCATAGAATAGGAGTTAAGATATGTTAGAAATCAAAAATCTTACATATAAGGTTGATGACGAAAATGATACTGTTAAAGAAATCATTGACGGTCTAGACCTTGTAGTAGAAGATGGCAAGTTTATCGTTATCACAGGTCCTAACGGGGGCGGTAAGTCCACACTTGCTAAGCTTATAATGGGAGTAAATCAGTTGACAAGTGGTCAGATTATTCTTGATGGTGTGGATATCTCAGATAAAAATATCACTGAGCGTGCAAAAATGGGAATCAGCTTTGCATTCCAGGCGCCAGTTCATTTCAAGGGAATCAGAGTAATCGATTTACTTCGTCTTGCAGCAGGAGAGCATATTTCAGTTGCAGTAGCTTGTGAGTACCTTTCTAAGGTAGGCCTTTGCGCCAAGGATTATGTAGATCGTGAGGTAAACGGTTCACTTTCTGGCGGCGAGCTTAAGCGTATCGAGATTGCCACAGTACTTGCCCGCGGCACCAAGCTTTCAATCTTTGATGAGCCAGAGGCTGGAATCGATCTTTGGAGCTTCCAGAATCTTATCAAAGTATTTGAGAACATGAGAAGAGATATCAATGGAACAATCATAGTAATATCTCACCAGGAGCGCATCCTAAATATCGCAGATGAAATCGTAGTTATTGAAAACGGCAAGGTTAAGAAGCAGGGACCTAAGGATGAAATTCTCCCAGAGCTTCTTGGCACATCAGCAGCTGTTGGAGCAGCCTGCGAAAAGTTAGGAGGTGACCAGTAATGACTCTTGATGCAATTCAAAAGAACATTCTTCATGAGGTTGCTGATTTAGATGGCATACCTCAGGGTGCATATAATATTCGTTCAAACGGTGCCAGTGCTGGCAGAAACACTACAGCCAATATTGACATCGTCACAAAGGAAGATAAGCCAGGTATCGATATCATCATCAAACCAGGCACAAAGGGCGAAAGCGTTCATATCCCAGTAGTCCTTACTGAAAGCGGTCTTAAGGATATGGTTTATAATGATTTCTATGTTGGCGAGGGGGCAGATGTTACTATCGTAGCAGGCTGCGGTATTTCCAACTGTGGTGACCAGGATTCTCAGCATGATGGTATTCACACATTCCATGTGGGCAAGAATGCCAAGGTTAAATATGTAGAAAAGCACTACGGCGAAGGCGACGGAAAGGGCGCTCGTATCCTTAATCCTGTAACAAACGTATATCAGGAAGAGGGCAGCCATGTTGAGATGGAAATGGTGCAGATTAAGGGTGTAGATTCCACAGTTCGTACTAATTACGCTGAGCTTGCTGAAGGAGCAACACTTCTTATCCACGAAGCACTTATGACTCACGGCAGCCAGAAAGCCACATCAGATTATAAGGTACTTCTCAATGGAAAGGATGCCAGCACAGATGTAGTTTCACGTTCAGTTGCAAAGGATGATTCAGAGCAGATTTTCGAAGTTGCCATCGAAGGAAACACAGCCTGTAGTGGTCATGCAGCCTGCGATGCAATCATCATGGGTAACGCACACGTAGTAGCTATCCCACGTCTTGATGCTAAGAATGTAGACGCAGCCCTCATCCACGAAGCAGCCATCGGCAAAATTGCTGGTGACCAGCTTATCAAGCTCATGTCTCTTGGACTTACAGAAGAAGAGGCAGAGGAGCAGATTGTAGCTGGGTTCCTAAGATAGATGCTTCAACCTCTTACAGAAATTGTCTAAAATGGAGATGTGACTAAATTGTGAATTAAATTTCTAATATTTGTGTTTTTTAGATTTTACATTTACCAAGGTGCTATTATTATATTACTTGCTTAAGGAGGAATTTTTATGGCTATCGCACCTATCGGAGGATTAAGTACATACAGTCCAATTAGTAGCGTTCAGCCTATGAACTATGCCATTAATAATGATGCAGATTTTTCGGATGTGTATACTAATGAATCTGTAAAAAATGGAGCGGCAGTAACGGGCGCATCTCCTGTGCAATATCCAAATGCCACAGTTCGAGATGTGGATAGCAATTCCATGGTGGTTGACCCATTAGAAAGGCAAAAGCATAACCTTCAAGTGTCTAGCGACTTCAATGATATCGCTTCTAAGTTCCTCTCAGGAAACACATCCTATGGATTAAATGGAAGAGGTAGCACCTACAGCACATCTGGTGCACATTTTGATGCCTACGCATAACATACAACTTAAATCGCTATTAGAAATTACAAATCCTGTCACAGAAATAGCTATATCAGCTGATTTGTGACAGGATTTTTTTATTGAGCTACATGCCTTTATATATGATAAAATACTCTAAACTGGCAACAATTATGGAGGAGTCTATGGAGTACAGAAGTAACAAAAAAGGGGAGCAGATATCAATACTAGGGTATGGCTGCATGAGATTTACCACAAAGGCTGGAACTATAGATATAGACAAGGCTGAGCAGGAAATCATGACAGCATTTAAAAGTGGAGTTAACTATTATGATACTGCCTATGTGTATCCTGGCAGTGAAGTGGCATTAGGGGAGATATTAGAGCGCAACTCGATTAGAGAAAAGGTTAACATTGCCACAAAGTTACCTCAATATTTGGTTAGCAGTGCAGCAGCACTTGATAAATATTTCAATGAGGAATTAAAGCGCCTACGTACTGATTATATTGATTATTATCTTATGCATCATATGACGGCCATGAATCAGTGGGACAAGCTGGAAAAGCTAGGTGTGAAGGAGTGGATTGAAAAAAAGAAGGCAAGTGGGCAGATAAGAAACATAGGGTTCTCTTATCATGGCAACACTGAAGATTTCATAGGCATATTAGATGCTTATGACTGGGATTTCTGCCAGATTCAATACAATTATATGGATGAGCATTCGCAGGCAGGTCTTAAAGGGCTGAAGCACGCTGCAAGCAAGGGAATTCCAGTAGTCATTATGGAGCCACTGCGAGGAGGTAAGCTTGTTAATCTGTTACCTGACAAAGCCAAGGAAAAGATTGCAAACTATGAGAAAAGCTACACTCCAGCAGAACTTGGCCTTAGATGGCTTTGGAATCAGCCCGAGGTTACCTGCGTTCTCTCAGGAATGAATTCAGTGGAGATGGTACAGGAAAATTGTAGAATAGCTTCTGATGCCAAAGCAGATTCATTTACAGATGCAGATTTTGAATTAGTTGAGCAGGTAAAAAATATTATTTCAGAATCAGAGCTTGTAGGCTGTACAGGATGCAGATATTGCATGCCTTGTCCTAAGGGTGTAGATATTCCAGCACTTTTCAGATGCTATAACATGACAGCCCTAGAAAGCAAATCAGCTGCCAGATTTGAGTATGCCCAGACCGTGGGATTGAAGGATGAGCCTGCGTTTGCCACTCAGTGCATTGGTTGCGGCAAATGTGAACAGCATTGTCCTCAAAGCATTCCAATTAGGGAAATGATAAAGAAGGCGGATAAAGCAATTCGACCACTACCATATAAGATTGGTATAAACATTGCTAGAAAAATTATGCTAAAATAAAAACTAAGGGATATAATTTACAAACAAAAGAACAGGAGGAGGAATAATGAGCAAGGTACTTATATTTTTGGCAGAGGGCCATGAGGAAATCGAAGCCCTTACAGTTGTTGATTTACTTAGACGTGCAGATATAGAAATAGAAATGATTTCAATCACAGGAAATAAAAGGGTGCCAGGCTCCCATGGAATTACAACCTACTGTGACAGACTGATAGAAAATACAAATTTCGAAGATGCAGATATGCTTGTGCTGCCAGGAGGAATGCCAGGCACTCTCAACTTAGAGCTTTGTGAGCCACTTATGGATCAGATATATGGCTTCAATGCATCAAAGAAAGGGCTTGCAGCTATATGTGCAGCACCTACAGTATTTGGCAAGGCTGGAATCCTAAAGGGCAAGAAAGCCACCTGTTATCCTGGTATGGAAAAGGATTTGCTGGAGGCAGATTTTTCAACAGATGCGGTGTGTCATGATGGTCATATCATCACTAGCCGTGGAATGGGAACTGCTATCCCATTTGCCCTTGAAATTGTAAAAACCTTTAAAGGTCAGGAAGCTGCTGATAAATTGGCAAAAGGAATCGTATATAGCAATTAAGAAATTAGTGTATCTAAAGAGTCTCGTTAGGAGACTCTTTTTTTTATCTGTTGCTTATTTGACATTAATTTTAACAGAATGTTCAAATTTTCGGGA
>SVES01000012.1 GCA_015057305.1 Pseudobutyrivibrio ruminis | reverse complement strand
TATCGTAAATGTGTTAGATATTTTATTCGAAGAAGTGAACTAAAGTATAGATATAAAGCACAGTTAAAGCAGTGGACGTATTGTCTGCTGCTTATTTTAATTTTAAGTATCATATAATTGAGCTCTTCTTGGCTTGCAAACAACAAGAGCCTAAAGCTAGAACTATATCACTGAAAGTGTTAAACTAATACCAATTAGAAATAACTACACATATTGAATTAGAAGTGTAGTTTAATATAGAGACAAGGGGGATTTAAAAATGGATGTTAAGGAAATTATTACAAAAGTAGCAGGTAACAAAGAGCTTTTAGACAAGCTTAAAGCTGCGGACGTTAAGCAAGCAAAGGAATTATTAGACAAAGCTGGTGTTAAGGTTGATGAAGCTGATGTTAAGAAGGTCAAGGAAGCTCTTGCAGACGGAAAGCTTGATATGAAAGAAATTAAGGATATTGCTGGTGACCTTTTTAAATAATTATAGGGGGGATGAGATGGCAGATTTGAAAGAACATCTTACAGCGCTTAAAAAGATGGCTGCTTCTATAGATATATTGTCTTCTTTTATAGGAAAATAAGGTAACATCGAAATATATATTAAACCCAATAAATAACCTTATATGATATACTAAACATGGTATATGTATAAGGGTATTTTTTGATATAAAGGGGGCAGCTATGCTAGAAAAGGTTCATACATATCCATTCGATGAAGCTGGAATAAAACAATTACAGGAATCTTATCATGGTATAAATTGGCCTGTTGTTTATTTGATTCACGATGATAAATGTATTTATATTGGTGAGACTACTAGTGCGGCTAATCGTATGTATCAGCATTTGAATAACAATGAAAAGAAACAATTAAATGTTGTTGAGATTGTTTTTGACAACGAATATAACAAGTCGGTTATACTTGATTATGAACAAAGATTAATTAAGTATTTTTCTGTAGATGGTCATTTTAGAGTACTTAATAAGAATAAGGGGCAACAGGCGTCCCATGATTATTATGATAGGAAAGGATATCGTAGTAAGTTTACGGAGTTGTGGAAGGAACTGAGGGAAAAGAAGCTTGTTGATAAAACGATTGAAGTTATAGAAAACGATAATATCTTTAAATTTTCTCCGTATAATTCACTCACTGGCGAGCAGAACCTCGTTGCAGTTAATATTTTAAAGGCGATTGTAGATTCTTTTCATATGCCAAATGTTGAGCATAGTTTGAGTCTAGTTAAAGGTTGCGCTGGTACTGGTAAAACAGTTCTTGCTATTAGTATCATTAATTCGCTAGTTAATGCGATAAATATTGATGACAATGTTGTAGATGATTTTAATGAATATGAAGAACTGGATTTAGACAAGCTTACAGCGCTTAAGAAAGTAAAAGAGTTCATTCAATTGGAAAGAAATGGAAAGCCACTAAGCATAGGATTTGTTTTTCCAATGGATGGAATTAGGGGCACAGTGCGTAAAGTATTTAAGGCCTGTGGAAATGGTCTTACGGCAGATATGGTAATAGGTCCTAATGATGTTGTAAAGAAGAATTATGATGTGCTATTTGTGGATGAGGCGCATAGACTGAAACGCAGAAAGAATCTTACCGGTTTTGGAGCTTATGATAAGACTTGCGAAAAACTTGGTTTGGATAAATATGAGACAAATCAGCTTGAATGGATTCTTAAATCTGCTAGACATGTTGTTTTATTTTATGATGAGAATCAAAGTGTAAAGTCATCGGACATAACATACAAAGAGTTCAAATCAACCTATACTAGATGTGCAAATCCAATTTGGCATCATATTCTACAGACCCAGATGAGGTGTGAGGGTGGAGATTCTTACATAAAGTATATCAGGCAGATTATGGATGGTACGGTTGGTAATTTTAAGGCTATAGATAATTATGATTTTCTAATTTTTGATGATGTTAATCACATGGTTGAAACTATCCGTAGAAAAGATTTGGAGATGGGACTATGTAAAACTGTAGCTGGATTTGCATGGGATTGGAAGACTAAGCAAAAAGGTACAGTCCCTAACAATATGGATTGTTATAATCGATTAGTTGCCAATGGAGAATATGATATTGAGATAGATGGGTATAGGTATATTTGGAATCTTGCTAATAATGATTGGATTAACAGAATGGATTCTACATATACAATTGGGTGTATTCATTCTTCACAGGGATATGATATGAATTACTGTGGAGTAATCTTTGGTAACGAGATAGATTATGATCCTGTAAAAAAACACATTGTAATTAAGCTTGAAAATTTTAAAGACAAGAAGGTAAAAGCTGGTACAGATGAAAAGGATGTAAAGGAACTAATAATTAACACCTATACAACTATACTTGCTCGTGGGATAAAGGGGTGTTATGTTTATGCGTGTAATCCCAATTTACAGGAGTATTTAAAGAAATATATTGCGCACGCAAATGATATTACATTAATTGAAAGGTTTGAGAATAATGACAGACAAAACAATTGCTAGAATCAGAAAATTTACAGAAGACCGTGACTGGGACCAGTTTCACGCACCAGTTCATTTGGCAAAATCTATAGTGATAGAGGCGGCGGAATTGCTTGAGTGTTTTCAGTGGGATGATGACAAATATGACGTAGAGCATGTTAAGGAAGAGCTGGCAGATGTAATGGTTTACTGCCAAAATCTAGCAGATAAGCTTGGCGTTGATCCTGATGAAATTATCAATAAAAAGATGGATCAGAATGAGGCTAAGTATCCTGTGGAGAAGGCTAAAGGCAGTAGTGCAAAATATAATGAGTTATAGACGTTAATGGGGATAACTATGGGAAAGCTTGTACGTGACAGAATACCTGAGATAATTAAGGCTGATGGAAAGGTACCGAAAACGAGGATACTTTCAGAGGATGAATATCTACAGGAATTAGATATTAAGCTAAGTGAAGAAGTTGCAGAGTACCAGGCTGATAAATCAATTGAAGAGATGGCTGATGTGCTAGAGGTTTTGTATTCAATATGTGAAGCTAGAGGCTATACCATTGAACAATTGATGGACGTTAAACAAAAGAAAAACGACAAGAGAGGCGGGTTTAAAAGCCGTATATATTGGGAAGGCAATGAATAATGGTTAATGAACAAGGCCTTGTTATTGACGAAAAATATTATAATAATTTGGATGTAGAGGGATTTTCGCAAATGCTAAAGGATCCCTCTTATTGCTATAAGTTTTATTGGCTAGAGGCAATCGTAAAACTAATATCTGCAAATATTACTGAGACTACCTTTAATGATATTATTGATGAAATGATTTGCAACGCATGGTATACAGTTTTGGAGTATCATGTTCATTTGAGTGGATTTTTGTTAGGGGAACCAAGAGATGCTCTTGAGCTTGCGGTTATAAAACTGCAGCAGTTAAGTAACCTGAGGGCAGATGCTGATTCAGCTAGTATAAAAAATGAAATTCGTAAATACGATAATGAACTTCGTGATTACAAGAATAGATTAACAAAAAATGTACCATATAGAGCTTTGTCTGGGTTCTTTAAAAATGCAGGACAAAATGTGAATTGGGGAAGAACATGTTCAATCATTGAATATGCTAGGTTTTTTAACATAGATGTTCCGTTACCTTACGTTTTTGGTGATACCCTAGGTTTAAAACGTGAAGTAACATTTAATGATGAATGGACAAAGCTGATTAAGGATAATACAGTTACCATATTAGGATGGATTCAGTTTGAAAAGGTTAAGTGGCTTCAAAACAATAATCCAGAGGTGCCTAGTCTAGTATATAAATTGGCGCCGATGGATGAGAAAATGCGAAAGTTAAGTCATGTCAGGGATTTATGGAAGTTGATTTTAGACCAGCAGACAATAATGGATGTGTTTAAAGAAACACCGATAGAAAAAGGAAGATATGATATAGACCATTTTATTCCTTGGTCGTTTGTAATGAACGATGAGCTTTGGAATCTTATGCCGATGGATTCATCGTTAAATTCATCCAAGAGCAATAAGCTACCAGATTGGAATAGATTTTTTGGAAAGTATGCGGACAATCAGTTTATCCTATATAGTATGATAAATGATGAAGAAAAACCGTATATACGAAGTAGCTTCGAAAAGTGCTATAAGGATAATCTGCATTCAATTTGGGCTAATCAGGAATTATATCGAAGGGGAAATAATCGAGAAGAGTTTTATAATATTCTTGAAAAGAACATGCGCCCTGTATACGATAGCGCTAGGCGCCAAGGATATGTGATGTGGTAGGTTACAACTTGTACAAGGAATAAGAAGTCTGAAATCTACTGATGAGCATGGAGGGAAAATCGCTAAGAAGTGAGGTTGTCAATGCTTAGTACAATGAAATGCCCTTCTAAGGATTTAATTCAGAATAAAAAGTAGTCTCAGCCTTAGATATATAGGCAAACTACATTTTATACTTGTGTAAAAATAAGAATTTGAGGAGGATATTAACTATGAGTAGAAAAGATTTTGGAGCAAAGCCACTAAGTTATCCACAGCCAGTATGGATTATTGCAACTTACGACGAAAATGGTGTTCCTAACGCTATGAACGCTGCTTGGGGTGGCATTAGTGAATCAAATGAGGTTTCAGTTTGCCTGTCGGTAGGACATAAGACCTGTAAGAATTTTGAGAAGACAGGGGCTTTTACCATCAGTATGGCAGATGCAGATCATGTGGCAGCATGCGATTATGTAGGCATTGCCTCTGGAAATAAGGATGGCGACAAGTTTGCAAAGGCTGGATTTACTGCTACAAAGAGTAACCATGTGAATGCACCTATTATTAATGAGCTTGCTGTTTGCCTGGAATGTAAGGTAAAGAGCTACGACCACGACAGCTGCATCCTAAAGGGTGAGATTGTTAATGTAAGCGTTGATGAATCTGTTATTACAGATGGTAAAGTAGATGTGAGCAAAGTTAAGCCTATTACATTTGATCCATTCAACAATGCTTACCATGTGGTTGGTGAGAAGGTTGGCGATGCCTGGGGCAGTGGAAAGAGCTTGATGTAAATTTACGAGAGGAAATGAGAGCACCTGGTGCTAAACCAGAAAAGAGAATGAAATGATAGTAAAAATAAGAGGATGTTGTAAAACAATGCCTACAACATCCTCTTTTAGTGCTTTGTAATATTCTATGCGAGCTCTTTCTTCCAAGCTACAGCACCGCATCGTGCGCAACCGTATTTACGATAATTTTTTGTAAAACGACTATCGCGTTTACGATATATGGTGGCTCCACAGTTTTCACAGGTAAATATATATTTGATGGCCATGGTACTTTCAGTCTTATAATCTTCAACACCTTTTTCAGTGCCTGTAGTGACGCGTTTGATGTTATAGCCGTACACCTGATTCATAACTTCCGTGTAGTACTTCCATTTACCTGTATGCTTCATGCAACCTTTGCAGGTGTGAAGTATTTCGTGAATTATGGTTTCCTTGCAGGCTTTCTCAGAGATTCTATCATCAGTGAGTAGTCTCTCAGCTATCTGTATTTCAAAAGTCTTGTCTGGATTTTGCTTGCAAAGTCCCCATCTGGTTTTGGCACGATTATTGATAGTGAATGATACTATGACACCGGGCTTTATGCCGATGTGTGTAACTTCGCGTAGGGATTCGTTTATTAGTTCCTCAAAGTTTTTCATGGGAATTATTTTAGCAGACGCATGTAATTACTTCAAATCTAATCTCTCAAGTATTAATATATAAAGAAAGAAGAAAAATTCAGGAGGCAGAATGGATTTTAAGAGAGAATGGGCTAGAAGCAAGGATGAACTGGTGCAGGCCATAAGAAGCCTGGGATTTCCAGATGAGCTGGGAGAGCAGATTGCAAAGATGTTAGGTAGCCCAAAGGCAATGCAACGGATGATGGCATATCTTTACAATGTAAAGCCAAATACTGCGGAACTTATTGTTGACGAGGCTCTTGCTATTTGTAGCGATATAGATATATGGCGGGAAAAGAAAGCCAGTGAAGAAGCCAATGCCAAGTATAATGAAATGCGATACTTCGGGTTTGATGAGGAGTAGGGATGAAGACAATACGTGTAGTTGCAGCAGTAATTAAAGCGCAAAATGAACAGAATAAACCAATCATCTTTGCTACTCAGCGTGGCTATGGCGATTACAAAGATGGCTGGGAATTTCCTGGTGGAAAGATAGAAGAAGGTGAGACTCCACAGGAAGCTCTTAAGCGTGAGATTATGGAGGAACTTGATACAGAAATAAGTGTCGGTAAATTGATAGATACTATTGAATATGACTATCCTACATTCCATCTTTCAATGGATTGCTTCTGGTCTGAAATAGTAAATGGAGATTTAGTATTAAAAGAGCACGAAGCTGCCAAGTGGCTTACAAAGGAGCAGCTTGGTGATGTAGATTGGCTTCCAGCTGATATTACACTTATTGATAGGATAAAGGATGATATGCAATGAAAAGTGCTGAGGTACGCTATGTATTTAATATCTGCTTATTTTGATGAAAACACAACCAATGTTTTAAATGGCTATATTGAAAAAGTGGCCCAGGCAACAGGCAATGATTTTATGGTAGCAAATAATGTTCCGCCACATTTAACCTTGTCAGCCATTGAAGCTAGAAGTGTGGATGTTTTGGTGCCTGCATTTGAAATGCTAGATGGCAGAATATCAAAGGGAGATATTTCATTAATAACAGTTGGGCAGTTGATGCCCAAGGTTTTGTATGTTGCACCTTATCTGAATGAATATTTGCAGAATCTTGAACAGCAGATTTTTGATTGCTTTAATGCCATCCCTGATACAACTATCAGCAACTGCTATCGCCCATTTTCCTGGCTGCCACACATTACATTGGCTAAGACCCTTACTAGGGAGCAAATGATAACAGCAGTCCAGATGATGGAAGATTTTAGAAGATTGGATGCCAGTATTGTGCGAATTGGATTGGCAAAAGTTAATCCACATGAGGATGTGAGGCTTATTGCCCTTAACTGAAATGATATTGCACCACAAAAAAATAAAAGTGCAAAAAATGCACCTGGTATATTATAAAAGTGCAAAAGTTGCACTTTATATCTTTTACAAAGTGTAAAGTCGTGATATAATTCCTTTAGGAGGAATATATTGTGGTTGATTCTTTAAAAGAGATTAGGCAATCAATAGGTTATACACAGCAGCAGGCGGCTGATTATTTAAAAGTATCACTGCGTTCTTATAAATCTTATGAAAATGAACCTGATAAGGCCAGTACAGTTAAGTATTCGTATCTAGTAGATATGTTAGGCAAGCTTAATACTATTGATGAGACGCATGGAATATTAGATATAGATTCTATTAAAGATAAGTGTGAAAAAGTTTTTAGTGATTATCAAATTGAGTATTGCTATCTTTTTGGCTCATATGCCAAGGGAAAGGCTAAGGATGATAGTGACATTGACTTGCTTATATCGTCAACTGTAAAGGGATTGAAATTTTATGGTTTGGTAGAAAAATTGAACACAACCTTAAAGAAAAAGATTGACCTATTGGATATGGATCAGCTAGTAGTTAATCCAGAATTATTAAATGAAGTATTAAAGGACGGAATAAAGATTTATGGATAATGTTAAATATGATTCATACTACATTGATATAATAAAAGTATACCATTGAAACTGCTAGCCTTGTGATGGCAACGCGATTATGGCAATCTTCACAATATTGAGCAAGAGAAAGAGCCTGTCCTAGTAATTTAGGAACAGGCTCTTTTAGAATGTTATCAATCGCTATTTATAATAGCAGATAAGATGGACAAAAAATCTTTTCTGACATATTTTGTCGATTTATAAACATCAAGGCAGAAAACCCACTACTCTTGAGTGGTGGGATGAATGCCGTCTTATAGATCAAAGTTTTACTGTAAATGGTGTTTTTTAGTAAAATATGATATAGTATATACATAGGATAATCCTAAATCTATAGAAAGGAGAAACTTATGTATCTTACAGTAAAACAACAGGTTAAACATCTGTCAAAAGAAGACTATAAATCAATTAAGGAACTTTGCCATATAGCAAAGAACTTAACTAATCAGGCAATCTACAATGTAAGACAATACTATTTCAATGAAGGCGAGTATCTAAACTATGAGAAGAACTACGCTCTTTTAAAGTCATCTGAAAACTATAAATTACTCAATTCAAATATGGCTCAGCAGATACTTAAAGAAGTAGATGGCAGTTTCAAGTCATTCTTTGGTTTACTGAAACTTGCTAAAAAAGGCAAATATGCTTTTAAAGATTGTAAATTACCTCACTATCTTCCGAAAGATGGATATACTACTCTTGTGATTGGTTTTGTAAGGCTAAATGAAAATAAGTTAATACTTCCATTTTCAAACACTTATAAGAAGACCCATGAAAGTGTAGAGATTACAATACCACCGATTTTAGTTGATAAAAAAGTTAAAGAGATACGTATAATACCAAAGGCAAATGCTAGGTTCTTTGAAATCCAGTACATATATGAAACTGAAAATATTCAAAGAAATCTAAATCCAAACAATGTACTAGCTTTAGACTTGGGTATAAATAATCTCGCAACTGCTGTATCAAGCGAAGGGAAGTCATTCATCATAGATGGGAAACGACTTAAATCTATCAATCAGTGGTATAACAAGCGCAATGCTCAGTTGCAGTCAATTAAAGACAAACAGAATTTGGGTTATAGACCAACTAACAGGCAAAAAGCCAATACCAGAGATAGAAATAATAAAGTAAATGACTATATGAATAAAGCTGCTCGTAAAATCATAGACTATTGTATTTCTAATGATATAGGAACCCTTGTAGTTGGCTATAATGAAACATTCCAACGTGGTACTGATATGGGAAAAAGAAACAATCAAAACTTTGTAAATATCCCATATGGTCAGTTACGCTCTAAACTGGAGTATCTTTGTGAACTAAATGGCATTGCCTTTGTTAAACAGGAAGAAAGTTATACATCTAAATCATCATTCTGGGATAGAGATGACCTTCCTATTTATAACAATGATAACCCTAAGACATACACGTTTAGCGGTACAAGAATTCATAGAGGAATGTATCAATGTAAAAATGGCAAGTGTCTCAATGCTGATGTAAACGGAGCACTTAATATCCTACGTAAAAGTAATGTTGTGTCCTTAGAAGGACTATACACTAGGGGCGAAGTGGACACGCCCGTAAGAATAAGGATTGCCTGAGTAATCGGGTGGAAACTTAAATATCAAACTTCTTAAAAAGAGCCGAAGGCTCTACGAAGCCCACTTCCTTTAGGTGGTGGGTAGTTCACAGGCATAAATGGTATACTTACTTCAGTATATTAAAAAGGGGACAAACTTTTAATGTTACGAATAGCGATAGTTGAAGATGAAAAAGAGCGGCAGCCAGATATGATTTTGACAAGAATGATCCAGCTTCAGGCAAAGGCAGAAAAGAAAGCAGCTAAGAAGGCAATTAAATAAAAAACTTTAAGTGTTTAGGAGCAGTTATTTGATGTTAAATAGCTGTTCCTTTTGTATATTAAGAAGTTTGCCTAAAATATACTCAGAAGGTATAATAATTAAAATTATGTTTTAAAGGAGTTTAATATGAGAATAGCAGTTACATATGAAAATGGTCAGGTGTTCCAGCACTTTGGACATACACAGGAGTTTAAGATTTATGAAGTAGAGGATGGCAAGGTGGTATCATCTGAAATAATCGGTTCAGATGGACAGGGCCACGGGGCTTTGGCAGGTCTACTTAGCAATAAGTCAATTGATGTACTTATCTGCGGAGGTATCGGCGGTGGCGCACAGGCAGCTCTTAGTGAACAAGGAATTGAGCTTTGTGCTGGTGCATCAGGGGATGTTGATGCTACAGTAGAAGCGTACCTTAAGGGGGAGCTTGTAAATTCTGGTGTTAATTGCAATCACCATGGTGAAGGCCATACATGTGGCGACCATGAAGAAGGTCATAGTTGTGGCGGATGCCATTCTAAGCCTGAATTTGAAGGCAAGAATGTTGGCAGGACATGCCGCACTCATTACAGAGGTACATTTAATGATGGTACACAGTTTGATTCATCATATGATAGAGGCGAGCCACTTGAATTTGTTTGCGGCGCAGGCATGATGATTAAGGGCTTCGATAAGGCTGTGGCAAATATGGAAGTTGGCCAAAAGGTTGATATACACCTTATGCCAGAGGAAGCTTATGGTCAGCGCGATGAGGAGGCTGTTTTTACAGTAGAGATTTCTCAGCTTCCAGGCTCAGAGGAGCTTGTAGTTGACCAACAGGTATATTTACAGGACCCATACGGAAGACCATTTCCTGTAAAGGTTGTTGCAAAGGATGAGAAGACAATCACTCTTGATGCAAACCATGAAATGGCTGGAAAGGAGCTCAACTTCACTATTGAGCTTGTAGAAGTTAAATAAAATATTAACTTGTGTTGATTGATGCGGGGGTGGCTATGGAAAAATACACATTAGATTCACCAGAAAACAAAGCTTTTGTCAGGCAGATGCGGACGAGTCTGTTAAATTTTGGAAAGAATTTTCCATCTCTAGAGGGAAGCTCTTATTATTTGGGCGATGACGGAACTCCTTGGAAGGACAGACCTCGCGAGACTTGGATAACTAGTCGCATGGCTCACGTATACTCCATGGGCGTAATGCTTGAGCATGAGGGTAGTGATGCACTGGCAGATGCAGCCCTTAAGGGACTAACTGGCGAGCTACATGATGATGAACATGGGGGCTGGTATGCAGGTATCAACCCTGATGGCTCTATATTGCCTACTAAACAGTGCTACACACATGCATTTGTTATTTTGGCGGCAACATCTGCCACACTTGCAGGCAGACCAGGAGCAAAGCAACTTTTAGAGGATGCTTTAAAGGTATATGACAGATTCTTTTGGGATGAGCATATGGGACTTTCAGTAGATACCTGGAATACAGAGTTTACTGAACTAGATGATTATCGTGGACTCAATGCAAATATGCATACTGTTGAGGCATTTTTAGCAGTAGCCGATGCCATTTGCAACGAGAATTATAGAATTAGGGCAGGGCGAATTATAAATCATGTGATTGGCTGGGCTAGAGCTAATGATTACAGAATTCCAGAGCATTTTTCAATTGATTGGAAGCCAGATTTAGAGTGCAACAAGGACAAACCAGAGGATAATTTTAAGCCATATGGTGCTACTCCTGGACATGGAATAGAATGGGCTAGACTAATAGTTCAATGGGCTGTCTCAACCTATGGCTTAGGTGGAGATAACGCTGCTGATTATATCAAAGTTGCCGAAAAGCTCTACAACAGAGCTGTTAATGATGCTTGGAATGTAGATGGTGCACCAGGTATATGTTATACAACAGACTGGAATGGCAAGCCTATTGTTCATGACAGAATGCATTGGACTTTGGCTGAGGCAATCAATACCTCTGGGGTTTTATATAGGGTTACCTCCAATGAAAAATACAAGGAAGACTATGCCGAGTTTATGGTGTACTTAGACACGAAGGTACTAGATCATAAGACCGGCTCATGGTTCCATCAGCTTGATAAAAATAATGAATTGCTAGCAACAGTTTGGCCTGGTAAATCTGATATTTATCACGCATTGCAGTCTACTATGATACCTTACAATGAAAAGGTAGGGGTTTCTATTGCAGCAGCCCTAAAAATGTAGGCAAAAGTCCAGGGATTAGATTCATGAAAAAATTGTGAAAAAATGCGTTTTATTTGGCAAATATGTAATAATGTACATTAAGATTTGATAGATACCAAGCTGGTATCAGCAGATAAAACAATTGAATTATTTCACTGGAAAGGAGAAGGGAGTTATGTGGTCAATTAGCGAGGTAAAGGAAAGAGGAAAAGAGGCTTTTAAAAGAAATTACTGGAATTCTGTAATTGTTGCCTTTTTATTAGGTCTTTTAACTAGTGGCGCAACAGCATCAGCTAGCAGCCAAACAGATTCTGAAGGACTTCAGACACAGCTTTTACTCATGGATCCTGCTGTATTAACTGTACTTATAGGTACATTATCAATAGTAATGATAGTTTCTGTACTTCTCAAAATCTTTTTATTTAATCCACTTAAAGTTGGTGGATACAGATTCTTTAAAAAGAATGTTGAGGAAGATGGAGCTACACTTGGTGTAATATCAGAAGGCTTTAATGGATATGGTCATATATTCATTACATTATTCCTAAGAGATTTATTCTTAGCCCTTTGGACTATGTTGCTTATCATTCCTGGTATTATAAAGGGCTATTCTTACCGAATGGTTCCATATATTCTTAAGGATAATCCAGAGCTTTCAGCAACAGAGGTTATCACAAAATCCAGAGAAATGATGGATGGCAATAAGTGGAGAGCATTTGTATTTGACCTTTCATTTATTGGCTGGTTCATATTGTCAATTATTCCTTTAGTAGGCTGGCTTTGGACAAATCCATATTATGAAAACGCAAATGCTGCATTATATCTTGAATTATCAAAGAATCAGTAGCTTTAGACTATTTTTTGCGGAGAAAGTGTAATTCTTTCTCCGCTTTTTGTATATAAATGGAGTATATGGAAATGGAAAAAAGGACACTTAAGAGATTGATAGATGTGGCTGCAGGCAGGATACCAGCAGACTTATGTCTTAAAAACTGTAAAGTCGTTGACGTCTATAATCGTCAGGTTTTTTCAGGAGATATTTATATTGCAGGTGGATTTATAGCTGGATTTGGTGATGATACATTTGTAGATGCTTTGGCTACCTATGATGTTAAGGGAAAATATATAGCCCCAGGTTTTATAGATAGTCATGTTCATATTGAATCAAGCCACCTATCACCGGCGGAGTTTTCAAGAAAAGTTGTTCCTCACGGGGTAACAACAGTTATAGCAGATCCCCATGAAATCTGTAACGTGTGCGGCTTAGACGGCTTTGACTATATGCTGAATGCCTCTGAAAATATCGCCCTGCAGGTGTTTTTACAGCTTCCATCCTGTGTTCCAGCTACTCCATTTGAAAATGCAGGTGCCATTCTAGGTGCAAAAGAGATTGGGGAAAGAATCGCCAATGAGAGAGTATTAGGCCTGGGTGAGCTAATGAATTTTGTGGGAACCAGTAATGGTGATAATGATATTTTAGACAAAATAATGGTGGCCAGAAAAATCAATAAGATAATAGATGGGCATTGTCCTGGATTGACTGGTCCACTGCTTGATGCATATGGGGCCTCTGGTGTTGCAAACGACCATGAATGTACAACAGCAGAGGAATTGAGAGACAAGCTTAGACGAGGCATATATGTACTAGTGCGTCAGGGAACAGGCTGCCAGGATGTGCTTAATCTTGTGCCGGGAATAGATGAAAAGAACTATAGATTTTGCCTGTTTTGCACTGATGATAGGCAGGCATGGAGCCTGGAAAAAGAAGGAAGTATCGACAACAATTATAGACTGGCAGTTTCGGCAGGAATGGATCCACTAATGGCTATATGTATGTCCACAATAAATGCAGCAGAGTGCTTTGGACTGAGAGATAGAGGTGCTGTTGCACCTGGAAAAAGAGCAGATTTGATAATGTTTGATGACCTGAACAATCTAAAGGTGGAAAGCACTTGGATTGGTGGAAGGCTTGTAGCAAAGGAAGGGGCCTATCTTGCCAAGGACAAAAAAGTAAAGCCAGTTGCCGTTGAAGGAAAAATGAATGTTAATAATTTTTCTGAGGAACGATTGCGGCTTCATTTAAAGTCCGAGAGGGTTCGCACTATCAGGATGCATCCTATTGCAGCAGTTACCATGGCTGGGGAGGCACATGTAAAAAGAGATGCTGATTCCTGCTGGGTTAGGGATAATCAGGATATTGTAAAAATCGCTGTAGTTGAAAGGCACAAAGGCACTGGAAATGTTGGTGTAGGACTTTTGGAAAACTATGGGCTGAAGGGCGGAGCATTAGCTATGAGCATAGCTCATGATTCTCACAACATTATTACTGTAGGGGACAATGATAGAGATATGGTGGTAGCTGTTAATAAGCTTGTAGAAATAGGCGGTGGAATAACTATAGTAAAGGATGGCAAGGTCTTAGATTATATGGAGCATGAAATAGCAGGCCTCATGACTGATAAGCCAGGGGAGTACGTGGCAGAGCGGCTTTACGAATTAGTGACACTTGCTAGAACTAAGCTAAATATACACAAGGACATAAACCCTTTTATGCCCCTTTGTTTTATAGCACTGCCGGTTATACCTGAGTTGAAGATTACAGACATGGGGCTTTTTGATGTAAACCAATTTTGCCATGTAGATATTTGTTTATAAATTATTTTCATTATATTCAATTTGAAATTCTATTTTGGGGGGAGGAGTTTAAATGGAGGCTATATCAGTTTCTAAAGAAGACAATGATTTACTGGAAAAGGTTCAAAACTTTATACGAAAGTCATTGACCGCCAGAAAAATCACTAAGTCTAGCATTATAAAAGCGGAACTTTTGGTAGAGGAAACGGTGGCCTTGTTACTTCAGCATGCGCCAGAAAAAGCTGTTTTATCTGTTAAAATTGCAAAGTTTTTAGGGGACGTTAGTATAGAACTGAAAATTGAAGGACAGGAATTTTCACCTAACGTAATTACGGATTCTAATGCTATCGATAATGAAAGTGAAGATGCTATTCGCTCAATTGTACTGAATGCATTTGGTGAGAGGTTTAAGTATAGCAATAAAAAGGGGATAAACAGAGTAAGGATTCTTGTTGAAAAAGCTGAACGAAGCAACTTGTTTCTCACTGTTATGGCCTTATGCCTTGGCTTGCTATTTGGGCTGTTGATTGAGAACGTTTTGCCACACATGGCGGGAGATGCCTTGTGTAATTATGTTCTTCGCCCTGCAAAGGATATGTTTATGAGGGCAATTCGAATTGTGATTGCGCCAGTTGTATTCTTTTCTTTAGCTACATGTATTTCCCAGTTTAAGAATCTTGCAGATTTGGGAAGAATGGCTGCGAAAGTAATGGGTATATATTTATTTACAACTATTGTAGCCACATCCTTAGGTATTGGTATGGCTTTTCTGTTCCATCCAGGAGAATTTGGATTTGCGCTTGAGAGTAATATTGAAAACACGTCAGCAGTTGTAGCCGCTGATGTAAATATTTCATTAGTAGATACTATACGCAATATAGTTCCAGATAACCTTTTTAAACCTTTTGTTGAATCAGATACACTCCAGATTATGTTTTTGTCAATTTTGGTTGGAGTGGCTGTTGGAATGATAGGGGAGTATTCGGCTGTTTTGAAGGAATTATTTGAAGCATGTAATTCTTTGTTCCTTACTATTACTACTATGATTGCAAAGGTAATTCCAGTTGCAGTATTTTGTTCCGTTGCACTGATGATTGTTGATATGGGAGGCGCATCACTAAAGATGGTGCTGTCTGCCGCGGCAGTTCAGATTAGCACAATTATTTTGATGATTTGCTTTTATGGACTATTAGTTCTTATTGTTGCACGTATAAATCCGGTTCAGTTTTTCAAAAAAATAAAAGAAGGCATGGTAACCAGCTTTACACTTTGCTCTAGCTCTGCAGCAATGCCAACAAATATGAAAATATGCAAAGAACAGCTGGGAATAGCACCAAAGCTTTGCAATTTTTCTATACCCTTGGGGGCTACTGTAAATATGGATGGAACATGTATTTTTCTGACATCCTTCTCGCTTTTTCTTGCTCGAGCCTATGGGGTAACAATCGATAGTTCATCTATTTTTTCAATTGTAGTAGTTATTGTGCTTTTGTCGCTGGCTGCTCCTGGTGTGCCTGGAAACGGTCTAATATGCCTGGGGGTAGTGCTTATGGAAATAGGCGTACCAGTAGAGGCAATAGGCCTCATAATAGCTATTAATCCTATCATTGATATGTTTGATACTATGAATAATACAACAGGTGATATGGCCGCTACCCTGATAGTGGCAAAAAGTGAAGGCATGATTGATATGGATGTTTTTAACCAATGATAATAAAAATTGGAGCAAATTACTTAATAGATAACCAATAACATAATTTTTAGTGAACTATTTGTGAAAAACGTAAATATTCAGATAATAAGTGATAAATTTAGGAATGTGAGAGTGCAATTTAATCATTTTCACAAAAAGACTAGAAGAAAAGACTAGGAGGGGTTATTAATGTCTGAGGGAGCAAAAAAAAGAGGTAGTTTAAAAACTGTTTTAGTGGCTGTAATTTTGGCGGCAGTTATAGTAACGGCTGTTATTATTTCTATTTTCACGATTATTAATACAGTTTCCACTAATGAAGCACAAACGGCTGCTTACAAGGAGCGATTACTGGATGATGTAAAAGCTCAACTTAGGTTTGAAACCGAAGAAGCTATGAGTATATGTGAATTCATGTACGCAAGATATCAGGCTGGTGAAATGACATTAGATCAAGCTGAAAAGGAATCTGCTGATATCATTCGAGATTTAAAATATAACGATGGCAATGGTTATTTCTGGGTTGATACCTCAAAGGGAATTAATGTGGTACTTTTAGGTCGTGACACAGAAGGACAGTCTAGGTGGGACGCTACCGATAGCCAGGGAAATAAATATATCCAGATGATGATTGAAAATGGCTTGCAGGAGGGCGGTGGCTATACACAGCTGTTGTTTGCTAAGCCAAACGAGACAGAGGAATTGCCAAAGCTCAATTACACAGCATATTATGAGCCATTTGATTGGGTCATGGGTACTGGTGTGTGGATTGATGATTTGGATGCAATGGAGGCAGAGTATAGTGCTCATGCTCATCAGGCCCTTGTAACTAGTATAATACAGACCGTTATCATTCTTGTGGTATTGATAATAATTGGATTTATAATTGCATTTTATTTTGGAAACAAGATTACAAAGCCAATTATTATGACAACTCATGAAATGGTGCGCATGTCTAATAGAGATTTCACAGAAAATGATGAAATAGCAAAGGTGAGAGCTCTTAAGAACCAAAATAATGAAATAGGCGCAATTTCAGAGGCCTTGGATTTAATGCATTCTAATATACGAAATCTCATGCTCCAGATTTCAGATACAACATCATCAGTTGCTTCAGCCTCTGAGGAGCTTTCAGCTTCTGCCTCACAATCTGCAGAAGCAAGTGAGATGGTTGCCACTTCTTGTACTAATGTTGCACAGTCATCATCAGGGCAGATTAATGCAGTTACAGAAGCTACAAACGAAACCGATTCATTTGTATCTAACATGCAGGAATTTAAGGAAGCCATTAATCGTTCTTCAGATATGATTAAGGCTACCAACGAGGCAGCCATTAACGGTGCGGCTGATATGACAAATGCTACAGAAATGATGAATACAATCAGAGATTCTGTTGAAAATACTGCAAATGTAGTTGAGGACTTAGGAGAAAGCCTAAAGAGCATAGATGAGTTTGTTGTCACAGTTGCAGAGATTGCCAGCCAGACAAATCTTCTTTCACTTAACGCATCAATTGAAGCAGCAAGAGCTGGTGAAATGGGAAAGGGCTTTGCAGTTGTTGCCAGTGAGATTTCTAAGCTTGCAGATCAATCAAATCAGGCAGCTCAAAAGATTAATGAATTAATTGCTGGAATTATGAAAAATTCTCAGGAAGCAGTTACAGCAATGCGCCATGGTGCAGAGGAGGTTGTTAATGGCTCTGAGCTTGTAAACGAGGCTGGAGGAACCTTCAACAATATTGTAAACATGGTAAATTCAATTTCTGAGGAATCAAGCACCATGAGTTCTATTGTAGAGCAGCTTTCAGGTGGAACAGAAACTATCGCAAGAAATATTCACGATATTGAGCAAATGAGTATTTCTGTTGCAGACGAGACATCAAATGTATCAGCGGCTTCTCAGGAACAGACAGCTTCATCATATGAGGTTGCACAGGCTTCCGATAGGCTTGCAGGAAATGCACAAGAACTTCAGGATTTTGTTGCACAGTTTTCACTATAAAAAATTGATGAAGGACTCGCAGTTTTGCGGGTCCTTTTTTTATTTTAAAGAGGAAGAACTCTGTGCAAATATTCGTAAAAGTGGTAAAATCTATTGGGCATAAATTATTACGAAAATGGAGAGTTGGTATGGATTGGTTAGTAGTAAATATTTTTGTTATTTTCATGGGTATAGCCCTTTTAATATGTTTACCATTTTACTTCAAACAGAAAAATACTATGGAAGCCTATAAGAAAGAGTTTGAAGACTATCTTAAAGAAATGGTCAGGTTAGATAAGCAATATGCTCCTCACCTCAATGAACTTAACAAAAATCTTAATATAATTAACCATTGGCTTAAAACAGGAAAAGACCCTACAGAATCCGAAGAAGAGTCTGAAAAGGTTGAAAAGGAGGACCGCTTTTTTGCAGGTCTGATGAGTCCACTTGAAGCAAAAAAGTGGAGAGAAGCCTTACAGAAAGCAAGGGTGGAGGACATAGAAGATTTTGACATCAAATCTCTTAGAGCAAATGAATTTGATGTAAAAGATATGGACCCATGCGATGTAAAGCAGACTCATATGAAATTATATTATTCAGAGGATTTTGGAGAGAATATATACTATTGCGTAACCGAGGATGCAGTAGCTCGAAAAATGTATAAGCAGGTTGTGTATTTTACAACTGCAAGACCTACAAATATTCCTCTTGTGTATCCTTACAAATATGAGGGAGCACAGATGCTTTCTTTGTACAAGCACCCGGCACAGACAGTATGGTTTTTAAAGAACTGGAAGCTTATACGAGAAGGTCTTGAATCAGCAGGTTTGGATGCACCTGAAATAGATAAAAGCATAACCAACGATTTTGATTTATAAAAGGTAGAATGATGAAACAAATAATAAAAACTGCATTGATTGTTATTTTGGGCAACTTTACTTATGCCCTTGCAGTGGCTTTTTTTATAGAACCTTCGGGACTTATCACAGGAGGAGGTACAGGTTTAGCACTATTCTTTCATCACATGTTTGGATTTAAAACCTCCTATGTGGTGTTTATAATTAACACTTCTCTGTTTCTTGTTGGTTGGAAGGTAATGGGCAGAAGATTTGCGGCCAATACCCTGCTTTCCACATTCTGTATGCCTGTAGAATTACATGTATCAGAAATGCTGGCGGCACATTTTACACCAGTTGATGACATAGTTCTTTGCACAGTATTTGGCGGATTGATTATTGGAGCAAGTCTTGGAATCGTAATTAGGACAGGAGCTTCTACAGGTGGAATGGACATCCCACCTATTGTTGTAAACAAATATTTTGCCATACCTATATCCTCTACCATGTGGGTTTGCGATATATGTATTCTGATTCTTCAGGCAATTTTTACTGATAAAAATTTAGTTTTATATGGAATTATTCTTGTAATTATATATACAATGACTCTTGATAGAATGCTTATTCTTGGAAAAGCAAAAACTCAGATAAAGGTCATTAGCAAAAAAAGCGAAGAAATACGTAGAGCTATTATGCAGGATGTTGATAGGGGCGTTACTGTCATGTACGGAAGGACAGGATATCTTGGTAAAGAGACAGAGATAAATTTGTCCATAGTTTCCACGAGAGAGCTAGCTATTGCAGAAAGGCTTGTGCATCAGATAGACCCTGAAGCATTCATCATTGTCAGCCGTGTCTCAGAGGTAAAGGGACGAGGCTTTACCGAAAAGAAAAAGTATTTATAGTGAGAAAAGTGAGGGAGATATGCCAGTATTTGATTTTGCAAATGAAGAAAAAGTAAAAAGCGAAGCAGTAAAAACCTATACAACATTTCGCTCTGATGAACCAGAAGCAACTCCACAAAAACCTATTCTGGTTTTAGAGGACAATTCTGGCAAATTAACCCATCACATTAATGGTGTGTTTACAAATCCTGGCACGAGAAGCAGCTTTGAAGCCGAGTACATGGATGGAGTTCAGGCTTCGGATATATTAAAGGTGGATTTAAGATTCGTAAGCCTTATTGGGTGGTTAGGTGAAAACCATATTCCAGTTAGATTGTCTGGAGAAACCACTGAGGAAGGCTACGCTGTTTACAAAATCAGAGAGACTGGTGTGGGAAATGGAAAGCTTTCCTCAGAAGATGGATTTTTGCAATTTATGATGGAAAGACTTTTTGCTTCAAATGCTCCATCTGAAGAAGAACTGGATGACGAGGAGGCAGAAGATGGTGATGATATGAAGCTTACCAGCATCCAGTCCATCACAGATTTTATTACCTGTGCAGGAAGAACCTTTCCAGACAATATAAGGCTTTGGGCTAGAAGAAATCTGGCTGTTGCCAAATCCTCCGAGGTTACTATAGAAGAAAGACGTCATGCTCAACGAGCCCTTTCTATCATGACGGGGATTCAGTGGAAAAGTGATTATTTTGAAGCCATTGATCCTGTTGAAGCAAGGCGTATTCTTGATGAAGAGCTTTATGGTCTGGAATCAGTTAAACAAAGAATAATGGAAACAGTTATTCAGGTTAATCGTACCCACACTCTACCAAGCTATGGCTTACTTTTGTGTGGCCCTGCTGGAGTGGGAAAGTCGCAAATCGCATATGCGGTAGCACGTATTCTTAAATTACCTTGGACAACCCTTGATATGAGCTCTATAAATGACCCAGAACAGCTTACTGGTAGCTCTCGAATCTATTCAAATGCCAAGCCAGGAATTATTATGGAGGCATTTGCAAATTCAGGAACCAGTAACCTTGTCTTTATTATTAATGAGCTGGATAAGGCGAACTCAGGAAAAGGTAATGGAAATCCTGCAGATGTGTTGTTGACATTGCTTGATAATCTGGGATTTACCGATAACTACATGGAATGTATGATTCCTACAATGGGTGTATATCCTATTGCTACAGCAAATGTTAAGGCTGATATTTCGGCACCTTTAATGTCTAGATTTGCTGTCATAGATATACCTGATTATACAGTTGCTGAAAAGAAGAAAATCTTCCGCAGATTTTCACTTCCAAAGGTGCTTAAGAGAATTGGAATGAAGGAAGAGGAGTGCATCGTAACAGATGACGGCTTAGATGCAGTAATGGAAAAGTTTGTTATTTCCACTGGAATTAGAAACGTGGAGCAGGCGGCAGAGCATTTAGCTGCCAATGCTTTGTATCAAATCGAAGTGGATGGGGTACAGTCAGTTACCTTTGATAGAAAAATGGTAGAAAAACTTTCTTAAATGGGGTTTACAAAAAGTTGTTTTATGTGTTAAATTTTTTATGTAATTTCAAACAATAACATCAAATTTAAGAAAGGAGAACAGCTATGGATAAATCAGACAGTCATGGGCGATTACATTGCGACGAGGCATTTCTTTCAGATATGAGTAGCTGTTCTTTTACCATATAAAAAGAGCTTTATTTTCATGTTGATAAAGGATGTCATCGTCTATTCGTGACATTCTTTTTTTATTAGCGGAGAAATTAACATGGAAAACAAAGATATTTTAGAGGAAACAAAGCTTAAGGAAATCATTGATATTCTTCGTTCTAATCTTGGCGAAGAAGAACTTGTGGAGGCTTTGGATGATTATCATGAGAATGATATAGCTGAAGCTTATGAGGCTCTCGATACCGAAGATCGTAGAAGACTTTTCGATATTTTAGGAGCCCAGCGTCTATCAGAAATTTTCCCTTATATTGAAGATGTAGGTGAATACTTAGCAGAAATCACCCCAGAGCAGGCGGCAGATGTCCTTGAAAACATGGATGCGGATGATGCTGTTGATGCTTTGGAGGACATTGAGGATGAGGAGCAGAGAGAACAGCTCATTTCTTTGATGGACAAGGATGCATCTGCAGATGTACGTTTGATTAATTCGTACGACGAGGATGAAATTGGTAGTATGATGACTACAAATTTCATTGTAATCAAGCAGAATTTTTCAGTGAAGCAGGCAATGCGTTCTTTGATTTCCCAGTCAAAGGACAATGACAACATCAACACTATTTATGTGGAGGATGAGGCTAACAAATATTGTGGAGCAATAGAGCTTAGAGACTTAATTCTGGCTAGAGATTACACTCCACTAGATGATATTATCAGCCACAGCTATCCTAGCGTTAAGGCTGATGCGTTGATTTCTGATACAATCGAGGATTTAAAGGATTACGCGGAAGACTCAATTCCAGTATTGAATCCTAATGATGAAATCATAGGTGTTATTACATCTCAAGACATCATTGAGGCTGTAGATGATGAGATGGGTGAGGACTATGCAAAGTTAGCTGGTTTGACTGCCGAGGAGGATTTGAACGAGTCGTTGCCAGAAAGCATCAAAAAGCGTATACCGTGGCTTTTGCTCTTGCTTGGACTTGGACTTGTAACCAGCTCGGTTATAGGTATTTTTGACAAGGTTGTTGCTTCGGTTGCGATAGTTGTTGTTTTTCAATCATTGATTTTGGATATGGCAGGAAATGTTGGCACCCAGTCCCTGGCTGTTACCATTCGTGTATTGATGGATGAAGAAATATCAGGTATTGAAAAGGCTAAATTTGTTCTTAAGGAAATGCGAGTTGGCGGAACAAACGGGCTGATTTTAGGAGTGCTGGCTTTGTTATTTGTAGCTTTATATTTACATAGCTTCAAAGGCTTTGTATGGGTAGCAGCATTTAAAGTTTCAGGAATCGTAGGATTTTCACTTTTTATTGCTATGATAGTATCAAGCTTTATTGGAACTATAATTCCAATTCTATTTCATAAGATTAAGGTTGATCCAGCTGTTGCGTCAGGTCCACTTATCACCACAGTAAACGATTTGGTGGCTGTAGTGACTTACTATGGATTGGCAGGTCTGTTGCTGGTAGGACATATTTAATCTGTTGATTTATATTATGTTTGATAGCAGGGGGTGTTTATGAAGGTATTAAATTTCGGCTCGCTTAATTTGGATTATACGTACGCACTTTCTCATATTGTTAGAGAAGGTGAAACGATTGCTGCCACTGATGTGTCGTTAAATCTAGGGGGAAAGGGCTTCAATCAATCTGTTGCACTTGCTAGAGCAGGAATTCCTCTTTATCATGCAGGCTTAGTGGGAGAAGAGGGATTGGATTTCTATGACGCCTGTGAGACCTATGGAATTAAGACAGATTATATGAAAACAGTCACTGGCAGATGTGGTCATACCATTATACAAGTTGACAGTGAAGGACAAAACAGCATTATTTTATTTGGTGGTGCTAATCAAAAAAATACCAAAGAATACGTTGATGAAGTTCTTAGCAATTTTGGCACTGGGGACATTATTCTTTTGCAAAATGAAATTAACGAATTACCATATATTATTGATCAGGCCTTTGCAAAGGGTATGACAATAGTATTAAACCCATCACCTTACAATGAGGCCATAGAGGAATGTGATTTGGGTAAGGTATCCATTTTCATATTAAATGAAACTGAAGGTCAGCAAATGACAGGGATGACTACTCCAACTACAATAGTTTCCTCGCTGGATGCCAGCTTTTCCAACGCCAAGGTTGTGCTGACCCTTGGAAAGGGAGGATGTATTTATCACCATGGTGATGAGGAATTGTATCAGGCAGCCTTTGATGTTAAGGCAGTAGATACTACAGCGGCTGGTGATACCTTTACAGGATTTTTTATTGCAGGGATAATAAAAAAAGTACCAATGCGTCAGGTGCTGATTACTGCATCAAAAGCTGCTGCACTTGCAGTTACTAAAAATGGAGCGGCCCAGTCCATTCCATTTATGTCAGAAGTAGAATTGTTTGAAATTTAGATAAATGCCTTGTGAGCAATAGCTTGCAAGGCTTTTTTATTTTAAGGAAAAACCTTTCTACATTTTGTGTCATAATTCACAAACTTTACATATTTAACTACAAAATATTGTAGAATATGAACTATGGTTGGTATAAAATATAATTACAAAAACTACATAGATAGTTTCCCTGGGCTTCGAGAAAAAAGAAGAAGTCGGGGGTGAGAATTTTACAAGAAGGAGCGTGACCCCTATGAAGAAAAACTATGTTTTGGACACTAACATTTTGATTCATTGTCCTACAGCAATTTTTGGTTTTGATGACAACAATGTAATCATCACAACAACCACTTTGCAGGAGCTTGATTCAAAGAAAACAGCCTATGCTGAGGTGGGCTATGGCGCTAGAGAAAGTATTCGAAATATCGAATCAATTGAAGGTGACTATGTAGGCGGGGTTACGATGCCAAATGGCGGAACTTTTAAAATTGCAAAGGAATCAGAATTTGAAAAGTTGGTGCCAGCAGAATTTTCCCTTGAAAGACCTGATAATAGAATTATTAATGGGGTACTTGGAATAGCCAAAACTTCAGAATTAGAAACAATACTGGTTACAAATGATATTTCAATGAGAATCAATGCAACAATGTGTGGCTGTGTAGTACAAGGCTATCACAATGAGATGATTCTTAACAATGAGAATTATACAGGCAGGAGAGATATTACTCCAGAAGATATCGAAAGTCCATTTAACAAAGGATTTATCGAAAATGAGTTTGGAATATGTAAGGATGGAAGCAATTCTGCATTATACACCTTCAAGACTGATGGATGGCATATTCTTAAGGATAGGGATTATTACACACCATATTGCCAACCTAGAAATGTTGGTCAAAGATTCGCACTCTACGCACTGCTTGCCAACCCTGACGAGCTGCCACTTGTTATATTAAAGGGTAGCGCAGGTACAGCAAAGACATTCCTTTCTTTGGCTGCTGGACTTCAGGGCTATTACCACAATGGCTACGATAGAATTATGATTACTAGAAGTAATACTCTTTCCGACAATGATTTGGGATTTTTGCCAGGAGACCTGGAGGAAAAGATGACTCCACTTATTGCACCGTTTATGGATAATTTGCAGGTGCTTTTGAAGGGACAAAACGAGGAGAAGGAGCAGATAAAGATGCAAATCGAGGATATGTTTGAAACAGGTATTCTTGAAATTTGCTCACTGGCATATATGAGAGGACGTTCTCTTGTAAACTCCTATATAATTGTGGATGAGGCTCAAAACTGTACAATAGGTCAGATTTTGGAAATAATTACTAGAGCAGGCAAGGGCTCCAAGGTTGTACTTTTGGGTGATCCAGACCAAATAGATTCGCCTAAATTGGACAGAAAAAACAATGGCCTGACCTTTGCAGCTGAAAGAATGAAAGGCTCAAAGCTTTGCGCACAAGTTACCTTTGAGGAAAGTGAGACAGTAAGAAGTCCACTGGCAGCAGAGGGGGCAAAGCGATTGGTTATTAAATAGCTTATTACTTTTTTGTTATAATTAAATCCTCCTTTATAAATGGGATTCCCTATGCCATTTAGGGAATCCCATTTTGTAATTCTAAAATAAATGTAAAGAATTCTAAAATTTTTACTGTACTACTTGAAATAATACGGAGGTAGGTTATACTTGAAATTAAGTAAAAAGATTTAGAGATTAGCAATAAATGGAGGAAAGTAATGAAAAGAAAGATAGCTTTAGGGCTTGGATGCCTGCTTATTGCATCATCATTATTTGCATGTGCTAAAAAAGAAACAGATAATAATCAAAAAGAGGATAAAATAGAAGAGACAGAAACAGTGCAGGAGGAAGAAAGTGCAGAGTCAGAGGAAAAGGAGCCTGGTGTTGCTCCGACCTATGCCATTACATCTGTAGAAGCTGAAGGCTATGATAATTTCACAGGTAAAATCCAATGTATACAAATTACAGATGAGTCACATGAAAAGCTACAGACTGCTATAGATGCATTGTTTTCTGATATGGTTTCAAGCTTTAATCAAAGTGCGGAAGCCATGAATAATGAGGCTGTACAAGCCAATGAGGAAATGAAGGAATATGCTTCAGAGGATTCTGATATGACTTATTATGAAACAAGCTATTCCAATGACATTTCTGTAGAAGTAATAAGAAGTGATTACAAAGTTTTTAGTTTTGTAGTTTACAATTATTATTATACAGGAGGCGCCCATGGGATGACTGATATGGAGGGGTACACCTTTGATGCCACCACAGGAGAGCAGCTGGAGCTTAGTGATTTTGGTAGCGAGGAATCCATTACAGAAACTGCTATGAATTTTATTTTAGACACAATAGCAGAGTCTGATTCTACTGCCCAGGCAGGGCTGTATCAGAATGATGAGTACTCTGAGGGATACGAAGAAATTGTCAAAGGCTTTTTTACTGGTGAAGACTATCCGGCCTATTATTTAGACAATAGAGGAATTGTGTTTATTTTCCAACAATATACTTTGGCCCCTTATGCTGCTGGTATTATCACATTCAATGTTCCATATTCAGAAATAAATGGATTTAATGAGGCATATATTCCTGATGATGGCTTCTATAGTGTTGAGCTTTCTACCATGGGATTGATAGAAAAAATAGATGTTGATAATGATGGCGAGCTAGATAATGTTTATCTTTTAAATGATTCATATAATGAGGAAGAATCTGAGAACACTACCGAATATCATCTGTTTGTAAATGATGCCAGCGTTTCCCACGAAATGGAACAGTTTGGATTTGCTTCTGGTTATTATATACATTCTTTAGATGGCAATTTTATACTAGTATCCAGCGATGGAATTATTCGATTATTTGAAGTTTCTACTGGAACCATAAAAGACCTTGGCACTATTGAGACTGATAAAACAATCAAAGAGATAAAGGATGGAGAGATTATATTTGGAGATTTGACTTACACAGAAGCAGGTCAGGAATGGGGCAACACAGAAACTCATAAATATTCCAAGCTAGGATTCGAATAAAGATTTAAAAGGGGGTATTAAATGAAAAAAATAGTATTGTGCTTAATTTCAACAATTTTGCTTCTGACAGCCTGCGGAGGTGCTGGTAGCACATCTTCTGTTGAGGGGGAAGCTAACACTTCATTTTATGCTAAAGATAATGTTGGATTTGAAACAAGCGACCAAGTGGATACAGCAGATTATTATGCTGAAGATTCCTATGAGGATGCCTCCTATGAGAATGAGGCTACAGAGGCACCATCGGAAGGGCAGGTTGATTTAGAAGAGTATGATTCTAGCCGCAAACTGGTTTATAGCTCCTATATCAGCCTTGAATCAAAGAAATTTGAACAGGACGTTTCAGCTGTAAAAAAACTGGTTACTGAAAGTGGAGGTTATTTCGAGTCTACCTCTACAAGTGGAAGCAAGGAGGATGGAAATCGTTCTGCCAGTTTTGCAGCCAGGGTTCCTGCAGACAAGTATGAAAGCTTTATGGGAAGCGTTGGAGATGTGGGCTCACTTACCTACAAAAGCGAATCTGTGGATGATATTACTTCAAGCTATGTAGATGTACAAGCAAGGCTAAAAAGTTTAAATACTAAGCTGGAACGTTTGCAAGAGCTTGAAGCCAATGCAGAAAATATAACTGAGCTTCTAGAAATCGAGGATAGAATTAACGAAGTTCAGTATGAGATTGAAAGCTACACAGCTCAGAAAAAAGTATATGATGACCAGGTGGATTACAGCACTATCAATATAGATATTACTGAGGTTGTAACCTACAGCGAGGTAAAGGCTGATACTGCATGGAATCGTTTTGTAAAGGCATTTGGTGATTCCTTTAGCGGGTTTATCCTGTTTTTGCAGGGGGTTGTTATTGCAATAATTTATCTATTGCCATACATAATTATTATTGCCATTGTTCTATTCATTATTTTTAGAGTTAGAAAGAAAAAGGGCAAGTCAACCTGGTTTAAAAAGAAGGATAAAAAGGAAAAAGAAAATAGCGAGGTTTAGCTGAATAAAAGCCTTTTTGGGCTAATCCAGCGAATGGGAATAAATATGGACGCCTCTGTGGCTTATTCTATAGACAGTTAAAAAACAACTGTAAGCCACGGAGGTATTTTTATGAAAGGTTATGTTATTGATGCTGGTTATATGGGCTTTGTAGATGGGGAATATGAATTATTTGCTACAGAGGATGATTACTTAGAGTATATGGCAGCTTAGCCCATAAAAGGGGACTATTAAATGTCCTCTTTTTTTGTTATAATACAGTAGTTTTATAGGTGATATTCTGCCAGATTGCAGATTTTATATTAGGAGGCAATATGAGAATAGGTACAGGCTATGATGTACATAAGCTTGTGGAGGGTCGAGATTTAATAATAGGTGGTGTGAAAATTGAACATACACTTGGATTATTAGGCCATTCAGATGCAGATGTACTTTTACATGCAATAGCAGATGCTGTGCTTGGCGCAGCTGGATTAAAGGATATAGGAGCACATTTCCCTGATACTGACCCCAAGTACAAGGGCGCTGATTCCATGAAGCTTTTAGAGCAGGTTAGAGAATTGGTTATGGATGAAGGGTATGTAGTTGGCAATGTGGATGCCACGGTTATTGCCCAGGCTCCAAAGCTTCGTCCATACATTGAGCAGATGGAAGAAAATGTAGCCAAGTGTCTTGGCATTGATGTTTCGCAGGTTAATATTAAAGCAACTACTGAGGAACACTTGGGCTTTACAGGTCGTGAAGAGGGCATCAGTTCCCAGGCAGTCTGTTTGCTTTACGAGTTTTATGATGGAAGTAATGTAGTCTTTGACAGCGGCCGTAGCTGTGAGAATTGCCCAGGCTGCGCTCGTAAATAAAATTATATAAGGTTATTAAGTGAGCAGATTATAGGGTTTTTAAATATGTTATTCAAAAGACCTTTGAAAAACGTCAGCACTTAGCGAACATGTAATGTGAGCTTAGTACTGTTACGTTTTTCGCAGAGCGAAAGCGTGTCGTTGAATAATATATTTAAAAACTCTATAAGATGCGGACTAAAGGAATGGAGAAAACAATGGCAAATAAATTTACATTTTATAATACATTAGATAGAAAGGTGGAGGAGTTCCACTCTAGAGAGGAAGGCAAGGTTGGCATTTACACCTGCGGTCCTACTGTATATCACTTCGCACATATAGGAAATATTCGTACATATATCATGCAGGATGCTTTGATAAAGTCCCTAGAATATGCTGGCTATGATGTTAAGCGCGTCATGAATATTACTGACGTAGGTCATCTTTCAAGTGATGCAGATACAGGTGAGGATAAGATGGTAGCTGGCGCAAAGCGTGAGCACAAGACAGTTATGGAGATTGCAAAGTTTTATACAGATGCATTCTTCAAGGATTTTGATGCAGTCGGCAACAAGAGACCAGATGTTGTTGAGCCTGCCACAAACTGCATTCCAGAGTTTATTCACATGGTAGAGGTTCTTATTGAAAAGGGCTATGCCTATGTGGCTGGCGGCAATGTATATTTTGATACAAGTAAGCTTGAGGATTATTATGTATTCTCATCATCAGTAGAAAAGGAAGCCCTTGAGGTAGGCGTACGTGATGATGTAGAAGAAGATGTTAATAAGAAAAATAAGACAGACTTCGTGCTTTGGTTTACAAAGTCTAAGTTTGAAGACCAGGCTCTTAAATGGGATAGTCCATGGGGCGTTGGATATCCAGGATGGCACATTGAGTGCTCATGCATTTCAATGAAGCACTTGGGAGAATATATTGATATTCACTGCGGCGGTGTAGATAATATTTTCCCACATCATACAAATGAGATTGCTCAGTCAGAGGCATATTTAGGTCATAAGTGGTGCAATTATTGGTTCCACAGCAATCACCTTAATGATCAGTCAGGAAAGATGTCTAAGTCAAAGGGTGCAATCCTTACTGTGTCATTACTTCAGGAAAAGGGCTATGACCCACTTGTTTATAGATTTTTCTGCTTGCAGTCACATTATCGTAAGCCACTTGTGTTCTCTTGGGAAAATCTTGATAACACAGTTACAGCATACAATAAGCTGGTTAAGAGAGTATCAGAGCTTAAGGCGGAAGGTGCTGTTGATGAGGCAGTAAAGGCAGAGTACGAAGGCAAATTCTTAGATGCTGTTTCAAATGATTTGAACACATCTATGGCTATCACTGTTTTATATGACGCTCTTAAGGCAGATACAAATGATGCAACTAAGCTTGCCTTAGTAGAAAGCTTTGATAAGGTGCTTTCACTTGATTTGATTGGTCATGCTAAGGCACTTGAGGATGCTGGCTCATCAGTAGATGCTGAGCTTGAGGCATATATTAACGATGCTATCGCTCGCCGTGCTGAGGCTAAGAAGGCAAAGGATTTTGCTACTGCAGATGCAATTCGTGACGAGCTTCTGGCAAAGGGCGTAGAGATAAAGGATACTCGTGAAGGAGTAGTATGGAAGCTGATTTAAATGAATATTTAAATGGCAAATTTAATATTGAGCCAAAGGATATCCGAACATATTCCCCTTTGACGCTTGCTTATATAGGAGATGCAATTTTTGATGTTGTTATCCGTTCAATACTTGTAAACAAGGGAAATACCCCTGTTAACAAATTGCATCAAAGAGCTAGCCAAATAGTAAAGGCTCCTACACAGGCGGCTATGATATTGGCGCTAATGGATGAACTGACAGATGAGGAACATGACTGGTATCGCAGAGGTCGCAATTCCAAGCCACATACCAAGGCAAAGAATGCATCCACCATGGATTATCTGGAAGCTACAGGCTTTGAGGCAGTAATGGGGTATCTTTACCTAACTGGTGATATGGACCGCATTTGCGAGCTTGTCACCCACGGTGTCGATCTCGTCGGTCTCGACATCCTGTCGTAATCAACATCGTATTACGCGTATCAAGCGTATTTATCGCGTTTTATATAGTTAGTTTTATTAGAAAGAGTAGGCAGTTGTAATAAACTATAAGTAGGTTTTCAGATAACAAGCTATTAGGTTTCTTTATCGAGACATGTAGTCGAGATAAGAAACACTAATGCTTGTTAGCGTAGAAAGCCGAGCCATAAGCTTGGAAAACTGCCGTAGGTACAAAAATGGAAGAGAGTAGAATTGTAGAAGGACGTAATGCAGTGCTGGAGGCCTTCAGAAGCGGAAAAACTATAGATAAGCTGTTTGTACTTGAGGGATGCAAGGATGGCCCTGTTCAGACAATCCTTCGTGAGGCTAAAAAGAGCAAGGATACAGTTATTAGCTTTGTAAAAAAGGAACGCTTGGATCAGCTTTCCGAGACGGGAAAGCACCAGGGTGTATTAGCATATGCTGCAAGCTATGACTATGTAGAATTAGATGAAATAATGGCGGCCGCTAAGGAAAAGGGAGAAAGCCCATTTTTGATTATTTTGGACAACATAGAGGATCCTCATAATCTTGGAGCTATTATTCGTACAGCAAATCAGGTGGGGGCACATGGTGTTGTCATCCCAAAGCATAGAGCAGTAGGTCTTACTGCAACAGTTGCGAAGGCATCTGCAGGAGCTATCAATTACACTCCTGTTGCCAAGGTTACAAATATAAGTAAGACTATGGAGGAGCTGAAAGAGCAGGGAATGTGGTTTGTGTGTGCTGATATGGATGGTACCACAATGTATGACCTTAATCTTACAGGCTCTATTGGACTTGTAATAGGAAACGAAGGACATGGAGTTTCGGATTTAGTTAAGAAAAACTGTGACATGGTTGCTTCAATTCCTATGTATGGAGATATCGATTCATTAAATGCATCGGTGGCATGTGGTGTTTTGGCATATGAAGTTGTTAGACAAAGAATAAATAGTGCTAAGTAGAGGATTAAATGAATTCTAGTATAAAGTATTCAGATTATTCGGACGAAGAACTTGTGAAAATGTATCAGGATGGCGACCAGGCCATCCTGAACTTTATATGTGAAAAGTATAAGCCTTTAGTGTTGAAAAACTCTAAAAAATATTTCCTTGTTGGTGGAGAAAATGAGGATTTGATTCAGGAGGGGATGATAGGTCTTTTTAGTGCAATAGGAGACTATGATACAACCTCAGAGGTAACCTTTTTTCATTTTGCCCAAATGTGCATAGACCGGCATATGATAAAAGCTATAGAGGCTAGCAACAGAAAAAAGCATTCTCCGTTGAATGCCTATGTTTCTCTGTATGACGAAGAGGGGGAGGAACTTGAAAAGCCTGCTTATCTGGCTGAGGACCCAGCCGAAATCGTCATAGAAGCAGAGGAAAACCTAGACCTTATAGACAGATTAAAGCAGGCTCTTTCTCCCATGGAAAAGCAGGTGTTTGATTTGTACATGCAGGATCTGGATTACAAAGAAATCGCCGCAAAGTTAGGTAAGCCTGAAAAATCTATTGATAACACACTAACTCGCATAAAGTCAAAGGCAAAAAATATTTAAAAGACACTATTGTAGCAAACTAATTGATACACTTGAAAGGATTTCTACTATGAATACAGTGAAGGTGAGAAATATAGTTATAGGTGAGGGCATGCCAAAGATTTGTGTGCCCGTTTTTGGTAAGACCAAGGATGAGATTCTCAATGCTGCAACAGCTCTTAAGGATGTGGATTTTGATATAGTGGAATGGCGTGTGGATTGGTATGATTATGGGACTGATTTCGCTAAAGTGAATGATGTGCTAAATGAACTTAGCAAAGTATTAGGTGACACACCACTTTTGTTTACATTTCGCACAGCTGACGAAGGCGGCGAGAAAAATATAAATAAGGATACTTACCTTAAATTAAACATAGATATAATATCAACCGGATTAATAGATATGGTTGATGTTGAATTGTTTTCGGGGGATGATATTGTAAAAGAAATTATAGCAAAGGCACATGCTAACAATGTGGTAGTCGTTGCATCTAATCATGATTTTGATAAAACACCTGACAAGGATGAAATCATAAGTCGCCTTATTAAGATGCAAAAGCTTGGTGCTGATATTCCCAAAATTGCTGTTATGCCTACCTGTAAAAAGGATGTTATCACACTGCTTGCAGCAACAGAGGAAATGACTACATCTCATGGAGACACCCCAATAATTACCATGTCTATGGGTGGTACTGGGTTAATAAGCAGATTGTGTGGCGAAGCCTTTGGGTCAGCTGTAACCTTTGGGGCAGTGGGCAAGGTCTCTGCCCCAGGCCAAATGAAGGCATCGGACTTAGGTGATATTCTAAGAATGATTCACAAAGCAATATAGGTTATTATATTTCCAAGGTTTAAGGAGAAATGCTATGAAACTTAATTATAATATTGTGCTTATTGGTTTTATGGGAACTGGTAAATCTACTATATCAGCCTATTTAAGTGAACAATTTGGCATGGAAGCTATAGACATGGATCAGGTTATCTCTGAAAGAGAGGGTATGCCTATTTCAAGGATTTTTGAAATCCATGGTGAAGAGTATTTTAGAAATGCAGAGACTAATCTTTTGAAGGAATTGCAGACTAAAAAAAATGTTGTTATTTCTTGTGGTGGTGGAACCCCTCTTAGGGAAGAAAACGTTGTAGAAATGAAGAAAAACGGAAAGGTTGTTCTTCTTACAGCAAAGCCAGAGACTATATTTAACCGTGTTAAAGATAATCATGACAGACCACTGATTGAAAATAATAAAAGCGTAGAATTTATTGAAGAGCTTATGCTTAAGCGTAAGGACAAATATATTGCAGCGGCAGATGTTATTATCGAGACTGACAATAAGGATAAGCAGCAGATTTGCCATGAGCTTATAGATGCATTGAAATGATAAAAAGCCTCAGGACTATCCAATTGGATAGCTCTGAGGCTTTCTGTTTTTATATACAACAAATTCGTTAAAGCCACATTCCTTAAGTAAATCAGGTAGACGGTCAAAGTCCGCAGCAATATCTGAGGGGGTGTGAGCATCAGCGCCAAGAGTGATAAGCTTGCCTCCCAATTCATGGTATCTTTTTATTATGCTAGGTGCTGGATTAGGTGCGCCCATTCCCTTTCTAAAGGCGGCGGTATTAACTTCTAAAGCTTTGTCCAGCTTTATTATTCTATTTAAAATTGCATCAATTATTTCAAAGTAAGGCTCGTGAGTATTATGTTTTGCACTTTCAGAGGGGGCATAGCGGAATGCGTAATCCAAATGTCCCAAGGTGTCAAAATCCGTAAATACGTTAATATTTTCCAATATACATTCATAGTACCTTTTTAAAAGTGCATCCTCAGAAGCTCTTTCCCAGAAGCTTTCGAAATAGGGATCCCATTTATCAACCAAATGGGTGCTGCCAATAATAAAATCGTAGGGCTGGGCATTGACGGCTTCCTTGCATTTGTCAATGATGTGAGGCTGTATTCCTACCTCAAGCCCTGTAAGAATTGTAAAATTATCATTAGATTCAGCCAGGGCTAAAGCATGCTGGGTAGGATAGTAGTTCTCCAAATCCAAATCAAAAAATCCGAATTCCTTAGGATAGTCTAAATCCAGATGGTCAGTAAAGGTAATGCCCCTTAAGCCCTTAAGCTTTGCTGCTTTTATCATATCTATTGGCCTTGCATCCGAGTCCCCGGAAAAATTAGTATGCATGTGATTGTCCCAAAGCATAATTCCAACTCCTTAAAGCTACTTAAATTCATTAAATTATCTTATAAATTCTAACATAGAGGTTGATAATTTACCATGCAAAGGTAAAGTTTGAGAAAAATTTAACAATATTGTAATTTGGGGGTTGAATTATATTGTAAGATTGTATAAAATGAAGTGCATACGGGGCATTTATAGCTCCAAAATAATTAAAAGATTCTTTAGGAGGATTTAAAAATGGCAGTAAGAGTAGCAATCAACGGTTTTGGCCGTATCGGACGTCTTGCATTCCGTCAGATGTTCGGCGCAGAAGGTTACGAAGTAGTAGCAATCAACGACTTAACTAGCCCAAAGATGTTAGCACATCTTTTAAAGTATGATTCATCACAGGGAAAGTATGAGCATGCAGATGAGGTTTCTTGCACAGATGATTCAATCATCGTTTGCGGTAAGGAAATCAAAATCTATGCATTCCCAGATGCAAACAATTGCCCATGGGGAGACCTTAAGGTAGACGTAGTTCTTGAGTGCTCAGGATTCTACACATCTAAGGAAAAGGCACAGGCTCATATCAATGCAGGTGCTAGAAAGGTTGTTATCTCTGCACCAGCAGGAAACGATCTTCCTACAATCGTTTACAATACAAACCATAAGACACTTAAGGCTTCTGATAACATCATTTCAGCAGCTTCATGTACAACAAACTGCTTAGCACCTATGGCTGACGCACTTAACAAGTACGCTCCAATCCAGTCTGGTATCATGGTAACAATCCACGCTTACACAGGTGATCAGATGACACTTGATGGCCCACAGAGAAAGGGTGATCTTCGTCGTTCACGTGCAGCAGCAGTTAACATCGTTCCTAACTCAACAGGTGCAGCAAAGGCTATCGGTCTTGTTATCCCAGAGCTTAACGGAAAGCTTATCGGATCTGCTCAGCGTGTTCCTACACCAACAGGTTCTACAACAATCCTTACAGCAGTAGTAAACAAGAAGGACGTTACTGTTGAGGGTATCAACGCAGCTATGAAGGCAGCAGCTAACGAGTCATTCGGTTACAACGAGGATGAAATCGTTTCTTCAGATATCGTAGGTATGAGATTTGGTTCTCTCTTCGATGCTACACAGACAATGGTTTCTAAGATCTCTGATGATCAGTACGAGGTACAGGTTGTTTCTTGGTATGATAACGAGAACAGCTACACATCTCAGATGGTTCGTACAATCAAGTACTTCTCAGAGTTAGCTTAAAAATTGTCTATTTGTCCATCTGCTTCGTTATGTTGCGCTTGCAGTACTTAGTACAGCTTCGTTTACATGCCTTGCATATGGCCAAATATCCGAATTTTTGGATTTGTTAGGGGTCCGGTCCTTATGGACCGAACCCCTTTTTATTTTAGATATTTAAGTGAGCTAGTAGGTAACAAGCTATCAGATTTTTGAATGAGGCATTTTAGCCGAATGAAAAATTCTGATGCTTGTGACCGTAACTAGCGGACTTGGATTTATTAAGGAGGAATAGAATAATGGCATTAAACAAAAAGACAGTAGATGACATTAATGTTAAGGGCCGTCGTGTTCTTGTTCGTTGTGATTTCAACGTACCACTTAAGGGTGGCGAAATTACAGATGATACTCGTATCAAGGCAGCACTTCCTACAATCAACAAGCTTATCGCTGATGGAGGAAAGGTTATCCTTTGCTCACATCTTGGTAAGGTAAAGAATGGTCCTAACGAGGGCGAGTCACTTGCTCCAGTTGCAAAGCGTCTTTCAGAGAAGCTTGGCAAGGAGGTTACATTTGTATCTGACTACAACGTAACTGGCGAAGCTGCTACAAAGGCAGTAGAGGCTATGAAGGAAGGAGATGTAGTTCTTCTTCAGAATACTCGTTTCCGTGGCGAGGAAGAGACAAAGAACGGCGAGGGCTTCTCTAAGGAGCTTGCTGATCTTGCTGACGATTATGTATGCGACGCTTTCGGTTCATCACACAGAGCACACGCTTCTGTAGCTGGTGTTACAAAGTTCATTACAGCTAAGGGCGGTTCAAACGTAGTTGGATACCTTATGCAGAAGGAAATCGACTTCCTTGGCAATGCTGTTGAAAATCCAGTACGTCCATTCGTAGCAATTCTTGGTGGTGCAAAGGTAGCTGATAAGCTCAACGTTATCAATAATCTTCTTGAGAAGTGCGACACACTTATCATTGGTGGTGGTATGTCTTACACATTCCAGAAGGCTCTTGGATACGAAGTAGGTACATCACTTTGTGATGATACAAAGATTGATTACTGCAAGGAAATGCTTGAGAAGGCAAAGAAGATGGGTAAGGAAATTCTCCTTCCACTTGATGCAGTTACAATTGCTGAATTCCCAGATCCAATTGATGCTCCTATTGAGACAATTACATTTGATGCTGATAAAATGCCAGCTGACAGAGAAGGTTGCGATATCGGTCCTAAGACAATCAAACTATTCTCAGAGAAGGTTAAGACAGCTAAGACTGTTCTTTGGAATGGACCAATGGGTCTTTTCGAAAACCCAGCTCTTGCTGTAGGTACAAAGGCAGTTGCTCAGGCACTTGCTGATACAGATGCTACAACAATCATCGGTGGTGGTGATTCAGCAGCAGCTGTTAACCAGATGGGCTTCGCTGACAAGATGAGCCACATCTCTACAGGTGGTGGAGCTTCCCTTGAATTCCTTGAGGGTAAGGAGCTTCCTGGTGTATACGCAGCAGACGACAAATAAAAATTTAATCGTAAAGGCAATATATTTTTATTATTAGAATAATTTTAAATAGCTATTAATTTGAACTATAGCATATACTCTTTCAAGACCTTCTTTTTCCATCCCTACTTAGATGGCACGAAGTGGCATCTTATGTAGGGCAATGAGAAAAAGCAGAGCGAAAGCGTGTCTGAAAGAGTGTATGATAGAGTGAAAATGAATAGCGAGAAAGGAATTATAAAATGGCAAGAAGAAGAATTATTGCCGGCAACTGGAAGATGAACATGACACCTTCTGAGGCTGTAAAGCTTGTTGCTGAGCTTAAGGATTTAGTTAAAAATGATGATGTAGACGTAGTTTACTGCGTACCTGCAATCGATATTGTTCCAGTAGTAGAGGCTGTTAAGGGCACAAACGTAAATGTTGGTGCTGAGAACTTCTACATTGAGGATAAGGGCGCTTTCACAGGCGAAATCTCAGCTCCTATGCTTGTAGATGCTGGTGTTAAGTACGTTATCATGGGTCACTCAGAGAGACGTGATATCTTTGGCGAGAATGATATTCTTATTAACGCAAAGGTTAAGAAGGCATTCGCTGCTGGCCTTACACCAATTCTTTGCTGTGGCGAGTCACTTGCACTTCGCAAGGCTGGCACATACAAGGAGTGGATTGAGCGTCAGATTACTTGGGACCTTTCAGGCGTAACAGCTGACCAGGTAAAGAACCTTGTTATCGCTTACGAGCCAATCTGGGCTATCGGTACAGGCGAGACAGCTACAGCTGATCAGGCAGAAGAAGTTTGTGGATTCATCCGCGAGCTTATCGCTAAGCTTTATGATGGTGCTACAGCAGAGGCTGTTCGTATTCAGTACGGCGGTTCTATGAACGCTTCAAACGCTGCTGAGCTTCTTAGCAAGCCAAACATCGATGGTGGTCTTATCGGCGGTGCTTCACTTAAGCCAGATTTCGGTAAAATCGTTAATGCTTAATTATTGCTACAATTAAATACTCTTAAAGTTTAACGGATTCCCCGATATTCTTTCGGGAAATCCGTTTTTTATGGTCATAATTACTGTTTTAAATGATTGATATTTATGATATAATTTCCGCTGGTGGACGTTTTCTAGTCCTTGGAGGAATTAAATGAAAAGTCATATTCGTATATTTCTTTTACTTGCTGTCACCTGCATCCCTCTTGTGGCATGCGGTAAGCAAGAGGAAAAAGAGATTATAGATACAGGAGACACCACAGAGCAGGTTGCATTTGATGATGTGGAGGTCGAGGATTACACAGTTCTGAAATATAACGAACTGGAGGTTTTAGCCTACGAGGGCGATACTGATGCACAGGTAATGCTAGGGCGAATGCTAGAATATGGCACAGATGAAGTCAAGCAGGATTTCACTGAGGCCATATCGTGGTACCAGATGGCTTCTGATTCTGGTAATGTTGATGGTACTTGTGCCTTGGGATATTTTTACCTGACAGGCGCTGGTGTTGATCAGGACTATGAAAAGGCTATGGAGCTTTTTGATGCTGCGATTGAAGGCGGCTCCACTAATGCTTATGTAGGCAAGGCCAGAGTCCTTCTAGCCCAGCTGGATAAAAATGATGAAGAAAACACTGATGATTTAGCTGATTCTTTAGATGCTGATGATTCCCAGGATGATTCAGAAGTTTCAGCAGATGATGAAAGCGTAATTCCAGAGGAAGAAAAAGAGATTTATGATTTATTTTATAAAGCTCAGATTGCTGGAGATTTAGATGGTGCTTACTATTTAGCTTATTCCTATGAAAATGGCATAGGAGTGGCTATGGATTATAAAAAGGCATTTGATTATTATTCTAGGGTCACAAAGTCTGATAGCACAGATTTGGCTGACCAATATGCCAAAAATCTTTCTAATACAGCTATTGCACTTCTATATATGAAGGGCGAGGGCGTAGAAGCAGATACTACAAAGGCAATAGAATATTTCAAAGTAGCATCTGACAATGGCTATGCAAAAGCTAGCTATTACCTAGGCCAAATATATGAAAAGGGTCTAGGCGTTGATAGAAATTATGAGCAGGCTATAGAATATTATTTGCTTGCGGCAGATTCAGATTTTGCACCTGCTCTTAATCAGCTTGGCTATATGTATTATAATGGCTATGGCGTAGAAGTGGACTTTGCGTCCGCTGTATATTATCAAAAGCTTGCTGCGTTGCAGGGATATGCAATTGCACAGGTTAATCTAGGTTTTCTTTATGAAAACGGATACGGGGTTGAGAGGAATTTGGAAACAGCTTTGTCGTACTACGAAATGGCTGCTGATTCGGGTTATGAAGGAGCTACAGAAGCTGTTGTCCGAGTAAGGGCACAGATTAATGAGGAAATGTAAATTCTATTTCGCGGGAGTTTGCGTATGTCTATCATTACTAGCAGGATGCGGCAGAATTACTACACAGGTAGATTCAGTGAATCTCGAGGCAAACGAGCCACAGTTAATCGAAATTGTTGATTTGACTGATGCTTGGGACACAATACTTAATAACAGCACAAGCCAGTTTATTGGAGGACATCCAATAGATGAATCTTTTCTATCGATGGTCACATCACAGTATGGTGATGATGTGATAGAAGAGATAGCTGCTTATGCCAATTTTGAGACACCAGAGATTTGGTACCAGCTTACTGGTAAAAGCATCCATGTACTTTGGTATGAATACTGTCAGATGACAGGAATTCAAAGCTACATTTATGATAAAACCTATGTTATAGATAAAAAAACAGATGGTGACATTGTTTTAGATTTTACAGGAGATGTTTCTTTTGCAGAGGGAATTGCCACCACAAGTTTTATGGATCAGCAAATAAATGGCATCAATGATTGTTTTTCACCAGAATTATTACAAGAAATGCAATCGGCCGATATTTTGATGATAAATAATGAATTTGCCTATACCAACAGAGGCACAGCCTTGGAGGGAAAGGCATATACATTTAGAGCTGACCCTGGAAGAGTTTCTTTGATGGAGCAGCTGGGGACAGATATAGTTGGAATTGCTAATAATCATGTTTATGATTACGGTGAGACTGGTTTTTTAGATACACTAGATACTCTAAATAACGCAGCAATGCCTTATGCAGGCGCAGGAGTAAATATAGATGAGGCTGGCAAGCCAGTTTATTTCATTGTTGGAGGCAGAAAGATTGCCATAGTGGCAGCCACTCAGATTGAGCGCACACTCAATTATACAAAGGAAGCCACAGCAGATTCTCCTGGTGTTATGAAGTGCTTACATCCAGAGCTTTTCTGTAATACAATAGCTCAGGCTAATGCTAATGCAGATTATGTTATAGTTTTTGTCCATTGGGGCACTGAAGGAAATGCAAATTATGGTGCAGACCAGGTTGCCTTAGCCAAATCCTTTGTGGAAGCTGGGGCAGATGCAATTATTGGTGGACATACACACTGTTTACAGACTGTTGAATATATGGATGAGGTCCCAATTTATTACAGTTTGGGAAATTACTGGTTTTCCACAACAGGAAATATGCCAGCGTCATATGATACTGGCTTAGCTCAGCTAAGAATCACTAAAGAGGGAAAAATAGAATCCTATTTCATTCCTTGTAGATTCAATGCAGGTGTTACATCAATGCTTAAGTCTGATGATACTTCTTATAGTAGTATTATAAATAGTCTCAATAGCATGTCGCTATCAGCGATTATGGATGAGACGGGACACATTAGTAAAAAATAAATAGTTTTTCTAGCCAGGCTAGATAATAAGGAGGAAATTCTATGAGTAAGAAACCTGTAGTACTTATGGTTCTTGATGGATATGGTCTTAATGACAATCCAAAGGGAAATGCCATTGCAATGGCAAATACACCTATTATGGACAAGCTGATGGCTGAGTGCCCTTATGTGGCAGGACAGGCTTCAGGTATGTTTGTTGGTCTTCCTGATGGACAGATGGGTAACTCAGAGGTAGGTCACATGAATATCGGTGCAGGCCGTATCATCTACCAGGATTTAACACGTATAACAAAGGCTATCAACGATGGCGAGTTCTTTGAAAACAAGGTTTTACTTGAAGCTATCGAAAATGCTAAAAAGAATGGCGGAGATATTCATCTTTGGGGTCTTCTTTCGGATGGTGGTGTTCATAGCCACATTGAGCATCTTTATGGCTTACTTGAAATGTGCAAGAAGAATGGTCTTACAAATGTTTATGTACATGCATTCCTTGATGGTCGTGATACTCCACCAGCATCTGGTAAGGATTTCTTAGCACAGCTTCAGTCAAAGATGGATGAAATCGGAGTTGGTGCAATTGCCTCTATATCTGGTCGTTATTACGCAATGGATCGTGATAATAACTGGGACCGTGTTGAGAAGGCTTACAATTCTCTTGTTAAGGGCGAGGGCGTTCTTGCAACATCAGTTCCTGATGCAATGCAGGCTAGTTACGACGAGGGCGTAACCGATGAGTTCGTTCTTCCAACAGTTATTACAGATGCAGCAGGAAATCCACTTTCACTTGTTAAGAATGGTGATTCAGTTGTATTCTTCAATTTCCGTCCAGACCGTGCACGTGAAATTACCAGAGCTTTCTGCGATGACAAGTTTACAGGCTTTGACAGAGAGTTCCTTGATTTATATTATGCTTGCTTCAAGGATTATGATGAGACAATCCCTAACAAGCACATCGCTTTCGAAAAAGAAAGCATTACAAATACATTCGGTGAGTTCTTAGCTAACAATGGAAAGAAGCAGTTAAGACTTGCTGAGACAGAAAAATACGCACACGTTACATTCTTCTTCAACGGTGGTGTTGAAGAGCCTAATAAGGATGAGGAAAGAATCCTTGTTAATTCACCAAAGGATGTAGCTACATATGACCTTAAGCCAGAAATGTCGGCGCCAGAGGTTGGAGCAAAGCTTGTAGATGCTATTAAGTCTGACAAGTATGATGTTATTGTTATCAACTTTGCTAACCCAGACATGGTTGGTCATACGGGCGTTATAGAGGCAGCTGTTAAGGCTGTAGAGCGTGTTGACTCACTTGTAGGAGATGCCGTAGAAGCAATCAAAGAAAAGGATGGAGCATTATTCATCTGTGCTGACCACGGTAATGCTGAGAAGATGATTGATTATGAGACAGGAGAGCCACACACAGCTCACACAACAAATCCTGTTCCATTTATCTTAGTTAACTACGACAGTGACTATACACTCCGCGAGGGCGGTGCTCTTTGTGATATCGCTCCTACACTTATCGAGATCATGGGTCTTGAGCAGCCAAAGGAGATGACAGGTAAGTCACTCTTAGTTAGGAAATAGTTATTTGTTCAAAAAGAACAAATTAATTATAAAAATAGAATAAATGTAAGAGAGGATTTGATTATGAAACCAATTAAAGAAGGAAAAGTAAGAGAAGTATACGATAATGGAAATAGCATTATCATGGTGGCAACAGATCGTATATCTGCATTCGATGTTATTCTTAAGAACAAGATAGTAAATAAGGGTGCAGTGCTTACCCAGATGTCAAAGTTCTGGTTTGATTTAACCAGTGACATCGTTCCAAATCACATGCTTTCAACTGATGTAAATGACATGCCTGAGTTTTTCAGAAATGATGAATACAAGGGTAAGGCAATGATGTGCAAGAAGCTTACAATGCTTCCAATTGAGTGCATCGTTAGAGGTTACATCACAGGCTCTGGCTGGGCTAGCTACAAAGAGAACGGTACTGTTTGTGGCATTAAGCTACCAGAAGGCTTACAGGAATCTGATAAATTACCTGAGCCTATTTACACTCCTTCTACTAAAGCAGAAATTGGTGATCATGATGAAAATATCTCTTATGAACGTTCCATAGAGGTTCTTGAAAAGGAATTTCCTGGTCACGGAGAAGAGTACGCTAAGGCTCTTCGTGATAACACAATCGCTCTTTACAAAAAGTGCGCTGACTATGCTCTTACAAAGGGAATTATCATCGCTGATACAAAGTTTGAGTTTGGTTTAGATGAGAACGGTAATATTGTTCTTGCAGACGAAATGCTTACACCTGATAGCTCACGCTTCTGGCCACTAGAGGGCTATGAGCCAGGTCATGGTCAGCCTTCTTTTGACAAGCAGTTTGTACGTGATTGGCTAAAGGCTAATCCAGATTCAGATTATCTCCTTCCACAGGATGTTATCGACAAGACTATCGATAAATATTTGGAAGCCTACAAGCTACTTACTGGTAAAGCACTCGAAGTGTAAAGCATTTTGGTAAATATAGTGAGCTAAATAAAACAAGAATTTTGAGAGTATAGTGAAAAATTCTTGTTTTATTTGGCGGTATGTATTAGGAGATTTTATGACAGATTTTAGACACAAGGACATGCCATGGGACGATTTGCACGAGGAGTGCGGCGTCTTTGCCATGTATGATTTTGACGGTGGAGATGTTGCCTCCTCTATTTATTATGGGCTTTTTGCTTTGCAGCACAGAGGTCAGGAAAGCTGTGGTATTGCTGTATCTGATACAAATGGACCTAAGCGCAACCATGTCTTACATAAAGATATGGGACTTGTAAATGAAGTCTTTAATGAAGAAATATTGGAAAGCATGCATGGTGATATTGGTGTTGGTCATACAAGATACTCAACGGCTGGTTCTTCCACCAGAGAGAATGCACAGCCCCTTGTTATTTCCTACATAAAGGGAATTCTTGGTATGGCCCACAATGGAAATCTTATCAACGCTGAAGAACTTCGTGATGAGCTTTCTAGGACAGGAGCAATTTTCCAGACAACCATAGATTCTGAAACTATTGCATACTTGATTGCCAGGGAAAGACTAAACAGTGCTACAGTTGAAGAAGCTGTTGCAAAGGCCTGTGATAAGATAAAGGGCGCTTATTCACTTGTTGTTATGAGTCCAAGAAAGCTTATAGCAGTCCGTGATCCTCAGGGCTTCAGACCACTTTGCATTGGAAAGAGAGATAATGCTTATGTGGTTGCATCAGAAACCTGTGCCCTTGACACTATTGGTGCGGAATTTATCAGGGATGTTGAGCCAGGAGAAATGATTACCATTTCTCCGGAGTTTGGAATTAAATCAGATAAAAGTCGATGCATTGATAAAAGTAAGCATGGTCGTTGTATATTTGAATATATTTATTTTGCTAGAACCGACAGTATTATTGATGGAAAATCAGTATACGAATCTCGCATTAATGCAGGACGTTTTCTGGCACAGGATTCCCCAGTAGATGCAGATTTGGTAGTTGGTGTACCAGAATCAGGAAATGCTGCTGCCCAGGGATATTCCTTAGAATCAGGCATTCCTTATGGCACTGCATTCGTTAAAAACAGCTATGTAGGTCGAACCTTCATTAAGCCTAAGCAGGCCAGCCGCCAATCATCGGTACAGGTAAAGCTTAACGCACTACGTGAGGTCGTTAAGGGAAAGCGAATAATCATGATCGATGATTCCATAGTTCGTGGTACCACATCTGATCGTATCGTAAAGATGCTACGTGACGCCGGTGCCACCGAGGTACACGTGCGTATATCATCGCCACCATTCTTATGGCCATGCTATTTCGGTACAGATGTACCTTGCCGTGAACAGCTTATTGCCTACAATCATTCCGTAGATGAAATTCGCGACATCATCGGAGCCGATTCGCTGGCTTATCTAGATTTAAATCGTCTCCCACAAATGGTTGACGACCTTGAAATCTGCCACGGCTGCTTCGATGGCGCCTATCCAATGGAACCACCAACGGGGGACATCCGCGGAGAGTACGAGAAGTAACTATGAATGGAAGTCCGCTAATTTGTTACGCCACCGTAGGTTTGCATGCTCCCGTAGGGCACCCGCCATACCTTCGCCTGGGTCCTCCTTACGGATATGTAAGCTTCGCTTACTAGGCATATATTTTCTTTCGTTTCACTCAGAAAATATAAGCCATTTCCCGCCGGCGTAGGTCCTCCCAGGCTCGGCATGGTGCCTCCCTACTCGCGCTTGCCTAGGTTATTATGGCGTAACTGTAAATAGCCATCCGTAGCAATCAAGCTCTGAAAAGTACTCAAGCGAGACGTGTTGTCGAGCGGAGTATTTTCAGGCTTGTAAGCGTAACGGATGGCGGTTGAGAAAACCAATAGTAAGGAGAGAATATGAGTACAGATAGATACACAAGCCCACTTTCAGAGAGATATGCAAGCAAGGAGATGCAGTACATCTTCTCACAGGACAAGAAGTTTTCTACATGGAGACGACTTTGGATTGCCCTTGCAGAAACAGAGATGGAATTAGGTCTTTCACAGGATGGAAAGCCTGTCATCACTCAGGATATGATTGATGAGATGAAGGAGCATATTGAGGACATTAATTATGATGTCGCAAAGGCACGTGAAAAAGAAGTAAGACATGATGTAATGAGCCATGTATATGCTTATGGTAAGCAGTGTCCTAAGGCTGCTGGTATTATTCATCTTGGTGCAACTAGCTGCTATGTTGGAGATAACACAGATATTATTATCATGCGTGACGCACTTCTTCTTATCAGAAAGAAGCTTGTAAATGTTATTGCAGAGCTTGCAGGCTTTGCAGATAAGTATAAGAATCAGCCAACACTTGCATTTACACATTTTCAGCCAGCACAGCCTACTACAGTTGGTAAGCGTGCAACACTTTGGCTTAATGAGTTTGTAATGGATCTTGAGGACCTTGATTATGTCCTTTCAACACTTAAGTTACTTGGTTCTAAGGGTACAACAGGTACACAGGCTAGCTTCCTTGAGCTTTTCAATGGAGATAATGACACAATCGACAAGATTGACCCAATGATTGCTGAAAAGATGGGATTTAAGGCTTGCTATCCTGTTAGTGGTCAGACATATTCTAGAAAGGTAGATACTAGAGTATGTAATATCCTTGCAGGCATTGCTGCAAGTGCTCACAAGATGTCAAATGATATTCGATTGTTACAGCATCTTAAGGAGGTTGAGGAGCCATTTGAAAAGAGCCAGATTGGTTCATCAGCTATGGCTTACAAGCGCAATCCAATGAGATCAGAGCGTATTGCATCGTTATCAAGATACGTAATGATTGATGCCCTTAATCCAGCTATTACATCAGCTACACAGTGGTTCGAGCGTACACTTGACGATTCTGCTAATAAGCGACTTTCTATTGCAGAGGGCTTCCTTGCAACAGATGGCGTCCTTGACCTTTGCCTTAATGTAGTAGATGGCCTTGTTGTTTACGATAAGGTTATCACAAAGCGTCTTATGTCTGAGCTTCCATTTATGGCAACAGAGAATATCATGATGGATGCTGTTAAGCTTGGCGGCAACAGGCAAGAATTACATGAAAAGATTCGTACACTTTCTATGGAAGCAGGAAAGAACGTTAAGGTAGAAGGTAAGGAGAATAACCTTCTTGAGCTTATAGCTGCAGATGATGAGTTCCCAATGGGGCTTGAAGAGCTTGAAGCTACAATGGAGCCTAGCCGTTATGTTGGACGTAGCCCACGTCAGGTTGAGATATACTTGCGTGATGTTATTAACCCAATCCTTGAGGCAAACAAAGATATTCTTGGTGTAAAGGCTGAGATTAACGTTTAAAACAGTTACTTTGTATAACAAAACATAGAAAAACACGAAAAATTCATATATTTACTAAAAAAAATAGCGTTACATTATTGATGTAACGCTTTTTGCATGATATATTTTTCGTATAGCACGTAATAAACTTGTGCGCAATTGAATGAGTTATTTATAAAGGAGAAAGCCAATGAGAAGAAGTATGAGAGCTAAAATACTAGCATGTATTTGCATCTTAGATTTAGTAATGATTATAGGAGTTTCTATAATTGGACTAAATTTTAGAGCTGCTGTATCTGCAGCAGATACCATGTCAAATACATATATGTATATTGAAAGAGACTTTGGTAATGCTAATACAAATATGCAAAACCTTGTTAAAAGATTTTTCCTTGTGCAGTCAATGAATTACATGGGAGCAATGGCTGATCCAGAGACAGCAGAGACCATGATTGCACCTGGAGAAGATGAATACACAGCATTGAATGATGCTATAGTAGATTTAGGTAAACAGGTTGAAAAAGTTAATGACCCAGATTTTAATGCTGAGTATGAAATTCTTAGCACATCAGGCTTAGGCTTTATAGATTTGTACAAGCAGATGGAGCAAATGTTCTACGATGGAGATTTCGTAGGTGCAAATAATTTATATTTCGCTTCTGCCCACGAATTAATTCTTGGCTATGAAGATAATGTAAAGCTTATGTCAGAACAGCTACAGACTCTTATAGAGAAAAATGATGCTAAGCTTTTAAAGGCTGAAAAGGAAGTTCAAAAGGCAATTATCATAGGATTAACACTTTTGGTATTAGCTTCAGTAGCCGCTGTTGTGATAGTTATTAAGTCAGTATCACCACTTGTAAGCTCTGCAAAAGAATTGGATTTGATTCTTAAGGATATGAATGCAGGAAATGCTAATTTGTCTAAGCGAATTCACAATAAGTCTGTGGACGAAGTTGGAATATTGGTTTCAGGTATTAATAATTTCCTTGAAACACTTGAAGAGATTATACGCACAATTAAAAGTGAGTCAGGAAACATCTACACATCTGTTGAAAACACAGTAGGTATTGTAAATGCATCAAAGGATGATGTAAGTAATGTATCTGCTGTTATGGAAGAACTTACAGCTAGTATGGAGACAGCAAATAATACACTATTATCCCTTAATGAGGAAGCAGGAGATGTAAATAATGCTGTATCACAGGTTTCTTCTCAGGTTTCAGAGGGAACAGCAAACGTAGGCAATATTAAAGAGCATGCAACAGTTATTAGGGAAAAGACTGAAAAGAAGAAAGCTTCTACAAACCAAATGGTATCTACAATTAGAGATACCTTGGAGAACTCTATAGAGGAAAGTAAGAAGGTAGATCAGATTCAGACACTTACAGAGGATATTCTTTCAATTGCTTCACAGACAAATCTTTTGGCATTAAATGCTTCTATCGAAGCTGCAAGAGCAGGAGAAGCAGGAAAGGGCTTTGCCGTAGTTGCTGATGAAATTAGACAGCTTGCAGAGCATAGTAGAGATACAGCTAATTCTATTCAGGAAATTAGTAATCAGGTTATTTCAGCTGTTGAGCAGCTTGCAGATAATTCTAACGAAATGCTTACATACGTTAGCGATACAGTTCTTCAGGATTATGATGATTTTGAGGAAGTTGCAAAGCAGTACTATCAGGATGCAGAAGATATGAACGCAGTACTTGATAGTGTAAATGATAATACAATAATTCTTAACCAGACAATCAACGATATGACTTCAGAAATTGATCATATTTCAAGGGTTATAAATGATTGTACACAGGGTGTTTCAGATGCTACTGAAAGTACTACTGGAATCCTTGAATCCATTACTACTATCCATGATGATTCTGAAAATAATAGAGAGATTTCAGAAAGACTTCAGGAGGAGGTTAGCAGATTTACCGAGGGTGAGCTAGCAGAATAGTGCTTTGTTCATCAAGGTTGCAAATAGAATAGCAATAAAATAGGCGCTATTTATAATTACATAGTTTTTGATTGAGCAGATAAAAGTTTTTTCTTTTATCTGCTCTTTTTTAAATGAGCTAATATTTTTTGACACAGGAATTATTGACAACATAAAAATAAGTCCACCGGGATTTAAAATATTAGTAAGTATCATAAGGGCAACAGAAACATAGCAGCCGTAATAAAGCAAGGAAAAAAGTTTAACAGCTGCAGGGCGACCAATATAATGGACCAGCGTAAGCCTGTTTACAGCTTCGTCTCTTTCAAGGTCACATGTATTGTTGGCAAGCATGATATTTGAAGTAGTAAATGTCATTACAAGAGAAAAAAGTAAATAGCTTATAAATGGTACAACCTCAAGAGATAAAGAAATAGTTTTTAGTGACAATGTAAAGGTGAGGTAATAGCTAGGATTGTTTATATAGAGCATCAAAAATGGAATAAACATTCCATAGGCTATGCCTGAAAACAATTCACCAAGAGGAATTCTAGAAATAGGGATTGGACCAAAGGTATAAAAAATGCCAAGCATAAAGCAAAAAGCTCCAAGAAGTAAAACAACAATGCCTGTTTTATAAGCAAGATATAATCCCAATACAGTACTGATAGAAAGCATAGTCATAATGCAGATAAATGCTACTTTTCTAGGAATTGGAAGCATCTGTGGATAATCCCTACTATCTATATAATTATTAATGCCAGTAGTGGTTAAATCAAAAATGAACATGGATAAAAAGAAGATTATCATTAAAGGTACATTAATAGGTTGCTTTGTATAGATGATGAAAGCAAGTGTATTTATAAATGCAAAGAAGCTGGTGATTTTTGTCTGAATCTCCACAAATTTCAAAAAATTCTTAATCATATATATCTCCTTTAGAAAAAAATTACAAAAGAATTTTATATTAATTCTTAGTATTCTTCGCTAAATTAATAGCGCAAAATAAAGTTGCTGTTAAATAAATAACATAAAATCTTGTAATGCGCAACCATTTATGTTATCCTAAAAAAGCTCACGTATAGATTGAGTAAAATATACTTGGGCACAATTGAGGCTTTAATTTAAGGAAAGGGAATGATATGAGGAGAATAGTCGTAATTGGAGCAGGCTACGCAGGTGTACTTGCTACAAAGAAATTGGAAAAAAAGCTTCGCAAGAAGAAATTAGCTAATGAAACAGAGATTACTCTGATTGACAAGCATCCATATCATACAATGCTTACTGAGCTACATGAGGTTGCAGCATGCCGTGTAGGGGAAGAAAGTGTAAAGATGAACCTTGATCAGATTTTCGCTGGTCGAAAGGTAAATGTGGTGCTTGATACAGTAACTAAGGTGGATTTTGCCGGCAATAGGGTAGAGGGCAAAAATGGACAGTATGAATACGACTACCTGGTTGTAGCAGCTGGTTCAAAGCCAACTTACTTTGGAGTTGAGGGTGCTAAAGAGTATAGCTACACTCTTTGGTCATATGATGACGCTGTAAGGCTACGTGATAGAATACACAATTGCTTTAGAATGGCGGCAGATGAAACAGATGCTGCAAAGAGAAAAGAACTTCTCAGCTTCTACGTAGTTGGCGCAGGCTTTACTGGTGTTGAGATGGTAGGTGAGTTGGCTGAGTACACACCTATTCTTTGTAAGAGATTCAACATTAAGCAAGAGGAAGTAACAATAGTTGATGTTGATGGCTTATCACGACCAGTTCCAATTTTACCAGAGAAGCTTTCAAATAAAGTAGACAGACGCCTTAAGAAAATGGGCGTAGATGTGGTTATGAGCACCTCAGTAGTTGGTGTGGGAAAGAACTTCATCAAGCTTAAAAAGGGTGAGGAAATCACAGAGCATGTTGCTGGAACAGTAATTTGGACAGCAGGTATTGAAAGCTCTGATATTACTTCTGAAATTGCTAAGGAGGTTACAAGTGGTGGTAGAGGTCGCCTCCAGGTAGATGAGAATCTTCGCTGTGTGGACCATGAAAATGTATATGTAATCGGTGACAATATGCTTTATACAGCACCAGGTGAGGAGCGTCCGGTACCTCAGATGGTTGAAAATGCAGAACATTCAGCTGCTACTGTGGCTAAAAATATTGTGGCTACAATTACTAAATCAGGTGAGCTTGAAGCATACAATCCTAAGTTCCACGGAGTAATGGTTTGTGTAGGTGGAAGATATGGTGTTGCACGAGGCGGAATGGCAAAGCACCAGATAAACTTTGCATCATTTTTTGCTATGTTTGCAAAGCATTTCATCAATATCATTTATTTTATACAGGTAATGGGCTGGACAAAGGTATTCTCTTACTTAAAGCATGAATTCTTTACCATTAGAAATAGAAGAAGCTTCCTTGGAGGTCACTTCTCAAATAGAACTCCAAGCTTTATGCTAGTACCTCTTAGATTATGGCTTGGTGCCGTATGGGTGTACGAGGGGGTCATGAAGATTGTTGAAGGATGGCTGGAAAAACCAATGCTTTCAGGCTTCTTTGGAGGAGCTAACACTTGGTTTGATACATTGCTTGGTCGCATTGACCCGGCTGCGGTAGATGCAGTAGCCTCAGCCTCTACAGAAGCGGCAGGTGCAGCAGACGCAGTAGCCTCAGCCTCTACAGCAGTATCAGGGGCAGCAGATGCAGTAGTTTCTACAGGTACAGTTATATTTGATTGGAATTTCAAGCTGTTTGAGACAATTCTTGTTTCAGGAGTGGATTTAGCAGAATCAACAGTATCTGATATTGCATTTAAGCTTCAGGTTCCATTTGTGGATTGGTTTGTTACTAATGTAGTTTTGGCTAGTGATGGCATGCAAATGTTTATGCAGATTGTAATTGTTATTCTACAGATACTGATTGGTTTAGGCTTAATGGGTGGTTGCTTCACTTTCCTTTCAGCTGGAGTATCACTTGTGCTTCAGGCAATGTTTGTAACAACTACAGGTTTATATTTGAATACGTTCTGGATGATTTTTGCTGGAATTGCTTTACTTTTCGGTGGCGGATACACACTTGGAATCGATTACTATTTGATGCCATTCTTGAAGAAGAAGTGGCAAAACGTCAAGTGGGCGAGAAAGTGGTATTTATACAATGATTAATAGCAGGTTAGATTTTGAGACTGCGTTTAAACAGGTAGAAAAAGAAACTTCAAAGATTATAACATCTGGTCCTAGTTTGATAAGCGGATATGTTTCATATCTTAGTGAGACCACTGGAAAAATGATGAGAGCCAAAGCAGTGTTGGCCTGCTCAATGGACAGTGAGGGAAATGTGCCAATCGATGCAGTTAAATTTGCCTCGGCAGTTGAGGTGCTTCATTTGGCTACATTAGTTCATGACGACATCATGGATGATGCAGATACAAGGCGAGGGCAGATTACTCTTCAAAAGAAGGCTGGTAAGCGAATTGCTGTTATATGCGGTGACTTCCTGTTGGCCTCAGCTATTAGAGAAATATCTGAGGTGGCAGGCGAGGAAAGATATGGTCAATTCGATTTTTCTAAGTATGTGCAAAGCATTGCCTTAGGAGAGCTTAGACAGAATCTCAACAACAGAAATTTTAGATTGAAGGCTTTCCGATATCTGAGCATTATTGATGGAAAAACGGCAGCTTTGTTTGAGGCTTCCTATCATGTAGGAGCCCTTGTTGCAAATGCTGATAGAAAAACTCAAAAACTATATCGCAAGCTAGGCAGATACACAGGAATCATTTTTCAGCTGACGGACGATTGTATCGATTACGAAAATTCTGAGGAGTCGGCTCTTAAGCCTGTACAATCTGATTTTGAAAATGGGGTGGTAACTCTACCTTTAATTCACACCTTTGAAAAGCAGCCTGAGCTGATTGAAAAGGCAGAAAAGAATTTGCTTACCAAAGAGGAAGTTTTTAAGGCTGTAGAAAAAAATCAGGGAGTACTTTACACCCATAAAACTGCTGAGAACTACTACAAAAAGGCATTGGCCATTATGGATGAAATCGGTATAAGCGGCGAATCAAAAGCTATCTTACAGGGACTTCTAAATAAGGCTTATGTAGGTCTCAAAGGATGATATTTGTAGCAATTATGCTATGGATATAAAGTAACATTCATCAAAGAAAGAAAGGGAAAAAGATGAAAAAGAAATTAGTTGCATTAATGTGCGCTGCTTCTTTTGTAGCGACAGCATTTGTTGGCTGTGGTTCTAATGATGCAGCAAATGAGACAGCAGAACAGACTACCGAGCAGGTAGCAGAGCAAACTGAGCAGGCAGCGGCTACAAATGCTCCAGTTGCAGCAGAAGGAGAGCTTCTCACAGGAATTGGTACTAGTGTGTCAATCGCAGATTCAGCAGATGCTACAGCAGATGCTGATGGTACAGCTCAGTGTGATGCTACAATCGCAGCTGTAACAGTTGATTCTAATGGTGCAGTAGTAGAGTGTGTAATTGATATTGCACAGACAAAAATTGGCGTAAGTGCTGATGGTAAGATTACTTCAGACCTTAATGCAGAGTATGCTTCTAAGAGAGAGCTTGGTGATGATTATGGTATGAAGAAGGCTTCTGCCATTGGAAAAGAATGGTATGAGCAGGCTGATGCCTTCGCTGCTTGGACAGTTGGTAAGACAGCAGATGAAATCAGCGGAATGGCTATTGAGCAGGGACTTGCTACAGATGAAGATTTAGTTGCATCTGTTTCAATTCATGTTACAGGCTTCCAGGCTGCAGTTCTTGAGGCTATGAACAATGCCGTAGCTGGTGGAGCACAAGCAGGTGATAAGCTTGGACTTGGTTTATCTACAAATATTGCTAACTCTGTAGATGCTTCAGCTGATGCAGAGGGTACAGCAGAGGCTTACACAACTATTTCTGTTCTTACAGTTAATGGTGATGGCGTAATCACAAGCTCATTAATTGATGCAGTTCAGGCAAAGATTACATTTGATGCAAATGGTGTAATCACAGCTGATACAAGCGCTGATGTACCAAGCAAGGACGAGCTTGGAGATGCTTACGGAATGAAGGCAGCTTCAGCTATCGGCAAGGAGTGGAATGAGCAGGCAGCAGCTTATGCTGAGTATACAGTTGGAAAGACTCTTGAGGAAGTTGAAGGAACAGCTGTAGAGGAAGGCCGTGCAGCAGATGCAGACCTTGCTGCTTCAGTTTCAATTCACATTACAGACTTTAATAATGTAATTGCTAAGGCTGTTGCAAGCGCAAAATAATTATTCTAAAATGAAATAGCAACAGGGAGTGTGCAGTTGCACACTCCCTAATTTTTAGGTTTTGATTTTCATCAGATAATCAAGAAATCACGTTTTTATGGTGTTATTATGAATAAGTTTAAGACAGCATCTGTGATGCTGATAGTTTTATTAATTGTATTTATTTTGGCAGTTCAAGCTGGTATACTTGCAGGCTCAAGCAAAACTGGTGCTTCAGCTGAAAAAACAAAATATACAGCTACTTTTTTGGATATTTTTGATACTCGTACAGAGATTGTAGGGTATGCATATACTGAGGATGAATTTTCAGAGCAGGCGGCATTAATCAAAGAGCGCCTGGTCTTTTATAATAATTTGTATGACATTTATAATGATTATGAGGGTGTTAATAACATCAAGACTATAAATGACAATGCAGGCAAGGAGCCTGTAAAGGTGGATCAGGAAATTATTGATTTACTTAAATTTAGTAAGGATATGTATGAGCTTACCGATGGCAAGACTAACATTGCTATGGGGGCTGTGCTTTCCATTTGGCACGATTATCGAGAGTACGGCACAAACAATCCTGAGAGGGCTACGTTACCTGATATTGATGAGCTAAAGGCTGCAGCAAATCACATAAATATTGATAATATGATTATCGATGAAGAAGCATGTACTGTTTACCTTAAAGACCCTGAAATGTCTTTGGATGTGGGAAGCACAGCTAAGGGATATGCTGTTCAAAAGGTTATGGAATACGCAAAGGCTCAGGGCATGGATAATATTCTACTTAGCTTAGGCGGTAATATTTCTGGGCTTGGCACGCGTATAGATGGAACCAGCTTTAGGATAGCTATACAAAATCCTGACCTTGATAGTGATGAGGAATATATTGAAAAGGTAGATATTACAGATGGTCAGTGTGTAGTATCTTCTGGAGATTATCAGAGATATTATTATGTGGATGGAAAGCTTTACTGTCATATTATAAATCCAGATACTTTATTTCCATCGGAGGAATTTGCTGCTGTATCGGTGATTACAAATGATTCAGGTACAGCTGATGCCCTTTCAACGGCACTTTATAACATGTCCCTTGAGGAAGGCATGGAATTGGTTAATAACTTAGAGGATGTGGAAGCTATGTGGGTATATCACGATGGAACTAAGGTATATTCTGACCATTTTGAGGAAAGTATTGCGAAATAGATATGAAACGAAATGATATAATTTTAATTATTACAATTTTGGTTATAACCTGTGTAAGTGTTGTATTTATGTGGTTTCATCAAAGGAGTGCCACAGGAAGTGCAGCAAAGGTAGTGGTTACGATAGATGGGGAGGAGTATGGCTCATATCCACTTAACAAGGATTATACTGAGACCATAGAGCTTTCTGACGGCTCCTATAACATTTTTACAATAAAAGATGGGTATGCCAGTGTCACAGAAGCAAGCTGCCCAGATCAGATTTGCGTTAATCATTTTCATATTCATTATGCAGGGGAAACTATCGTATGTCTTCCAAACAAGGTGGTTTTAGAGATTGTTGGCGGCGAGGAAGATGATGTGGATGGTGCCACACATTAGGCTTAGTGGAGGATTTATGAAAACTAAGGGAATTGCTTTTTTAGGATTATTAATTGCACTTGCTTTTGTGCTTTCTTATATAGAATTTCTATTACCACTTAATATTGGCATACCGGGAGCAAAGGTTGGACTTGCAAATTTAGTTGTAATGGTTGCCCTTTATACACTTGGCACCAAAGAAGCCTTTGCTCTTTCATTTGTTAGAGTATTACTTGTTAGTCTTACCTTTGGAAATTTTGCAATGCTACTTTATTCATTGGCAGGGGCAGGCTTGTCATTTTTGGTTATGGTTATAGCAAAACGTACTAAGCTTTTGTCCATTACCGGTGTAAGTGTACTTGGTGGGGTATTTCATAATATAGGACAGATTATCGTTGCGATTTTTGCTCTTGAAACTGTTAAGCTTGTTTATTACATGCCATTCTTGACTGTTATCGGAACCATTTCTGGAATCATAATTGGTATAGTGGCAGGCATGATTACAGAGCGTATCAAGGGATATTTTCTGTAATAGAAGGATTAGGGAAAAAAATATAATTATATCCACTTTCTGTAGTTTTTTTGAGTCAATTGATACATAATGAACTCAATTTTAAAACAAGGGGTGGATAATATGATTTTGACAGTTACTTTAAATGCTGCTATTGACAAGCGTTATGTGGTGGAAAACTTTAAAGAAGGCGAAGTAAACCGTGTACTGGAATGTGAGTACGTGCCTGGTGGAAAGGGCTTAAATGTATCCAAGCCATTGGCTGTGGCAGGAGCTGATGTAGTTGCAACGGGCTTTGTAGGTGGCTTTGCAGGAGAATACATCTGTAGCCGCCTGTCAGAATACAAGGTACGGGATGGCTTTTATAGAGTCAAGGAAGAAAGCAGATCTTGCATAAATATATGGGATGTGGCAAAGAAAAAGCAGACTGAATTTTTGGAGCCTGGCTTAACAATTAAAGCCGCAGATTGGGAGGGCTTTGAAAAGCATTTTACAGAGCTTATAGCCGCTGCAGATGTGGTAACTATGTCAGGTAGCGTGCCAAAGGGGCTTGATAGTAGTGCATATAAAAAGCTTATTGCTATTGGCAAATCAATGGGGAAGAAGATGATTCTTGATACTAGCGGTAAGCTTTTGGTTGAAGCGGTGGAGTCTATTCCATATATGATTAAGCCCAATATAGACGAGATTGCTATGCTTACAGGAAGGCAGATAAAGGTGGATGCGCCTGATTTTTTTGATACAGTTATAGCAGCTGCAAAGCAGGTCTTTGAAAAGGGTGTAAGTATTGTAGTTGTATCCCTGGGGGCAGATGGTTCTGTTATGGTTTGCCCAGATGGAATCTATAGAGCCATTGTCCCTAAAATAGATGCAGTAAATACGGTAGGTTGCGGTGATTCTATGATTGCAGGATTTGCTCTTGGAATATCGGAAGGTCTGTCTTTTGTTGATACATTAAAAAAAGCCAGTGCTATCTCTGCTGCGGCAGCAATGACAGAGGAGACTGGCTGGTTTAAACTGGAAGATATGAATAATCTTTTGCCACAAATTAAGGTTGAAAAACTGACTAATTACTAGCAGCTGTTGAATGTTCAGGTGTTAGGTAGGTATACATAATTCCATTATAATCTGACGAAACTAGAGCCACTAATGTGATGTTGCCAGTGTCAAGACGCCAAATGTCTGAAAGCTGAGTGACATTGTTAGTGGCTTCTTCTGTTTTTCCATAGGTATTTTCCAGCTGCTTGTGGATGTCATTGTAAACCCCTGTGATTTCCTCACCATCCTCAGATTCATATAGCCATGTAATGCTGGCAATTTTGCCGGCCTCATCAAAGGTGTATCTTACTTGTCCATCCATTGATAAATAGTCACTTTGGTAGCCGTAGCTTTCACCAAGATAGGTTTCAGTTTCTGAGACTGGTTCTCCAAGTTTATCCACCATATCCTCATAGGAAACCGAAAAGCCCAGTTCAGAAAATGGAATTCGATTTGAGCTTTGCTTACTACAGCCTATAATAAGGCTTGAGATGCAGATAGTAGTTATTGTAATTTTAAGTAAATGTTTCTTTAGCATGTAAATATCTCCTAAAATTCTTTCTTTACGTATTGCTTTGGGGTAATGTTTTTATATTTGTGAAATGTCTTAATAAAATAACTTTCATCATTAAAACCGCAGGAAATTGCCACTTCTCTAATATTCATATCTTTTGTGGAAAGCATTTCACAGGCGCTTTCTATGCGATAATAATTGAGATAATCAATAGGTGTACGGTCTGTCATGCTTTTAAAATAGCGGCAGAAGTACTTTGGGTTCATTCCTGCAATATGTGATAACTCATCCAAGGATATATTGTTGGAATAGTTGTCAGATATGTATGCCAGCACCTGCTTAATGGAATTTAAACGTTCGTTGGTTATGTTGTTGAAAGCACTTTTTGTATAAAGCTCATCTTTTATTATTTCCCCAAAAAGAATATAAAGATATCCCTGAACCTGAAATTCGTAGCCTTCTGCTTTGCCAGAAAGAGCATTACACAGATTTTGTGTAATAGTTAAAATTTTTTCATTGTTTTCAGATAAATAGGTATTAATAATGATTTTGTGATTGATGATGTCGTTGACCATTTTGCTACAGGCATTGTTATCCTTTAGAAGCATTTCCAAATTAAACACAATGCAATCATAGTAGCAGTCATTTGGAACTCCGCCGTGGAGCATACCATCAGAGACAAAGACAACGTCTCCTTCAGAGTAAGTTCTAGAAGAATCGTCTAGAGTAATGTTGAAGCTACCTTTTTTGATATAGATAATCTCATAGCTTCGATGCCAATGGTAGGTCATATGGTACCTTGGCGTACGTGGATTTTCGTGATAGTAGGCAATTGGAAAGTTAAAGGTTCCGTGCTGCCTGTGTTCTTGATAATCGATATACCGCATTTAATTATTCCCCCAAATAACAAAAAGTGAATATCTTTATATTTTTATTCAGTATAACACTTTTTAAAGAAAATTCCATTAAATATAATCATTTTAGACGTAACGGTTCGCCCAATTTTTTATAGGAGGATAAATTATGAGTAAAAACAGATATATTGGGGAATACCCAGTAATCGGCATTAGACCTTGTATCGACGGCAGAAGAGGACCACTCAAGGTTAGAGAATCACTAGAAGAACAGACAATGAACATGGCTAAATCAGCCAAGAAGCTGTTCGAGGAGAATATTAAATATTCAAACGGAGAGCCTGTTAAAGTAGTTATTGCTGACACAACAATCGGACGTGTGGCAGAGTCAGCAGCATGTGAGGCAAAATTTAGAAAGGAAGGGGTTGCCATTACACTTTCTGTAACACCTTGCTGGTGCTATGGTTCAGAGACAATGGATATGAACCCTCTGACAATCAAGGGAGTTTGGGGATTAAATGCAACAGAAAGACCTGGTGCTGTTTATCTTGCATCTGTACTTGCAACCCATGCACAGAAGGGCTTGCCAGCATTTGGTATCTATGGCAAGGATGTGCAGGAGGCTGACGATACAGTAATTCCTGAGGATGTAAAGGAAAAGCTTTTGAGATTTGGTAGAGCGGCAGTTGCAGCAGCTACTATGAGAGATAAATCTTATTTACAGATTGGTTCAGTGACAATGGGTATTGGCGGTTCTATTATGGATCAGAACTTCCTGGAAGAATACCTTGGAATGAGAGTTGAATCAATTGATGAAGTGGAAATTCTAAGAAGAATTGATGAGAAGATTTATAACGAGGATGATTATCAAAAGGCCCTTAAGTGGATTAAGGAAGAATGTAAGTTAGGCTGGGATAAAAATCCTGACTTTGTAAAGAAAAGCGATGAGCAAAAGGAAAAGGATTGGGAATTTGTAGCTAAGATGGCTGTAATCATTGAGGACCTATATCAGGGCAATCCTAATCTTCCAGAGGGTAGAGAGGAGGAAGCTGTAGGACACAATGCAATCTGTGGAGGCTTCCAGGGACAGAGACAGTGGACAGACCATTGGCCAAACTGTGATTTACCAGAAGCTGTACTAAATACTTCCTTTGATTGGAACGGACCAAGAACACCATTCATACTTGCAACAGAAAATGATGCATTAAATGGTCTTGGAATGTTATTTATGAATCTTCTTACAAATAGAGCTCAGATGTTTGCAGATGTTCGTACCTGCTGGAATACAGATTCTGTAAAACGTGTTACCGGCTATGAGCTTGAAGGACATGCAAAGGATGCACAGGGAATCATTCACCTGATTAATTCAGGAGCTTGCTGCTTGGATGCATCTGGAGTATGTACAGACAAGGATGGCAATCCTTGCATGAAGCCTTGGTATGAGATTACTGAGGAAGATCAAAAGAAGATAATGAATGCCGTGGAATGGTGTGAAGCGGATAATGGATATTTTAGAGGCGGCGGATGGTCTTCAAGATTTGAGACAAAGGCAGAGATGCCTGCAACAATGATTCGTTTGAATCTTGTTAAGAACCTTGGTCCAGTGCTTCAGATTTGCGAGGGCTGGACAGTAGCGCTTCCTGAAAAGGTTTCTGATACTCTTTGGAAGAGAACAGATTACACATGGCCATGTACATGGTTCACACCACGTTGTGACGGCAAGGAGGGAAGTCCATTTGAAAATGCATATAGCCTAATGAATAATTGGGGCGCAAACCATGGAGCTATCTCTTATGGACATATTGGAGCAGATATTATCACAATGGCTTCAATGCTTAGAATTCCAGTAAGTCTTCACAATATTCCAGATAAGGATATTTACAGACCTGCTGCATGGAATGCATTTGGCTCAGATAAAGAGGGACAGGATTACAGAGCATGTGCAGCATATGGACCACTTTACAAAACAGTAAGATAGAAAAATAGCCGGAGGCTTAAATGCCTTCGGCTAATAAAAAAACTCAGGGCGAAACGTTTCGCGCTAGAGAGGGGAGAAAGTTGCCAGCAACAATAAGAGATATTAGAGAGAGAACAGGATTGTCCTTAGCTACAATTTCTAAGTATCTAAACGGAGGGAATGTTTTACCTGAAAATCGGGAAAAAATAGAGGAAGCCATAAAGGCCCTTGATTATCAGATTAATGAGATGGCTAGAGGCCTTGTGACAAACAAAACTAGGACTGTGGGCGTATCGGTTCATGATATCGGAAGTATTTTTTGCGGTGTGTTGCTAAGGTATATTGGGGATGTTTTAAAGGAAAATGGCTACAGCATGATTATCTGTGATGCGAGAGATGATGAAGCAACTGAAGCAGATAACATCAAGTTTTTTTTGAGCAAAAAGGTTGATGGAATTATTGTAATTCCAAAATCAAAAAAAGCCGGCTTTTTAAAGTCTGCCCTAAATGCCAAAATCCCTGTAGTGCTTTTGGATAGAACAATCAGAGGCAGCAATTGCGATTGCGTAAGAATTGACAATAGGGCGGCAGCGGCATCAGCAGTTAATACCTTGCGTGACTATGGACATTCCAAAATCGGAATTATTTATTCTGAGCAAGATTACACAGGCATTGAGCGATACAAGGGTTATCGGGAAGCCATGGAGGATATAGGTATTGAAATTAACGAAAACTATATTTATCCAGGGCAGCACAGTATAGAGCATGGCTATGAGAGCATGAGAAGGCTTTTGAAGCAAAAGGATAAGCCTACAGCAGTGCTAACTACAAATTACGAGGTCACCCTCGGTACTGTTATGGCGGTTAACGAGTCAAATTATATTTGCCCAGACGATATATCTATACTTGGATTTGATAATTTGATTTTGGCCCACGTGTTGAAGCCTCAGATGACACTTGTGGTACAGCCTATGAAGGAAATGGGAGAAACTGCAGCAAGGCTTGTGCTTAAGCATATTGCTGGTTCGGAAAAGACAGCATCAGTTGAGTACATCTTAGGAACAAAGATTGAGCATGGAAACTCAATTAAAAGGCTGAAATAAGCTATGGGAGAGTAATGTATGAATGAATTACTTTTAGGTATTGATATAGGCACATCAGCATGTAAAATTGCTGTTTTCAATAAACAGGGGAAGGTAATAGCATCTGCAAATGAAGCTTATCCAGTCTATTATCCAAGGAAGGGCTGGGTGGAGCAAAATCCAAATGAATGGTGGGAAGCCATAGTAAAAGGTATAAAAACAGTGCTTTCAAGTGCTGATGTAAAAAAAGGTGCCATTGTAGGAATAGGTGTGGACGGACAAAGCTGGTCTGCAATTCCTGTGGATAAAGAGGGAAATGTGCTAGCTAATACTCCTATTTGGATGGATACCAGAGCAAGAGATATATGCGAAGAAATTAATAGGAAAATTGGTGAGGACGAAATATTTAAAATCGCTGGAAACAGCTTTTTGCCAAGCTACTCCACTCCGAAAATGCTTTGGTTTAAGGAGAATAAGCCAGAGATTTTTGCAAAGACTTATAAATTTTTACAAAGTAACAGTTACATAGTTTATAAGCTTACAGGAAATATGACTCAGGACATGTCCCAGGGCTATGGAATACATTTCTTTGATTGCAAAGGGCTTAATTATGATGAAAACCTGGCTAAGGAAATGGGGCTTTCTACGGAGCTTGTACCTCCTGTTTATGAATGTGATGAAATTGTAGGCTTGGTTACGGCTAAAGCTGCAGAAATCACTGGCCTAAAGGAGGGCACGCCAGTTGTGGCAGGAGGACTTGACGCAGCATGTGGTGCGCTTGGGGCAGGAGTGTATAAAAACGGTCAGACCCAGGAGCAGGGTGGCCAGGCTGGAGGAATGAGTATCTGCACAAACAAAGCACTGTCTCATAAGGCCTTGATATTAAGCCCTCATGTTGTAAGCGGAACTTGGCTATTACAGGGAGGAACTGTTGGAGGCGGAGGTGCTCTTAGATGGTTTAAACAGGAATTTGGAAAGGATGAAAGCTTTGATGATTTGACAGCTGAGGCAGAGAAAATAAAGCCTGGAGCAGAGGGCGTGATATTCTTGCCTTATATGGCAGGGGAAAGGTCGCCTATTTGGGACCCTGATGCCAAGGGAGTTTTTTATGGTCTTTCCTTTGACAAAACCAAGGGCCATATGACAAGGGCAGTTCTGGAAGGTGTGGCATATTCCCTAGAACACAATTTAAGAGTAGCAGCTATCACTGGAGTAACTGTAAGCTCCTTAAATGCAATGGGCGGTGCGGCAAATTCAAGACTTTGGATGCAAATTAAAAGTGATGTGACAAATCTTCCAATAGATGTGCCTGCCAGTGATACAGCTACAACACTTGGAGCCGCTATTCTAGCAGGAGTGGGCTGCGGAATGTATAGCTCATACAAGGAAGCGGTGGAGGAAACAGTAAAGATAAAGAAACATTATGAGCCAATTAAAGATAATCATGATGTTTATAAAAAGTCTATGGAGCTTTACCTGAAACTCTATGAGGACTTAAAGGATACATTCAAAAGATTTTAGAAGGGAGAAAACATGAAAGCAGGAGTAGTACATGCAAGAGAAGACATTAGATTTGAGGATATTGAAAAGCCAAAGGCAGCGCCTGGGAAGGTCGTTGTAAAGGTAAAATACACAGGCATTTGTGGATCAGATGTTCCAAGAGTAAATGGGGATGCCTGCCATTATTATCCTAATGTTTTAGGACATGAGTTTTCAGGTGTAGTTGATGAGGTGGGAGAAGGTGTGACCTCACTAAAAAAAGGTGATAGAGTGGCTGGAATTCCTCTTGTGCCTTGCATGAAATGTGATGATTGCCAGAAGGGAAATTATTCACTTTGCAAGCACTACAGCTTTATTGGTTCCAGAGAATATGGAAGCTTTGCAGAATATGTGTCAGTGCCAGAGAAAAATGCAGTTAGATTTGATGATTCAGTGAGCTTCGAAAAGGGGGCATTGTTTGAGCCTGCCACAGTTGCTCTCCATGGTTTGCGAAGAGTTGATTATAAGGGGGGCAAAAACGTTGCTATTCTTGGCGGTGGCACCATTGGAATGTTGACGGCCCAGTGGGCAAAAATCTTTGGGGCAAAGTCAGTAACGGTATTTGACATTCTTGATGAAAGACTTGATTTGGCAAAAAGACTTGGGGCTGACTATGCAGTTAATTCTGGAAAGCCTGATTTTATGAATGAGGTTGATGAAATTACAAATGGTAAGGGCTTTGACTATGTGTACGAGACAGCAGGAAATACCATTACTATGAAGATGGCATTTAAGCTGGCTGCTAACAAAGCAGGGGTTTGCTTTATTGGAACCCCAACTAGAGAGCTTAGCTTTACAGTAGATGAATGGGAAGCCTTAAATAGAAAAGAGTTTAATTTGACCGGTTCGTGGATGAGCTATTCTGCACCATTTCCTGGGGATGAGTGGGAGCTTACGGCTCATTACTTTGGAACAGGTGAATTAAAGTATGATGATTCTTTTATTTTCAAGAAAATTCCACTTAAGGATATTGCTAAAGCATTTGAAATGTTTAAAACACCAGGAACTGTAAAGGGAAAGATATTAATTGATAGCGAACAATAAAAGGTAAAGGGAGGATAAAAAATGGCAATCGATGTTAATGCTGTACCAAAGGTAACCTTAAATAATGGGGAAAAGGTACCTTGTATTGGTCTTGGTACCTTTGGCTCAGACAGATTTTCTGCCAATGAAGTATCAGAAGCAGTAGAAGGTGCAATAAAGGCAGGCTATAGAATGCTTGATTGTGCAGCTTGCTATGGAAATGAGGCTGAAATTGGATTAGTGATAAAGAAAGTAATAGATGAAGGTGTATGTGAAAGAAAAGACCTTTATGTAATGACAAAGGTGTGGAATGACATGCATAGGGAGGTTGAAAAAAGTGCCCTAAAAAGCATAGCGGATCTTCAGTGTGAATATATTGATTTGCTTTATATTCACTGGCCTTTCCCAAACTATCATGCACCACACTGTGATGTTACCTCTCGAAATCCAGATTCAAAGCCATTTTCTGTGGCAGAGTTTATGGATACCTATAGGCAGATTGAAGCCCTGGTTAAGAAGGGAATAGTTAGACATATTGGTATATCTAATATGACAATACCAAAGCTTGAACAGGTAATTGATAAGTTTGAGATTAAGCCTGTTGCTTGTGAGATTGAGCTTCATCCATGTATGCAACAGCAGGAGCTTTTTGATTATTTGGTTGCACATGATATCCAACCAGTGGGATATATGCCAATGGGCTCGCCAATGCGACCAGAAAGAGATATGGAGGAGGGAGATATTGCAGATTTACAGCTTCCTGAAATGAAAAAGATTGCAGAAGCACACGGAGTTCATCCTGCAATCATAGCTTTAAAATGGGCTATACAAAGAGGACAGATTCCAATTCCATTTTCACTACATAATTATGTCAGCAATCTTGAATGTACCTTATCAGATCCATTAACTGATGCTGAAATGGAAACCATAAAGACCCTAGAAAAGAATAATAGATTGGTGAAGGGGCAGGTATTCCTTTGGCCTGGAGCTGGTGACTGGCACGATTTGTGGGACGAGGATGGAGTTATAGTAGACTGCCCAGATGCACAATAAATACATGGTGGAAATTAAGGTGAATTTTGTCATATTTTTTTTCTAAATATACCTAGTATCAGAAATTCACTGTGAGATAATAATATTACACAAAGCGAAACGTTTCGCGCAGGAGGTTGAATAATGTCATTTGTCACTACAGAGGCGATGTTGGAGGCCGCAGATAAAGGTGGATATGCCATTGGAGCTTTCAATGTCGAAAATATGGAAATGGTTATGGCAGTTATAAATGCATGTGAAGAAATGCATTCACCGGCAATTTTGCAAACAACGCCATCAACAGTTAAATATGCAGGTCTGGATATGTACCTAGCTAATGTTCAGGCTGCAGCTAAAAGAGCAAGTGTTCCTATTGCATTACACCTTGACCACGGAAATAGTTTTGAGCTTGCAATGCAGGCCTTAAAGGTTGGCTATTCCTCAATCATGATTGATGGAAGTAAGCTACCTTTTGAAGAAAACATAGAACTTTCAAAGAAAGTTGCAGATGCCTGCAGACCAAACGGCGTTCCTGTTGAGGCAGAGCTTGGCAAGGTGGGAGGCAAGGAGGACGATACAGTTTGTAATGACCCAGGCTATACCGATCCAGCTGATGCAGTAAAGTTTGTTGAAGAAACAAAAATCAGTTCATTGGCAGTTGCCATAGGCACAGCTCATGGAATATACAAGGGGGAGCCTAAGTTGGATTTTGATAGGTTATCAGAGATTCGCAGGGCAGTTTCAATTCCACTTGTGCTTCATGGGGCATCTGGCGTACCAGATGAATCCGTTAGGGAATGTATAAGAAGGGGCATAAGTAAGGTTAATTTTGCTACAGAACTTAGAATTGCTTACAGCGCTGGATTAAAGGCTTATCTCAAAGAAAATCCAGATGTGTTTGATCCGAAAAAATATGGAGCTTTGGGAATGCACAATGTTACTGAGCTTGTAAAGAAAAAGATTCTAGTTTGCGGAAGTGATAATAAAGCTTAAATGACATGGGGGAATAAAAATTGGAGAAGATTAAGCAGAATCCAATCGTCAAAAAAATTGGATTTAACAGAATAGTATTAATATGCGTTTTGATTTTAATGTATCTGCTATTTTGTCTGAGTACAGGAGGCAAATTCGCAGGGCTTCCTAGAATACTAAGCGCTCTAAATTATGCTTACTTTTTAGGATTTCTTTCATTGGGGGTTACATTTGTTATTGCAACAGGAGGTATTGATTTCTCCATTGGACCAGTTATGTTTTGCTCAGCTCTTATTTCTGGCTATTGCCTGACCAGTCTAAAGGTGCCAATGGTTCTAGCGCTTCTTATCAGTATATTGGTAGGTCTTTGCTTTGGAATTTTCAATGGCTATCTGGTTGCTTATTGGTCCGTTCCGCCATTCATCGTATCAATGGCAAGTATGAACATAGCAAAGGGTGTTGCTTCAGTATTCACAAAAACCCAGTCAGTTTCTTGGCCACAGGCAGCTGATGGAGGCTGGTTCAGAAAGCTGGTTAAGATTGGAAATTTCCCAATGGGACTGATAATTTTAATTGTTGCAGCAATCATATGTGCTTGTCTTTTGAATAAGACGAAGGCCGGTAGGTATATCCTTTGCTTGGGAAGCAACAGAGAGGCAGTTAGACTTTCTGGTGTAAACACTAAAAAATGGGAAATGCTGGCATATGTTATTTGTGGAATATTAGTTGGAATAGCAGCTATCTTCTTTGTTGGTGCATATACCACAGTTCAGCCTGGATATGGTGATCAGTATAACAATGAAGCAATCGCTGGCTGCGTAATGGGTGGTACATCAATGGCTGGAGGCTTGGCATCCATAAGTGGTACCTTGATAGGCGTTCTTATCATAGCACTACTTCAGGAAGGAATCCTTGCGCTTGGCTTTACCAAGGATTATCAGCTGATTATCACAGGTGTAATTGTTATTGTTGCTGTTTATGCCGACGTTGTTGCAAGACGTCGTAAGAATTAACCAGGAGGGAGAATAAAATGGGAGAAGTAATACTCACAATGAACGACATCGATAAATCTTTCCCTGGTGTACATGCTCTCGACCACGTACATTTTGATGTGCAGCGCGGTGAGGTGCATGCCCTGATGGGAGAGAACGGTGCTGGTAAATCTACATTGATGAAGGTACTGACAGGTATTTATACAAAGGATTCGGGAACCATTGAATTTGAAGGCAGGGAGGTGGAATTCCACAATGCCAGAGAAGCTCAGGATGCTGGTGTAGTTATTGTTCACCAGGAGCTAAACATGGTTGGTCATCTTACAGTTGCTCAAAACATCTTCATAGGACGTGAGTTTAAAAAGGGAGTAAAGATAGACGATAAGAGGATGAATGAGGAAGCTGCCAAACTTTTTAAGCGACTTAATATTGACATTGATCCAACAGCTACCATGTCAGATTTGACCGTTGGAAAACAGCAGATGTGTGAAATCGCCAAGGCTATTTCACATGAAGCAAAGGTAATCGTTTTTGATGAGCCATCTGCAGCACTAACAGAGTCAGAGATTCAGGAGCTATTCAAAATCATCAGAGATTTGAGAGAGCAAAATCTTGGTATTGTTTATATCTCTCATAGAATGGATGAAATAAAGGTAATTACCGACAGAGTAACAGTCATGCGAGATGGAGGCTATGTTGGAACCCTTATCACAAAGGACTGCACAAAGGATGACATTATCAACATGATGGTTGGCCGTGTAATCTATGAAGAACCAAAGACCAAAAGTATGGTGCCAGAGGATGCGCCGGTAGTACTTAAGGTTGAACATCTCAATGCTGGCAAAATGGTTCAGGATGTAAGCTTTGAACTGAGAAAAGGAGAAATCCTTGGCTTCTCAGGACTTATGGGAGCTGGAAGAACAGAGACAGCCCGTGCAATATTTGGAGCAGATTCTAAGGAAAGCGGAGATATTTACGTTAACGGAAAGAAGGTAACAATTAACTCTCCAGAAGATGCGGTTAAAGCTGGTATTGGTTACCTTTCCGAAGATAGAAAACGTTTTGGAATTGTAGTTCGAAAGACTATTGCGGAAAATTCAACCCTTGCTTCTTTAGACAGATTTATGAAAGGCATCTTTATAGATAAGAAGAAAGAGAATGAGATAACTCAAAAATACGTAGACAGTCTTGCTACAAAAACTCCAAGCATCGATCAACTTGTAGTTAACTTATCAGGTGGTAACCAGCAAAAGGTTGTAATTGCTAAATGGCTGGTTAGGGACTGTGAAATATTGATTTTTGATGAACCTACCCGCGGTATTGATGTAGGTGCAAAAAATGAAATCTATAAGTTGATGAATCGACTAGCTGCTGAAGGCAAATCAATCATAATGATTTCATCTGAGATGACAGAAATACTTAGAATGAGCGACAGAATTATTGTCATGTGCGAAGGCAAGGTGACTGGTGAAATTGGTATTGAAGAGGTATCTCAGGAAAAAATCATGACCTTGGCAACAAGAGATATTCAGTAGATGGAGGGGAATAATGAATAATAAAGACATAAATAAACAATCCATCCTGGCACGACTTGGGGGACAGAAGTTCATAGTTCTTTTGGTAGTAATTGTTCTATTTGCATTCTTCTCCATTGCCAGTGAAGATTTTAGAAAGTACACCACAGTATTAAGTATTCTTGACTATTCATATTATATAGTTTTGATGTCTATCGGTGTAACGTTTCCACTTATTACAGGAGGTGTTGATCTTTCAATAGGAACTGGACTTATTTGCTATTCATTAGCTGGTGGTTATCTGGTTGTACACTGCGGATGGCCAACCTGGGCTGGAATGATTGTTAGCGTTTTGTTTGGTGTAGCAATTGGATTTGTAAATGGATATTTAATTGCAGTAAAGGAACTGCCTCCATTTTTGGCAACCCTTTGTACCTGCATGATAACAAGAGGTTTAGGAAGTATCTGCTCTAAGAGCTTTGGTATTTCTTGGCCAACAGCTGGAACACCAGGAAGCTGGTTTAGAAGCATATTTAAGTTTTCAGTTGGTGGAACAAAATATCCTCTGGGCTTTCTTTGGATTCTCCTTATAGTTGCGGCCATGGCATTTGTGCTCAATCATACAAAGATTGGTAGATACACAATTGCCATTGGTAGCAACAAAGAGGCAGCAATTCTTTCAGGAATAAATGTAAAGTTCTATCACATTATGGCTTATGTTATTTCGGGATTTTTTGCAGGACTTGCATCAATTGCTTATTCAGCAGTATTTGCAACAGTTCAGCCTGGCACAGGTGCCGGATTTGAGCTTGAGGCAATTGGTGGTGCCATAATTGGTGGCGTATCTGCTACAGGTGGAGCAGGAAGCATTGGTGGAGCACTTATTGGTGTATTTGTTATCTGCTTACTAAAGACTGGACTTCCATTTGTAGGTCTTCAAGCAAACTGGCAGCAGATTATCACAGGTCTTGTTTTAATCGCAGCAGTTTTAGTAGATATTATTAAGAAGCGCCGTGAGGCAAAGTAAGTGTATATAATCCCCAAGGGAGGGATTTATATAAAAAAATAGGAAAAATGGGAGGTTTTCACATGAGAAAAAGAGTTCTCGCAACAATGTTAACAGCTGCTATGGCAGCTAGCTTGTTTGTAGGCTGTGGAGGAGCAGCATCTACAGACACTGCAGCAACAACAGATTCTGGTACAGAAACAGAGGCAGCAGGTGACACCACAGAGGCAGCAGGCAGTGATTATCACTTCGAAATCATTGTAAAGAGCTACCAGTCATCATATTGGCAGGCTGCTGTTACTGGTATCGAGCAGGAAGCAGAGGCTAAAGGTGTTACAGTTAACTGTACAGGTCCTAACGCAGAGTCAGACATAGCTGATCAGGTAAACATGCTTAACTCAGCTATCAATAATTCTCCAGATGGAATTGGTCTTGCAGCTTGCGACCAGGATGCATGTCTTGATGCTTTACAGACAGCTCTTGACGCTGGCATCCCTGTAGTTTGCTTCGATTCAGGTATTCCTAATGCACCTGCAGGCTCTGTAGTATCTACAGTTGCTACAGACAACTATTCAGCAGGCGCTACAGCTGCAGAGAATCTTTATCCAGCTCTTAAGGATCAGTTCGGCAACGGACAGGTTAGAGTTGGTGAGGTAAACCAGGAGGCTACTTCAGAGTCTATTATCAACCGTGGACTTGGCTTCATTGACAAATTTGCTGAGCTAGCTGCAAAGGATGGCTTTACAGTAGCTGTAATTGGAAATGAGAAGTATGTTAACGATGCAAAGGCTGAAAAAGTTGCTGAGGCTGATGCTGATATCGTTATCGAGGTTGCAGTTCCAGCACAGACAACAGTTGAGCTTTGTGCAACAGAGGCAGCTGCAATCATGAACAAGTCTGATACAATTGGTATGTTTGGTTCTAACCAGGTTGCTGCAGAAGGTATCCTTACAGCAAATGAGAACCTTGACGTATTAGGTGACAAGATTCTTGCAGCAGGATTTGATGCTGGTTCAGTTATCAAGTCTGCAATTAAGAGCGGAACAATGTATGGTGCTGTTACACAGTCTCCACTTGCAATGGGTATTACAACTATCGATGTATTATGTGATGCTGCTGCTGGTAAGTCAGTTTCAGATGTACCTACAGATGGTTATTGGTACAATGCAGACAACATGGAAGATGAGAGCATTGCTCCAAACCTTTACGACTAGGAGAGGCTGATATGTTAAAAGGAATTCCTACGATGCTATCACCTGAGCTTCTAAAGGTCTTGGATGAAATGGGACATACAGATGAAATTACAATTGCTGACGGCAACTTTCCAGGTCATTCATTTGGGAAGCCTGTTATAAGATTAGATGGACATGGGGTGCCAGAAATCCTGGATGCAATCCTACAGGTGTTTCCTCTTGATACTTATCCAAATGCAAAGGGAGAAGTTGATCCTCCTTGTACGCTAATGGCTCTTGAACCAAATGATGTGGGCAAGGTTGCAACTCCTATATGGGATGAATATAAATCCATTGTCAGCAAATATGATGAAAGAGGAGCAGGTGCATTTAAAGAAATCAATAAGTGGGATTTTTATGACCAGACCAGAGAAAAGTCTACCTGTGTCATAATGTCTACAGAGACAGCTATATATGCAAATATTATCCTACGCAAGGGCGTTGTAATTAATTAAAGTAAAAGTCTTGGTATTTTTTGAAAAAAGTACCAAGACTTTATTGCATTAAAGCGATAAAAGATGTAAAATTTCTCCTAGATTGTGTCGGGTGGCAAGAGTCGGCATTTTCTGGGCTACATAATCTGAAAGGAGATAAATTGTAATGAATTTTAAAAGTAGTTATTTACAGCGCGTTTACGACGGATTAGAGTCAAGAAACGCAGAACAGAAGGAATTCCTTCAGGCAGTTGGCGAGGTTCTAGAGTCATTAGAGCCAGTTGTAGCTGCAAATCCAAAGCTTGAGGAGCTTGGCGTTATCGAGCGTATCGTTGAGCCAGAGCGTATTATCCAGTTCAGAGTATCTTGGGTTGATGATCAGGGCAAGGTTCAGGTAAACCGCGGATACAGAGTTCAGTTTAATTCAGCCATCGGACCATACAAGGGTGGTCTCAGATTACACCCTTCAGTAAACTTATCAGTTATCAAATTCTTAGGTTTCGAGCAGATTTTCAAGAATTCTCTTACAACACTTCCAATCGGTGGTGGTAAGGGTGGTTCTGATTTTGATCCTAAGGGCAAATCAGACATGGAAATCATGCGCTTCTGCCAGTCATTTATGACAGAGCTTGCAAAGCACATTGGTGCAGATACTGACGTTCCAGCTGGTGATATCGGTGTTGGCGCACGTGAGATTGGTTTCATGTACGGTCAGTACAAGAGACTTCGCAACGAGTTTACAGGTGTTCTTACAGGTAAGGGACTTTCTTACGGTGGTTCACTTGCTCGTACACAGGCAACAGGTTACGGCGTATGCTACTTTACACAGGAAATGCTTAAGTCTACAAAGGGCGAGTCATTTGAGGGCAAGACAGTAGCAGTTTCAGGTGCTGGTAACGTTGCTATCTACGCTATCGAAAAGGCATATCAGCTTGGTGCTAAGCCTGTTACATGCTCTGATTCTACAGGATGGATTTACGATCCAGAGGGAATCGACCTTGAGCTTCTTAAGGAAGTAAAGGAGGTTAAGAGAGCACGTCTTTCTGAGTACGCAGCTGCAAGACCTTCTGCTGAGTACCATGAGAAGAACGGCGAGCACGGTGTATGGCAGTACAAGGTAGATATCGCTCTTCCTTGCGCTACACAAAACGAGCTTAACGAAGAAGATGCTAAGATGCTTATCGCTAATGGCGTTACAGCTGTAGCAGAGGGTGCTAACATGCCTTCTACTCCAGAGGCTGTTGCAGCATTCCAGGCAGCTGGCGTTCTCTTTGGACCAGCTAAGGCTGCAAATGCTGGTGGTGTTGCTACATCAGCTCTTGAGATGTCACAGAACTCTGAGAGACTTCACTGGACATTTGAGGAAGTTGATTCTAAGCTTAAGGGAATCATGGAAGGAATCTTCCACGCATGTGATGATGCTTCTAAGAA
>SVES01000101.1 GCA_015057305.1 Pseudobutyrivibrio ruminis | reverse complement strand
TATGCGGAGGCAATCATGGCTGTATGTGCTAACTGTGGTTTTGACGAGAAAGACTCTAATGCAAAGTTTTGCAAAATCTGTGGAAGACCATTAACAGGAAAAGTAAGAGTACATTCAAGTGATGAACTTATTGATCTTGTTAATGTGTATTCTGCTCATGCAAATGCCGCTCATTTAGAGCTTCTTGACTTGAACTTTATTGATACCTCAGAACTTACCTCTATTAAAGCTGTGTTCTTATTTAACGAATACATGGGAAAAGTAGATGTTAGTGGCTGGGATGTCAGCAATGTTGAAGATATGGCTCTAGCTTTTAATGGCTCTCAATTCGATGCAGATTTATCTAATTGGGACGTCTCAAAAGTAAAAAACATGAGCCTGATGTTTTGTCAGGCTGCAGGAAGAATTACAGGTCTTGGTAAATGGAATGTTTCAAACGTTACTGACATGAATCATATGTTTTCAGGTACGAAAAACTCATTTCTGGATATCGAAGCGTGGGATGTTTCAAACGTGAAGACAATGATTGGAATGTTCGAATCATCTGAATTTGACGGTGATATAGGAGCATGGAATGTATCTAATGTGAAAGATATGAGATTCATGTTTAAAAACTCCAAATTTAACGGAGATATCAGTAAGTGGGATGTATCCAGCGTTGAAAATATGTCTGAAATGTTCCTTGAAAGCAAATTTACAGGAGATATAAGCAACTGGGACGTTTCTAACGTTATTGACATGTCATCGATGTTTAAAGGTAATTTCAAGTTTAGGGGGGATTTAAGAAAATGGAGATTAGACAGTCTGGTAAAGATCGATGACTTTGGTTTTATAGGTAAACCAGGGAAAAACCATCATATTGATATTGAAGGTTGGAAAGAGCAGCTTCAGAGTAAAACAATAATTGATATTGGTAATACCGAAGAGCTGAAAAAGTTGAAAAATATAGTTCTCGTAAAAGATATGAATGAGCTAAGGTCAAACTGATAATTACCGCAACTATGGTAGCTCATAGGGCTACCAGGTTGTTTTTACTAAAGGGAGAGAGAGTATGAATATTTTAGATGCAACTGAGGCAGAAAAGTTAATCACAAATGCCAAAGTATTATTTGAAGTTAACGAATTTTCTGAACTTCAATCCTGTTCAATAAACGCTGTTTACTACCAACTTGATGATTATCATTTTATCGAACATGTAACCAGAAATTATGTTGATACAGGTAAAAGTGCGGATGGTTATTTTATGTATGATTCTCCTGCTTCTATTCTGTTTGTTCTCATTCATTCTGAAGATAACAAAATAAAACATATGGCAGAAGAGTTTATTAGGCAATACATAAAAACGAATAATCCAATTATGCTATATCTTCCAGATACACTTAAATCAAAGGTTAGTGCCCTTGCCCAAAAATATGATTGTTCAGTCGAGACAATGCTTACTAATCTGATTAGTCAAGGTATAGATTCTGAAACAGAGGTAACTTCATTTTATGGAAACCAAGATCGAAGAACTCCAATTGTAAAAGGAAGACTACCGGTAACCGATGCTTCAGTCATTAGATTAAAAACCGATTCTACAATAGTTTTTTCTAAATAAACCTTTCATCAAGATCATCTATAACTACGTCATCAACTTTTACACATACAACCTGATTGCCAAAGCTTCTGAACCAGGCATAAACTTCATAAGAACTGCGCGAAATAAACTCTATATGTAAATCACCATTCTCAAGTTCCTGAAGTTTCTGGTTCTCACACCATATTCTTTCCTTAACATAATTAGAAGCTCTACCCTTTTTTAAAGTCAATTCATATTTATGAGCTTCTTGATCCCATGGGAGCCCAAAGTCAGTTCCATCTGTCTTATCAAGAGAAAAACTTACAGGGATATCCGTAATATTTACATGCAAAATCCTATGGACCACTAAACTTACCTGCTTTACAGGCTGTCTCAGCGAATTATCTGTCTTTGTTCCTAGAATATAGAGAGCATTATTGTGACAGATAAACTGAGAGGGGGCGAAATCGATTAAGCTAATTTCCTCTTCATTTGGCTTTTTATATCTGAGCTTGCATACAAGAGATTTCTGAATAGCGTATTCCAAATCTTGGATCTGGTCGATGAATGCAGAGTAATCAATTCGACCTTTATAATAAAAGGCATAAGAATACTTTTTTTCAGATGAATTGTTGATATCAGCCAACATCATCGAAATTCGTAATAATGTATCATCAGTTCTTTTCTTATCTTCATCAGTTAAATAAGGCTCAGCCATATCTCTGCAAAGAGAAAGACATCTTAATTCATTGCTATCAAGGTTTAAAATATTCTTAGTGCGAGAATTAAGAGAATACCAACGGACATTTTTTTCTTTACCTGTCTCAAGATCATCTCCTACACAATTTTCAATTTCAGAGATCAATCTGATAACAGTCTGGGGAGAACAATGAAGTTCCTTAGCTAAAGCTGAAAGTGTATGTTTTCCTTTTACCGTTAGAAGTTTACGGAAGAGTCTTAACAGTTTCTGTCCTGCAGATGAATCTTCGTCATAACGTTTCTGCATATACATCACCTTATTGATAACCTGTTTTTAATATAGTTTCTAAATAAGATTTTATTAGCAGCAAATTCCGTTTTATAGAAAGTCTTCACATTAAACTTAGAGATAACAAAAGCAAGTTTCTTGTTTGATTAGTAAATAGCTTTGCTATTTAAGGAGTTAAAAATGTCACATCTTCCTATTACTTTCTCTGGTGCTCTTGGTGTTACAGCGGTAGCTGCTGTTGGTGCTGTCATTTTAAGTAACATTGCCAAGAGTAGTATTGATGTATATGTCAGACAGAAAAAATCAAAAGATCCTAATTTTGATGCAACAAAATTTGAAAATGCAAAAGAATGGATTGATATACCAGCTAATGCTGTAAAGGGAACAGCAAAATCAATGTCAGAGAATCTTACAAAGACAATATTTGGAAAGGAATTGAATTAACAATAAAAAATACAATATTCCTTTTTATACATAAGGGAATTCCATTATCTACCTTAAATATCGTTATATTTTAGTTTTGTTGTACATACGTCAAGGAAAATTTTAAGGCTTTAACTATAGTTAAACATATATCCGTTAATGAGATGAAAAAGTATAAGTAATTAACTTATATCACCCAAAATATCGCAAAAAAACAGATAATTAAGAAAGAATAATATCAAAGCAGTTTTTGTAAAGGTAATTAAATGGATATTTGTCAAAAAGAAAATACCAATAGCAAATTAGATGAAAACTTATCTTTAATGAAGTTTCCGAATGACTCTCAAAGAAGAATTATAAAGCACCTAAAAGGTATTACAGAGAGTAAACAAGGAATAATTACTAACATCAGAAATAAACCTATTAGAAATATCGCTGTGTGCTCAACTATGAGTTCAGGCAAATCAACACTAATAAACGCACTGTTAGGAAGTGATGTTCTTCCTGCAAAAAATGAAGCGACAACAGCAAAAATAACAAGTATATACGATTTTGACGGATTAAATGTAATTAAAGGATATTGTAGAAATAACAGTTCTATTGTCGAGAAAAGTTATGATGTCAGTACGTTAACACTTTCATCTTGGAATAACAATCATGATGTAAATCATATTTGTCTTGCTGGTGATTTTGACAGTATCACCAATGATAAAAAAATTGTTGCTATCCATGATACGCCCGGAACAAATAACAGTGGGGATTCTTCTCATCATGATGTTACATTTAATTTTCTTTCATCGATTCCAATTAATCTTGTTATTTTTGTAGCAAATAGTGAACACCTATCAACTGTAGATGAAAAAATACTTCTACAAGAAATTAAAAAAAAATTCTTAAGAAAAAGAACAAAGTTTGTTTTTGTACTTAACAAAGCAGATAGTTTTGATTTTGAAAGAGAGTCATTTTCTAAAATATTATCTTACTATCAAAACTATCTGGAAAATATTGGATTTCTTGAACCGGTAATTTTTCCTATTTCTGCAAAGGCTGCAAGATTATTCAAAATGGCAATAAAGGGGCAAGCCAACAAATTTACTTCCCATGAAATTAAAGACTTTGCTATTTATTTAGATTTATTTACTAGTACATTTAAATTTGGGAAATGCAGACAGCTTGCTAATTCTAGTAATCCTGAATTTATAAATATTGGAAAGAAAGAATTTTCAAAACAAGCAATAAGAAACGCCTATAGACGAAGTGGATTAGTTGATTTAGAAAAATATCTTGAGAAATATTTTAATCAGATTTAGAGGCCTTTTATGAATACAGTCTATCTAACCTACAACCCATACACAAAAGAAAAAACTCTTTCTATTGATGGAGAAGAAAAGAATCAAGAACAGACTTGCTCTCTTTGTGGACCAGTTGGTTCAGAATTATCTGAATGGTGTAATAATTTTTATGAGAAAATTTTTAATTTCTGCAACATACCCAGGTCCTTAAGAGATTTTTCTTTTAAAGCCTGGTTGGTTCACGATCTGCCACAAAAGTAATGGCAGATCT
>SVES01000011.1:74056-77124 GCA_015057305.1 Pseudobutyrivibrio ruminis | reverse complement strand
AAAATAACCTTTACTGCAATAAATATAATAATATATGCCCCTATACAAATGTACGCCCTTTGGTCTAAGGAGCTATACTTTAGTGGGCGCATTTTAGTACGTCCCTCGCCACCGTTATAGCATCTGGCTTCCATGGCATATGATAAGTCATTGGCACGTCTAAAGGCAGAAACAAATAGGGGTACAAGTAGAGGTACCATGTTTTGAGCCTTCTTGATAAGACCACCTGTTTCAAAATCAGCGCCTCTTGCCATCTGTGCCTTCATAATTTTATCTGTCTCCTCAATGAGGATAGGAATAAATCTAAGTGCTATGGACATCATCATAGATATCTCGTGGACAGGAACTCTTACCTTTTTAAGAAAACCTAAGGATTTTTCAAGTCCATCTGTAAGTTGGTTAGGCGTAGTAGTAAGTGTCATTACTGATGTTCCAATAATTAAAAGAACCATACGGCTTGTCATAAGTACGGCATTCTTTAATCCCACATCAGAAATAGATAATATCCAAAAGGATACTAAAGTCCTGCCTGGTGTTAAAAACAAATTGAACAATCCTGCTATAACAAGAAGAATAATAATTGATTTCAGACCTTTCACCATAAATGAAAAAGGTACATGGCTAAGCTTTATTATTCCAAATAATGTCAACAAAACCATGGCAAACAATATAACATTGTCCACAGAAAAAAGTGTAATTATAAACACCAGCGTTGAAAACAGCTTCACTCTCGGATCTAGGGAATGAAGCACAGATTCAGCTGGATAATATTGTCCTAATGTAATCTCTCTTAACATAAGTCATTAATCCTTTTATTAGTCCAATCCCAAAGTAGGGTATCGGCTTTAGATTATCGCATTTACGATAGAATTTTTAGCTTCCTCAACTGTAGTTGCAGATGAATCTACATCATAGCCTGCTTCCCTTAAGTCATTCATCACATATGTAACCTGAGGAGCAGCAAGTCCCATCTTTTCCAATTCTTTATAGTGTGAAAATACCTCTTTTGGCGTGCCATCATAGGTTGGACGGCCGTTATCCATAACAATGATTCTGTCTACATAGTTTGCCACATCCTCCATTGAATGTGAAACAAGTATAACTGTATCTCCACGCTTCTTGTGCATATCTGCAATTAGCCCCAGTATATCATCCCTGCCCTTTGGGTCAAGACCAGCTGTAGGCTCATCTAATATTAGTACTGCTGGCTTCATAGCAATAACGCCAGCAATGGCTGCACGTCGCTTCTGTCCACCTGATAGTTCAAAAGGTGATGCCAGGAAAAAATCATCAGGAAGCTTTACAAGCTCAAGAGCCTCATAAGCTCTCTTAATCTGTTCCTTTTCATCCAAGCCCTGATTCTTAGGGCCAAACTGAACATCCTTAAAAACTGTAGTTTCAAAAAGCTGATGCTCTGGATATTGGAACACCATTCCCACCTGTGTACGAAGCTCCTTTATATCGTAATCTTTATCATAAATATCCTGTCCACGATAATAGATATGCCCCTCGGTTGCCTTTATCAAACCATTCAGGTGTTGAACTAAAGTGGACTTTCCACTACCTGTGTGCCCAATAATGCCAATAAACTCTCCCTCTTTAATTGAAAGGCTCACATCATCAAGAGCTGTTATTTCATATGCTGTGCCAGGAGAATACTTATATGACACATGATCTAAAATAAGCACATTATCTGCGGACTTCTTTCCTTCAAAACTCTGGTTCTGAGATGGTGCATCAACCAATTTATTATCATTTTGTATTTTTCTAAGATTTAATTTGCTAAGGGCATCTATTAACTCTTTTCTTGTTAGCACGCATTCTGGAAGCGGTACTCCAGCATTTTTAAGCTGGTCAGCAAGCAAAGTAACCTGTGGTACATCAAGGCTGTGCTCCTTTAAAGTCTTTACATCCTTAAAGATTTCTCTAGGAGTCCCCTCCATGAAAACCTTTCCCTTTTCCATGACGTAAACATAATCGGAATCTACAACCTCTTCCATATAATGGGTGATAAGGATAATCGTAATTCCTTTTTCACGATTAAGTGTGTGTACTGCTCTAAGCACATCTGCCCTGCCGTCAGGATCCAACATTGCAGTAGGTTCATCCAAAATAATACATTTTGGTTCCATTGCCATAACACCTGCAATTGCCACACGTTGCTTCTGTCCTCCAGAAAGCTTGTTAGGTGAATGGTTTTTATATTTTTGCATGCCGACCATTTTAAGAGATTTGTCAACACGCACAAGAATCTCCTCTGTTGGCACTCCAATATTTTCCGGCCCAAAAGCAACATCCTCATCTACAACAGATGCAATTATTTGATTATCAGGATTTTGGAAAACCATACCAGCAGTCTGACGTACTGCAAAAGTATACTCATCATCAGAGGTATTCATTTCATCAACCCAAATAGTTCCTTCTGATGGAGTCAAAAGAGCATTGATATGCTTAGCGAATGTGGATTTTCCACTTCCGTTATGTCCTAAAATAGAAATAAACTGACCTGGTTCCACATTAAGATTGACGTGATCAAGAGCCATCTGGATACTCTCCACATTTCCCTCTTCATCACGTCTAATATATTCATGTACTAATTCTTTTGATCTGATAATTGACATTGGTACCCACTATTCCTTCCAGTTGAGTCTATGTAAATTACCCTCGGTTTCAAGCCCAAGGAAATCATTCTGTCTAAGCGCTTCATACAAAACAATTGCAACAGAATTTGATAAATTAAGTGACCTTATATCATGTCCCATAGGAATACGAACACAATTCTCCTCATTGTCCACAAGGATTTCCTCTGGAATTCCAGCGCTTTCCTTGCCAAACATTATGTAGCAGTCTGGTTCGTAATGAACCTCTGTATGGGTTCTTTTGGCCTTGGTCGTAGCCATATAAATCTTTGCATTCGGGTTCTTAGCCTTGAAATCCTCCCAGTCATCATAACGGAAAACCTCTAGCTTATCCCAGTAATCCATACCTGCTCGCTTCACTGTCTTATCTGTGAGCACGAAGCCAAGTGGCTCAATCAAATGCAAACGAGTGCCTGTTGCACAGCAGGT
>SVES01000011.1:72060-73956 GCA_015057305.1 Pseudobutyrivibrio ruminis | reverse complement strand
GTTAACAATCTATTTGTATTCTGAACGAGACATGTTAGTCGAGTGAAGAATAACTAATGATTGTTAACGTAGAATTTTGAGCTCAGCCTAAGCAATGATTTTGTGCTCAGCCTACGATTTACGTAGCTCTTCGATAAATTCTTCGATTCGGTCCATGGCGCGTTTTAAGTTTTCAAGGGAATATGCGTAAGAGATACGCACATTGCCCTCTCCGCTATCTCCAAAGGCTGTGCCTGGAACCACAGCTACCTCCTTTTCACGGAGCAAACGTGTACAGAATTCCTCGGAACTCATTTCAAACTCTGCAATGGATGGGAAAATGTAAAATGCACCATATGGCTCAAAACACTTAATACCCATTTTCTTAAAGCGGTTGAGAAGATATCGACGACGGTCATTATATTCCTCACGCATCTGTGCTACATCCTCATCACAATCACGTATAGCTGTTACTGCCGCATACTGACTAGTTGTAGGTGCACACATAATAGCAAACTGATGAATCTTTGTCATCTGTTTTATTATGATTTCTGGTGCACAAACATATCCAAGTCTCCAGCCTGTCATTGCGTGGCTCTTTGAAAAACCATTGATGTAAATTGTACGCTCCTTCATACCAGGGAAGCTTGCAATGGAAACATGTCCTTCGCCAGTATATGTAAGCTCACCGTAAATCTCATCTGTAAGCACGAATAAATCATACTTTTTAACAAGCTCTACAATTGGCTCCAAATCCTCCTTTTCCATAACAGCTCCTGTTGGATTATTTGGAAATGGCATAATTAATATCTTTGTTTTGTCTGTAATTGCCCCTTCAAGCTCCTCCGGCTTCAATCTAAAATCATTTTCTTCCTTTAAATTGATTGCAACAGGAACACCGCCAGCGAGTATAGTACATGGCTCATATGATACATAACAAGGTTGAGGGATAAGCACCTCATCCCCTGGATCTAACATTGCACGTAGGGCAACATCAATACCCTCTGAACCACCTACTGTCATAAGCATCTCGGTAATAGGGTTATACTCTAAATTATAGTGACGCTTTAAAAATTCAGAAATCTCTATTCTAAGCTCCTTCAGGCCTGAGTTAGAGGTATAAAACGTGCGACCTCTCTCCAAGGAATAAATTGCCTCATCTCGAACCTTCCAAGGTGTGTCAAAATCTGGCTCGCCAACACCTAACGAAATTGCATCTGGCATTTCTGCCACAATATCAAAAAACTTTCTAATTCCAGATGGCTTTATTGTAGTGATAGTCTGATTTAAAGGGTTTCTCATAGGCTCACCTTCTCCCTCTCATCTACGTGCTTTTCTGCCATAATTATGCCATGATCCTTATATTTCTTAAGAACAAAATTTGTCTGTGTACTAAGCACTGAATCAAGTGGAGAAAGCTTTGCGGAAACAAAATCTGCAACCTCTCTAAGTGTATGACCCTCAATAGAAACCATGAAATCATAGCTTCCTGAAATAAGATAAACAGCATCTACCTCTGGATAATTATAGATACGCTCTGCCACCTTATCAAAGCCCATGCCTCGCTGAGGTGTAACTCTTACCTCAATAAGTGCTGAAACCTTTTCAACACTGGCCTTTTCCCAATTAATAAGAGTAGGATAGCCGCAAATAATATGCTCATTTTCCATAGCCTCAAGCTCATTCATGATTGTAGCCTGGTCGCTACCTAGCATCATTGCCAAGTCCTCTAAATCAATTTTGCTATTATGCTCAATATAAGTTAAAATCTTTTCTCTCATTTTAATCACCCCTAGTCCGTCTGTTACGCTAACAAGCATTATGATTTCTACGCTCCGCATAAAAAGCTCCGCTTAAGAAATATAATAGCTTGTTAGCTACAGACTCATCTAAATTTGTTAGTTACGTTTTTAATTT
>SVES01000011.1:68381-71960 GCA_015057305.1 Pseudobutyrivibrio ruminis | reverse complement strand
GTACGCTGTAAAGCGCGTCAGCTTTAGGTGGTTCTAGGAAGCGAACCTCCTCTGCGTTTAGGACACGCTTATCATTTGAAGAGTTGGACTTTCCGATAATGGCGGATGCTATCCCCGCCTCAGCAAGCTTTCTAACAAGTCCATTTCCATCATTTGTAGCTATTAGCATGGAGCCTGATGATATAAGCTCGTATGGATTGATTCCAAAGAATTCACAGACTTCTATAGTCTCCTGCTTAACTGGGATGGCTTTTAGGTCAACATCTATTCCTACCCCTGATGCCTCTCCCATTTCCCACAGGGCACCAAAGATGCCTCCTTCAGTAACATCATGCATTGCCGCCACTCCATGTTCAACGGCTATACGGCTTTCAGGCAGTACACTTAAATATTTGTCAAATCCCTTGGCTGTATCCACAAGGGCCTGTGGCAGTCTTGTCAAAAGCTCACTCTCGTGATCCTTGGCAATAATGGAAGTACCTTCAAGACCAATCCATTTTGTAAGGACTAAATCCATACCTGGCTTTGCACCACCAGTAGATATCATCTGTCCCTTTTTTACTTTACCTACCGCTGTTACAGATATAAGGGGTTGTGTTACTACTTCTGTAACCTCAGTATGTCCTCCGATTACTTGAACATTATATCTTTTGCAGGCCATATCTACCTGCTCCATAATGGCTTTTAGCTTGGCTTCCCGCATTTTAGGAGTGAGCAAAACTGTTAGCAATATACCTATTGGCTCCGCTCCTGCACTGGCCAAATCATTTACTGATATTGTAACTGCAAGCTCTCCAATATCAGAAGCAGTTCCTGTGATTGGGTCTGTGGAAAGAACTATTTCCTCATCGGGACCAACGGAAAGTGTCGAGCAATCCTCTCCGATTCCAGGACCGTTATTAACCTCTGGTCGCTTTACATGTAATTGTTTTATTACTGAGCGTTTTAGTACGCTTTCTTTTAATTTTCCGATTTCCATATTATTAAATGTCCGAATTGTCTGTTACTACCTGCTCTGTTGTCTCTGGTACTGTAGTTGTTTCAGCAGGTGCTGTCTCTGTAGTTGTTGAATCTGTTGTGCCTGTAGAACTATCTGTATCTGGATTTGTAACTGAATACTTTGGTGTTATAACAAACGGTGTTGTATTAGTCACCCCTGGGGCATATGTAGCTATAGCATTTGCAATTGTTGTTGCATCCTGAGTTGCAACTGCTTGAAGCATAGCATACGAAAGATTTGGGTCTTCTGATGCGATTCCTACAGTAACTGTTCGGTTAGAGGGATTATATTTACTATTGTTGTATACCTCTCTACTAACCTCTTGTCCATCTTCATATACAATTTTCCAAAGCCTTGCTGTATATCCTGTGTGTCCACTTACAGTAGTAGTCATTTTACCAAGTGGAACGTTGGGATCAGCTACCCAGGTAGTATTTTGCACATTTACAGCTGCGATTTCTGTCTCGTATTCAACCTCGTGTGTGGCTGAATCCTCCTCCTTGCCATATATGTTAAAATACGCCTTATTACCGTCACAATATCCCTCTATGTAGATAGGATAATTCTTGTTATTTCTAATCTGGAAGTCCTTGCCTCCTGACTCGGCAATGGCTGCATCCTGTGAAGGTGGTACATAGGTTACAATCATTGAGTGACAGGAACGAGTAACAATCTGAAGCTCGGCCTCTCTGACGGCACCATAAAGTGTTGTGGAAACCTGACATATACCACCACCGTAGGTTTCAACTGTTGTTCCATTTTCATAGGAGCCTGCAAGCATGTAGCCATTTTCGGCTGAAAATGGAGTGATTGTATTCAAAACTGAAAACTCATCTCCTGGGTAAAGAATCGTGCCATTGATAAAGCTGACGCCATTTGCCACATTATTCTTTCTTGCTGCAGATGATGAACTGTAATCAGTATCATAGCTTCCAAGCAAGTCGGTGATTTCCGCCAGTTCCTCTTTGCTGCCTCTTGGTTCCTTTACTATAGTGGAAAGAGCAATGCTGGCATCTGAGCCATCCCACTCATTCTCAATATAATCCTCAATGATAGCCGCCGATTCCTCAACCTGAACTACTACACCAGATGTACCTTCATGGAACACAAATGCACCATTTTCTCTGGTAAGATAATCGTCGCTGGCTTCGTCATTTACCTGTGTAGAAGCGCTTGTCAAATAAGTAATAAGCCCCGCCTTATCTACACCTATTGAAAGCTTGTAATCCTTTCCACGACCTTCCTCTAAATCCTTGCTAGCCATGAAGCGCTCTGCAATATTACCTGTACTGCCGTAGGTGGCAGCCTTCGAGGTAACATCTGCATTTTTTGCACCTATACAAAGCTCAGCACCAGTTGCGGTAAAGGACTGCTCATTGGCAGAAAGTGTAAAGACTACATCATTATATTTTGAAAAATAATTTGCTACTAATTCATCTGCTTCTGAAACTGTAAGATTAGAAACATCCATTCCCTCTATAGAAATACCAGCAGGAATAATCCTTGTATCCAAGGCTGCTTCCTCTGTAACAGCTTCCGCCTCATCATTTGCAATTTCTTCAGCAGAGACTGCAGTTTCTTCATTTATTTCTTCAGCGTATATTGTCATGGGTGCTGACAATTCAGTAACAAGTAATAACCCTAAAACTGCTCCCAAAACTCTGTTTTTCATTTTTCACCCTCATTATCCCATTATTACCTTCTTAAAAGGTAAAGGGCTGATTATTGACATGATTAATTGATTAAAATACACTTATAATATAGCAGCGGCAAGTGTGGTAAATACCATGCACACCAATACAACAACTAGTACCACAGTTGCTATAAGCTGTTGCTTTTTACTTTTTTTCATACATACCTCACATTATAAACAAAGGAGAAACCATGGGCTTCCCAATATTACCATTTTTTTTGATATTCTTAATCTGGCTAACATTCAGAATAAAAAGTCTGGATGCTAAACAAGAAAAAGACCAGGAAGATTTTTGGGCTAAAGAAAGAGCCGCAAGTATAACACCTTCCAAGGATATATCTAACCTAAGTTATATTACCATTCCAATAGAGAAATTTCCATTAAATTTTAGCAATGACCCAAAAGTTATTGAGTTGGAAAATGCATTACAGGAAATAAGTACTCACAAGCTTTTGAATCTGTCTGGGGTATCAAATACAGATTTAAAGCTTCAGTATGGTGTTGGAAACTTTGAAACTATGAGCCAAATAGGCGAGGACTTTGATAAAGCCTGTATTCTTTTAAATTCCTATGCCAAGGCCTTAATTGATGCTGGCATGGAGGATGATGCTAAAAATGTACTGGAATTTTCCATTGGAATCGGTACTGATATTAGTGAATCCTATATAATGCTTGCAAATTATTATAAAAAACGCTCACAGAAGGAAAAACTTAATTTTCTCCGTGAGCGAGTTTCAAATAGCACACTGCTATTAAAAAATTCTATTTTAAATAATATCGATGACTCTGTTTAGCAGGATTTCAACACCAACTCCCCAGAGTAATACTGCACCTGCAACATATGCAATGGTCTTTTTTTCAAAGCCGAAGTGCAAGCCTGTATACA
>SVES01000011.1:6684-68281 GCA_015057305.1 Pseudobutyrivibrio ruminis | reverse complement strand
TGGATTTCCATGGCGGCAAATACATCCAAAAGAATTCCAGCTATGACAAGTAAGTTTTCTAACCAGTTCATCTATGTATAACTCCATTCGTTTTCAAATTAACTGCTATTATAATAGCCCAAAGGCTCATTACCATAACATATTCAATCACAAAGCCATGTTTAATTTCAAGCTACATTAACCACTATTTGTATTGATTATTATGGTTGCTTTCGAAAAAGTCATTATTTTCTTTCATTAGTAACAACTTCTATAATTGGGCTCTTGAAAATTTTGATGTATACATCTGTCAATTCTTCAACTGGTACATTCATGCCCCTTTTAATCCATTGGATAGTAACCCAACTAATTGAGTGAGCTAAAAATTCTGCCACTAATTCCTTTTTAACCCAAGTATAATTAGCCATTGCCGCAAGACTTTCTACATCGATGTATTTTAGTACAGCATTTGCAACGCACCTATTATATATTTCATTAAAGGAATTCTGCCCTTCAAGCTGTGCCGCCCTTTTATAAAACTCCTTTTCCCGCTCCATGGTGGTCAAGATAAAGGTAACTCCCTCCTTTAACATTCCATTAGAAAAAAGAGGATCTACTGGTGCAAACAGCTCATTAACTGTAATCCACTCAAGCAGCTCATATTTATCCTGAAAATGATTATAAAAGGTAGGTCTGATTACGCCAGCCTTGTCAGTTATTTCTTTGATAGTAATTTTCTCTATTGGTTTTGTCACTGCAAGCTCTTTTAAGCTTTCAGCCAAGACAATATCAATAGCATTCTGTGACTGATTATTCATAATACTCCTTATGCGTCCTCATATTCCACGGTGACATAAAAGCCTTTTGGGGTTTCTTTTACATCCACTACCTTACCCTCTTTAGCCTTTATCCTCTCTAAGGTGGTATAATTTGCCGACATAGCAAAAGACCTGCCTAACACATAATAGTATGAGTTAGGCAGTTCATATTCTGTAATAGATAACACATCTCCTATATTCAGAAGACCTGTACGCTCCATTTTAAATTCCATCTGTCCCATTTTAAATATCTTCCTCGTGAGTAATGGTTCCGTCTATTATATTACTAGCTTTTCTAACGGAATGGACAATACCAAAATCTGTAATTCCATCCCAAATCATCATAATACCAATCCAACGAGTGGCAAGTGATACTATCTGAAAAGCAGCACCAATACATATTATACCAAGCAAAACATTAAGAAGGGCAATAACAAATGCAAGCCATGAGCCCTCAGCCTTTTTTCTGGTGGCCTCAAAAGCCATACCTAAATCCTGCACGCCGTGAACCACAAGAATAACTCCAAGTGCAATTGGAATTATATTGACGATTCTGCCTGAATCATTAAAAAGCCAAATTCCGATTATCGCAAGGATAACGCCAACAGCTACTCCAAGACCACTAAAGCCACGCTCATACACCTGGTTAATGACAATAAATATTCCGCAAAGAATAATTATAACCGCTATGCCTTTGCTAATAGCAGAAAGACTTTCTGTTGGAAAAAGTAACAATAATACACCAATAACAAGTGTAAATAATGCTGGAACTGTAATGTTTAATCTGAACTGTTTTATTTTATCCTTCATAATTATCTCTCTTTTTCTCTACCCCAGAATCCAATTGCCACTGTACCCGGACCAGTGTGTGCTCCAATAGTAGGTCCAATATCGAAAATACGTATTTTCTCCTTCATCTTTGGAAACTCTGCTTCAAGCATATCAGCCATATCTCTAGCATCCTCATAGCAAACTGAATGTGTTATAAAAATGTTTTCGCTGTAATCTGCACCATCAACAATTCTTTCCTTGATAGCATCCAGGCAAGCCTTTTTAACAAGCTTTTTGCCACGGCATTTCTGTCTAGGTATAAGCTTTCCTTCATCATTGACATTTAACAATGGGCAAATATTTAAGGCAGTTCCAAACCAGCCAGAGATTTTTGAAACTCTTCCACCTCTAATGAAGAATGTAAGGTCTGTTGTGAAAAACCAGGTGTTTTGCTTTTGAATATTATCATTAGTCCACTTAACAAGCTCATCAAAGCTATAGCCTTCACTTCGCAGTGTTGAAAGCTTGTCCATAAGAAGACCGTAGCCTGCTGATGCTGTAAGACTGTCAATTACAACCACCTTACAATCAGTAAACTCTGAGTTTAGCTCATCTGCAGCAATACGGGCAGAATTGACAACACCAGAGATGCCGCTGGCTAAGGTTAAATGTATAACATTTTTGCCCTGACTTAGGAAGCCTCTAAAATACTCGGTAAATTCATCAGCATTTACCTGAGATGTCTTAGTCATTGCCCCATCCACCATAGCCTGATAAAAAGCCTCAGGAGACATTGACTTAAATAAATCGTCCACATATACCTTATCATCTAAATAATAGTGAAAGCATATATGCTCAATATTCTTTTCTTTTAAAAACTCTTCTGTAACGTCTGCTGTCGAACAACAACTAATAATGTAATCTTCCATATTTCTCCCTTACTATGTTTTTTTCTGTTTGAGTATACTCCATTTAATCATTAGAATGCAAGCCGAAGGCTTCTAATGCCGCCACTCCATCTTCGTACTCAAGTTGGTCATAGGCTGCTGTCAGCTGCTTGAATAATTGATTTAATTTGTCACTTTTTTTCACCTTGGCAAATTCCTCAAGACCTACTTCAATTCCGCTAAGGTCATATTCATCGAATGAATCATACAGCCTATTTAAAATGTCATCTACATTGGTCAAATCTACTTCATCATTTTCAAATATTTCATCCTCAGGAGCCAGTCTGGACAATTCTTTAGTTGCATCTTCAACCACATCACAAAGATTATTTAAAAATTCATCCAAGTGCTCATCAACATAATTCCATGTTTCTGACTTGGCTGCCATCTCCATAACTCTGGCAGATTCAGCAAATGTATCTCTTCCTATTTGCTTGCTTACCCCTGCGATGCCATGAACCTTAACCTTAAACATTTCCTTATCGTTTTTACGATAATTAGGAAGGTTTAGTAGCAATGGCTGCATTTCCTTTACAAAGGCTTCAAGGGTTCTTTGGTAAATATTGGTGCTTTGTCTGTTTCGTTTTACAACAGAAATAACTGTGTCCCCAGTTGCTGGCTCTGCTTTTTCTGTTGGAAGATATGTCTCAATAATATCCTTTAGCTTTACACCAAGAATAGGCTTGCCCAGGTAATCACTGAAGCCTGACTCTTTAACTATCTCTCTTGCATTTTCTTCAGAATTTGCAGTAACAAGCACAATAGGAACATTAGAGAACTCTCTAATCTGTCGACAAGCCTCTGGACCTGAAACTGGAAGCATCATTTGATCAAGTAGGATTAAATCAAAATTTCCATCCTTAGCTGCCTGTACAGCTGTTGCTCCATCAGGCACTGTAAGAACTTCGCATTTCCATGGTTCCAACAGTTGCTGCATTATCTCTAAATTGATACGCATATCATCAGCCACCAAAATATTTGCCTTAGGGTAAATAAAATCCACCCTGTCAGGCAATCCACGTAAGCTGGTGCCTTGAGTCATGAGATTCCTACGATTCAGTACTCGCTCAGGCAGCATCTCGCTCTCATCTGTTTTCTGGTAAAAATATCCTTTAAAGGTAGAGCCTGTCAAGCCATCACTTTCTGCAATAATTTTTCCATCTAATTTAGATACGATTTGCTTTACTATTGCTAGACCAAGGCCTGTGCCTTCCGTAGTTTCTCCATCTGCTGTGGAAACATATTCTCTAAAGATTTCTTGTATCTGTGTAGGAGTCATTCCACGTCCTGTATCTGTAATAGAAAAGCTAATCTTTTGCTTGTCATCTACCTGTTCAAAGGTGATTTCCCCATGAATAGTACCCTTTTCTGTAAATTTTACAGCATTTGAAAGAAGGTTTTGGAATATTTCCCTAACTCTGACATAATCTCCATACACATATCTTGGATAGTCTGTTGTTATTGCCAGATTAAAATCTATTGGCTTTGATTGAAGATTTAGAATTATCGAATATGCTAAATCTTCAAACATCATGTTAATATCATAAACTCTTTCAGAGAATTCAAATTTACCTGCTTCAAGCCTACTGTAATCCAAAATTGCATTGACAAGCTCTAGCAGATTTTCTGAAGCTCTTTTTATATGAGTAATGAGATTTTTGTTTTTCTCGGAGATATCTTTTTTGCTTCCTAAAATATCACTTATTCCTAAAATAGCATGCAAAGGGCTTCGTAGCTCATGAGACATCTGAGCCAAGAACTGACTCTTTTTAGCAGTTTCTCGCTTGGCATTAGTAGCCTCATAATGCTGTTCAGTGATATCTGATGCTGAAAAAATATAGCCCTTTGTCTCATCACCTATGGCAACTGGCTTGTAATGCACTCTGTACCATTTATCACCAGCATAGTATTCCGCATCATTTCTGCCTCGTTTAACTAAAGTCTCTCCCAAAGTAAATTTGCCCTTGGAATTGCCACCGTCGAAAGCAAAGCCTATCTCCTTTCCACTAGGAAACAGCTCCATAGCTTTTTCATTTGCATCAATAACATAGAAATCAGAATTAACAAGAGCAATTGGAGATTCCATTCTATCAAATATGGTAGATTTCAAAATCGTACCAGTGTCTTCTATTCTATTTGTTTTTGCAAGCCAATAAAAAATAATATCATCCAGCAAAAATACAATTGAGCGGGTTCTATCAAAGGAGCCAAAATAATCATGGAAAAGATAACCAGCCATTGCCAAAACAAAAGCCAGCATCATATACCTTCCAATTATTAAATCTGTTCTGTCAAAGTAGCTCTTTGATGGAGCAATCGATTCAACATAAAGACATGCAATAAACACAAAAAGCACAGCAACAATGTCCGCATTTACGGATTTTCCCTCTTTCATAGAAAACAGTACAAAATTATAAATGCAAAGGGAAATCATAACCGCTACAGAAAGGGTTATAATTACAGCCACATGCCTAGGTCTCTTGATGAATAGGAAGTAGAAAAACATCATAAAAACCGTAACCAGTGAACACATATCACATAACAAATGTAAAAAGGCAACAGTTTCTCCACTTCTAACAAAAGGAATTATGCATATATAAAAATTATAGATTGTAATGATGCCGGCAATTGTTGGTAATATTCTGTGATTAGTAAGATAAACATCATTTGAAATCAGTTTAATAAACGTAAAAAACGCAACTGCTATGCATATAATATCTAATAAATATTTAACACTAAAAATTGATTCTATCATTCTGCATCACCTCTGCCAGTAATAATGCGCTTTAACTCCGATTTAATAAAAGCAGGCTGATATGGCCGAACTATATATCCCTTAGCACCAACCTCTTTACATCTGGCTACAGTCTGAGCGTCGTTTAATGTGGTAACAAAAATAACAGGTACCTGTAAGCCCATATCTTCTTTGATTGCTCTAGCCGTTTCTACTCCGTCCATACCAGGCATGTCCACATCCATAATAATTGCATCTACAGACTCATTCTTTTGTAAATATTTAATGGCCTGTTTTCCGCTTTTAACCAAGGTTAAATCGTAAAAATACTCCAATATTCCTCTAAGCATCTGCAAATTGGTCATCATGTCATCAACAGCCAAAATCTTGTAGCGCTTATATGCTTGTATCATCACATTGCGCTCCTCCTCTGCCTCCACAGAGATGGAATCCGCACTAGCTGCCGAAACAAGTGTTATGTTGTAATATTCTTTATCCATTAAATCAATGGTGTCCCCATTCATAAGCCTAACAATAGGTCTAAGGTTATGAAGCTCTTTGTTTTCCACAATAATACAATGTCTGTTGTCTGACATTATCATTTCTGTTCCCTTAGGATATAGAGGCACATGCTTTAACAGCGTTTGTACTATTTCAGTATCAAACATAATTCCACAGGCTCCCATCATATACTCTGAAACCTCATAGGCTGAGTAAGGCTTTTTATATGGTCTCTTGGAAAGAAGGGCATCAAAGACATCGGCTACATGAATTATTTTGGTATACAATGTCATCTCGTCTGCTGTAATGCCGTTTGGATAGCCACTTCCATCCACATTCTCGTGATGGTAAAGAACTGCCACCTTAACATTTGGGGTAATATCCCATCTCTCCTTCAAAAAATCATAGCTCATCTTGGCATGACTTTTCATAATCTGATATTCTTCCTGAGTAAGACGCCCCTCTTTGTTAAGGATTTCAGTTGGAATTGACATTTTGCCCAAATCGTGTAGTAAGCCTGCCAGCGCCAATTCCTCCAAGGCTTTTTCACCTAGCCCAAGAGAAAGTCCTATAATAGAGCTATATAATGCCACATTAACGGAATGTGAATATGTATAGTCGTCAGTCTCACGAAGATCTTTCATATCAATTGATATTGGACCCTTGTCGAGAATTTCAAGCACCATCTCTTTTGCAATAAGCTTGCAGCCATCTATATCCTGATTGCGAACACAATCTATCCCTTTTCCACGTAATACCGGGGATATAATTGGCTCAACCACAATATCCTTTGAAAGTTCGTCTGAAATATATAATCCATCAAACCCAAGCTTTTTTAATCTGCTAATGTATTCTTCTGTGAGCTCCGTCTTTCCTCCCAGAAGAATTCTTCCGTATGAGTCAAAAACCTCAGCTCCTAGCTTCATTCCTGGCTCAACCTTTGATATGTTAATATATCTCATATATCAGTCTAACCTCCACCATATAGATTTTACATTAAATGAATGAATAACGCAAAAAACCAGCGGTAAAAATTTAACCGCTGGCTATATATGGAAGGATATGAAAAAGAAAGTTACTTTTTAATACGTATACTTACAACTGAACACTTAGGAAGTGTAACCTTAAGTCCCTCAGCTGTCTTTGAGTAATCCTTAAATTCCTGCTCCTCAACAACTGTAGGATTATCAAATGTATTATGAGCATTCATAGCGCCTGCTACATAAACTGCCTCACATACATTGTATGCACTACCCTCCTTAGTAAGCTGGATTTCAACATCTTCAGCTGCCTCAAGAGAGTTATTTGTAAGTGTAATTGTGATAACGCCACTCTCATCCTCAGATACTGATTCAAATACCTTTGGAAGCTCGTTCTTACCACTACCTACTGAACCGTTTTCAAGCAAATCACTGCCAAGAAGTGTTGCCCCCTGATGATGTCTGAACATCTTAAATACATAGTAGGTAGGTGTCTTTATCATTTTTTCTCCATCTGTAAGCATTACAGACTGAAGAACGTTAATCATCTGAGCAATACATGCCATCTTAACTCTATCAGAATGCTTATTAAAGATATTTAAGTTCATACCTGCAACAAGAGCATCACGCATTGTATTCTGCTGATATAAGAAGCCTGGATTTGTACCTGGCTCAACGTCTGTCCAGATTCCCCACTCATCAATCATGAGGCCAATCTTCTTTTCTGGGTCATACTGATCCATGATTGCACCGTGCTTGTTGATAAGCTCCTCCATGAAGTAGCTACGCTTAAGTGTCTGGTAGAATACTTCCTCTGTGAAATCTGTAGCGCTTCCCTTGATATTCCAATCATCCTCTGTCTCTGGAAGCGTATAGTAATGGAGTGAAAGACCATCCATAAAGCCGTGGAACTGCTCTGGTGTATGGTCAAAGCAGGTTTCAAGTACCCCCTTTGTCCAATGATAATCGTCTACATTTGCGCCACATGCAATCTTTGCAATAGGCTTATTTCCATTGTAATTTCTTACATATGTCTGATAACGTCTGTACTCATCTGCATAGTGCTGAGGACGCATATTTCCGCCGCAGCCCCAGTTTTCATTGCCAACTCCAAGATAGTCAACTACCCATGGCTCCTCATGTCCATTTTCCTTACGAAGCTCTGCCATTGGAGACACGCCGTTAAATGTCATATATTCTACCCATTCGCTCATTTCGCGAACAGTACCTGAACCTAAATTCGCATTTACGTATGTCTTACATCCAAGCTGTCTGCAAAGCTCGAAGAATTCATGTGTACCAAAGCTATTATCCTCTACAACACCGCCCCAATGAGTATTAATCATCTTTTTGCGGTTTTCCTTTGGACCAATTCCATCCATCCAGTGATACTCATCTGCAAAGCAACCACCTGGCCAGCGAAGAACTGGTACCTTCATCTCTTTAAGAGCTTCCACTACATCTGTACGCATTCCATTTACATTAGGAATATCGCTGTTTTCACCTACATATAGACCTTCGTAGATGCAACGACCTAAATGCTCAGAAAAGTGACCATAGATTTCTGGAGCTATGGTGCTCTTTTTGTTTTCGTTGTTAATTACTAATTTTGCCATATTCTCTCCTTTATAGTCTTGCTAATTGGCTAGCCACTACTTTTTGGCAGTCTACGGGAAGACGCACCATTTAAGATTGCCTCCGGCAATGGGGTGCGTCGTGGGAGACATTTTGCAAAATCAAGTTTTGCAAAATATCTCCTTATCCCTTAACCGCACCAGCTGTCATACCGTCAATGATGTACTTCTGGAAAATAAGGAAGATTACAAAGATTGGAAGGATTCCAAACATTGAACCTGCAATAAGTACATCATAGTTATTACCATAAGGTGTTAAAAGTGTATTAAGTCCGATTGGAAGTGTAAACTTCTCTGCTCCTTTAAGTACAAGCAAAGGCCAAAGAATTGCGTTCCAAGCACCCATCGCACTAAGGATACCCATTGAAGCAAATGCTGGTTTAGCAAGTGGAAGGATAATTTTTACTGCAATTCCATACTCGCTACATCCATCAATACGAGCTGCATCAAGCAAATCCTTTGGAAGACCTGAAAGGTACTGTCTAAAGAAGAAAATTGTTGATGCTGAACAAAGTCCAATGATAATTACACCTGTATAAGTGTCAATGAGCTTTAATGCAATGATTTCCTTGTAAAGAGGAAGCATTAAAATTTCAAATGGAACCATCATTGTTGCTAAAACAATGGTAAACAACAGATTCTTAAATCTGAAATCATACATTGTAAGACCATATGCCACAAAGTAGCAGATAATCAATGTAAGAGCTACTGATACAATAGTTATAATAAGCGAATTTTTATACCACATAAAGTACTTGACACTATCTGCATTTCCACTAAATAAATACTTATAGTTATCAAGATTCATTGTGGCTATATTCAAATCGATTGAAAGACCTCTACGAATAAGCTCTGTACCAGGTCTAAATGATGCAAGTAAGCCTGCAAACACAGGGAAAATAATCACTAAGCAAAGTAATACAAAAAATCCCGTTCCAAGCACTGTGCCTATCATTCTTCCAGGAGTGCCGGCCATTGTCTTCTGTTTTGCCATATTAATCCTCTCCCTTCTTGAATGTGCCATTCATGATTAGCTGTGCAAAGTTGATAATGAGTGCTACCACAAGGAGTACTACACCTACTGCACATGCATAACCCATATCATTCTTTTCAATACCACGTTTATACAAGTAGCCTACAATTGTAAGACCGATGTTGTTTGGTGATGAATTTCCTGCCCATAACATGTATGATTCAAGGAACATTGCAAGACCAGCATAAACTGAAATTGTAAGTACATATACTGTTGTTGGCTTTAGAAGTGGTAAAGTTACAAATCTAAACTTCTGCCAACCTGACGCTCCATCGATATCTGCAGCCTCATAAAGAGAGCTGTCAATTGATTTAAGTCCTGAAAGGAAATAGAGCATATTTACACCTGTCCATCTCCAGCAGGCAACGATTAAAAGAGCGAGCATTCCAGACCAGCCCATCTTTAACCATTTATATGTTCCAAGGCCTAAAGCCGCTGTGATCATGTTCATCTGACCTGTTGTATACTCTGTAAACATCAGGCGGAATAATGTACCAGAAATAACTACTGAAGTTAGAGCTGGCATATAAAGAATAGCTTTCCAAACTCCCTTTGCTTTAACCAAGTTGCTATCCAAAAGAACAGCAAAAAGCATTGGAAATGGAATCAATAAAACCAATGTAAAGAACATGTATTTTACACTGTTCCAAACTGCAATGTGAAACACATTATCCTTTAAAAGCTTTGCATAGTTTGCAAAACCAATCCACTCAGAACTAATTGCACCTATGTCTTGAAAACTCATTGTAAAAGCTGTAATAAGTGGATAAACCCAGAAAAAGAAAAAACTCAAAATAAAAGGTAATACGAATACGTATGGTGCCACCTTCTGTGAATATAAGAAATTCTTAACTTTCATAATGCACCTTTCTCCATCTTTAAAAATAGGGCTGCCTGCCTTGGCAGGCAACCCGTTATAAACATACTTGATATCTCGAATGAGAACGGGAAGGCACAGCATTTTAAGATTGCCTTCGGCAATGGGCTGTGCCGTGGCAAGTATTTTTCAAAGTCAAGCTTCGAAAAATGCTTGCATTTACTGCTCCATATCTATAGCATCCTGTGCTTCCTGTAAAGCATCATCAATTGAGTAGTCTGGATCCTCAAGAACTTCATTAAGTGTTGTTGTACAGAAATACTCATTAATTGTTGGGCTAATATCTACAACAGAAATCTTGCCAATGTTATCCATTCCTATCTCAGCTAATACATCATATGGATAGTTGATAAAGAACTGATTGTACTGGTTGTTATCATCATGTGCAAATGCATCATCTGTCCAAAGCTCTGTGTTACATACATCAAAGCCAAGTGTATCCCAGATATGCTGTTCACCCTCTTCTGACATCTTTGCCCAGCATGTGAACTCTGCTGCAAGCTCCTTGTTAGCTGACTGCTGTGTTACAACTGTACCTGTACCACCTACACCGACTGAACAAATCTGTCCATCCTTGAATACAGGACACTTAGCGATATACCAGTTACCTTTCTCTTCTGGCATGTAGTTTGTGAAACGTGACATATACCACATTGCCTTAGGGAATGAAACAATGTTTCTATCCATAATATTCTGGAAACCAGCCTCAAGGTCAACATGTCCATCAGGAGAAACCTCAGCAAAACCTGACTTTAACCATGACTGCTGCATAGAAAGCATTTCCTTAACTGAGTCTAACTGTACGTTTGCTGGATTATCAAATCCGCCTGTCCAGTCATCACCATACTCAGCCATTGCAATCCATAGCCAATCAACTCCGCCTGTATCAACTGATGTGAAGTACTTTGTATCATCACCTAAAGCTGTAAGATACTCATTTCCAAGAGCCTCATAATCGCTCCATGTCTTAACAGCATCAATCTTTGCTATTACTTCATCCTGAGAAAGCCCCATAGCTTCGCTCATTGCAGCTACGTTATAGTACATTACAAATGCACCTACGTGATATGGAGCACCATAGTAGTTACCATCTGAACCCTGGTATGTTTCCATTCTTGCAGGAACCATTGTATCAAGGTAATCAGCAGCGTAATCATTGAGAGGTACAAGCCACTGATCAAGACCTTCAACTACGTTAGGGAACTGACCAACTTCTACGTCACAGATATCTGGAGCACCTGTGCCAGCCTCAAGAGCTGTAAGAAGCTTTGTGTGCATATCGCCATATGGATATGTAGTACATGTAATTTCGATTGTGTTATCTGGATGCTGCTTATTCCACTCCTCAGCCATAACACCATAGTGCTGACCGTGAAGTTCAACGAATGTCCACATCTCAAGATGTGTTCCGTTTGGATCACCAAAGGTATTTGTTACTACTTCAGACTCAGCTGTCTCCTCAGCTGCTTCCTCTTCTGTAGCAGCTGCATCAGGGTCAACCCCACCTTCTGAAGCTGCGCCACCGCAACCAACGAATAAGCTAGCTGCCATTGATGTGCAAAGAAGTGCACTAATCAACTTCTTCTTCATTCTTCTCCTCCTTTTTGTAAAAAGAAATGTTAATAATATTTTGAGCTAACACAAAATATATAGTAAAATTAACTGAGGCTTGATAGTTAACTTACGTTTTGTATCAACTCATTAATGATTATGTATTTATTATAAATCCAGAGACACATAAGTCAATAATTATTTTAGATTTTCCTAAAGTATTTTGGATATTCTTTTATTCTTCACAAATTAGACACTTATTTTTTGGTCATATTAGACAAATGATTATATTTTTCACCTCTTTTGCTGTCATAATCAATATTAAATTTAGTTTTTTCTAAAATATTCAATATGCCTTCTTGTCACTTATTGACATCGATTTTCATAAAATTTATAATAAGAGATAATATTTTAAAATTATTTAAAGGAGTGACATTATGATACACATAACCTCACTGGATGAGGGGCTTGAATTATTTAAAGCATTAGGCTCAGACGTGCGTATCCAGATTTTAAATATACTATTAGAAAATGATCATATGAGTATGAACCAGCTTGCTACAGAGCTTAAACTAAGCAATGGTGCTCTCACAGGTCACATAAAGAAGCTAGAGGAATGTGGTTTGATTTCCACTTCAAACGAATCAGCAAGCCACGGCAACTCTAAAATCTGCTCCGTTATTCAAGATAAAATTGTAGTAGACATTGAAAAACCTATAGATCTTGCCAATGTATTTACCACCGACATTAAGGTTGGACAGTTCTCCAAATATGATATCTGCCCTACTTGCGGCTTAGCAAACAGCACTTCGGTAATTGGAGAAATCGACGATAGCAGATACTTTAGCCACCCAGATCATTTTAATGCTGATATTCTTTGGTTTACAAAAGGCTTTGTGGAGTACTCTCTACCTAACCTTATTCCAAGCAACAATAGAATTACTCAGATATCCATATCCTTCGAGATATCATCTGAGGCACCAGGCATAGACAACAATTGGCCTAGCGATATTTCATTCTCGATAAACGGAAAGAAGCTAGGTATGTGGACAAGTCCTGGGGACTTCGGTGGCGATATCCGTGGAATGTTTACCCCAGACTGGTTCCCACCAAACTGGAATCAATACGGTTTACTAAAACTTCTTGTTATAAACAGACACGGAACCTTCATAGACGGACTTCAAATTTCTGACATCACAATTTCCGACCTCGACCTAGAGCAAGGCGCACCACTAAATTTCAGAATAGCTGTAGAGGACGACGCCGAACACATCGGTGGTGTTACTCTCTTCGGAAAAACATTCGGAAACTACGGGCAGGACATTCGCGTCTCCATCAACTATAGCCCAATCAACTAAACAAAGCTTTTACTTTTGCTCCACCAATTAGGTGGGGCATTTTTATACCCTATCCCGCCTCCCTCCCACACTATCAAACACAGCCGCAAGAATTATGATTTTCTAATGCTGCGCTTCGCTTTTCTATTAGCGGGTGTGCTTTCAAAGTTTTACAATTCTTTATAAAATGTGTGCCTATGGCAGACACGCTTATTTATAAAATTAAAATATTCTCCAAAATATTTACTAATAGTTGTTTTTACTTGTAATGAACCTAGTAGAACAAAAAAGATATTTGAAATAGATGGGCAGCTGCCGCTAGGATGGCGGCAGCAGTGGACACTTGAAACAGGACGTTGAATGTGCCACGGTGCCCATCTATTCAAATATCTTTTTGTAGTTCTACTTGGTGAATGGAGTGTAAAAAACAACTATAGTAAATACTTTTGGAGAATAGTTTTTTGTACCCAGTGTCTGCCCAAGGCACAACATTTTAACGAATTGTAAAAGCTATGAAAGTACACCCACAAAAGCTCAGCCTAGCAGCATAAGAAAATCTACAATTCTTCGGCAATCGTGTTTGACAGTGTAGGAGGGAGGCGGGATAAGGTATAAAAAATGCCCCTAGGTATTCCAGGGGCAAAAGTGAAAGCTTTGTTTACCATTGCTTGCGTGGGCAGTGGGCTGGGCGCATAGCCGCCCGTAGTTCCACGTAGCATCCGCAAGACATACAGGTACCTGCGTTGAGTTGGACGCAGTTTTTGCAAATAGACAGGCGCCGTTCGTATTCCGTTTCGTCCACCTGGTCTTCTTGCTTAAGTTCGTTTTTGTATTTTTCAATCATTTGGATGTCAGCATTAGTCATATCCCTAAGGAGACATCTGGAACAAATTCTGTTATCAATCATAGCTAAATACTGGTCTTCCATCTTTCCATGCAAATTTCATTAGCATAGCATGGCGATTAGGATTGTATAGAGGGTCGCCTACTATTTCTGTTTCGGTTCTTGCATGATAAACCAAAATATCGTTGCCTTCATCATCTACTGTAAATGAATTGTGACCTGGGCCGTATACCACATGCTCTGCAGAGGATGACAGTACAGGATATCTCTCCTTCTTCCATGACAATGGATCAAGAAGATCACTATCCTCTGAGGCTGTAAGCATTCCCATGCAGTAATTGATGCCTGTGTCACTAGCTGAATAGGTCATAAATATTTTGCCGTTACGCTTTATAACAGCAGGGCCTTCATTTACCCAAAAGCCATAACGTTCCCAATCATAGTCAGGTGTAGTTAATAGCACCTGGTCAGTAGCTAGTGTGTATCCGTTTTCCATTTCGGCAATGTAAAGGTTTGAGATTTGCTTGCCAACTCCAACCTTTTCAGCCCAAATATAATACCACTTTCCTTTGTTTTCAAAGACTGTAGCATCTAGGGAAAATGCCTCAAAAGAAAACTCATCAGTCTTTGCTCTGGTCATTTTGCCCTTTTCAATCCAAGGGTCCTTCATAGGGTCGTCGCCTTGGCACTCCAAAACATATGGACGTATCTTCCAAATATCCTCTACCTCGCCACCGGCATAATAAATATACCATTTGCCAAATAAGAAATGTATCTCAGGAGCCCATATATGTTTAGACATTGGTCCAGTTTCGTGCTTGTGCCAAACCTCTAGCTCTGTGGCTTCCTGCAAGCCCTCTAAGGTATCACTACAGCGCAATACTATTTTATCATACTCAGGCACTGAGGCTGTAAAATAATATTTCCCATCTGTGTGCTTGTATACGTATGGATCAGCTCTTTGTAGAATCCATGGTTTATTGTACTGAAAATTCTTATCCATATTTATATTTTACTCTCCTAATTATTTAATCATTTGTATTTTACTCCCCAAACACTTTCGTTTTCGCCTACGGCAGAAAATGTCATTACATCTGTGCCAGCTTCATCCTTCATCTCACAGAATACGCCACTGTAATCCTTACCATCCACAGTTACATTCATATAGTATGTGCCGTCAGTCATACTCCAGGTGCCAGAAGCTTCTTTGCCCTCTACAGTACCGTCTTTGTTAAGATAAATGATAACCGGATTGGCAATATCGCTAGATATATCCGTTCCTTGGTTTATAAAGAAATATCGTCCAACAACCTCATCTTTGCTATAGCCAGTATCTGAAACAGTCTCCCCCTGAGTCTGATACGGCAAATCACAAGGCCATCCTTCTGCGTTCATCAACATCTGATGAACTCTAGGTGAATGATTTTCCCCACCGTCATTAAAACGAGTGTGATAAACCAAATATTCCTTTCCATCCTCATCAACAAAAGCTGAATTATGTCCTGTAGCCATGTATGCCTGTGATAAGCTAGGCAGTTTATAATTGCCGGATAGCTTTAAGCCATAGTTTTGGTGCATAGCACTCTTTTCAGGGTACTCACCATTCATATCAACATATTCACCATCTACCGTCTTAGAGCGGAATACTCTAATCTGATATCCACCATTACTTGTAAGGGTGCCATAAGAAACAAACAGATAATAATAGTCTGTGTTTGCATCATACATAATGTATGGGCCTTCAATTGAAATATGACCTCCGCCTAATAGCTTCTTGCCAAAATAAGCATCTACATTATTAGCTTCATCGGCCTCAGGATGGATTACCAAGCCAGTTTCTGGATCAAGCTCCAGCAAGAATATTCCTCCAGACCAAGAGCCATAAACCATCCACATTCTTCCGTCTTTATCATAAAAAACAGTTGGGTCAATAGCATTAGGATAATCCTCGTAATTGTATGCTCCACCCTTGATGTAATTCTTCTTGGCATACTCTTCATCTACGTAATCAAGTACATCTGTTTTTTCAATATTGTTATTGGTGAATCCAGAATAAATCAATGCACCCTGCCACTCAAAAGGTCCCTCTGGAGATTCACTAGTGCCATAGCAAAGATTAGAAGCATTCCAGGTACTTGTGCAACAGTAGTACATGTAGTACAAACCATTTGATTCGTTGTAAATTACATCCGGAGCCCATACGTGAGTGCCACCATCATCTGTTTTAATAATGCTGTCCTTGCTGCCAGAATAGGCAAAGGCTTCCTCTGCCACATCATAAATCTGTCCATATACAGGGTTAGTTTTCATATAACCATCCCCAATGCTCTCCCAGTTCAGCAAATCTGTACTCTTTGCCGCTGTCATATGTGATCCGTAAATATAATATGTTCCGTCTACTTCTAGAATGGATGGGTCATGGACTGAAACGCCCGAAGATACATCGCCAGTAGCGATGCCCTCATAACTAACAGTGAAATTTTTAACTTCTGAGTCAGAGCTTTTGCATGCCACAAGACCACCAACCATAGAAACAATCAGAACGCATGAAACTAATTTTTTCATGCACCATTCCTCCTATTCGCCTTATTGACTAAGCATCAAGCCCCAATAATCTATGACTTTTTGCGGAACAAACAATGAAAACTCCCGCAAAAATCTGGCTTCGCCAGATACGCCTTTGCATTAATGCAAAGCCTAGTCAGATACGATTATTGAAAAACTAATGTTTTTCAATAATCTATGCTTAGATTATCTTTAATATATCAGATTAATTTTAATTTTACAATAATTATTTTATATTTTTCTAAACTAAAGATTAAAAAACATACCCCACAGAAATTTAGTAATATTAAATATCTGTGGGGTATATACTATAAATCCTTAAGACTCACCCATCTTGGCAAGCTTTGCAGCCTGGTCTGCTGCAATTAAAGCATCTAGAATTTCTTGAATGTCACCATCCATAATCTTGTCCAGCTTGTATAGAGTCAAATTGATACGATGGTCTGTAACTCTTCCCTGAGGGAAGTTGTAGGTACGAATCTTTTCAGCTCTATCTCCAGTACCAATCTGCGAACGACGCTCAGCTGCCTCTGCATCCTGCTGCTTTTGAAGCTCTAAGTCATACAACTTTGCACGAAGTAATGCAAAAGCTTTTTCCTTATTTTGAAGCTGAGATTTTTCTGTCTGGCTATAGATAACAATGCCTGTTGGGTAATGAGTAAGACGAACTGCTGAATCAGTTGTATTTACGCACTGACCACCGTTTCCTGAAGCACGCATAACGTCGATACGGATATCCTTCTCGTCAATATGTACATCCACTTCCTCTGCCTCTGGCATAACTGCAACAGAACATGTAGATGTTTGAATACGTCCCTGGGATTCTGTTTCAGGAACTCTCTGTACACGATGTACCCCAGATTCGTACTTAAGAATTGAGTATGCACCAGTTCCCTTAACCATAAACTCTATATTCTTCATACCGCCAATGCCTGTCTCGTCAGCCTCTAAAAGCTCCACCTTCCAGCCGCGAGATTCAACATAATGCACATACATACGATATATTTCAGCTGCAAAAAGGGCAGCCTCTTCTCCACCAGCACCTGCTCTAATTTCAACAATAACGTTCTTGTCATCATTAGGGTCCTTTGGCAAAAGTAATATCTTAAGCTCTTGCTCAAGTCTTTCTACCTCAGCCTTAGATTCATTTAATTCTTCCTTTGCAAGCTCCTTCATTTCCTCGTCTGTCTCTTCCTCAAGAAGCGCTAAGGAATCCTCGATATTTTGCTTATGAGCTGAGTACTGCTTATAAGCCTCTACTATTGGGGCAAGCTCAGCCTGCTCCTTCATAAGACTTCTAAATCTATTGTTATCATTTGCAACATCTGGTTCTGACAAAAGATTCATAACCTCTTCGTATCTCAAAACCAAATCTTCTAATCTATCAAACATATCTATTCCTCCATACCGCCATTTTGCCTAGCGCTATACGTGTCCCTTTACGACACGGTCATTACCAGCCAAATCTTTGACTATTTCTACATCCTTGAAGCCTGCCCCTGTAAATAATGAATACACATCAGCTCCTTGGTCATATCCTATTTCTACCAATAGCCATCCATTGTCAATAAGATAATCCTTGGCTTGGCCTACTATCTGTTTATAAAAAAATAATCCGTCTTCTGTACCATCTAAGGCTATTCTTGGTTCATGGTCTTTGACCTCACTAGCCAATTCCTCAATAACCTCTGTTTTGATATATGGTGGATTGGAAACAATGGCATTAAATTTGCCTGTAACCTGTTGCCACAAATTTCCTAAAACAAAATCCACCTTGGAACCAACCAATCTATTTCCATTTTCCCTAGCTACAGCAAGAGCATCTTCAGAAATATCTACGCCTATTCCCGTCAGACCTTGACCTAACATAGCAAGTGAAATTATAACACAGCCACTGCCTGTACATAAATCTAAAACATGGCTGCCACTGGGAATTACCTTTAGTGCTTCCTCCACCAGAGTTTCTGTATCCTGACGGGGAATCAAAACATTTTCATTTACCCAGAAGCTAATCCCCATAAACTCCTGCTCACCAGTAATATATTGTAAAGGAGTATGCATTGCTCTTTTTAGTAGCACATCCTTATATTTGTACAAAATCAGATCGTCTACTGACTCGTTTTGCTTAAGAAAGTACTCTGCCTTAGTTAATTCACTAACATATGAAAGTAAATACCATGCGTCAAGTTTAGCGTCAGGAATCTTTTCTGCCTCAAGCAAACGAATACCCTTATCCAATGCTTGCTTAAAAGTCATCTTAAAAACACTCCTTATTCTTTTCCTGAAAATCCTTCCAATCGAATACTGCCTCAACTGAAGCGATTCCCACTTCAATCATATCATCATCTGGCTCCATAACCGTAAGCTTCTGAAGTAGAAGCCCTGGCTTGGAAATAATATTTACAAATGCATTGTCGTACTTTCCTGCCAGCCTAATAAATTCAAAGGATATACCGGCAATTACAGGTATAAGCAGCAATCTGGCAATAAGCTTTATCCATGTATTATCGAAGCTGATAAACATAAAAACAAATACAGAAATAATAAACACTATGAAAATAAAGCTGGTGCCACATCTTTTGTGAAATCTTGTGGCTTCTCTAACATTTGAAACAGTAAGAGGCTTCCCTGCTTCAACACAATTAATGCATTTATGTTCCGCTCCATGATACATAAAGGTGCGCTTAATATCATCCATACGAGAGATAATCATTACATAGCCAATAAATATACAGATGCGAAGAATTCCCTCAACAAATGCAATAAGCGCTGATGACTCCACAAACTTATTGAGCCCCAAAGAAATAAAATATGGAAGGGCGAAAAATATGGCAAGGGCAAGAACAAAGGACAATGCTAATGTGCCGCCCATCTCTGCCTTTTCTTTCCTCTCCAGCTTTTTTAATTCTTCCTCAGTGAGCTTGGATTTATCAACAGCCTCCTCTTCCTCAAAGAAGCTAGCTGAATACATAAGTGTCCCTAAGCCAATCACCAGGGAATCTATAAAAGCTACCACTCCTCTGATTATTGGAAGCTTGTGCCAGATATCATTAATATCTCTTGTATTTTTTACTTCTACTGCTATTTCCTTGTCTGGCTTTCTGACGGCTACGGCATATTTGCTACCGTTGCGCATCATGACCCCCTCCATAACAGCTTGTCCACCAATACCTGAATACTTCATAATCGTTTCCTATAGTCCTACGTATACACGAGAAAAGGGCTGAGACGAATCTCAACCCTCAATGACTTCATATCTAACAAACTACTTTGCGTCAATGCCATACTTCTTGTTGAACTTGTCAATACGTCCACGAGCCTGTGTAGCTTTCTGCTGGCCTGTGTAGAATGGATGACACTTTGAACAAATTTCTACGTGGATGCTTTCCTTTGTAGAACCAGTAACAAATGTGTTACCGCAGTTGCAAGTAACTGTAGCCTGATAATAATCTGGATGGATACCCTGTCTCATTTAATTCACCTCTCATTTAACTATTTTACAATTTCCAACTGTAATAATGAGCTGCTAAAAATGTGTAAATCACATTCATCCCGATTAACAGCTTCACTAGTATAACATGATAATTTTCAAATATCAACCCTAAAGTTGTTCTTAGGTCATTAGAATATCCATAATGGAGCCATAGACCTCATCACTTTTTACCTTCCAATTGTTACATAGGGTCTCTGCCTGCTCTTTTGTAGCCACATGAAAACTGATATCCATTGTAGGAACATCATTCTCCATTATCTTTAGCTGAACCACATAACCACCACGGTCAGCCCTGAAAAATGTGGCTTTGTAGGAATTTTCTTCCTTCATTGTAATTGAATTTGCCTTTAGATATTTATTAATATCCTTTGAAATAGCAGGTGTGATTTTCTTTTTAAATAAATCTAATGTCATTTCTCCATCATCTGTAATGGAGTATAGCGTATTATTATGATTCGTCTGAGAAAGGATAAAACCTGCTTCCTCATCATCACTGATAGCTTGTTGTGCTGTAAAATAATCAGTCAGATTGCCCTCCAAAAAGAAATCAGTAATCTGACTGTTACTAAGCGGGAAACCACTGCGATGGAGTAATTCTAGTATTGTAATTTTGTATATCAAATTCGGTTCTGCCATGATATCCTCACTTTTATTAAATTAAGAACTATATAACCCTTTTGCGAATAACCATATCAATATATTCATCATTGTTCTTTGTGTGAGCAAACATATTAAGAATGGTTTCAACAGCGTCTTCCTTGCGGGCACCATTTATTGCTTTGCGCATAATTTCCATTGCGTCAAGCTCTTTTCTTGAAAGCAGTAAATCTTCTCTTCTGGTACCTGAACCTGTTATATCGATAGCAGGGAAAATTCTCTTTTCTGATAGCTTTCTGTCCAGGATAAGCTCCATGTTACCTGTACCCTTAAACTCCTCAAATACAACATCATCCATCTTTGATCCTGTATCAACAAGGGCTGTTGCAAGAATTGTAAGGGAACCGCCCTCACGCATATTTCTAGCTGCACCAAAGAATTTCTTTGGCATGTGAAGGGCTGCCGGATCAAGTCCACCTGAAAGAGTACGACCACTAGGCTGTACGGTTAAGTTGTATGCTCTAGCAAGACGTGTAATTGAGTCAAGAAGAATCATAACATCACGACCATGCTCTACAAGACGCTTTGCTCGCTCTATAACCATTTCAGATACACGTTTATGATGCTCTGGGCTCTCATCAAATGTAGAATATATAACCTCTACGTTTTTGCTGTTGCGCATAGTATCCTTCATATCTGTAACTTCCTCAGGACGCTCATCTATCAACAGAATAATAAGATGCATGTCTGGATGAGAATAGTTTACAGAGGTTGCCACCTCTTTTAGCAATGTGGTTTTACCAGCCTTAGGCTGGGAAACAATCATACCACGCTGTCCTTTACCAATAGGACTAACTAAATCCACGATACGCATTGCCACAGAGCTTCTCTGACGCTCTAATCTAATTCTCTCATTTGGGAAAATAGGTGTAAGATCCTCGAAATTAGGACGCTTTGTTGCAGCATCTGGTGTGTAGCCATTGATTGTATCAATAATCATAAGTGCTGCAAATTTATCAGTTGGATTGTTGAATCTCTTTTTTCCAACGATAATATCACCTGTTTTTAAATTGAATTTCTTTATCTGTGACTGAGATACGTATACATCTTCTGTACCAGGCATATAATTATCGCAACGGATAAATCCGAATCCGTCACCCATTACCTCAAGAATTCCGCTGGCGTAAATAAGATTGTCTGTAGGGATATCAGCTGGTATCTTTTCGTTCTTTTCTGATTTTTCAGCTCTATCTGTTCTCTCTACTCTCTCTACTCTCTCTGCTCTATCAGCCTTATCTGCCTTTTCATTTTTCTCAGCCTTTTCAGCCTTTGCTGGCTTTTCTTTTGGTTGTTCTTTTTCTGCTTTTTGCTTATCGATTTCGTCCTGAGCCAGCATTGCTTCAACCAATTCAGCCTTCTTCATAGATGATGCGCCTTTTATTTCCCTAGCCTTTGCTAAGTCGCGCAAAATAGTTACTGATAAACTTTCATATTTTTCTCTCATCTAGCTCTCCTTAATAAAATAAATGTACTTCGTGGAAATTAAAAGTCGAATCGACTATTGAATTAACTTTGATGATAAGTGCATTATATACTCAAAATTAATTAATGTCAAAAATAGTTTTAACCAAGCTTTTTCTCCTCGAAAAATTTCGGAAGTTCAGAAATTGGCACAGGAGCAGCGTAATTATAGCCTTGTATGTATTCGAAGCCCAGATTCATGGATAGCTCAGCCTGCTTTTGATTCTCCACACCCTCAACTAGTACAACCAGTCCATAGCTTTTAAACACATCTACCATGTTTTGAATCAATTGTAGCAATATAGGATTGTCCATAGATTTATAAAGGAGGCTCTTGTCAAATTTAATTGTCTTAAAAGGAAGACTTACAATTCGCTCTAAATTAGAGTAGCCTGTTCCAAAATCATCTAAATAAAAATGAACCCCTGCATGATTGAATTCTTCCATATTATGGTTTATAGATTCTATTTCATCGCTTGTCATTGATTCTGTCATTTCAAGCCTGATTTTACTGCAAGGAATACCATTACGCTTAATTATTTCTATAAGCTCATCATGGAGACAATAATCCATAAATTCCGATAGAGATACATTTACAGAAACAGCATCAAAGGTATAATAGTCCTGCATCTCATATATCTTTTTGCACACCTTATTAAGAATGATTCTTGTAAGAGTGTGAATACAACCAACCTTTTCAGCTAATGGAATAAAAATATCCGGTGCAACAATTCTCCCATTGACATCAAGGCGCATGAGAGCCTCTGCATTACAAAACTTTCGTTTTAAAACATCATAAATTGGCTGGACATAAGCAATGACTCTTGGGTCATTTAAATCGTTTTTATTGCGAATGTCCATTATTACGCTTTCAATCTCCTTTTGCTCGGAGCAAATGTCGTAATCCTCCTGAGAAGCTTCGTAGTATATCAAATCCTCCTTGGCTGCTTTTTCAAGCAAATAATTACTAAACATTTCCAAATGACTAGGGTCGCTAGTATCAAGCTTTTGATTAATAACAACCATACGGTACTCTGGAGTATTTGAATACTCCCACTTTTCTATTGCTTCATCCAGCTTGAATCTAACAAATTCTATTGTTTCTCTTGCAGACATTTCGTCCTTTTTAGCAAATGCTATGGTATATGTAAAATCGCTGATTTCATAAACTCTAGCATTGTATTTGCGTCGCTCAAGGAACCTGATATTTTTGGAAATTCTTTTTTTAGCTACCTCTTGAATTTCAGCTCTATCCACAATTGTTAATCTTGGAAATTTTACATAGATATATACATAATCATGCTCACACTTGGCAATAGATATAAGATGAGATTCAAAGGCCTTCTTTCCCTGGCAACCAGTTATCTCATCATAAACACTTGCATGAAAGACTATGTAACAAAGCATAAATGGGACTACATAGGTAACACTCAGGATAACAAATTGTGGTTGGATTAGTTGAATCACTAAAACAATAATTTCGAATGGCACAAATAAATTGAGTACTCTCATAAGCACTCTTGGTATTCCATCTCTATTTGCAACCATTGAGCATGTGACAAGCACAGCATCTGCTAAACCAAAGGCTATATTGACGCTAAAAAGAGAAGTGAAATGATAAACACCATCTACGATTTCAATATAACTATCTGTAAGAACAACCCCTCCAACAACTACAATATAGATTGCTGAAAAAACAATGGATGTAATACATAGGGTATCAATGTTTTCCCGTTGTTTTAAGCTTAATAAATGGAGATACATAAATATGAGAATCAATATACCCAAATAGGTTAGATAGTAGAATATTACACACATTCTAAAAATAAAACCTTCTAAAGCTGTAGAAAAATCAATAAGCCTAATAATAGTTGTGTGAAAAATAATATTTACAACTGAAAGAATTTGTCCATAGAAAATTACAGAAAGACCAGTGGTCCGCCTTGGTAAGGTGGCCACTGTTAAAAACAACATTGTAAACGCAATGAGCAAGTCTATTCTCTCTGCCGCAATATTAAATCCATTGATGATCATAACAAAATCTGCCTTTTTATTATTTTTGAAGTGCTTATTCCTGTAAAGACTCCATAATAGGCGGTATAAGTTGTTTCTTTCTAGAAACTACCCCCTCCAAAATGTAGCTGTTCACAGCAACAGGTATTCTAAATGCATCGGCAATTATTTTGTCAGCCTCCCCGCCAACGAATAGAAGCTCTGTTGATTCGTTTAGGATATCTGTAAGCATAACATATACGGCATTTAAATCCGACGAGTTAAGTACAGTCTCCATATAAATCTTTATATCATTTTTTATAGAATTTAACTGGCCCTTTGAAATGGAACTAACTTGAGCTACTCCAAATTTAGTATCCCCACTTGTAAAGACCTTATAATCCTGGTGGAAAATCTGTTCTGCGGTACGGTCCTTAAAATCACTGCCCGCTTCAAACATTGAAGTTGCCAGCTCAGTAACCTCTACCTCAGCAATTGCAGCCAATTCCTTGGCAAGAGCCTCGTCGGTAGGTGTACATGTTGGAGATCTAAACATCAATGTATCCGATAAAATTGCAGAACATAAAATACCAGCAATGTGCTTTGGTATATCAACCTTACGCTCCTTAAACATCAAGGTAACAATGGTAGCTGTGGAGCCTAATGGCTGATTTCTAAATAGAATAGGTGATACTGTCTCCAGTGAGCCTAGTCTATGGTGATCAATTATTTCAAGTACATCAGCCTGTTCTATACCATCAACAGCCTGTGACTTTTCATTATGATCAACCAATATTACCCTCTTCTTTTGCATATTTAAAAGAAGACGTCTGGAAACCATACCTATGTAGTGTCTGTTTTCATCAAGTATTGGAAAATCTCGGTGTCTAACATTACGCATGACATCTCGCACATCATCCACATAATCATCTAGCTCAAAACTAACTATATCCTCTTTTTTCATAAACTGACGAATAGGCATTGACTGATGTATCAAACGAGCAACTGTAAAGGTGTCGTATTCAGTAGTAATAAGGACAACCTGATGTTCATTTGCCAGCTTTTCCACCTTTGGATCAACAGCGCTAGCGCCGCAAACCACAAGGCAGCTACAGCCTGCTTCAATACAAACCAGCTGTCGCGCTGTAATATTTCCTACAATGACCAAATCGTCTCTGGCTATATCATCCTTCAAATCCTCTCTGTTACTTGAAGCAATGACTACAGCCCCCTTAACAAAATAAGCATGCGGGTTACCAGCCACCAGTGTACCATTAAGGGTGCTGATAATATTGGAATACTGGGTACGAGCCCTGGAAAGGATGCTATTGTCATACACATCCATATATGAGTATGCAATATCACCATTAACAATGACACCCTCCAGCTTTCCGTTTTTTCCAACAACCGGCAAGGTGACCACGTCTCGCTCTAGCATCAATTCCCATGCTTTTTTCAAGGAAATGTGTCCATCCACACCTTCCAAACGTCGGTACTCAATATCCATAAGTTGTGCACCAACGTCGGAGATTGTCTCTGGCTCCTCTACACCAAATCTCTCTAAAACATAGCTGGTTTCTTTGTTTAGAGAGCCTGCCTTCTTGGGAATGTAAATTTCTCCCTGGCTTGTTTCGTTTTTTAAATATGAGTATGCAATTGCTGCGCAAATACTATCTGTGTCAGGATTTTTGTGACCGATTATAAAAACAGAATTCGGCATATTTCCTCCATCCTAAAAAATTCCTAATGAAAGTATAAGTGATGCGATTGAAACTCCCAAGCATAACACTAAAATGACAATTACTATAACAGATAGTTTTTTGAGAGAGCTATAATGCTCTACAGCCTTGAGAGCCTGCTCCTCACTACTGTCATGCTCCTTTAACAAATCCTGAATCAAACGGTAAAGGTGAACAGATTCAGAATGTGTCTTTTCGGATAATTCGTTTTGAATTGTATCAAGTCCATCAGAAACATTTTTTAATGTATCCTGTAGACTTCTGTTATGAGCCTCGTATGCCTCTTGATTATTGCTTACCTGACCTTTAACATCTGTCTCTAGCTTATCCATGTTGGTTTTAACAACCTGCATCATTCTGTCAACTTGAGTTTCAACATCTGCTACAAGATTGTCAGCCTCTTCCTGCTTTTTAGAAAGCTCCTCCTGAAGCTTGACATTTATTGCTTCCTTCTCTCTGACTAATGCCTCTAGCTCTGCAGCCTTATGCTCCTTTTGAGCGATAAGCTGCTGAAGCTGGGTAGCCTTTTCACGGAAGGCATCAATCTGCTCTAATAGTAAATCCTCTCCATTATCAACCTGCTGTGATTGTGGTGCTGGTTGTGGTTGTGCTGGCTGGGTAGTAACTACATTACTGTTGTCCATAGCAATCTCCTCCTGAATATATTCTAGAACTGAAATTTATCAGCAAAATAAGAATCTAAGTCAGCAATAGCAATACGCTCCTGCTCCATTGAATCACGATGACGAATTGTAACCATGTGGTCTTCCTCTGAATCAAAATCATATGTGATACAGAATGGTGTACCTATTTCATCCTGACGGCGATAACGCTTACCAATGTTACCTCTATCATCAAATTCGCAGTTATATTTTTTAGAAAGCTCTGCAAAAATCTTTTCTGCGCCCTCATTAAGCTTCTTTGAAAGTGGAAGCACACCAATCTTGACTGGTGCAAGTGCTGGATGGAAATGAAGTACTGTACGTACATCACTTCTGTTTTCATCACCGATTTCTTCCTCATCATATGCAGCACAAAGGAATGCTAAAACTACACGGTCAGCACCAAGTGATGGCTCGATAACGTATGGTAAATACTTCTCATTTAACTCATCATCAAAATATGTAAGATCCTGACCAGAAACTTTCTGATGCTGTGTAAGATCATAATCTGTACGGCTAGCGATACCCCAAAGCTCGCCCCAACCAAATGGGAATAAGAACTCGATATCTGTAGTACCTGTTGAGTAGAATGAAAGCTCCTCTGGGTCATGGTCGCGAAGACGCATCTCATCTTCCTTCATGCCAAGACTAATTAACCAATCACGGCAGAAGCCTCTCCAGTACTGGAACCATTCATCCTGTGTACCAGGCTTGCAGAAGAACTCAAGCTCCATCTGCTCGAACTCACGAGTACGGAAAGTAAAGTTACCAGGTGTAATCTCGTTACGGAATGACTTACCAATCTGGCCAATACCAAATGGAACCTTCTTACGAGATGTACGCTGTACATTCTTGAAGTTAACGAAAATACCCTGTGCTGTCTCTGGACGAAGATAAACTGTATTTTTAGCATCCTCAGTAACACCCTGGAAGGTTTTAAACATAAGGTTGAATTCACGAATATCTGTAAAATTATGCTTGCCGCAAGTAGGACATGGCACATTGTTGCTTTCGATAAATTCCTTCATCTCATCCTTGCTCCAACCATCAACCGATGACTTAAGCTGGATGTTATTATCAGCAGCAAAATCCTCAATAATCTTATCTGCTCTAAAGCGCTCATGACATTCCTTACAATCCATAAGAGGATCTGAGAATGAACCAAGGTGACCTGATGCAATCCATGTCTGTGGGTTCATAAGGATTGCACAATCAACACCAACGTTGTATGGGTTTTCCTGTACGAACTTCTGCCACCACGCCTTCTTAACGTTATTTTTAAGCTCTACACCGAGATTTCCATAATCCCATGTATTTGCAAGACCTCCATAAATCTCTGAGCCTGCATACACAAAGCCTCTAGCCTTTGCAAGAGCAATAATTTTGTCCATTGTTTTTTCCATGATTATAGTTCCCTTCTTTTTTTGTTTCTATTGATAAATAATGAATACTAACTCTGTTGCATCCTCATTTTCATCCGGTTGTGTAATAGTAATTACTCCAGTATCGCTAATATCTGTATAAGCATTTGATATATATTTCACATCCCCTGGAACAATTACCGAAATATTTTCACTGACAACAGCAACTTTAAGGTCTGCAAATACTGTATCTGCATCAACAGCCCCTGCCTCTAGTATTGTACCATCAGCCACTTCGCTAAATAAGCCGGTAAAATCATAGCCAGCATTTACTGCATCCTCATAGGTACCATTAAATGTATCATATGAGGTAAAGGTAGTATAGCACTCAGCATCCTTATAAGTGGTTTTGATATATGCCTTGTCACCCTTCACTGACAATTTGTCTAAGGTGATTGCCTTACTGCCGTATGTTTCATTAAAGCTTGATATCAAGCCTTTTGCATAATCCTTTAATTCTGATTTAGAATAAGTGCTTGTATCAAAATCTGTTATCTCCTCAAAAACAACCTGTCCATCCTCCTTGAAGGTAAGTGTGGAATTGTCTGCTGCCTTTCCGTTTCCCAGTAAAAGACCTGCTGCCTTTACCACAAGAAAAATAATAAGTGCCAAAATAATGGCGATACATCCGCCAAAAATTATACGATTTCGAAAGACCTCTCTTTGTCTGCGACGTCTTCTGGCTTCCTGTAATTCTTTAGAGGCTACCCCAGCTTTTGGACGCTTGGCATTATTCCTTGAACGCATCCCGGAATTCTGGGAAGTCTTGTTTGTTGTCATAAAAAATCCTCACTTTTATATTTATGTGACCTGTAGTTTAATCTATAGCCATCTAAAATTCTAGTCAACTCAGTTTCAGTTTCTTCATTCAAAACAAAAGTATACAACTTTTCAATGGTGGAGGAAACTATAAATTGCATTGCATACAAGGTGGAAGCTGAAACCTCCACTCCTGGTTCCTGTTTTGAGCATGTCTTGCATAGCATACCATGTCTTTTCATGGAAAAGGAAAAAAGATTTTCCTTTTTTCCGCAACATACACAATTAAAAACATTAGGGTATTCACCATCAATCACCCATGTTTTTAAGTCGTAAATGTCTCTAAGTAATCTGTGACTGAATTTTCCCGATTCTATTGCCTTTAAGCTTTGATACAAAAGGGCTAATCGATTTTTTTCATCTACTCCTTCTACAGAAAGAAAATCTGCAACCTCCAAAAAATATGAGCCTAAACAAACATTGTCGTAATCCATAACTAAATCGCGAAAATAATTTGTTATGTTAGCTTTACTAATGTGGTAGGAATTTCTTCCCTCAAAGGCTTCGAAGGTGCCAAAGCAAAATGGAGAGCAGGCAGCAATAAGAGGATTATTAGGTCTCCTTGCCCCTTTTGCAAAAGCTGTAATTCTTCCATCTTCCTTTGTAAGAATCACAAGCCTTCTATCAAATTCTCCCACATCCGACACGCTAAGCACAATACCTGTAAGAGTAACTAGTCCCATCTAGTTTAAATCCTCTTTTTTATAGCCAAAATTCTTCAACTCAAAATCACTATCTCGCCAGTCCTTTTTAACTTTAACAAAAAGCTTTAGATTAACCTTTGCTTCAAGCAATTTTTCTATTTCGTAGCGAGAATTTGTACCGATTTTCTTAATCATGGCACCACCCTTGCCAATTATGATGCCCTTATGAGAATTTTTCTCACAAATTATTGTTGCCTCTATATCCCACATGGCATTTTTGCCCGGACGTTCTTTCATGCTGTCAATAACTATTGCTATACCATGAGGCACCTCATCATTAAGAGCATGTAAGGATTTCTCTCTTATGATTTCCGCGGTAATCTCCCTTAGGGTCTGGTTAGTAACAGTTTCCTCATCATAAAAGTAAGGTCCCTCTGGAAGATAATTAAATATGGTATTAAGCAAATCCTCACAGCCTTCTCCATGTAAAGCTGAAAGAGGTATTACCTCGGCAAAATCCTTTAAATCCTTGTAGGCGCTGATTGTCTCACCAACCTTGGCACCGTCAGCCATATCAATCTTATTTATAACAAGAATAACTGGTGTGTCTACGGTGGATAACAGCTCTGCTATCTTTTTATCTCCTGCCCCAACCTTTGTATCAGGTTCTATCAGCCATAGGATTAAATCCACATCATTAATGGTTCCTTTTGCTGCTGACATCATATACTCACCCAGCTTGTTTTTTGCCTGATGCATACCAGGGGTATCAAGGAACACAATCTGTCCCTTTTCACTGTCTGTGTATACTGTCTGTATTCTGTTTCTTGTGGTTTGTGGCTTGTTACTTGTGATTGCAATCTTTTGACCAATAATGTGATTCATCAAGGTGCTTTTTCCCACATTAGGTCTGCCCACTATAGTAACAAAGCCTGATTTAAGTCCTTCACTCATTTTAATTCCTCTAAACATTAATAAAGATTTTCAATTGACGTGAATAAGTTTGCGTTTGCTTCAATTGCCGATTCATTACCTACAACGCATATGTAGCCCTGAGACATGGCAGCCTTAACTGGCTCGGCAAGTGCTTGAATATCCTCAACCTTTGCATCCAACACCTGATCTCTGGTGCGTTGCAAATCATCATAAGTAATGCCAGATAGATAACAATTCAAGCCTCTAAGGCCTCTCTGTGACGGAGTAAGTGGTGTGTCCATACCGCTAATAGTACCAATAATGTACTTGGTCATATCTCTATCATCCACATCAAAGTTTTGCAGATAATTGCCTGTCTCTTCAAACACCTTCAATGTCTCAGTTAGATTTGGGTCTCTGTAGGATACAAACACCATATCCCCCTGTCTGCTAGAGTTCATATTACAGCCATAGGCACCGCCTTGCACTCTAACCTTTATCCAAAAATAATCATAACCTAGAATAGTGTTGAGTAACTTATAGGAACCATTATATTCAAATCCTGATTTAACAAAATCTCCAGCCATGGCAACATATTGAATCTGTGATGCATCCTTCAATGCCTCCTTAACAGGATGGATTTCAAAGGAATCATTACCATCAAATGGAAGCTTGCCCTGAGACAACAATGGTCTTATTTCATTTATAAGTCTTCTAGCCTGGTTAAGGACCTCAGTTTTTCCAGTAGAAGACACAAGCAGTCTGTCTCGAGAGAAAATTATGGAACATATTTTATTAAGTCTCGATATAATTTCTTCTTTTTGAGAATCGAAGTTGTCCTCCAGGTCAACTAAGAACCTATAGAACCTTACTCCATTTGCCAGGTCAGAAATATTTGCCCTTCTAGAGAATCCGCAGCGTGCACGTGTTGCTGCCACCTGATTTCCTCTGGAATTAAGGATGTATTCCATTTTAGACTTTTCAGCCGTAATCAGTTCCTTTAACCTTTTTTCGTCTGAAAACTTGGTATGACAAATCATTTCAAGAGCCAAATCCTTTGCCTTATCTGCTTCCTCATATATAAATTTAGAACGAACTTCAAAGGTCAGCTTGTATTTGTCATGCTGTCCAAACACTTCATGAATGGATGTAGTCGTTGTGATTCCGCCTGTGTGCAAATACATTTCATTGGTGAAATCTGTATAAGTATAATTATCTGTATCCAAAAGTCCAATGATACGCTCTAACAATGAAACATATGGAACTTCTGAAAGAGGCAAATCACTAATGTCGAATACCATATTAAAATAATGTATTCCATTTGTACTAACCTTGTGATGTAAAATGGTTGTGCCATCCTCATCATGAACAGTCAAATCGATAGGTCTTGCCTCTCTTGTTAAGTCAAATCTGCTAAGCATTGGAATCTTTGCCAAGTTCTCCTTAGAGCTAGGAGTCTGCTGATATTCCTTTAGATACTCTGTATGCTCAACAATACTCTTAATCTCAGCCTTTGACAATGAGGCTTTCTTTTCAGCAAGCTTCTTTTTTAAGGCTTCATCATCAGCTGCTGTAAGTCCCTGCTTTGGTCTTAGGGTAACTATTGACTTATGATTATTCGAAAGCAAATATACATCTGCAATATAGTCAAACAAGCCATTATCAACTCTAGATTTAATTTTGTCCAAAACTTCAACTGCATGAAGGTGTAGGAATGGACGATTCTTGTCGTATAGCCAGCTATCTAACAACTGAAGACCAATTATCAAGCCCTTTGGCGCGCTTCCGAAATCAAGCTCCCTGGCTCTAAATTGTTCTCCATTAATAGCTGCAAAAAGTGTCTTCTTATCAATGCCCTTTTCAATCTCTGCCTTCAAGGTGGATTCTATAATGTTGACAAACTTGTCTTTATCCTCCTCATTAGCACCTCGTGCCACGATAGAGAAATACATTTGCCTCTGTGATGATTCAAATGAACAATCCACATCCTCTGCTATATCAGCATCTATCAAAGCCTTGTACAAAGGTGCTCCTGGCGCAGAAACCAGCGCATAATTGAGAATATCAAAAGCTCTGTACATATTAGGATCCAACACATCCCCAATACACACGTTATATGACAGATATGTATTGTTTTTGGTGTCCTGGTCCGCCCCGATAGGATAGTCTAGTGTCACCTCCACTGGCTTATCAAATGGCTTTTGCATTTCAATTTCAGAATCAACCTGAAGATAATCGTAATATCTTAAATATTTTGTATCAAGGTATTCTAGTATTTCATCTATGTCAACATCACCATATACATAGATATAGGAATTACTTGGGTGATAATATTTGCTGTGAAAAGCCAAAAACTCCTCATAAGTAAGAGTTGGTATAACCTTTGGGTCTCCGCCTGATTCAATGGAATAGGTAGTCTCTGGAAATAGAGAGTTTAATATTTGTCTAGACAAAACATCATCTGGTGATGAATAGGCTCCCTTCATTTCGTTGTATACAACACCATTAATAGTCAGGTCACTATCCTCGTTTTCCATTTCATAGTGCCAGCCCTCTTGCTCAAATATCTCACGATATTTATAGATATTGGGATGAAAAACTGCATCCATGTAAACATCAATAAGATTCATGTAATCCGTATAGTTTGTGCTGGCAATAGGATAAACTGTCTTATCTGGGTAAGTCATGGCATTTAAAAATGTATTGAGACTTCCCTTTACAAGCTCAACAAAAGGATCCTTCACTGGATATTTGTCAGAACCACACAGCACAGTATGCTCAACAATATGAGCAACCCCTGTAGAATCTTTTGGCGGTGTTCTAAATCCAATATAAAAGACCTTGTTATCGTCATCATTTGATATAAAGCAAATGCGAGCCTTTGTTTTCTTATGCTCGAAAATAAATCCAAGGGAATCAAGTCCCTCCAGCTTTTCCTCTTTCAGTAGTTCGTATGATTTATTCAATGTATTACCTTTCTACTAGTTATTCTGCTTTAAGTGTACATCCAACTGATTAAAGCAAATTTCCACTCCTGCTTCATCGAATCTAGTTTTTATTTTCTCTAATGTTTCCCATTTAACAGTCCAATAGTAATCTACAGCTATAGGAAATCTAAGTCCTATTAAAACCGCGCTATCTGCCAATTCTGAGACAAACACCTGAATAGGAGTGTCCTCAGTTCTATGTGGGGAATTTTGAGCTATATCTAATAATATTTCCTTAGCCTTTTTAATGTCACTATCATAGCTAATGCCAACAGTCTCATTAAAAAGTCTGTATTGCTGAGCCGTACAGTTTGTCAGTGAAGCTGCTGATAATGTACCGTTTGGTATTTGTACCAGTCTACCATCCACCATCTGTAATGTGGTATAGATTATATTAATACGACTAACAGTGCCCTCCTGGCCGCTTGCATGCTCCATAATATAATCACCAACCCTAAATGGATGCATAAGTAGAATAAGAACTCCTCCGGCAAAGTTTGATAATGCCCCTTGAAGTGCAAGACCTATGGTAACGCCAAGACCTGCCACAGCCGCAGAAATAGATGTAGTAGTTACCCCAAATAACCCCAGAATAATAGTGAGCAAAATAATATAAAGAATCCATCTAAGAACTGATTCAAGGAATGTCTCCACACCTGGATCCACATCCTTAAGACTCATAGCTCTATGAAATACTTTTATTATTCCTTTTATAATGCGTGTTCCAATAAAGAATACGATAAGCGCAATAATTGCACTCCAAAAGAAACTCCAGAATTTAGGAAGCAAGCTTTCCAGCTGCTGCTGAAATACTCCAGTCTGAATATCCTGCACCAGTTCATCCGCTGTAACTGTCTCTACTGTATCCATAACATCCTCCAAATCATTACAATCTGTAATATTATAACACACATCCCGTTTTGAAAAAAGCAATAAAGCAAGTCTAGGTTTACTATTCACGGATATTCATGAACTCCGGAAGTTTGGTTTTAGCATGTAGGTGGCTGCCAGACTTTTAAGGACTAGCTGTTTTAAGCTAAAATGCGCCTGCCCAAGGTATCAGTATTTAGCTCAAGGCATCCCAATCATTGGAGAAGAATTATTGATTTTCTTAATGCCACAAACGAGCATATATCACGTGTCCTTTCACGGCTTTGACTATTCGAAGGCACTGTATGCATCTCGCAGACATTTGTTGGGGTAATTAATATCAGTGGCGGCAATATTAGTAATAATTGCATTCATATTACATTCGCCAAGTAGAATTAAAAGCAGTTTTTGTATGTTTTCTTACCGGCTTCAAGCTCAGTCCGTTTCGCTATCAGCCTTGGGCTGCCGTCCGTGGCAGCCCATATGAAAACATTCAAAAACTGCTTTAAGATTCTACTAGGCTCATTTCAAAATCATGCAATTAATACTAATTTTACCGCCACTGCTATTGATTTTAGGTTGAGGGGTGTCTGCGATATGCATACAGTACCGACAGAATTGTCAAACCTTGAAAGAACACGTGTAATAAAGAATGCGAGTGTGGCATTTAGAAAATCAGTAATTCTTTGACTGTGGGATGCCTTGAGCTAAATACTGATACCTTGGGCAGGCGCCTTTAGATTGTACTATAGCTAGTCCTTAAAAGCCTGGCAGCCACCTATATGCTAAAACCACACATATTAGGGCTAGTATATTCGTGAATAGTAGCAATTTAGGTTGGTGTGTTTCCCTGGCGGACATTTGTCGATTTTTGTCCTAGAATTCACAATTAATACATAATTCATCTTTACTAAAGGTGTTATTATAAATATAGAAAAAGGATTTCCTTTGAGAGAATTCCTTAACATTTTTAAAACAATTGCAAGGAGGTATTTGAGATGTTTGATTGTAGTTTCTTCCAGGATCTTAAGGCCGAAGGCATTAGAAAAGAATTAGTTGAAAGTGCTCAGGAGCGAATAGAACAGCAGGAAAATAAAGTTCATGAGCAAGCCGCATACCTAGGTGTTTTCTTATCCCCAACAACAATGAATAGATAAAATATAGTAGGATTTAACTGGTCATTAGACTAGTTAAATCCTACTACTTTTTGTGCAATCTTATATGCAGTTATTGAAATGGCACGACCGCCATGTCCAGGCAAATTAGTGGTTGCACACATAAATCCATAGCGAAGCTTTCTGTAAAGGTAATAATCCTGTTCTTTAATGTATTTCCATAAAGCATGTCGCTTTTCCTGGTGCTCCTTAGTACCGCTTTTCATTAGAAGTACTGTGGAAATAACAGTAATCATCTCCAGGTAGTTAAACATGTATTTCTTAACATGGTCATTCTTGATATTTTTATAATCGTATGCCTCTAGCATAAGCTTATTAACCTTAATCTGCTGATCAATACGACTAATCATCACCTTTTCATTTACGGACTGATCCTCTCGACCGATATAATACCTGTAAAAATCAACATCAAGGTAATACATAGTCTTTACATAAGGCAATGGGTAGAAAACATAAATGTTATCTACATAGAAGGTATGCTTTGGAAGCTCCAAACCGCAATCTCTAAGAAGCTTTGTACGATAGATAACTGAGTGCATCAAAATATACTGTCCCTTTTTAAAATGTCCAGCATCATCCCATGTGAAATACTTATTCTTTGGTAGATTAGAGTATGACATTACCTTTTTGTGATGAGCGCCCTCTTTCTCGTACACATAGTTTGAAATAAGCATATCTAACTGTTTGCCATTTTCTACTGAATTTCTTAAAACCCTAAGAATTTTATCATAGGCTTCCTCGTCAACCCAATCATCAGAGTCAACAACCTTAAAAAATAAACCTGTTGCATTCTTTAAGCCTGTATTTACAGCCTGCCCATGACCTCCGTTTTCCTGATGAACAGCCTTAATTATGGTAGGATGCTCCGCTGCAAGTCTATCAGCTATTTCAGCTGTATTATCCTTTACTGAGCCGTCATCAACAATGATGATTTCTACATCCTCTCCACCATGTAATAAAGTTTCAACGCAATGTTCCATATAAGCTGCAGAATTGTAACAAGGTACTGCAAAACTAAGTAATTTCATATAAAGTCTCCTAATCAAAATGGGGACGGTTGCCCGTCCCCTTTTAAGTAACCTTTATGATTTTAACAAATCTCGTAATTATCATCAACTAATTACTGTCAAATGTATCTAAAGATTCCTTATTCCTGTTCTTGTTCAGCCTCAACTACTGGTGCCATTTCCTTTTTCTTTTTTAGATATGTCTTGATTGTTCTGTACTCAAGGAATGCGATAAGAAGAATCAATACAACATCAACTGTGTAAAGAATCTTAACCCATGTAGGTGAACCTGTGTTAATATCTGTGTCATAAGCACGGCTATTTACTACTGTGTAAAGAATATTCTTTGATGCCTGTCTCATGGCAATTACAGATGTAGCTGATGTCTGGTCTGTAACTGTTGACTGAGGTGTCTCATATGTTGCAAGCATTAAGTCACAGCCGTTTCTAATCATTCTATCTGAATCCTGGTAACCATATCCACCAAAGTAATCAGTTTCAGCAAGACCTCTGAAGCCCCACTCGCCACGAAGTACTGTGTTAAGAAGTGCTGAGCAAGCTTCTGCTGGTTCTGTACCAATGTTGTTGAAAGCTACCATTGTAGCTGCTGGATTAGAATTCTTAAATGCAATCTCAAATGACTTGAGGTAAATCTCACGCATAGACTGCTCGTTGAGCCATGTACAAAGAAGTCCTGTACGGTTTGTCTCCTGGTCATTTGTTGCAAAATGCTTAACGTATGAATATACGCCATGCTCTCTAGCACCGTTTACAGCACTTGCACACATCCAACCTGCAAGCACACCATCCTCTGAATAATACTCAAAGTTACGTCCTGCAAATGCTGATCTATGTGTGTTTGTTGCTGGAGCATACCAACCAGATACGTCCATCTCATCTGCCATCTTACCGATTGAATCGCCAAATGCATATGCAAGGTCTTTATTCCATGTGCAAGCAATCATAACTGCTGCTGGGAATCCAATAGAACCCTGTCCAGTAAAGTTGTTATTGATTGAAGCTGGGCCATCACAGTCATATGTCATAACCTTGCCAATTGAATCAATTGCTGATGTCTCATAACCGCCAAGAGCGATAAGAGTATTCATATCTGCAACTGTAAGCTCGTCAAGGAGCTCATCCCATTTAGCGTCATCATAGTCAACGCCACGAAGATCTGCAAGAACAACTCCGTTCTTTGCGCCAGTTGTAGGCATTACGTCAGAATCGTTGTTGTAATCTGTAGGATCATAATTTGTTTCATTAAAGTATGTAGCCTTAAGCTCATCACCCATTTCGAATGATGTAGGAGCTGCTGTTGCCTCTGCATAGTTTGCAAATCCATCAGCTCTTGAAAGATATGTGAAATTCTCACCTTCAGCAAAAGCAAACTGGTTAGTTGCTGCTACCTGATCAGATTCACGCTTATTTGATTCATCATAAACTACTGTAGATGCAACAGTTACATTATCAGAAGCGATTTTGTTGTGTGCATCTGCATTAATTGAGATTTCATAATCTCCTGCTTCAAGTACATAGCAACCTTCTCCATATGTATCATATGAAGCCATATCTTCTACTGCAAATGAGATGCTAACTGTTTCAGAAGCACCTGGCTCAAGCATACCAGTCTTCTCATAAGCTATAAGATTTGCTGCTGATTTTTCAATACCACCATTTGTGTATGGAGGGTTGAAGTAAACCTGAACAACATCTTTACCTGCAACATCACCTGTATTTGTAACTGTTACATCAAATGATACTGTTGTACCATCAGAAGATACAGGTCCCATTTCCTGAGTAAATGTTGTGTATGACAAGCCATATCCAAATGGATAAAGGACTGTTGAATCATAATCAAATTCCATGTTACCAGCCTGTGCCTCAGCATATGCTGTCTCATAGAATCTGTATCCTACATAGATACCCTCTACATAGTTAACAAATGTAGGTGTAGCTACACCGCCTTCAGCAAACATGCTTTCTACACCAAACTCATCCATGTTTGTGTAGTCAAAATCACCAAAGTTATTTGCTGTAGGTGTTGATAATAAGTCATTTACAAATGTGTCAGCTGTCTTACCTGATGGGTTAACCTGACCTGCTATAATCTCGCCAAGTCCTTCAAAACCTGTCTGACCAGTACCTGGGCAGTAAAGAACTGACTTAATCTGTGAGTAATCATTAACGAAGCCAAGCTCCATAGTATTTGCTGAGTTAACTACAAGGATTACCTTGTCATAATCAGCTGTAACCTTATCGAGGAGAGCCTGCTCTCTGTTAGAAAGCTCAAGATAGCTCTTAGAAGCATCTAAATCATCCTCGTACTCTGAGTAGCGCACACCTGTGCCACCAAAGAAACTATCTGGATCATAATTGTATGTATCTTCTCCATCATAGCTCATTGGAAGGTCTGCACCTTCACCACCGCTTCGTGCGATGAAAAGAATTGCTGTGTCTGAGTATGACTTTGCTGATTCGAATAAATCACCATACTCATCAATTGTAGGCTCTGGAATTGTCCAATCCTGTCCAACCATTCCTACTGAAGGTCTAGAATCTCTCCAGCCTGTATAGAAATCTACTAATTCCTGGTTGTACTCAATGCCTGCATCTGAAAGTCCTGTAAGGAAATCTACAGTTGGATATGCATCTGAAAGAGCACCTGAACCTGTACCACCGTAAATAGGGTTTGTTGATGACCAACCAAATACATTAACCTTTGAACCTTCTGCTAGTGGAAGACCATTTTCATCATTCTTTAAAAGAACAATACCTTCTTCGGCGATTTCTGTACAAAGTGCTTTAGCCTCCTCTATTGAAGCCTCAGAAATCTTTCCTCCACCCATGGCCATATTTACCATTGAGTACATAGGTACCAATAAAACGTTGCTTACGATAATTACAAGTGTAAGCAAAAATACAAGCCATGCTTGTTTTCTTACGAAGCCCTTAAGTGGCTTCTTGATGCCAATTGCTACAAGTGTAGCAACTATTGCAAGAACGAGTACCACGCCGATAATAACCAGCTGAGGTATCATTGTCTGTAGGACGGCTTTCACGTCCTCTGGATTGATTGCTAACATTCTCTCTTCTCCTTCCTTTCAACATGAGTTAAAAGTTAATATATCTCAAAAGTCTAGCCCGCTGGACTCCAATTACTCCGTGCTCCCGCAAGCCATCTCCCATACTCTCATTGCGGTGCAGTAGCTCCTCATTCGGCATGGGGCCCTCTTGCTCGCGCTTGCCAAGGTTATGTGTCCAGCTCTTCTAAACTCTTAAGTACGTAATACTTGTCACTACGCTAGCTGGTAGACAACAAGCTCTGATAATTCTCAAGCGAGGCGTGTTGCCGAGCGGAGAATTCATCAGGCTTGTAGGCGTAACCAGCGGACGGTTGTGACTAGGCGTCGGCCTTTGGTGTTTCTGGGAAGATAATCTTGTTTACGAAGAAGAAAACTACCATAGAAACGCCACCGTTGAGTACTGTTGTTCCGATGTTGTAAAGCCATGCTGGAACAAACATGCCTGCTACTGCTACCCAAATGCAGTTGATTGAGTTTACGATGCAGGTGATGATAATAAATGCAACGATATACCATGCAATCTGCTTGCCAGCTTTGTCATGATTACGGAATACAAAAAACTTCTGAATTGGGAAGTTTACGCATTCGCCAATTACCATTGCAATCATGTAAGCTGTGAAATATGCAAGACCACCGTGTGCCTGATCGTATCCCAAGATGTTCCACTGGAATGTTTCACCTGCTATTGTAAGTGGAATACCTGGCCATCCAAAGCTTCTATCACCTAAAAAGGCAAAGGCTGCTGGTAAAAATGTAAGTAATAAATACTTAAATACCGTAATCAAATTACTTACGATTACGAATAGGCCGCCCTCACGGACCCATTTAGCAAGTGCTGGATGTTTTTCAACAAAATTATTCCAAAAATTCATATCCATTCTCCTATTCCTTATGATTTAAACGTGCTTCGTATTTCTTGTTGGCGCTTCTATTGCTGAAGAAGCCTGTGATTACTCCACCTAATCCGCGGAAAAAGTGTCCATTAGCAATTGTGACGATTGATTCAACCATCTGTCTGCTTACCATTCCTCCAGACATCTTACTAATTGCTCTAAATGGCATGTTGTAAATGAACATTGTATTTAAATCTGGAACACCCTTCTCGTAGGATTTATCAAGATTATTCTTAAGCACCTTGTATACAAGTCTGCACAATCCACTTTTAGCATCCTTCATTTGACAAAGGGCATCATTGATATCAAGTGGTCCAACCTTTTCCTCAGGAAGTGGAGAAGCATATAGCTTTTCAAACTCCTCATAATGCACGTTTCTTACATTACCTGTCTTGTAGCTTGGAAGCTTTTCGATATCATAAGGCAATTCGTCGATAGTGCCTGCTTTAGTGATTCTTCCTGTAAGCTCAATATCACGGACATTTGAACCTACATATATCTGATACTCTCCACCTTCGATTTCCCACTTATTGCTAACAGTAGAAAAATAACGAAAAGTTTTATCATCAAATGGAATCGTAACATCAACAGATTCCCCTGCCTTAATCCATACCTTTTTGAAGCCTTTAAGCTCCTTCTTTGGTCTAATAAGTCCTGATTCAGATTTGCCGATGTACATTTGGGCAATTTCAGCACCATCACGACTTCCAGTATTCTTGATAGTGAATTTAATTCCATCCTCTGAGACTGAAAGAGCTGAGTACTCAAATGTTGTGTAGCTAAGTCCATATCCAAATGGGAACTGTACTGCCACATCAGCTGTATCGTAATAACGATATCCAATGAATGGTCCCTCACGATACTGAAGATTTCTCTTTTCTGTATCTGCATAATTAACAATAGAACAATCCGTATATGCGAATGGATAAGACTCTGAAAGCTTTCCTGTAGGAACCTCTTTTCCTGTAATAATATCTAGCAGTGCTGATGCTCCAGCCTGTCCTGTAAGATATCCATGAAGTAATGCCTGTAAATTACCCAGCCATGGCATTTTTACAGAAGAACCTGCACTCATTACACCAACTATGTGTTTATTGTAAACTGTAAGCTCTTCCAGCTCCTTTATCTGATACTCAGGCACATCAATCGACATCCTATCTGCGCCCTCGCTCTCAGCTATTTCATCCAAGCCGAAGAAGAACAAAACTACGTCTGCCTTTTCAGGGTCATCTGTAACATTCAAATCATAGTTTGAAATCTGTTCTCTTATTGTCTCAACCTTTGTGGAATTAACCTGGGAGCTACCTGAGCCCTGATATCTTGGCTTGTCCACAAAAGGTCCACGTAAACAAACTGTTGTTCCAGCCTTTAGTGGAAGGATAGCCTCATCGTTCTTAAGAAGAACTGCTGAATTTACAGCTGCTTTCTTGGCGATTGCATGATGTGCTTCCTTATCAAAGCCCTTTGTATGGTCATTTTCTTTAAAATAGATTGCAGCCTCAATAATTGGAAGAATGGCTTTGTCGATTTCTTCTTCTGTAATACGCCCTTCGCCTTCTGTAGCCGCCTTTATAATTTCTCTTGCAGAATCAAGACCTGGGTTTGGCATTTCCACATTTGACTGACACTTAACACCTGCAACATGATCATTACTTGCGCCCCAGTCAGTAACAACAATGCCATCAAAGCCCCACTCATTTCTCAATATATCAACTAGAAGATGGTCATTTTCATTTGCATACTTGCCATTAACCTCGTTGTAGGCAGACATGATTGTCTTCGCTCCACCTTCCTTTACAGCTATTTCAAAGGCTGTAAGGTATATTTCCCGAAGGGTACGCTCATCCACAACTGCATTCATTGCCATTCTTCGATACTCCCGGGAGTTTACTGCAAAATGCTTAGGACAAGAATACACATGCTTGCTTTGTATACCTCTTACATAGGAAGCAGCCATCTTACCTGCGAGAATTGGATCCTCACTAAAATACTCAAAGTTACGTCCACAAAGCGGAGAACGCTTCATGTTAAGGCCTGGTCCTAAAAGAACATCTACATCTTGTGCAACTGCCTCTTCGCCGAGCGCTGCGCCAATCTCCTCACCTAAGTTTGGATCCCAGCTATTTGCAACTGTTGCAGCTGTTGGAAAGCATGTGGCTGGAAGTGATGCATTAAGCCCCAAATGATCACCTGCCCCTTCCTGACGACGCAATCCGTGAGGACCATCAGAAAAAGTAATTGATTGAATTCCCAGGCGGGGAATATCCCTTGATTCCCATTCATTTTTTCCGCTAAGTAAAGCGGCCTTCTCCATCAATGTAAGCTTTGAAATTATTTCTTTAGCGTCCATTTATATCCTCCATTTAGTCTAAGGCTAGCCTATAGTCCTGTAGTCCTGTGGTCCTGAAGTCCTGAAGTCCGCCTGTTACGCTAACAAGCTCGTTAGGTACAGGCCTATCGACAAACTATATCACCATTAACTCTAATAGTAATTTACACCCAAATAAAAAAAGCAAGTTGCCCTAAAGGACAACTTGTCAAAAATCCATGATAACTTGCAATAATTCAGAGCAAAGTAAATTTTGTATGGAAAAAGATTGTTTACAAGCTTCTTTCCATCAAATTTTAATTTGCGAATGTGTGCTGAATTTTAGCTATTTTTTAGCAGCCAGCAACACCTTTACCTTGAACCAGCCATCTTCATAGCTACAATTCATGGCGCCGCCATACTTCTCCGCCACTTGAGCAATAGATTTTAGCCCAAATCCATGCTTAACGTTATCTTTTTTAGTTGTACGAGGCAGATTATCATGTCTGAAAATACGCCTCTTTTGATTCTTTCTTAATCTTACATTAGCACTGTCAGAGCAGTTTTCACATTCAATAATGATAAACTGATTTCTGGAACGAACCGAAAGCGTTATTAGTCTCTTTTCCTTATCCTCCACCTGTTGGGTAGCTTCTACAGCATTGTCCAAAATATTTCCAAATAAGGAGCATATATCCTTAACATGGATATCAGAAAGCAAATCACCGTCCACCATTGCATTTAAAGTGATGTCCTTCTTTTGACATTGCAGGCTTTTGGTAGTAAGAATAACATCAAGTACCTTGTTACCGGTATTCATAAAGGACTCTTGAATGGCGATAGCCTGCTCCATGTCCTCCAAAACTTCAGCTCGTCTAGCTGGGTCATCCTCATTTTTCAATGCCATGACATAATGCTTCATATCATGCATTTCTTTCCGCAGGGCCTCGGAATTATCTACAGCCAGCTTGTACTGCTCGTACTGCCTTTGAAAAAGCTGATTAATGGCATCACTTTCGTTTTTGGCTGCCATTTCGTTTCTTCTTCCCATTTCAGTCATCAGCATGAGCATTCCACCAAAATCCACCAAGGTTCTGACATAAAGCATATTTTCAGTAGCTGAAAATGGTGTTCTTGAATTGACAAAGCTTATATTTGACATTATAAAAGCTCCAATTCCAGTAAGAACAACACTTGTTAGCTCCTTCATATTTACATTTAGATTTCTATCTGAAGGAATATTTCCTCTTTCAAATCTAAAATAGGTAATAAAGGTTAACGTATATACGATAGTCATTAAAACTATAGACTCTACAACCCCTTCAGTATCTGTTATTTTTACGCACCAAACATAAAGCTGAATATATAGGCTGGCGGCAAATTCCGCCAACACAAAGGCATGAGTGGCGATAACACCACAGTCCTTAGGCTTGATATCCAACACCCAAAACAATTCCACATACATAAGTGCAACTGCGCCTATCATTGTTGGTATCCAAAACCCTATTGGCAACAAACCTGCCACAAATTGAAACAGAATTTGTATCAATAAGGTCAGCACACACTGAAAAACATAAAATCTGTCATGATGTCTTCGTTTGTAAATATTAAAATATACAAAAACCGCCAGCCACTCGGCTAGGGCGGTAAAAAGGCGTGGTGTATCCTGTAATTTGATTGGATCTATAAAGGTATGAAAAACCATATTTCTCTCCTGTTTACAAAATATCTTCGGTCAGGGCAGCCATAAATTCTTTTTTTCTAGCTCTACTAATAGGGAGACTAGGACCATTGGTAAGAAGCACCTCTTCCTTTTGAATGGCCTCCACATAGGAAAGATTCACAAGATATGCATTATGGCATTTACTAAAGCCATGGTTCATAAGCATCTCATCAAATCTTTTAAGGGGGCCAATAGTAGTATAATCCTTATCCTCAGAATGAATAATAACGTTATTACGTTGGCTTTCTATGTAGGAAATAGTATCACAATCAAGCTTTATCTGCTTATCATCAACGGATACCTTGATATAGATATGCTGTTGTCTTGCTTGCACTCTTGTAATAGCCTTATCAAAAAGCTGCTCGAACTGAGTATAGGGAACTGGCTTTAGCACATAGCCCAAGGCATCAACCGCATACCCCTGCACTGCGTATTGAACAGTTGATGTAATAAAAATGATGATAACCTCAGAGTCTACTTTTCGAATCTTTTCAGCGGCAGCCATTCCGTCCAAATGCTTCATTTGGATATCCAGCAAAATGATGTCGTACTGACCCTGGTATTCATCAACCAAATCAATGCCATCATCTAAATGAACAATAGAAAACTGCTGCTTTCTTTTGTTTCCATATTTATTTATATATCCCTTAAGAAGCTCAGCCTGACTTAGCTCATCTTCCACAATACAAACGTTTATCATGAATATAAAATAATACAAAATTAGGTTGCGTGCAAGGGGATAAAAAAGGTTTCTAGCAATTAACAAGCTAGAAACCCATTTTGCACTAATTACTACATAAAAATGTGGAATTATCTTTATCCTTTCCATCGGTCAGACTTAGATTGCCATCTACCAATGTGAGATATTTACCTGGTTGGCTTACACTTTCAAAGCTTATGGCATTTTTGTCTGCCAAGCCCTCCACAGTTTTAAAGGTCTGTGTAGCTGCTGAGACTTCACTTGCCTTAGTATCCTGACAAAGTGTAACTGTTCCGTCAGAATTTGCTGTTATATAAAGCCCTGGCTTGTTTTCTGACTCAATGGATACATAAGCTTCATTTGCTCCATCAGCCTTTCCGGGTCTAAGCACCCACTCACCATCAGCTGTGCCTTCAGTACCAGGCAAATCTATGCCTATCGCCACATCCTTATATGGATAATCGGAATCTGCCACCGAATTTATAAAAGCTTCGTGGCTAATTACCTTTTTCTCCATATTGGTGATAGATGTTGTCTTACCAGAAATACCAGCGGCACTTTCCTCAAACAAATCAATGCTGCCATCATCATTAAAGCTCAACTCCACTATACATGGAGTTCTACGATATCCACTTCCTCCTGGCAATGAACCGTTATGGTAAACAAAATACGTCTTTCCCTTGAAATCAAATACCGCCATATGATTTGTATTTGAAGTAGCAGTCGGATTCATAATTTTTACCGTATCAGACCATTCTCCTGAAAGCAAATCATCTGTGGTCGCATATGCCATGCACTCTCTCCACTGATGGGCAAAAAACAGATAATATGGTCCATAATAATTGCCATTTTCATCAGCTCTACGATATATCCAAGGAGCCTCCGTATAAGTATCTAAGCCTTCTGTACGAACAACAACATCAGCCTCTAGAGCATCCTTTCCACTGGTGATTTTACCATCATTATTTACATCAGTAACAGAAATCATATCCTCGTTTAGCTGGCAAACAAAAAACATACCATTACCCCAGGCAAGATATCGATGCTCCACACCATCCTCGTCTGTCTCCACCCATGCAGTAGGATCAATATCATTGAAGGTGCTAGTATTAGGCTTTGTCACTGTACTTTTAACCAGCGGTTGCCCAATATCTACAAACTGTCCCGTAGGTGATTCTGAAACAGCTACACCAATGCACTGTTTACCTGTCTTATCCCAGCTACAGTAGTACAGATAATATTTGTCCTTTCCATCAGCAGGATCCTTATGCTTGATAACCTGTGATGCCCATGCAGATGTATCATTGCTATCCCAGCTAACATCAGCCATAGACATAACTACACCTTCCTCTTTCCAGTTCACTAAATCTGTTGATGAATAACAAAGGTACTCAGGAATATTGTATATAGCCTTAGAAACCTCCTCATCGGTAGAAGCATCGTGACCTGTATACAAATAAACAGTATCCCCATCCACCAGCACCGAAGGGTCACCACCATAGGTAATATTCTGATTGTCCGCAACAAGTGGATTACCGCCATCTTCCTTGTCAACTGCAACCTCCTTAGGCTGCCCACATGCTGTCACACCAATGGCAACTGCCGCTACAATTGCAACCATTGCCCATCTCTTCATTCAAATTCCCCCTATCTTCATTTTAAAGTTTTCTAAATTATTTTACCATTATTCATACCATTTCACCACAAAAACTTCAAAATCCAGATACTTTTTTGCCGCCCCTATATTTCAGTGGGCACTTGAAACACGATGTTGAATGTGCCACGGTGCCCATCCATACTAATATTTCTTTATAGTTCTACTTAGTGAACGGAGTATAAATACAACTATCAACATATATTTTTGTGAATTCTTAAATATAGAAATCAAGTGTCAGCCTCAGCCGCACATTTTGGGGAATTGTAAAAGCTGCGAAAGTACACCCACAAAAGCTCAGCCTGCAGCATAAGAAAATCTAAAATTCTTCGTCAATTGTATCACTAGGTGTGCAAGTCAGGGCCTGGGCCTGGCAGTTAATTTGTTGCAGTACGTAAAGAGGCGGCAAAAAAGCCCCTAGGGGAACCTAGGGGCTTGAGTGCAATTATTTGTTTGAACGACGCCAGATGTGCATTTTTTCGGCTTCTGCAATGAGTTCATCACGGAAGTCAGGATGGGCAATGCTTATGATTTTTTCGGCACGCTCCCATGCTGAAAGTCCTTTGAGGCATACCTTGCCGTACTCTGTAACTAAGTAGTGGAGGTTGGCACGAGTATCTGTTACGATTGAGCCTTCTGCCAAGGTTGGACGGATACGGCTCTTTACCTGACCATCCTTGGTTGTGAATGTGGATGAGAGACAGATAAAGCTCTTTCCTCCATTTGAGAGGTAGGCGCCTAATACGAAATCAAGCTGTCCCCCTGCTCCCGAAATATGCTTTGTTCCTGCAGACTCTGCATTTATTTGTCCATATAAATCTACGTCTACTGCGTTGTTTATAGATATAAAGTTGTCAAGTGCTGAGATTGAACGAATATCATTTGTATAGTTAACTGGTGCGCTCATAAGCTCTGGATTTTCATCCATGTAATCGTACATTTTTTTAGTACCAGCACCAAAGGCGTATGTCTGACGGAAACGATCGATATTTTTCTTGCTTCCGTTGATTTTACCAGCCTTTGCAATGTCTACAAATGCATCAACATACATCTCTGTATGTACGCCTAAGTCTTTTAAGTCTGAATCTGCTATCATGGCACCAACAGTATTTGGCATGCCGCCAATGCCAAGCTGTAAGCAAGCTCCGTTAGGAATTTCCTCCACTATAAGCTTTGCAACTGCCTTGTCCACTTCTGTAGGTGCTCCGCCACCTCCCATTTCAAGGATTGCTGGATTATCACCTTCTACGATTGCATCGACCTGAGAAATGTGAATTCCTTCCTCAAATCCTCCTAAGCAACGAGGCATGTTTTTATTAACCTCGACTATGATATGCTTTGATTTTTCAACTGCTGCCATTAAGTGAGAAGCATTTGGTCCAAAATTGAAATAACCATGGTTGTCCATTTGAGTGGTGACAATCATAAGAACATCATTTGGCTCAATATGATCTCTGTAGTAACGTGGAAGCTCAGAGTATCTGATTGGTGCATAATATGAGCATCCTCTGGCTATGAGCTTTCGCTCGATTCCACCCATGTGCCATGAATTCCAGCAAAAATGCTCTCCTGCATCCTCACGCTCAAAAATAGCAGGTAATTTCATAAGGATACCGCCCCTAACCTTTACGTCGGTAAGTTCATCTGTACGTGCAGCCAAAGCTTTGTCCAAGGCATCTGGTGTACCTGTGCACCAGCCATAGTCAACCCAATCACCGCTCTTTACAACTTTTACAGCCTCTGCTGCAGTAGTAAGCTTTTTCTTGTACTCAGCACTAAAATCCATGTAAATAACCTCCGCTCGTTAAAAATTTATCAATTAATGACATTTTACCACTAAACCAAATTCTATTCAATGAGATTATACGAATGTGGTATAATATAATTACAAATATTCATCAGGAGGTAAGCTCATGTCAAAAAAAGAAATTGAATTAGCGGGTGCTAAAAGGCAAATAAAAATTACCCCTTTTGAGCATCACACAAAATATCACGAAACTGACCCTCAAGGGGTTATTCATACTTCTAACTATATTAATTGGTTAGAGGATGCAAGAATGGATCTTATGGAGCAAATGGGGCTTTCCTTTAAGCAAATGCTTGATATGGAAATAAGCTCTCCAATTATCTCCCACTCTATCGAATATAGAAGTCCTGTTAAATTTGACGAGACTGTTGTCATTGATACAAAGCTGGTATCATATGACGGTCACGAAATGGATGTAGCATACCGTATATACGATAAAGCAACTGGGGAAGATCGTGCCGTAGCAAAAACTTCCCACTGCTTCGTGAATAAATCAGGAGCACCTATTTCTATGAAAAGGGCTTATCCAGAATTGGATACAAAATTCTTTGAGTTTAAATAACAGCCTGCAAAAAATTAGGTACCTTGGCAGCCAGTACAACGGTGCTGGCTGCTTTTATATTGTCATCATTATCATCAAAAAATATGTGGGCACCAAAGGCGGCAAGCACTGCTGTCTTATCCATTCCTCCTAAAAAATGCGCCTCATCTATTCTGACTCCCCAGGCCCTAAAAGTGCGTATAACCCTTTCATGAGCTGGAGCGCATCTGGATGTCACTATTGCAGTCCTTATTGGAGAGCTGTTTGCATCCTGAAACTGGGACTGTATTTTGGAAATCCATACCAGCAAATTTGCAAATGGACCTCTCTTCAACGGAATAAGGGCACAGCTCTTTTCATGCTCACCAAATGCTTCTAAGCCCTCACGTCTGTATACAATTTCTGATTCACTATTAAAAAGAACACAGTCACCATCAAAGGCGATTCTAATCTGGCTCACGCCTGAGGCAGGCTCATCTGGTGACGCTAAAACAGTGGCTGCTGCAATCCCTGCAATGGTAGCCTTTGCCACATCCTCCTCATTGACTGACAGATATAAATCAATATTGTATGCTGATAAATATGGCAATATAGAGCTTCCTGTGGTAAGAGCCGCCCGTGTGATATCCAGCCCATAGAATTCTATAGAGTTAAAAATCCTAAGAGAGCTATCAGCAGAGTTTTGGCTCATGATAATTACCTCAACAAGCTGCTCCTCACCAAGAGTATTCAATGCAAGCAATGACTGTATAAGGCCAAAGGCTGGCCCCTTTTTCAGTGGTAATTTTTCATGTGCCACCATGTATTCAACATAGGCCTCAGGGCCTTGTTCCACAAATAATTCATTCTCATAATCCAAATCAAACAAAGCCCTGGTAGAGATTCCTATAACAAGCTTATCCTTTAACATAAAAACACCTCCCTATATTAGGTTGATTAAAGCCTAACACAGAAAGGTGTCCATATTTATTCCCTATTGTCCCTTGGCGCCAATTTCAATCAAAAGATTAATCAGTTCAATATCTGACTCTTGCACTCTAAGGTTTGTCTCGATTTTTTCACCAGAAGGGTCTGTTACTGCAATCTCAATGATTGAACCTGGTGTCATTGCCTTAGTGCGGGCTGCGCTAAAAAATGGTAACAGCTTAGGGTGATTCTCATTAAATTTTGCTGCTGCCCCCTTAATCTTAAATATATCTGCTGGATTAAATGCCATAATTTCCCTCCTTACTCATTACTATAGTCCGCTAGTTACATTAACAAGCATTATGATTTCTCCGTCGAGCTAAAAAATTGGATACTCGCCCATGCAAATTGCTAACGCAATGGGCTCGTCATGTTCTCGATTTTCTCCGAAAATCAAGAAATTTTCTCCTTGAGAAATATAATAGCTTGTTAATTACTAGCTCATCTAAGCTCTAAATCCTACATCAAATATTTACGTAGGAGCTTGCGGAGCTCTTCTTCTTTGATTGGTTTTTCAATGTAATCAACGAAGCCTAGACGCTCGTATTCTTCTCTTGCTCCTACTACTGCATTGGCAGTTTGCATAACAAGTGGTGTGTCCTTATTTGGATTATCCTCCAATGAATTAATAATTGACTTCAATTCTATGCCATCCATGCCTGGCATTAAATGGTCAATAAATATAATATCATATTTTGTTCTTTTTATCTTCTCAATAGCTTCTGTTCCACTAATTGCTGTATCAACTGTAATATCAGTGTTATTCAAAAGCATTGAAAATACCCTTAGGTTTATTGCAACATCATCAACCACAAGAATCTTTCCAATTACGTCAAATGCTTCATGCCTATCTGCAACACGCCTATCACCGTTAGGTCCCATAGAAAAGATTCCACAAGGTTCAACAGAACGAATTTCCTGAGGTATAATTACTGTAAATGTTGTGCCCTTGCCAAGCTGTGATTCCACGCTAATTGTACCATTCATTAATTCAACAAGCTGCTTTGTAATTGTAAGTCCTAAACCAGTACCTTCGATTTTGGAATTTTTAAACTCACCCACACGTCTAAAGGAATCAAATAAATATGGTATATTTTCCTTTGCCACACCAATTCCTGTATCGCTGACACTTATTATAAGCAGCAAACGCCCTTCAGATATTTTGCCATCTACAGAAAGCTTTATTCTACCTTCTGGAGTATATTTTACTGCATTTGTCAGAAGATTGGTGACTACTTGAATTAATCGCTCTTTATCTCCGCAAAGCTCAGCAGGAAGTACATCACTCATATCCACTTCAAATGAAAGTCTACTTGCCTTTGCCCTTGGTCGAACTAACGCATAACATTCTCGCACCATATCCATTAGCTCATAATCTTCGTTTACGATTTCTATTCTACCTGCGCTAACCTTTGCTAAATCAAGTACCTCGTTTACAATTCCAAGGAGATAATTTCCAGCGCCATTAACATCTCTTGCATATTCAAGAATGGCATCCTCCTTGCTCTCCCTTAAAATCATTTTGTTCATACCAAGTATTGCATTAATCGGGGTGCGCATTTCATGAGACATTCTGGTAAGAAATGCTGAGCTTGCTTCCTGGGCCTGCACTGCTGCAAACATGTCTCTTTCCATTGTTCTAACATTTTTTAGTGCCCTGATATAAGACATCACCATCAAAAACAATAGACCAAGTAAAATAATGGTTCTGTCCATGGATGTAGGCTTGGCTCTGTATGCAACAATCTGCCCTATTCCGGCAATAAGGGCTCCAATTATGCCCACCAGTTCAGGCCAGATTTCTTTTACATTTCCCTGTATCAAATCACAAACAATGGTGATTACAAATATTCCCATTGTAAGTATTATTCCTGCAAATGCATATTTTAGAACTCCGCTTAAATCAGAATTGCTAAAAAACTGCAATATTATTCCCATGAAAGCTACAAACAATTCCAATACCGACACTATCAAATAAATTATTCTGTATCGGCCATCCTGCAGCCTATCAAAATACATAGCCATAATAAATGGAAGCAGCATCAAACTGAGATAGGTTATATAAGATATCAAGGAGAAATTAGGGGCAATAAACTGCCTGGTTGTGGATTCTGCCAATGCCCATAAACCTGCACACATCACAGCCCAGCCTGCAAAAAACAAAGGAAGGGTTTTATTGTAGGCTATTTGTACAATCACTCCAATTAAGAATGCTATAAATCCAAGCATAAGAATTAACAAGGTCAGGCATAGGGTAAGCTTTTCCTTTTCAAAAAGGTACGAAATGATACCTGACTGGCTGCCAATACTGATTTTGTCTAATACTCCTGAATAATTATTATTTCCCTCCAGTACAATTGTAAGAGTACGCCCCTGGTCAGTTGAATACACAGGAACAAACATAAGTGCCCCTGGGCTATTGCTTCCAAACAATCTGGTTTCCTTTGTAGAGTAGCTATACCTCAACTCATCATCTACATAAGCATATATATCCTGTTTTTCAGAATCAAAGGAAACGTAAAGTGTAGGCTCTTGTTGTGCTTCAATTGTCTTTGAGATAACAAGCTGGTTTTCTGAGGTTAATTCGTAGTGTCCTGGCACTGCTATTGGCTCATAGTCCCCCTCTGGTGTCTGTCGTTGCCACCCTTTCGAATAGTCTATCAAAGTAAAGTCCGTAAAGGTTCTCTCATCTGGCAACATATGCTCCCCAAAAATCATAAGACCAAGCATAAATCCATATAATATTATTCCAATGGTCATAACTAATTGATAGATAAATTTACTGGTGTAATTCATAATTCAATCCCCATATTACTTAATTTAGGCACAACACCTATCTTTGATATTTTAATATTTAATTTGTTTCAAAACAACAAATTACGAAAATAGTCACAAAATTTTAATCATTACTTGTATTATTAAATGTTATACTAACAATAGGGTTTATTTTTAGGAGGTGGCTATGGCTAGTACAGAACAAATTGCAAAGGAATATTATGAAAAGGGACTTGATTTAGTTCATGCAAATAGCATAGAGCTAGGAATTGATAACCTTAATATGGCTTTAAGCATTTATGAAGAATTGGATGACAAAACCCATTACATTCTGACACTCCGCGGCTTGGCCATTGCTTATGGAATAATGGGCTACGATAGCAAGATGCTTTACAAGTGTCTGTCAGCCTTGAACTATATAGACAAGAACGGAATTCAAGGAGCAAAGCATTATTTTTACACCACAATTTGCAACCGCTATATGCTTCTTGGAGATTATGACAGCGCTATTAATTATGGAAAAATGGCTCTGCAGGATTTGGAGGATTACGGGAACAGCTTTGAAAATGAACCTCACTCCTTTTTGGTTGCCTGCTTAAATTTAGCCTACTCTTATCTGCACCTTCGCAGATATAGTGACGCAGAGAATTTTTTGAAGCGGGGCTCTGAGATTGCACAAAAGAACGATATGCATCACCATGATTTAAGTCTCGCTGTTCTTTATGCAAATCTCCATCACCACATGGGGGATGACAAATATGTGTACAGTCACTTAGAGGAGCTTGTAACGTTTATCAAAAGCTCCAAAATTACCATTCAGGATTACATCGAAGATTTAAAGCTTTTAATTGAGACCTTCTGTGGCATGAAAGAATTTGAAAGGGCTGAAGCCGTAGTATTAAGCCTTGATTCCTCTGCTACTATTTCCAACAATATGCATATGAAGGTAGAAGCTGCCAAGCTTTACATGATGGTATATAAAGCAAGTGGAGATATAGAGAAATATCACAACGCGTGTGTCCGTTTTGCGGAGGACACTATTGCACTAAATACTACAGAGGCCACTGAACATCTATTAGAGATGGACACTGCCATTGCTTTGTCTATTGCCGATACCCCACAAGAACTTATATAATATAAAGCTGAAAAGTTCATTGGGAGAATAATTTAATGAAGAAAAAAATTGGTGTTATCTTAATTGTCTTATTTGCAATTATTGTGTTTGTCAAGGCTGAAATTAGTCACAATCCTTCTGTAAAGGTCCTTGCTTCAGTTATTGATTTTTCTGAATCTACGCTAAAAAGCTCAGACTACCTTGCTTACAATATCGATTTAAAGGATTTATTTAGAAACTATACTAATTCTGATATCAGATACTCTGGCTCTGCATCCATAAAAAGGGTGGAGGGCTTTCCTTATTCTATCACTGGCTCCATAAAGGGTGAGCGTTCTCTGGAACAAAAAAAATTCTCATGCAAGGCCGATTTAAACGTTTTGGTTTTGCAGGTAGGGGAATTCGATATATATGCCGAGGATTCCACCATATATCTTTTAGCGCCTCTTTTAGGTGACATTTCCTATGGGTTTGATACTAATGAAAATCTTTTTCCTCAGGCTCCAAACCTAAACAACGACATTAATAGAGAATGGTTTCACAGCAATAAAAAAAATATCTACAACTTTATCAAAAGCATTCAAATAGAAGAAACCAACCAAACTTATGTGGACGAAACTGGCACTGAAGCCAATGAATATTCAATCACTATTCCTGCCGGTGAAGGTGATTTTATTTGGGATTTGCTTGGAATGGATACCCCTGACCATGACATAAAGTGCTCTCTTTATTTAGACAAATGGAATCACACTAGAAAAATTGTGTTTGACCTGTCATACAAGAAACAGGGGCAATATATTGCCATCTACGGCAACAACCTTAGCACCTTAGAGATTTACACCCCTTTGCCTGATGGAGAAAAGGCTATTGCAACTATCAAGCGAGACGGTGAAACCACATACACCAATGCCTTCACCAACAATATCAGCTACTATTCATCAAATGGGGATGTTTACAGCGCCGATTTTGGAGTCCTACTGAATTATGTTGAAAACGGCATGCATATGGAGGCAACAAATATTGTTGTATCAAAAAATAATAAATCTCTGGCAGAAGGCTATATTAAGGGGACAATAAAAACTGTAGATGACATGGGGGATGTATTTGAAAATGCTAATGCTGATTTGTCAAAGGTTAATGTCATCAATTGGAATACAATAAAAAATGACACCGCCTCTTTCGTAGACGATGTCATTCACAAAGCTAGAGAAAATGTAGATTTCCTAGACTTTTTAAATTAATTTTCCTCTGGAAAGCTTCCAAGAATCTTGTATAACAGCCCATAAAGAGTCTGTGATTCTTCAGGCGAAAGACTGACACATTTGCCCATCTTAGCAGGTATTTTACATGCCTGCTCTTTTAATTTCAAGCCGTCATCCGTCAGTGTTATAATAAGATTTCTCTCATCATCCTTAGAACGGCTACGCTTAACATATCCCTTCTGCTCCAGCTTCTTTAAAACTGGTGTCAATGTACCTGAATCAAGAAACAGCTTATCTCCTAGAGCCTTAACCGTAATTTCCTTTTCCTCCCAGATTACCATCATGGTAATGTACTGTGTATAAGTTAAATCGATTGGATCTAGATAAGGCTTGTACCTTTTAACTATTTCCTTAGAACATGCATAAAGTGGAAAGCATAATTGATTTGAAATTTTCAAGCAGTCAAATTTATCGCCCATTTTTACTCACCTCGAAATATTATAAATTCTTAGACACAAAATCTGTAAGAGCCTCCTTAGGAACAAAACCAACATTCATGTCTACCTTTTCGCCATCCTTTAAAACAACAATGGCTGGTATATTCATTATACCATATTCTCTTGCTAAATCTGGATTATCATCTGTATCGACACTATAGAAATTTGCCTTACCAGCAAGCTCCTCTGATACTTCTTCAAGAACTGGTGCAAGCATCTTGCATGGTCCACACCAAGTAGCATTAAAATCTAATACTGAAACACCTGATTTGTCAATTGTCTTAAATTCATCCTGATTAATTTTCTTTACCATAGTATAACTCCTTTCAAATTTAATCAATCCTTAATTTTGTGACTTCTTTAATTCTGCTAAATATGAGACTGCTGAAAGTGCTGCGACATTTCCTTCTCCAGCTGCTTTAATATACTGATATGGAGTACCAGTAATATCACCACAAGCAAACAATCCTTTAATGTTTGTAGCCATTGAACGATCTACAGCAATGTGATTTCCGTCCATCTGCAAGCCAGGAACCAACTGAGATGGAGCAATCTGCTCTCTTAAAATAAAGATTCCATCTGCTTTATATGTATCCTTGTCTGTTGCAAGAAATGCTGTGCCATCTGTATATGCGATAGATGCAGGCTTAACATCCACACTAACCTCAATATTACCGCCAAGGCTTCCCTTGTAATCGTACTGTGGAAGATAATAAACCTTTTCTGCTCTCTCTGCTAAAAACTCTGCTTCTTCTTCATCATTCTCAGAATATGCAACTATTATAGCACTTTTTCCCTTGTAAAGGGCTGCATCACATGTAGCGCAATAGCTAACTCCTCTGCCCAAGAACTCCATTTCTCCTGGGAATGGCTTCATTGCTGTCAAGCCTGCTGCAATAATAACTGAGCTTGCCTCGTAATCTCCATTGTGGCACTGTATTGCAAAATACTGTCCCATTGAATATACCGCATTGACTTTATCCTCAGTAATTTCCACACCCATTGATTTGGCGTGATTTAAAAATGCCTTTGCCATATCCTCTCCTGAAACCTCAGGAAGGCCTAAATAATTCTGAATGGTATGAGCCTTTGAAACTTTATCTGAGGAGCCTTTATTGCCCAGCAATAGGACTGTTTTGTTTCTAACCTTTGCCGTGATGGCTGCCTCTAATCCAGCAGGACCTGTACCAATAACTGCAATATCAAATTTTTCCATGATAAAACCTCCTGTTTAAATACCCTTAACAGGCCCAAAGGATTGCGTCCAATCTTTTAGGTTGATTTAATTGTACACAATCTAATTGTTTTTGTCAACAACTTTTTTTAGTCCGGTATACTGTTACGCTAACAAGCATTATGATTTCTACGCTACGCATAAAAAGCTCCGCTTAAGAAATATAATAGCTTGTTAGCTACAGTATACCTCACCTAAGAAAATATACATTTACAAAAAGTCCCTAGACAATACATTTGTCTAGGGACTTTAAATAGGTTATTTACTATGCTTGGAACATCTTACTTACAAGATTTTCCTGGCTTTCCATCTGGTTTTTGAGGGCCATGTTCTGGGCCTGATTTACAACAGAGCTGTTTTTCATTTCAGAAACTGACTCGTAGAAATCTGTATCCTGTGCCCTTGACTGAGCAGCTGTAAGATTCTCTGCTGTGTTGTTGTTTACATTATATGCAGCGGAAAGACCATTTGTCTCGGCTCCAATCTGACTACGGATTGAAGATATATTTGAATATGTCTCATCCAATGCATCTGTAGAAATTTTATCTGAATTTACAGAAACGTCAAAATTCTCCAGGCTGTCAACTGCTGACTTGGCATCTGCTTCTGTGATTGTGGCACTGGTTGTACCTGTATAAATATTTATATCTCCAGTTGTGCCATCCAAAAGATTTTTCTCATTGTAGGTTGCCTGATTGATGGTTTGATTGATAGTGGCAACACTCTGTTCGTTAGCTTCCTGAAGAATAGCCCTATCACTATCAGAATATAAGCCATTCATTGCACGAACTGTATTCTGCTCAATATCCCCTAAGGAATCTGATATGTTTGACAATGCTCCATCTGCAATATTTGTAGCATCTATTCCATAGGAAATATTATTGCTACCTGCTGTAAGGCTTTTAGCCTCCTTCATTATCTGCTCGCTAATAGCCATAACAGCTGCGTCATCAGCGGCACTATTTACTTTCTTTCCAGTACTGAGTTCCTTAGCAGATTTCTTTTGCTGTTCCTCAGTTGCTTTCATATGATTAATATTATTTTGATACTGCGAAGTGTTAAAATTAGATTGAATTTTCATAGAACTCACCTCAATCTTTCGTTATACATTTATAAAAACATCCAATTTGTACCTTGATTATAACACCGCATTATGTAATTGTCATGTGAAAATTTTGTAAATACTTATCACTCCGGCTCATGAACTGAGCCATATTTTTCCAGATTTGCCTCTTGCCTTGCTATTTCTGCTTCGTATCGATTTATAACATCAGCCCAATACTTCTGGAGATTTTCCTCGTTTCTTCTATCTGGCACACCCATATCCTCCGATAGGATTTCACCAAAATATTGTGATAGCTTTTCTGCTCCTGCAAGATTCAAATGCAAGCCTCCATCATAGGTATCCTTGCTCCAATCCAAGCCTATTTCATCCTGGGCCTTTAGGAAATTAATATAAGTCAAATCATTTTCTTCGGCAAAATCTACTATTTGCTGTTCCCATTCATCATACCAGTAAGGATAAAGTGTAGGTGCCTTTACCAACACTAGCTCGACATCATTTTCCTTACAAAGCTCTGTCAACTTATTAAGATAATAGTAGGCATTATCCCCAAATTGATAATCAGCAAGTGGTCTGCCCTCAGGAACATCCTCTGCTGCCTTTACATCCACTCTCATGTAATAGCCGTTAAAGGAAACCTTGTCACGATGATATAGATACTTAAAATCCTCCGAGCTCAAATCACTCCATCTTGAATGATATCTAAGCAATGGAAATACATACTCAATAAAATTTTCTTCCTCAGTCATGGAAGCATTAATAGAATCGATTTTACTTTTAGACCATTTCATGCCATCTAATGTCATTCTATTGTATGCCTCATTCTGTGGCTCATTGTATTTCATGGAAAGCACATTAAATACAATCATGTCTGGCTTTTCTGTTTTGATTGTCTCTTCCGCTAAATAATATGATTGCCAAATAAGCTGCTGAGCGCTTCCTCTTATATAAGAATTAATTCCAAAATTTTCCCACAGATATACTGGTGAAATATTTTCGTACAACTCGCAATCTCCGATAAATACAACATTGTGATCCGTTGGATCCTCATAATATTCTGCTATCATTGCCCCCTCTAGAATACCAGACATGTATTTAGGCTCTAGCAATCTAGTGGCAAAGGATAGACCAGCAATGGATATGGCAAAAATTAATATAATTGATATAAGCTTTTTCATTTAAATCCTCATCCGCCCCTTCGGGCACCTTCTTCCATAATGAGAAGGCTCTACTTTTAAAACTGATTATATATAAACTGGCTGGCAGAATATCCAATGCCATAGGCTCCAAAAACCAATGTAAAAATAAATAGTCCATACCAAATAATGAATCTGATTGGCAAGGCAAGTGTGGAAATCTTTTCTCTCACACTACCAGTACGCTGCACAAGGCTGACCATAACAAGCATCAACATTCCTATAAATACAACTGCATAATCCAAGCCTGTCAGCCCCATTCCTATGAAAGCAGCACCATTTAGCTGATTAAGGCTAAATTCTGTAAAAATACTTCCAAACATTTTAAAGGTTAGAGGCACATCCCTGTAGCAATCAAACATACGCAGGCTAGACATAATCAGCACTGTTCGCACCACCTGAAATAATCTCCAGCCAAATGTGCCAGCCACATGAACCTTGCTATGAAACCATCTGTAAAATGGTTCAAGTTCTTGAGATATCATGATAACCACAAAGTTGCCAAGTCCCCATACTATAAAATTCCAGCTTGCTCCATGCCAAATACCTGTGGTAAACCAAACTATAAAGCTTGATAAATAAACGGGCACACGCTTCCCCAGATTATTACCAAGAGCAGCTCTACTCTTTTTGGAAAGCTTCATCATGAACTGGTTGGCACTGATAGGATAGAAAATGTAATCAGTAAACCATGTACCCATGGTAATATGCCATCTATTCCAGTATTCTTTGATGTTCTTTGAAAAATATGGGCGGATAAAGTTTTCTGTAACCTTAATCCCCATTGTTTCAGCTACACCAATTGTAATATCTATTCCACCTGTAAAATCTGCATAAAGCTCCAGGGCATAAAACATAGCACCTGCAAATGCATAAAAGCCACTATAGGTATCTGTATCTGCAATAATCGCCTGTACTGCCACAAGGATTCTATCTGCAATCACAAGCTTTTTAAAGAATCCCCAAAGGATTCTTTCTAGTCCAAAGCTTACCGTTCTAAAATTAAATCTATGTTCCTCGTACAAGGTCTTGCTCAAATCCCCATATCTACTAATAGGACCTTGAACAAGCTGTGGAAAGAATGATACAAATAATGCAAATTTGAACAAATTCTCTTGAGCTTCGTGCTTGCCATTATACACATCTATCAAATACCCCATTGACTGAAAGGTGTAGAAGGATATTCCCATTGGAATAATCAAATCAACAAAGGATATGGTGTCCGCTCTTCCCAAACTAGCCAAAATAGAATTAATATTTGCTATGGTGAAATTTGTATACTTTGTCACAGCAAGAATGCCCAAGTTAAAAAGCAGACATGCCAGAAAAACCTTTTTTTCATAGGAATGTTCCTTTGCCTTTAGGCTCTTGCGCTCCTCTTTCTCGTATTCCTTTTTATGCTCTTTAAACCAGTCCTCAAAGGATTTCTTTTTATCCGATATATGCTTTGCTGCAAAAAATGTGCTGACCGACGTAATGGCAATAAAAATTAGATACCTTGGGTCTGCTATAAAATAAAATACGTACGATGCCAACAACAAAAACTGCCATTGGAATTTTCCTGGCAGTAAATAATATATCGTAAATACGATAATCAAAAATCCTATGAAACCATATGATGTAAATAACATTAATTAATCCTCGTCATCTAGCTTTGCTTTAATAAGCTGGTAAATTGTTTCGGCTGATGCAAAATTCTCAGGTGTAAGCTCTGCTGCACCGATAGTCACATCAAACTCCTCATTAATCTCCGAAATAAGTGACACGATATCAAATGAATCCAGGATTCCTCCTGTCACCAAATCCTTTGCAGTAGTAAAATCTACCTCTGGGTGTAAATCTCCTAAAATTGTAAGTAATTCTTCCATGTTATTCCTCCTAAATATGAACATATTAATTTCTAACGAAATCTTTATATTTAAAATGTTTTATTAGCAATGGAATATTTATTGCCCATAGAGATAAAATAAAAATAATAATATCCAAAATGAGAAACAATATGCCTTTGCTATCATTCAAGTATTTATAATACCCAAAAGCTAGAAAAACCATAATTGGTATAAAAGGAATCAAAAATAAAAGATTTAAAGGGTTCCAGAATATTTCAGCTGGATTGTAATCACTATATACTACTATTGTTTTTCCAAATTTATTACATATATATTTTTCAGATCCTTTGTATTTTTTCTTTCTAGGACCTTTTTTTCGAGGCATTTTCTTCCAGTTAGCCCCTTCTTTAGCCATTGAGATTATTTTGTCTGCTTGATTTAATCCTTGAATTGACACTTTTTTCTCCTAATTTGTTATGCGGCCTCCAATTTTTCCGTGCTCCCGCAAGCCATCTCCCAAAGCAAAGCGTGTTGCTGAGCTGAGAATTCATAAGGCTTGTAGCCGTAACAGGCGGGTTAACGCTCTTCGAAACGCT
>SVES01000011.1:0-6584 GCA_015057305.1 Pseudobutyrivibrio ruminis | reverse complement strand
AAGCAAAGCGTGTTGCTGAGCTGAGAATTCATAAGGCTTGTAGCCGTAACAGGCGGGTTAACGCTCTTCGAAACGCTTGGTTAGGGTTACGCGGTCAATTTTTCCGTTGGCTGTGAAAGGCATTTCCTCCAAGCGGTTGACCTTGTTTGGTAGCATATAGCGTGGTAGCTTGGTCTTTAGGGCCTTGATGAGGTCGCCTTCGGTGATGTCGCCTACATAGTAAAGGACGATTTTGCCCTGTTCCTTGGCGTAGATGCAGCCGGAAAGCTTTATTTCTGGGATTAGGTTTACGTTGGCTTCGATTTCGCCTAACTCGATGCGGTGTCCCATGTGCTTAATCTGGAAATCTTTTCTAGAGTGGAACACAAGCTCGCCGTATTCGTTTATGTGGCCCATATCTCCTGTGCGGTAAATGATTTCTGGATAAGCTTTGTTCAAAGGATTTTGGACATAGGCTTCGCTAGTCTTTTCTGGGTTGTTGTAGTAGCCAAGTGTAACTGATGTACCACGGATACAGATTTCACCCTGCTCTCCATCTTCTGCCAATGTGTTGTCATCCTTAAGTAATAGGATTTCGGTGTTCTTGAATGGGAAGCCTACTGGGATTACTTCGTCATCTGCGAACTCGCGAGTGACTGGATAATAGCAGCACATTCCTGTTCCCTCTGTAGGGCCGTAAAGATTGAAAAACTTTGCCTCAGGGCAAGCCTCTCTCCATAATCTAAACTGCTTGATTGGGAATACCTCGCTACCAAATGCGATAGTGCGAAGTGTGGTAGGCTTTACTGTATCAAATGTAGCAAAGGCACTAATCATTGTAAGTGCCGAAACTACCCAACAAACTGTATTAATATTGTGCTCATTAATATATTCCACCAGCTTCACTGGGAACATGAAATATGAGTGTGAAATCAGATATGTGGTTGCACCAAACTTAAGTGTTGGATAAAGCTCCTTTAGGCATGCATCAAAATATAATGGTGTTTGATTGCCAAATATAGTGTCCTCATTAAAACCAAGAGTTTCTGAAAGCTGCTCAATATAGTCAATTACAGATCGATGACAAGCGCACACTCCCTTTGGCACTCCGGTAGAGCCAGATGTGAATACAATGTAAATTGGATCTGTATCAATTGCTTTCTTTCGAACTAAAGCCAGTGCTTCATAATCTGGCTTCGTATTTACGATATCCGAAAACAACACCACGTTAGCTTTATAATCAAAGTTTCTTGCAATGTCTACAGTTGAGGAATCACAAATAATTACATTTGGTTTGCAGTTTTCTAAAATCAACTGTATTCTGGTTGCTGGCATTTCGCTGTCAATTGGTACATAATAGCAGCCTGCATTTATGACTCCAAAAAAAGTGGCTATAGTATTAGGACTCTTCTTCATAAATACTATGATAGGCTCCCTTTTACAGCCTAGCTGAAGCAAGTGACTGCCAACTGAATCCATAATATTTTTTACATCTAAAAAGCTAAGCTGTACCTCATCATCGGCATACGCGATTTTGTCTGGTACTCGCTTTAAGCTGTCCTCTATATAATCTAATACGTTGTTTTGCATAATACTTATCCTTATTTTGTTATTAATTCTTCATATTCTGGCCGCAGCTTTGCGCATTTTTTAACGCAATCCTGAGCAAGCACATCAATTACATCAAGTACCTTATCGCCAATATTATGATCTCTTTTTACAATTGAAAGCTCTGTGCATCCCAAAAGAATCACTTCTGCCCCCATTTCCAACAGCTGGTTTTTAATGAGTTCAAACTCCTTCATTGCAACTTTTCTTCCAGCCTTTATATCATCATAGATAATTGACATAACAAGCTTTTGGCACTCATTATCAGGATAGATGCAGGTAATATCGTAATCCTTGAAAACGGAATCGAATAAATGCATTGATTTTGTGCCATCTGTAGCCATAATACCAACCCTTTTTATTCCACGCTCAGCTAAATAATCTGCCGTTTCTCTTATTCCATTACTCACAGGTACAAATACTGAATCCGCAATCTGGTCGTGAAAAAAATGGGCTGTAATGCAAGGCATAGCTATGTAATCTACGTTTTCACGCTCCAGTTTGTGGGCTAGCTCCACTATTTTCGGCAAAGGGCTTTCAGTGCTATTGCCTAATATAAAACCTGTTCTATCAGGGATAGATGGTGTATTAAATATAACCATTTCTATATTGTCCTGGTCGGTAGGTGCATCTGTCATTTCGATAATTCGCCGCATGAAATAAGCCGTTGCCATAGGCCCCAACCCACCGATAATTCCTAACTTTTTCATATCAATTATTGCTCCTGCACGTCGTTAAAATAAGTATATATCTCTCTATCGTAATTGTGAGAATGATAATGCTCATCAGAATAAGCCATCAATTCTTCATCTGTTAAATAAAATCCCTTGAAACTCTTGTCTAACCTTGGGGTAGTGTCAAAATGTCTCCAGCCCTCGCCACAATCAATAACATTCCAGTAATGGTGTCTAGTTGCTGTAGGAATAATCTCGATATCCTCATTTTTTATTCCTGCTCTTGTAAGTAAAGCTTTGCTTACTGCAAAATAAGTGTAGCAATCTCCATGCCTATTTTGTAGTCCATCATATGCGCCCTTAAGCCAATCGTCCCTATCGGTGCTTTCGCTATAGCCAATATTGCCCTGCACCCAGACATAAATTGCGTGAGCCTTGTCATAATCGGACATATCATCTGTTATGATAGTCCCCAGCACTTCATCACAGAGACTATATACTTCATCCTCAGAGTACAGCTGCTCAATTACTGTAACAATTCCCTCTTTTAGATCCATATTACCCATAGAATCAGTTGCGGTGTATATTACCGTATATTCCCCTGGTACGTCCAAATTCACGTTACTGCTATCCACCTGAATCTCTATATCATTGTCCACATTGTCTACGACAGTGATGCCAGATTTATAGCTTACAGATTGACCTTTATAAACTATTTTATCCAGCTGCCCTTCTATAACAGGAGGCTCAATATCATATTCTTCTACAAGATGTAGGGTGGTCTGAGCTTCTGTGCGATTTCCTGAGCCATCCTCTGCTGCTATTGTTATAGGAATATCGCCATAATTATCAAAGCTAACTCCCGTACTGAAATACACAGTTACATTTCCTGACAAATCATTGGCCTCTACCACAAAATCATTTGCTGTAGGAATTTCCTCTTTGGTGCGAGTAAGTTCCTGCAAGGTTAAAGTAGGGGCTACCGTATCAACAACCTCCAGGGTGCAGTCATAGGTATATGGATCGCACTGAACAACCACATCATAAACCCCTGCCTGTTCAGTTGAAACAACAGTACCAGCTGCAAAGGAAGCAGTTTTATTAGTATTCTTTAAAAAGTCCCCTGCCTCTACCGTGCTACCGAGCTCAACAACACAATTTGAATACACCCTGTTTGAATAATCATAATAAAAATAGGCCCCCACACCTGCGCAGACTATCACTAGGGCTGCAATTATAGGTATGATAAGCCTATTACTATTTTTGAGTTTATGTACTTTTTGCCTTTTGACTTCATTTTCCATAATAACATCTTCTCCAGAGCGAACCACTCGAAGATAATTTTATCAATCCTGTAACATATAGTCAAATTTAGCTTTTAAACTTAACATCAGTAACTACTAGTCCCTTTTCAGTACCGCAGAAAACAATATCATAGCCATGATATGCCAGCTTGAAATCTCGATTTTTGTTTCGGTCGTAACCAGGACGCGGATCCTGTGATAAAACCTGCACAGCGGATTGCCTAATATCTTCAGGTAAAACCTCTAGCAACTCCTTTGGAAAAGTAACCTCTATCTGGGAGCCTTTTGAAAGATAATCTGTAAATCCCCCTTTGGCATCAGGGTGTGCATCAGCATAAGGAATATAAGGCTTTATATCATAAATTGGTGTGCCATCAAGCATATCCACACCGCTAACTACGAGAATATTTCCATCAGCTTTGTCATCTATAACATCTATCAAACGTACCGAGGACATCCCGATATTGTTTGGCCTGTAAGGAGCTCTGGTTGCAAACACCCCCATATGCTTCTCTCCCCCTAGCCTTGGAGGTCGCACTGTACCACCATTCAAGGAATTATTCTTGGAAAAGCCCCACAACAACCACAGATAATCGTAATCTGTAATCCCCTCTATATATGTAGGATTTCGAAATTTTGGGGTAAAGACAATGTATCCCAGCTCATCAACAAGCCCGCTTTGCCTAGGGATTCCAAATTTTTGAGTGAATCCAGTTTTTATATGTGCAATTTCTTTTAATTCCATATTTACCTCTAATAAAAAAGGGTAGCACCCTTAGCACTACCCTCATCAGTCAGCTATTGCTGGCAGTCTTCCAAAATGGAAGCCTATATTATTTTCCTTCGTAAGTAACAACCGAAGCTACATCATACTTTGCAAGCTTCTCGCGACCTTTTAACCCTGCAAGCTCCATAAGGAAGATAATCTTTACAACCTCTCCTCCAAGCTGCTCTACAAGCTTGCAAGCTGCCTCAATAGTACCACCTGTAGCAATAAGATCATCAACAATAACTACCCTCTGACCTGGCTTAATAGCATCCTTGTGCATTTCGATAGTAGCTGTACCATATTCTAACTCATATGATTGCTCGATAGTTTCACAAGGAAGCTTACCCTTTTTACGAACCAAAACAAATGGCTTGTTAAGTGCATAAGCAAGTGGTGCTCCAAATATAAATCCACGGCTTTCAGCGCCTGCAATAACATCACAATCAACATTTTCAAGTAACTTCTTCATCTCATCAATAGCAAGATGAAAGCCCTCTGCATCCTGTAAAATGCTAGTAACATCACGGAACATGATGCCTGGCTCTGGAAAATCCGGAATAGTTCTGATATAATCTTCTACTTTTTTCATATGACTCCTTCTATTAAGATGCCGTGTTATTTCCAATGGAACGGCAATAATAAAGCCGGATAAAGAAATTATCCTTATAAATTATAAGGGTTTTATATTTATATTTCAAGAGCAATGAAATACTGGACATTTCATTAAAAAAGGGGTCCCGAAGGACCCCAATTTGTGGATAGTACCAAGCCATTTCAGCCTATAGTACCAAATGCGTTTGGCCACGCTAATTTTACTGAAGTATTGAAAGAACACCCTGAGTTGACTGATTTGCCTGTGCGAGCATTGACTGGCCTGCCTGAGCAAGAATATTGTTCTTACTGTATGTAACCATCTCTGCTGCCATATCTGTATCTCTAATACGAGATTCAGCGGCCTCTGTGTTCTCAACTACATTATCAAGATTTGCTATACTGTGCTCTAGTCTGTTCTGAACCGCACCAAGTGCAGATCTCTGTGCTGATACCTTTGCAACCGCATCGGCGATAGCGTCAATAGCATAAGTTGCTGCCTTGCCTGTATCATCGGATACGTTGATGCCATCAAGTCCAAGATTCTTAGAATTCATGGTCTCGATTGTTACACCAATTTTATTTGTCATATCAGCGTCGGAACCAACATGAAGGTTGAATGTCAAATCGTTTCTAGTTGTAACAGTACCCCTTGTGATAGTAAAGTTCATATATGTCTTTCCATTTACCTTTACCTCAGTAGGCTCTGCTGCTGCAATATCTGCTTTTTCGCCTGTAGCACCAATTGATGATGCTGCTATAAGCTCTGTTCTAGCCTTGGCATAAGCTTGCTTTGCTGTAATCAGAACCTTATTATTAGGGTCTGTGTAAATATCGTTTTCTGTTTTACCTGATTCAGAAAATACTGTAACTGTCTTACCACCAAATGAAAGAGTTGAACCATATGTTGCCAATTGGTCAACCTTTCCAGCAGTAATACGTGCCATTTCCAAATCAACATCAGCTGCATTTGCTACAATTGTATAGCTCTTGCCATCAATGTTGATAACATCACCTTCGCCTAAGTCTGTAGCACCAAGTGCTGTCTTGGCTTCGTTAACGTCTGAAGCACCAATCCTATAGGTTGTTCCGCCAATTGCGAAGCTGTCACCTATTTCAAGTGCCTTCATTTGGAATGTGCCTTTGATTGTATTTTCTGTAAGGGTTCCGGCAAGTCCTGCGTCATGGGCATGTACATGATATACTTTGTCCCCATTTCCGCCCTTCAGCAAGTATGTCTCATTAAACTTTGTTGTCTCTGCAACACGATCGATTTCTGTAGCAAGCTGATCAATCTCATCCTGGATAGAGCTTCTATCAGACTCACTATTTGTACCGTTTGCAGCCTGAACTGCTAATTCGTTCATACGTTGAAGCATTGAGTGTACTTCTGTAAGGGCACCCTCGGCGGTTTGTACTGAAGAAATACCATCTGATGCATTTGTTGAAGCCTGATCTAGACCTCTAATCTGCTTTCTCATTTTCTCTGAAATTGAAAGACCAGCTGCATCATCTGCGGCTCTGTTAATTCTGTAACCACTTGAAAGTTTCTCAGTAGACTTACCCTGAGCTGTTGTTGTAATTCCTAACATTCTTGAAGCATTAGCTGCCTGCATATTGTGTTGTACTACCATAATTTCTACCTCCTTGTAGATACTC
>SVES01000100.1 GCA_015057305.1 Pseudobutyrivibrio ruminis | reverse complement strand
AAAGAACTACTTGAAGGACTGGAAATTCCTTTTCCAGAGGCTGAAATGAATATAGAGTATGAGGAAGATATTGCTGCGGAAGCAGAAGAAAATCTAGATTAAACACATAACAAAATCCCCAGCATGTGCTGAGGATTTATTGCACTTCCCATAGTTACACAAAAATGTGCAAAGAATGGGTATGAAATTTGAAATATAGTTACTTGGTCTATTAGTTGACAAATATATTATTTAGATTTAGCTATTTTAAGTGGATCTATAATAACCCCATTATGGATGACAGCCTTATCCTCTTCAACATAACCTGTAAAGTACGAGTTATTATCGTTTATTTTTATTTTTTCTCCTTCATACCCTATTTTATTGAAAATAATTGGAAAGATATTTCCTGGCGAGAACAACTCATTTATATGTCCATATTTTTTCGGTAATCTAACTGCAGCAAATACTTTGAATTTGTCGTTTATAAAATCTTCATATGTAATATGAGAATTATTTAAATCTTGTTGTAGTTCGGCATAATTCTTTGCATTAGAACGATATAGATGTGCGCCATGATCGCCAATCATAACAATAACAGCATCAGGGTCTTTTTTCAGTATCTCGGTGGTTAAAGTCTTTAAAGCCTCTAGTTCTTCATAGTAGCTTTTTAAATAAAGTGGCTTCCATTCTTTTCTTTTTTCTATACTAAATCCTTCTTCTCCAGTATGAAAAGTGTATTTAGGACGATGAAACATGAAATGCGGTTTTTGTGGCTCATTATTAAAATACTTTTCAATAATATCTTTTGATTCTGTTTCAATGATATTGACCTTATCTCTAAGGAGATATTTCATAATAACGTTATAGATAATTTTAGAACTTTCCATAATAGGAGAAAAGTTTCTCATATCTTTAGCATCTGAATCATAATAATCTAAGTATTTTCCTTTAGGCGCGGTGAAATAACCATACATCATGTATGATGAGGTGTAATATCCATTATTTTTTAGCAATTTAAGCAGTCTATTATGCTCATTTCCCGCAAGCATGGGCCTTACCGCTGTCGAACCGTCATCATTTCCTTTATCACCTCCAACATAATCACTCATTAAATAAACTGTCTGCATTGTTTTCAATGTATGGTGAGCATTGGAATATACAAAATCAGGAACATAAAAACCATTCTCTTTTAAGAATGCTTTAAACGAGTCAGCTGTTTCCTTATCAAGGCCATATGTATTTTGTGCAATATCGAGACTATTCATTGACTCACAAAGAAAATAATAAATATTTGGTTTTTCATTTAATTCGATATTTGAAGTATCACTTTCTTTGTTGATTTTATTTACACTTGAATAGAACTCCTGCTGTGCAACTAGATTGGTTATACCACCATTTACGACTCTAATGACAATATTTAGCATCAGAATAATGTTTAAGATCTTAATATGTCCAACTATGTAAACTAAGAAGAACACCGCTCCGATAAGCACGATACGGGTAACTTTTGGTAGAGGGTGAACAATAAAATGTCCGGTTGTTTGATAGAAAATGGCCGATCCGATGGATATTAAGATGAAGATTAAAAGTAATCTATGTGATTTCTCTTTACAAAATATTCTTTTGGCAATAAGGTAAATTCCAACAAATACTAAGCAAATGATAAATAATAAAGCGAGAGAGCGTGCAATTTCATCTGGAGAGTAGAATCCAAAGTTATTGGTAATACTGATTGTGGTAGTAAAAAAGACAAGTAATATGTAATATATCCAGCTTTTTTTAAAGTAATCATTATCAGTCTTGTCAATAATTTGTTCTTTTAACTTGTTAACAATTACTAACTGTTTTAACTGAACGACTTTTTGATAAAAAAGGGATAAGAGTTGCTCTTTAACTTTTTTAAATTTTTTTAGTAGATAGCGATTGAATATTGCTCTTAGTAAATGAATAACGTTATTCATAGTCCAATATATCAACAATGCACTTTGTGCTGTATAAAGCAGTACCAGAAATGCTAAAGCAATAATTCCTGTCTGAATATTCTCCCTTTTTGAAAGGTTCAGAAAAAGAAGCGTAGAAATGTTAACTAGTGTCATCAATACAGGCAGTAAATTAATTGGCCCTAATAAATGATCTTCCTGACTTAAATCTTTAATGAACATAAAGCCATGCCCATTCAGATTATCGTAAGATGAAAGCATCAAATAAGCGCCAATCAGGAATGGTAACTGGATTAAAATTCCATAAACATTTCTTACAGCATAAATTGGAGAATATCCATATCTGCTATAAAGTCTTTTGATTGCGTTGTTTTTTTCTAGTCCATGTAAGTTCTTTTTTATATCTTCTAACTGAGGTTGCAACACTGTCTCTATTTCTTTCTCTTTAAGAATTGAACCTCTGACAGCTTTTTCTATTGGAATTAAAATCAAGGCTGTTAGTATTGAGAGACATAATATTCCAACTCCAAAATTGCTTACAAAAAGCAGAATTATTTCATAAAATCCCTGAAATATGTATTGAAGAGGAGATAAAACAAAATAACTAATTAGGTTAAACATAATGAGATCCGAAGTACTTTAATTAAATATTTATGATTATGGATTCTATAAACAAACTGTCCTTAGCTTGCACTACTGATTATCTGTTAGATTCATTTCTTTTTTGAACCAAGAAACAACGCTTGATGCTGACTTGCCATAATTATTTAGAACTTTTTCTCTAAGATTTATTATTTCATTTCCTTTAAATTCCAAGGTCTGTTTAATTGAATCCATTATTTTTTCTTTATCATTTGGCTGTAGATGAATGCCAATTAAAGCTGATTCGGCCTCTCCCCAAACTCTTCCTAAAAGAACAGCTTCATATTCATCCAATAAATCTGTAGAAAAATCTAAGGTAAGTACTGGTTTTTCGTATAGGAATGCATAGTCAAAGCGAACTCCTGATTTATCTGAAATCATCATATCTGATTTCATCATGGATTCAGTTGCATCTGGATTACTATCAAAACTGAAGTTCTTAAAAGATTTAAACTGAGTACAGACATTTTTTACAAAATCATTTTCAACCTTTATAGACTGAGGATGAGGTCTATAGATCACCGCATAACCTTGGTCGAGAGCCTGTTTTATAAAGTCTGTTCCATAGACTCTAAGACAGTTTTTGGTTCCCCAGGAAGGAGCAACAAGCAGAACTTTATTTTCCTTTTTAGAATTTGAATCTGCTTTATGGAGTGATATCTGATTATCATGATTTTTCTTGAGTTCATCAAAATATGGCAGTCCAACGGATATAATTTCTTTTTTATTAAGCTTTCTGATCTTCTCTATCTGTCTTAAAGGAGTTTCTACCCAGTCACCAACAGTCAAAGCTACATCGTAATGATCTAAAGCTCCTAAATGATAAACACTACTATCGCTGATACTGTGCCAAACATGGCATAGTTTCCCTACTTTTGCAGGTCTTCTTAATGGATATTCTGGACATCCGATATTGGGGGTGGTTGTAAGAAGAATATTTGTTTTTAATGCTCCAACCTTTGCATAAGCCCTATTGTTAGAACCTATATACTTGGAGTGCATAAATTCATTGTCAATAGTCAATGCAGGATCATGGATATCCATTGAATAATAGATGAAAGGTATTTTCTGTGATATTAATTCCTCAATAATAGGCTTGTATGTAAGCCAGTAATTTTTTCCTTCAGAAAAAATTGCAATTCTCTCATCTCTATCTAATTTGACATTTTTACCGGTAATGATACTTGCTAATTTGTAAAAAAAGGATTTTGCGTAATATACAAACGCTACTGCTAAACTCAGTAGAAGGGAAATAATTGCGTTACCTGAACCAGGATCAAGATAAGCATGGGCTTCATTTAAAGATATGTAACTTGATATAAGTAATAGTAAAAAGTAAAACTTTCTTTTCATTTTTAGTTAGTTATGTAGCATATTCATAAAGTTGATTTTGTTTTGAAGAGCTGACAATGTTGGTCTTCCTAGATCAGAGCGAGAGCCTTGAGAACATTTGATTTCAAGAAAAAAAGCACCAGACTGGAGTCCTTTAGCTGAATCTGATTCTATTTCCTTTAACGCTGACAAAAGCTCTGTTTCAGTTTCAACACTCCAGATCCTTTTATATCCACAGTTTTGGGCTGTTGATACAAAATCTACTTTTGGTGAGGTTGTAGGAAAACCTCCAACAGATTCATGAGCTCCATTGTTGATAACGATATGGACATAGTTTTTTACTCTGCTCTGTCCTATGGTAGCCATTGCTCCCATATGCATTAGAGCTGCGCCATCTCCATCAATGCAGAAGATTTGTCTGTCAGGCATCTGAAGAGCTATTCCTAATGCAATTGAGGATGCATGCCCCATAGAGCCAACAGTTAAAAAGTCCTGTTCATGGATTTTGTTTTTTAATGTTGAATTATTTGATTTAGTGTTATTAGATTTATCAGAGAAATTGGCAAGTTTTTCTCTAAGTTCAAAAAGTTCTCGGCTTGTTTTTCCCGTGGTGGAGACAAATACTGTCTCCTTTGAGGTATTATTCAGGATAAGCTCAAGAGCCTGTTCTCTCATCAATGTGCAGTTGTTATTGAACTTCAGAGGTGATTCATCAGATGTTAATGCACCTTTGGAAACTACTATGGCAGCACTTTGCCCCTTAGAGAAAATTTCTTTAAATTCAGTAAGAGCCTTTTTTAGTTCTCCAACTGTTGTTCCAGATGAAAGGGTAAAACATTTTATACCAAGAATTTCCATCTGCTGATGGGTTACCTTACCCTGAAATACGTGTTGAGGCTCATCTTTTTTACCAGGTTCACCTCTCCAACCGATTACAAATAGGCA
>SVES01000010.1:25387-79794 GCA_015057305.1 Pseudobutyrivibrio ruminis | reverse complement strand
GTCCATGGCGGCGCATGGCTATATATTACAAAACCTGCTTTTTATTTTTCTAAGCTCGTTCCAAAGCAAAAGCAATAATTGCATAACTAGCTTCATACATATGCTTGTCCGCTAACCAACATGTCCGCTCTATACATACTTTGCTGACAGAATTATCATTTACAGTCACCCAGTGCTTCGTATAAATAATTCTATATTACTATCAAGTATATGATGTAATCAGCCATAAGTTCTTAGTGAATAAGCATTCTGAAATGAACTTTTCGAGGACTGTTTGAATGAAATGAGTTCCGCAGAAAAGTTCAGAGGTTTGAAGAATGCTTATGAACTTAGAAGTTATGAGCACATCTATACTGATAGTAATATAGAATTATGGGTGGAATATCGTGGTGACTGTGAATGATTACACGAAAAGTACTTCTGCACAATATGGCAGGGGTATTTTTTTATAAAATTACAAGTTGAGTATTTTAGTGCAGTGTTCTAGAATATATTTGATTAAAAGCGTTAATTAAATGGCAGAGGGGGAATTGTTATTAATATTACAGATTATACGGATTTCGTTGTGGAGGTTGGCCGGGGGGAAAACAATTTCACAATGAATCGAGGAAGCTTTAAATATAAGCAAAGTATTGATTGGCGTAGCAGATGCTATTTTGTGTCACACACCTCAGTTGCTGGAGGGATTGAGGTAGTAGTTGGGGAGAATAAATACGATACAAAGTATCGAATTCTTTTATCGGAGAAAAATGGCAGAGGCGAATTTATCATGGAGCGCATTGATGATAAGCCGGTGGAGGTTAATCGCTTTTGGATTTCATTTCCTACTGAGGAAAAGGAGCATATTTATGGTTGCGGTGAGACATATTCAGAGTTTGATTTAAAGGGGCAAAACGTAAGAATATGGGTGGCTGAGCATCAGAATGCAGCTCGAATTTCTAAAAAGATAATCAAAGAAAAGATAATTGGAAAGCGTCCAAAGAAAAAGCTAAGTTTTGATAAATATGAATCTTATTATGTTCAGCCTACATTTGTTTCTTCTGAGAAATATTATGTGCATGTAGATATGAACAGCTATGGGGAGTTTGATTTTAGAAAGCCAGAGGTGACAACTATCTACACTCAGGAGCTGCCACATATCATTTCAGAAAAAGCAGATACCTTTGAGGACCTATCGGAAAAATTGACAGCACTGCTGGGACGCCAGAGAAAGCTGCCAGATTGGGTTTATGAAGGCGGCATTATTGCAATGCAGGATTGGGTTCGTGATGGCAAGAATGTGAAAGAAGGCTTTGACGGTTGCGGCAATATAGATAGAAAGCTTAAGACCTTAGAGGCTGCCGGGGCAAAGGTTGTGGGAGTCTGGTGCCAGGATTGGTGTGGCTGCAGATGCACAGGCTTTGGCTATCAGGTAATGTGGAATTGGAAATATAGTGAAAAGCAGTATCCTAATCTACCAGAGAAAATAAAGGAGTGGAAGTCTAAGGGCGTTAGATTTTTGGGGTATATTAATCCATTTATTGCCTTGGAAAAGGACATATATGCTGAGGCTAAGGCAAAGGGATATTGTGTCAAAAATAAAGATGGCCAAGACTATTTGGTAACTATCACAACATTTCCAGCTGCTATGGTGGATTTTACAAATCCAAAGGCATATGAATGGTACAAAAATCTTATCAAGGAAAACATGATAGGCATCGGCATGGGCGGATGGATGGCAGACTTTGGGGAGTATCTTCCTGATGATGCGGTTTTGTACGATGGGGATGCAAAGGAGTATCACAATAGGTGGCCAGCCATTTGGGCCAGGCTAAATCGTGAGGCTATAGAGGAATGTCACGCAGAGGATGAGGTATTTTTCTTTACACGAGCAGGGTATACAGGAACAGTAAAGGACTCTGCAATGATGTGGACAGGAGATCAGCACGTGGATTGGTCTGTGGATGATGGGCTGCCATCAGTAATATCAGCCACACTTTCTCTTGCAATGTCAGGCTTTGGCATCACTCATTCTGATGTGGGCGGTTATACCACCATTATGCATATGCGTAGAGATAAGGAGCTACTGATGAGATGGGAGGAAATGAATGTATTTTCACCACTTTTCAGGTCTCATGAGGGAAATCAGCCTGGAAACAATGTGCAGTTTGCTGATGACGAGGAATTGCTTAAGCATGTAGCCAGATGCACAAGGATGCATGCAGGGCTGTCCGATTATATAAAGGGATTGGTTGAAAAGCAGGTAGATAAGGGGACGCCTGTTATGCGACCTGTCTTTTATCATTATGATGAGCCTTGGGCTTATAGCGAGACAACAGAATATATGCTAGGGGAAGATATTCTGGTTGCGCCTATTGTGGATAAGGGAGCAAAAAGCAGGAGAGTGAGCCTGCCTAATGATACCTGGATTCATCTATTTACAGGAGAAGAATATAAAAGAGGCACCTTCACAGTAGATGCCAAGATAGGAACGCCGCCAGTATTTGTGCGTCGGGATTCGGCTTACTATGAATCAATAATGTCTATAAAAGACTTGGATTAATAACTGGGAAAAGTATTGGGAGGTATTTGATATGGAAAAAAGTAGGGAGAATAGTTTTTGGGCGAAATGCTCATATGGCTTTGCTGACATATACGGCGGTGGAGCCTTTGTAGTAATCAGTACATTTTTTACAGTATTTTTGACAAAGGCTCTGGGAATGTCCCCGGCCTTGGCAGGTACTATACCACTTATTGGTAAAGTGTGGGATGCAATCACCGATCCAATTATGGGAAATATTGTAGATAGAACAAGCTCCAAATTTGGAGCAAAGCGCTTTTATATTCTGATTGGTAGTATCATTTCGGCAATCACGTTTTTAATGCTGTGGATGAATGTTGGAATTAATAGTGTTGGCGGTCAATATGCATTTTATGTGTTGATGTACATGTTATTTTCAACTGGCTTTACCATAGTGATGGTGCCTTACAATGGCTTGCTTCCAGATATGGTGGATGACTACACAAGACGAGGTAGCTTTTCAGGAGTGCGAACAGTATTCTCCAGCGTGGGAGCTATTATAGCAGGTCTGGTTCCAACAATTATTATTACAGACAACACAAATGCAAATCTCTATTTCAGAGTGGCAGTTATCTTTTCAATTGTATTTTTTGTAGTTATCCTTCTTACATTTTTAGGAACCTGGGAAAAGGATAAGGAACCTGTAAATGTGCCATTGAAAAAAAGCTTAGTTCAATCATTTACAGTTTATAAAAGCTTTTCCTTTAAACTGTTTATTTGCATTTTCCTTGCAGGTCAGGGAGCAGCAGATTTTGTAACAGGTCTTGCTGTCTACTACGTGGATGATGTGCTTAATGCATATTCTGGCGGTAGATTCACCATTATGATGGGAGTGCTTTTATTGGCACAGTTCACTGGCACTATTATCTTTTCCATTGTAATGCCACGCACTTCAAAGAAATTTCCAATATTGCTTGGCTTCCCTGTGAGAATTGTTGCAACAATCGCCCTATTATTCTTCTCTTACGAGGGGGCACCATTTGTGGTAATACTGGTACTGTCATTTATAATCGGACTTGGAATGGCGGCATCTTCAGTTAGTATTTACGCTATCCTTTCTGATATGGCAGATGTGGATGAGCTTATCACATCAATATCAAGACCGGGAATTGTTTCTGGAATGGCAACATTTATTAGAAAAATTGCTACTGGCCTCAGCTCTACAATAATCGGATTGCTGTTGATGATGATTGGATATAATGAAACCTTGGCAACAGAGGGTATGCGTCAAGCTGCCTCAACACAGGCTGGCATTGCACAGCTTTATGTATGGGCTCCAATTTTACTTATGGCGCTGACTATCGTATTTGCGATAATGTTCCCTATGAACAAAAGAGAATACGATATAATCAAAAAGGAAATACATAGACGAAAGGGAGAAGATGACTCAGTAGCTACAGCAGAGGAAATTGCTGTATGTGAAAAGGTTACAGGCTTTAAGTACGATAAGCTTTGGAATAAGGAGAATGCTCTGAAGTTTTAAAATAAAAAGCTATGCAGGTTTGAGTTAGAAAGCTTACTTGAACCTGCAAAAAAATTACCTAAATTGATTAAAAGATTTAATTAAAGAGGCTATATTATGGAAACACGAAAGAGAATTATTAATTTAATTGTCGGTCCACTATTATTTGGATTGTTTGCTGTGGGCTTTGGTAAAACAGGGATTGTAGACTATACGGCTGCAAAGGGAATAGGAACAGCTCTTTGGATGATTTACTGGTGGGTGACTAGACCGGTGGATATTACAGTTACCGCATTGTTGCCAGGAGTAATCAATGCAATCTTTGACATAGTTCCAATGGAAAATGTCATAAGCCAGTATGCATCAAGCAGCATAATTTTGATTTTTGGCTCCTGCTTACTTACAGCACCATGGTCGGAAATTGGCTTGGATAAGAGAATATCCCTAAAGGCTCTTTCCCTCATTGGACCATCCATGAAATCACAGATTACTGTGTGGCTACTTGCTGCTGTTATACTCTCAAATATGATGCCAAACGTTGTGGTAGTAGCAATATTTACACCTATTGCAGTTTCCATGCTGGCTGCAGCAGGGTATAGTGATATAAAAAAATGTGAGGCAGCCACTCCAATTCTTTGTGCTATTGCATGGGGCTCCCAGGTTGGCGGTGCAGGAACACCACTAGGTGGCGCCATGAATATCACTGCAATATCATTTATCGAAGACTACACAGGACAAGAGTTCATGTATGTTGACTGGCTAAAAAACATGCTGCCATATACAATAATTGCCACGGCAGTTGTTCTGGTTACCATGCTGCTAAAGCCTATGAAAACTACTACTCTATCAGGCACCAAGGAGTATTTTGAAAAATGCTATGCGGATTTGGGGCCAATGAAAAAGGATGAAAAAATCAGTCTTGCGCTATTTATTGCAGCAATGCTTGGCTCTTTTGTGAGACCGCTTTATGCGGATATACTTCCTGGACTGGTTCCAGCCTATCTGTTTTTGATTTTAGGCTTTGTTAATTTTATTATTATCTCTGCCGAGAAAAAAGAAATGCTTCTCACCTGGGACAGGGCTCAGCAAGAGGTAATGTGGGGCATGCTGCTTTTGTTTGCAGGTGGCCTTGCACTAGGACAGATTCTTACAGGCTCAGGAGCAAATGATACATTGGCTAATCTTATTTCATCGGCACATTTAACAGGTGGCCTTGGAACTGTTGTTATATTTGCGATTTTTGCATGTATAGTTTCGGAAATGACGAACAGTACAGTTTCTGCAGCGGTAACACTTCCAATTGTAATTGGTGTTACAAGTAAGCTGGGACTTAATCCTTTACCATATGTATTTGCCACTGCTATGGCAATGAACTACGAGTCATTGCTACCAGTTTCGGTAAGAGCTATTTCAGTTTCCTACGGACTTGATCCAGCAAAGCTAATGAAGGAGGGCATTGTAGTCACATTTTTTAGAATGGTTGTAGCAATATTGGTAGGATATTTATCAATTGTAATTTAATAAAATTATATTTTTGGAGCAGCTAATGGGCAGCTCCTTTTTTTATAAAAATGGAAACTGGATTTGAATAGAAGGAAAAATAAAATAGTATACAAAAATAGATTAAACAATTTAAACAAAACGACAAAAATGTGGGTAAATTGTGAAAATGGATTGACTAAAGCCTGTAAACAAGTATCATATTAATTAGTTAAACCAATTAATTAAATATCAGATTCATAGTTAAGAGGGGAATAGAAATGAAGAAAATATGGAAACCCAGCGGATAGAAAAAATGGATATCAATTATTTTTATATTTTCTAATAAAAAATATAAAGAACAAAACCTATTGAGTAAATAGGTGAAAAAGAATATTATCAACGTTGTTTTTGGAGGTAAAAAATGAAATTTTTCTTAGACAGTGCAAAACTTGATGAAATTAAATATGCATACAACACATTTGGAATTGATGGGGTAACAACAAATCCTCGCCACATCATGTTAAGTGGCAAGCCATTCATGACAGCAATCACAGATATTGCAAATTGGATCAAAGAAGAAGGGCTTGAGGGAGTAGATAAATTCCCAGTTTCTGTTGAGATAAATCCACATCTTACAGATACAGAAGAAATGCTTGCAATGGCTCGTGAGGTTGCAAAAATCAGTCCTAATTTTGTAATTAAGATTCCTGCAATCGAGTCTGGAATTGCAGCAGCTCGCATCTTAGAGAAGGAAGGTATCCGCACAAATGTGACACTTGTTTTCTCACCTGCACAGGCAATACTTCCTGCAAAGAATGGTTCCCTTTTCGTTTCTCCATTCATAGGTTGGAAGGAAGCTAACGGAGAGGATTGCAAGCAGTACATTAAAGATATCGTAGACATTTACAAAAACTATGGTTACTACGGCAAGACAGAAATTATCTGTGCTGCTATTCGTACACCAAAGCAGATTGCAGATTGTGCAGTTGCTGGTGCAGACATTGTAACTACAGGTCTTGCTGTATACCAGGATTGCATGAAGCATGCCTACACAACCCAAGGTCTTGGAACATTCTGCGATGCTTGGGATATGACTGCTAAATAACAAGCATAGCGAAGTTATTTAGTAGTCTAGCAGGAAGCTGCGAAGCAGACCCTGCATTAAGAACACCGCTGGAAATAAAATGTTTTCAAAGCTCCCGCAGGGCACCCCTCGTACCTTCGCATGAGAACCCTCCCGCCGGTGTAGGTCCTTCCCATGCTCGGTACGATACTTCCCTGCTCGCGCTTGCCAAGACTATGTATCCAGCGGTTTCCAATGAACTCGTAGTAGATTATGAATTCGCTGCTAAATAAACGTAAATAAACAATACTAGCCCTTAGATAAACTAAATGTGCCTGTAGTAGACAAGCTCTAATATTTCTGTAGTGAGGCGTGCTGCCGAACGAAGAAATCATTAGGCTTGTAAACGTAACAGGCACAGCTCAGCATAACGTAAGGGCGGAATGGAGAAGAATATGAAGATTGGTTTTATCGGGCTCGGCATTATGGGCGAGTCAATGTGTGAGAATATTGTAAAGAAGCATGATGATGACGTTTATGCTTTTGATTTTGTAAAGGAAAAGGTAGACTTGCTTGCATCCAAGGGTGCTAAGCCATGCGAGAATTCTAATGAGCTTGCAAAGGCATGTGATGTGATTATTTCCATGGTTCCAAAGAGCGAACATTCAAGAGCAGTTTACGAAGGCATTTTGAATGAATTGGATGATAGTAAATTCTGTATTGATATGAGTACTATCGACCCAAGCGTTTCTGTAGAGATTTCAGAGATGGTAAAGAAGACAGGGGCACATTTTATAGATGCTCCAGTTGTTAAGAGTAAGCCAGCTGCTATTGCAGGTACTCTTGGAATCTATGTAGGCGGTAGCGAGGAGGATTATGAAAAGGCTCTTCCAATACTTAAGTACATGGGCGAAAACGTAATTCGCATGGGCGATAACGGCAAGGGACTTGTAATGAAGATTTGCCATAATGCATTAGTTTCTCAGATTCAGAACGGTGTTAATGAAACACTTACATTGGCAAAGGCAAATGGAATTTCTATTCCAATGTTTGCTCAGGCTATTTCATATGGTGGTGGTCAAAACTTTTATTTGGATGGTCAGGCACCAAAGCTTGATGCAGAGGATTACACAACAGCATTTTCAATTGAAAACATGGCAAAGGACGTAAACATTTGCTGCAATCTTGCAAAGGAATGTAAGGTAAGCATGCCAGGAGAGGAAAATGCACGTCGTGTTTATGAGACAGCACTTAACAAAGGCATGGGCAAGGAAGACTTCCGTGCAACAATCAAGGTTGTAAGAGAACAATAAATAACAATTGGGGGATTTATGTTAGAACATCTAAATGAAGTAAATGATGTAAAGATTCTTTCAGTATTTGATGATGAATTTAAGACCTACGGCAATGTGGTTACAGGTTATGATTTTACTGAGTTAAATACTTATATGGAAACTAAGACGGATATTCCTGAAGAGGGAAATATCTATGTTGCATCAGTACCTGAAATGGAAAAAATGAATATCGTAAATACGATACAAAATGAAATCTATGGGGGCATGCCAATTCAGGTGGGATATTGTAATGGAAGAAACACCACATACAACGGCTTTGAATATCACAAGGGCAGTGAGATAAATGTGGCTGTTACAGACTTCATGCTGGTGCTTGGACATACATGGTTAATTGCTTCTGATGGTACATACAAAATAGAGGATGCGAAAGTATTCTTTGTACCAAAGGGAACAGCAATAGAAATGTTTCAAACGACTCTTCATCTTTCTCCTTGCAGGGTATATGATAGCGGCTTTAGAGGAATTGTAATTTTGCCAAGAGGTACAAATACACCTCTAGAGTCTAAGCCTGCAAATCGTGAAGGGGAAAACAAATTGCTACTTCAGAAAAATAAATGGGTTATTGCTCATCCAGAGCGTGAACCACTTATTAAGCAAGGAGCTTTTCCAGGACTTATAGGAGAGAATAAGGAGTTGAAATACTAATGAAACTAAACATTACAGATAGCTCTTTTTCTCTTGAAAATAGGGGAAGGGCAATATTTAGCTATAGCAATGAAAAGCCTTTTATATATGTAGGCAAGGGCAAAGAAGATGTACTGATGTACAGAGGTAATTTTAAGATTGATGATTACCTAATCGAAAGAATTCCACTTTTGGCAACCCAGGTTAAAGAGACCTCAGATGGTCTAGAGGTAGAGTTTGGTACTTTTCTTAAGGCCAAGGTCACAGTAAAAGAGGATTTATGCACTATTAACTTTGAGCAGCTTGATAAGTCTATAAACAGATTTTGGATTCGTATGGATTCATACAAGTCAGAGCACATTTACGGCTGTGGTGAGCAGATGTCTTACTTCGATTTAAAGGGAAGACATTTTCCACTTTGGACAAGCGAGCCTGGTGTAGGTAGAGACAAAACCACTTACATTACCTGGAAGGGTGATGTGGATGGAATGAGTGGTGGGGATTATTACAATACTAATTTTCCTCAGCCTACGTACGTATCCTCAGACAAGTTTTATGTGCATGTTCAAACTACCGCATATGCGGATTTTGATTTTAGAAATGATGAATTTAGTGAGCTTCAGATTTGGGAGATACCTAAGTTTATCAGGATAGAAGCAGCAGCTTCATTTGTAGAGCTTCTTGAGAAAGAAACAGCTTTCTTTGGAAGACAGCCTAAGCTTCCAGATTGGGTTTATAACGGATTAATCATTGGTGCCCAAGGCGGAAATGAAAGAGCATTTGGAATTCTTGAAAAATCTCTTGAAAAGGGAATCAAGGTTTCAGGACTTTGGTGCCAGGACTGGTGCGGAAAGCGAGTTACAAGCTTCGGAAAAAGGCTTCAATGGGATTGGCATTTTCATGAAGAAATGTATCCTAATCTACCAGAAAAGATTAAGGAGATTCACGATAAAGACATCAAATATTTAGGGTACATCAATCCATATCTTGTTAAGGATGGGAAGCTTTTTGAGGAAGGCTTAAAGAAGGATGTGTTCGCCAAGAAGTCAGACGGCTCAGTTTACCTGGTGGATTTTGGGGAATTCGATTGCGGAGTAATTGATTTAACCAACCCTACTGCTTATGAGTGGTTTAAGGATGAGGTAATAAAAAAATATTCAATCGATATTGGAATTGACGGCTGGATGGCGGATTTTGGGGAATATCTGCCAACGGACGATATCATCCTTTCAAGTGGCAAGCCAGCAATGATTGAACATAATCACTGGCCAGCACTTTGGGCAAAGTGCAATTATGATGCGGTTTCTGAAAGCGGCAAGCTTGGAGAGGTTGTTTATTTCATGAGAGCAGGTGGTATTGGTTCTCAAAAATATTGCACACTTCTTTGGGCAGGAGATCAATCAGTTGATTTCACCAGACATGATGGACTTTGCACAGTTATTTGCGCAGCACTTTCATCAGGAATGAGTGGATGTGGACTTAACCATAGCGATATTGGTGGCTACACATCACTTTATGACAATCTCAGAACTAAGGAAGTATTTTTAAGATGGGCTGAGATGGCAGCATTTACACCTGTCATGAGAACCCATGAGGGAAATAGACCGGACACCAATTTTCAGTATTATGATGACGAGGATTGCATGAAGCAGTTGGCAAGACTCACTGATATATACGTAGCAATCACTCCACTCTTAAAGGAATTGGTTGAGGAAAATTCTCTAAAGGGTACTCCAGTTCAAAGACCACTTTTCATGCATTATGCTAAAGATGAAAGATGCTTTACTGAACAGTTTGAGTATTTATTAGGCGAAGATGTTTTGGTTGCGCCTGTCTATGAAGAAGGAAAGGTAGAAAGAAAGGTATTTTTACCAGAAGATGGATTCGTTCATCTTTGGACAGGCAAAGAGTTTTCAAAGGGCGAATGTGTTGTTGAAGCACAGCTTGGCGACACACCTGTATTTTATAAGAAGGGTTCAAAATACAGCGAGTTATTTGAAAATATCAGAAAGCAGTATGGTAGGTAGAACTAAAGTGAATTAGTAAAAGAGGGGTACGAATTCACTTTTAATAAAAATTATTTAATTTATGGAGGTTTATGTAATGAAGAAGAAGGTTTTAAGCTTACTGATGGCAATGGCTATGTCAGCAACACTTTTTGTAGGTTGCGGTAGTGCCGCTGGCACAGATGGTGCAGCAAGCACAGACACAGCCGCTGAGGAGACCACAGAAGAGGTTTCAAATGGTGGTGAAACTGTAAAAATTATTTGCGGTTATGGCGCAGGTGGTACAGCAGATTTAGTTGCTCGTACATATGCTAAGACAGCAAACTCACTACAGAGCGATTACAATTTCGTAGTCGAGAATATGACAGGTGGTGATGGATTTGCAGCTGCTACATTCTTTGCAGATGAAGATGCAAGCACAAAGGATCTTTTGGTATTTGGTTATGGTCTTTGCTACAGACACGATCTTGGTAAGACATATCAGACAGAGGAAGTTGACTTTGACAGAACAGCTATGAAGCCAGTTGGTACAGTAGATGACAGAACTTGGATTCTTTACACAACACCAGATCAGACACTAGAGTCTATCCTTGCTAAGGCTAAATCAGAAGGCATCAAGATGTCAGGTGGTAATCCACTTTCTGACTGCCACCTTGAGCTTGGTTCTTTAATTGCATTAGAGGGCGGCAAGGTTACAGTTGTTTCTGGTTATGACGGCGGTGCAGAGCAGAAGCAGGGTCTTGTAAACGGTGAGGTTGATGTATTTGTTGGTACAACTCAGGCAGCTCAGGATGAGGTTGAGGCTGGAACACTTATTCCAATCCTTGCTTTCTCTGACACAGCATTCGAGGGCTTCACAACTCCAGATGGTGCTATTACAGTTCCAACAGTTGTAGGCGATGCTAAGGCTCCAGAGCTTGATGCTTCTATCGATTTTTCTAGCTGCATTCTCCCAGCAGGTGGTACACTGGCTTGCCATGCAGGTTGCGATGATGAGTTCTACAATGATATGACAGATATCATGAAGCAGGTATGGGAGTCAGAGGACTACTATGGATGGATTGAGTCAGTAATGCTTAATAACTTCCAGTTATATGGTGATGATGCTCAGGCATTTATAGATGAGGCTTGCGAAAAGGCACTTAAGGCATACGATAATCTTAAGTAATAATTGATTTTGTTTTAGAGTGGAGCCTTTGCTATGGGGTTCCACTCTTAAATTTAAAGAGGTCGAAACATGAAAATTAAAATAAAAACAAATCTTTGGTCTGGAATAATCATGGGTGCGCTTAGTTTGATTCTTCTTATAATCATGCCATACCAGGTTAGGGTTCCAGCATATGATTCAGGGGCACCAAGTCCAAGAATCATCCCAGGTATGTGCCTGGTATTAATGTTATTTTTCTCTGTTGTGCTTATTATCCAAAGCCTTGTATTTAAAAAAGAAAGGATAGTAGAGTTTGATTGGCAAAAGGAAAAGCCTGCGATTTTACTTATTGCACTACTTTGCATCTATGTAGCTCTTATGCTTTTGGTTGGATTTATTCCAGCATCGGCAATCACTTTTATCATTATTCTTTACTTTTGCGGAGAAAGAAAACCTTTTATTTATATTTTTACCATTGCGGCAGCCGTAGGAATTTACTTCTTATTTAAATTCGTATTTACGGTATCATTGCCAGCAGGTTTATTTTTCTAGAGAGGTGTTTTACTATGGGAGACTTTCAAATGATTGCACAGGCCATGTTGCAGGTGTTTACATTTAACAATCTGTTCATGATCCTGATTGGTCTTGTGATTGGAATGATAGTAGGATGTATACCAGGGCTTTCAGTTATGCTTGGAATAATTCTGATGTTGCCTATTACCTACACAATTGATGATCCAGCCACAGCAATTATCTTACTTTTGGCCGTATATGTAGGCGGTATGTACGGCGGTTCTATCAGTGCTATTACACTTAATACTCCTGGTACCAACTCAGCTATTGCCACCACCTTTGATGGATATCCATTAGCTAAGAAGGGAAAGGTTAAGAAGGCACTGGATACATCACTATTTGCTTCAGTTTGTGGTGGCTTGATTTCAGCAGTTTTACTTTTGCTTTGTGCATCTCTTATCACAAAGCTTGTATCTGGCTTTACCTCTGTTGAGTACTTCTCAATGGGTATTCTTGGTATTTCACTTATAGCAGGTGTATCTGGAAATTCTCTTCCAAAGAGTATTATTTCTGGTATGCTTGGACTATTTATGGCGTGCATGGGAATGGATGCAGTAACAGGAGTTACTAGATATTCATTTGGCACTAATACACTTAAATATGGAATTGATTTGCTTCCAGCTATGATTGCACTTATTGCACTTACACAGGTTGTGCAGAAGCTTAGAGATTTCAAACTTTCCGGTGGAAAACTTGATGATGCAAACAAAATTGATAAGGAAGGTCTTACAGGAAAAGAGAGAAAGAGTATTATACCAGCAATCCTTCGGTCTTCAGCAGTTGCTTCTATTCTTGGAGCTATGCCAGGTGTAGGCGGCGGTGTTGCACAGTTCTTGTGTTACTCAGAGGCTCGCCGTACATCAAAGCATCCTGAGGAGTTTGGTAAGGGTTCACTTGAAGGAATTGCAGCAGCAGAATCTTCAAACAACGCAGTAGTTGGTTCTGCAATGATTCCACTTTTGACTCTTGGTATTCCTGGTGATGGTGTTACAGCACTTTTACTTGGAGCCTTTGTCCTTCATGGAATCACTCCTGGCCCTACAATGTTTACAAAGCAGGGAATTATGGCTTATACAATCATCCTTGGCTGCTTGATTGCAAACATTTTGCTTTTCCCTATTGGTCTTGGAATGACTCGTACCGTTGCTAAGATTGTGCAGGTACGTTACACATATTTGGCTCCACTTATTATTATGTTCTGCTTTGCTGGTTCATTCGCAGCAACAGGTAATACAAAGGAATTGATCATCTGTGCGGCTGTTCTTATTTTCAGCTACATACTTACAATTCTTGATATAGATAACACGCCTCTGATGCTTGGCATGATCTTGGAAGATATTATGGAGAAAAACTTTGTAACTGCCTCTATGGCATACGACAGAGATTACACAATTTTCCTTAGACGTCCAATTTCGCTTGTTATCTTAGTGCTTACAGTTTTACTTGTAATATCTCTTATGAAGATGAATAAGAAGATTGAGGCATTGAATGCAGCAAACATTGCTGAAATGGAAGCTGAACACGCAAAGATGGAAGAGTCAGCATAAATTAAAGAAAGAAACGAGGCTTTAAATATGAAATTTCAGGTTATTTATGTGCCAATTGGTGTAGGCACATATGAGATGGTAACTGCGCACGAACAGTTTAACAAATCCATTGAGTTACTAAAATCAATTGATAAGGATATTGTTGTACCAGATGATATCTTGCTTACTGTAGATTCAGTGGCAGATTTCATTTCGGACAAGAATCCTGATTTAGTCATATTGCAAAATATTACATTTGCAAATGCTGCTTATGCCAGCGAGGTGCTAAGACACTTTGACTGCCCTATACTTTTATGGACACTTAGGGAGCCTGTTATTGATGGAACAAGACTTCGCAGTAATTCACTTACAGGGGCATATTCAGCAGCAAATGCAATCTGCGCATTTAGGGGAGAAGGAAAATTTGAACATGTATTTGGCGCCCCATCAGAGGAAAGTGTAAAGAATACAATAAGTGCAACTATTGCAGCTGCAAGGGTAAAGGTTATGCTTACAGGCCTAAAAATGTCTGCTATTGGTCACACTCCACAGGGCTTCGGCTTTGGTAGAGCCCTTGATGCTGAGCTTATGAGCAAATTTGGTGTTACTCTTGAAGCAATCGAAGCAAGAGAGCTTATAGGTAGAGCTAAAGAGTACTCAGATGAGGAGTGTAAGGAGTACTTAGAGGACGCTAAGAAGCAGGTGGTTGGCTTATCAAATATGCCAGAGCAAAACATCAAGGATTTTGCCAGACTTTACAAGGCCTACAAGACCTATGTTGAGGAAAATCATATTGGAGCAATTTCCAGCCGCTGTTGGCCAGATTTTTTCACCGAGTTTGGTACACCAGTATGTATGGTGCTTTCTTTACTAAATGCTGTAAATGTGCCAGCAAGCTGTGAGGCAGATGTGTACGGTGCGCTTTCTATGTATATTGGCACTGCATTTACCAATCAGTCCACATTCTTCGGTGACCCAGTATCAATGGATGAAAATGAAAGTTCTATTACATTTTGGCACTGTGGAATGGCGGCCTGCAATCTGGCACGTTGCGATACAGGGGCTCAGGTAGGAGTTCATCCAAACAGAAAGATTGGTCCAGTTATGGATTTTGGTTGCATGGCATCTGATGAGGCAACTATATTTAGAGTTGGTCGTACAGCTGAGGGCAAGTTCCGCTTCTTTATTGCCGAAGGAGAGGTAATGGATAAGCCAAAGCAGTTTAATGGTGCATCTATCGTTGTAAAGACAAATGAACCTGCTGAAAAGATTGTTAAGGAGACTATAAAGCATGGCTGGGAGCCACATTATGTAGTTATCTACAAGAATGTTGCAGAGGAATTAGAAAAGCTGGGAAACATGCTTGATATTGAAGTGATTCGATTCTAGGTGTAGAATGATGACTATGAGATATCAGGGGATTAATTTAGGAAACGTAAAAATAAGTAACCGATCTTCCATACTTCGACTACTTAATAACTATGGGGCAATGTCTCGTAAGGATATAGCAGAGGCGGTTGGCCTTACAGCCGCCTCTGTTACTTTAATATGCACTGAGCTGTTAGAGGAAGGGGTCATTGTTGAATTAGGCGAGGCTGAGGAAGAAAAGCGAGCTGGACGCAGGAAGATTCTTGTGGACATTAATCATGCCTACAAAAACGTCATTACTATCGCAATTGAAGCAGATGACACTTATATTTCTGTTACAGATATTGGTGGTCAGGTAAAATGTCACAATGAAATATCCACGGATAAGACAATGGAGCCGGAAAAATTCCTAAAGTTCATTTGTGATGAAAGTAAGCGGATGCTTTGGGAAAATGATATTCTAAAGGATTCTATTTTAGGGGTTGCAGTGACTGTTCCTGGAAAGGTAGATAGAAGCAAGGGAGTTTCTCTAAACACCTACAATATTTGGACTGCTCCAGTTCCCGTAGCGCAGGTAATGACAAAAGAACTGGGCTTTCCAATAATAGTTGAAAACAATCTTAAGGCCTATGCTCAAAGTGAAATATATTTTGGAAAGGGCAAGGAAGAAGGAAATCTTTTTCTGCTAAAGTGGGGACCTGGTGTGGGTGCTGCAATCATTGTAGACCAGCACATTTACCAGGGTGCTAACGGCATGGCTGCTGAAATCGGCCATATGACTGAGGGAGTTGATGGTAGACTGTGTAATTGTGGTAGGAGAGGATGCCTCGAAGCATATATTTCTACACATGCTATCATTAATGACATCAAGGCAGCAAAGATACCAATGCCAATTCTTAAGGAATGGCTTGATGCTGGAAATGAAATGAGATATAACAACACAGCAAAGTGGGCATCACTTAGGGATGAGGGACTGCAAAATATTATCAAGGAAAAGGTTTGCAAACTTGCTCATAATGTAAGGAATGCCATCAGCTTGATAGACCCTGATAGAGTAGTGCTTCTGGGGTATATGTTTGAGGTTCCAGGACTTTATGATATTTTTATTGATTGTTACAAAAACTATGATGATGCTGTAGGAGAGGACTTTTTTGTTAAATCACAGCTTTCTGTTGGACAGAATCATACAGAGGGTTTAGCTGTAGTTTTAGAGGAATTATTTTTCTGAGACGCACAAATGTCCGTGCTAGACAAATTTTTTGTTGTAACTGAATAAGATTTATAGTATAGTATCAAGGACGGTTGCTTTAGCTTGCTAAAGTGACAGGTTTTGATACTATTTCTTTATTTACAAAGGTATTTTGTAGTATACTTTTTAGCAGGAAATGTATCAAAGAGGAATGCTATGGATTTATTTGATTATATGAGACAGGAGGCCAAAAAGAAGGAATCGCCTCTTGCAGCTAGGCTTAGACCTACCACACTTGATGAGGTGGTTGGACAACAGCATATAATAGGAAAAGATAAGCTACTGTATCGTGCCATAAAAGCAGACAAATTATCGTCGATTATTTTTTATGGACCACCAGGTACAGGAAAGACTACCTTGGCCCAGGTTATAGCCCATACCACTTCTGCAGAGTTTACATCTATAAATGCTACCACATCTGGAAAGAAGGATATGGAGGCTGTGGTGGAAGGGGCTAAGCAAACCCTGGGGGCCTACGGTAAAAAGACAATCTTGTTTATAGATGAGATTCATCGTTTCAATAAAGGTCAACAGGATTATCTATTGCCTTTCGTAGAGGATGGCACCATTATTTTGATAGGAGCCACCACGGAAAATCCTTACTTTGAAGTGAATGGAGCGTTGCTTTCCCGTTCAATTATTTTTGAACTGAAGCCACTTGATGCAGAGGATATAAAAACTCTCATTCTTAGAGCTCTAAATGATGAGGTAAAAGGTCTAGGAAGCTATGATGCACAGATTGATGATGATGCACTAGAATTCCTTGCTGACATAGCAAATGGTGATGCTAGAAGCGCTCTTACTGCTATAGAGCTTGGCGTTCTTACTACCGACAGGTCTGAGGATGGAAAAATCCACATAACAATAGATGTTGCAAGTGAATGTATACAGCGACGAGTTATAAAATATGACAAGGATGGCGATAATCACTATGACACCATTTCAGCCTTTATAAAAAGCATGCGAGGTTCTGACCCTGATGCAGCAGTTTATTATTTGGCTAGAATGTTATATGCAGGAGAGGACCCAAAGTTTATTGCAAGACGTATTTGCATATGCGCATCTGAGGATGTGGGAAATGCCGACCCACAGGCGCTGGTGGTGGCAACCAGTGCTTTCTTAGCTACAGAGCGGATTGGCATGCCAGAATCGCAAATAATTTTATCTCATGCAGCCACCTATGTGGCATGTGCACCAAAGTCAAATGCGGCCTACGGAGCCATAGATTTGGCTATGCAGGAAGTTAGAAATAACACCACGCGACCAATTCCTGCACATCTACAGGATGCACATTATAAATCAGCAAGTAAACTAGGTCACGGCGTTGGCTATGAATACGCTCATGATTTTCCAAATCATTTTTCACATCAAAAGTATCTGCCAGAAGGACTTGAAATTGGAGACTTTTACAAGCCAGGGGATCTTGGCTATGAGAAGCAAATAAAGGAACACCTAGAATTTTTAAGAGAAAGAGGAACAACATGAAAAAGTACACCGAAATGACACCAGAGGAACTATCAGCGGAGAAGGAACTTCTCAGAAAGGAATACGTCGCTTGGCAGGCTAAAGGATTAAAGCTTGACATGAGTAGAGGTAAGCCTTCCCTTGAACAGCTGGATTTATCTATGCCACTTTTTGACATTTTGGATGGTAAATCATTAATGAAATGTATGAATGGTGTTGAGACTAGAAACTACGGTCAGCTGGAAGGAATCGTTGAGGCACAGCACTTAATGGCTGAAATCATGGATTGCCAGCCAGAACAGGTAATTGTTTGTGGTAACTCATCCCTTAATATTATGTTTGATACTGTTGCTAGAGGTTACATGTTTGGATTTGATGGCTGTACACCTTGGTGCAAGCTTGATAGAGTAAGATGGTTATGCCCAGTTCCAGGTTATGACAGACATTTTGCTATTACACAGCATTTTGGATTTGATATGATTAACGTTCCAATGAACGAGGATGGTCCAGATATGGATGTTATCGAAGGCTTAGTTGCTGCAGATGACAGCATTAAGGGTATCTGGTGTGTGCCTAAGTATTCTAATCCTCAGGGTATCGTATATTCGGATGAGGTTGTTCGACGTATGGCAAATCTTAAGCCAGCAGCAAAGGACTTTAGAGTATTCTGGGATAACGCATATGCGGTACATCACTTATACAAAGAAAAAAGCAAGATTTTAAATATCCTTCACGAATGTGAGGAGGCTGACAATCCAAATCTTGTATTTGAATTTGCTTCTACATCAAAGATTACATTTGCTGGCGGAGGAATTGCTGCTATCGCATGTAATCATAACAACCGTGAAGAGCTTAAGAGAACACTTACTGTTCAGACTATTGGCTTTGACAAGATTAACATGCTTAGACATGCCAGATATTTCCAGGATGTAGAATCTGTTTCAAAGCATATGGAACGTCACGCTAAGATTCTTCGCCCTAAGTTTGAGCTTGTAATCAAGACTATGGAGGAGGATTTGACTGGACCAGGCTGTGGTAAATGGATTTCACCAAAAGGTGGATATTTCATTACTTTTGAGGCTCCAAAGGGAACTGCTACACGTATTGTAGATTTGGCCGGAGAAGCAGGCGTAAAGCTTACACCAGCAGGCGCTCCATTCCCATATCATATGGATCCAGCTGATTCAATCATTCGTTTTGCACCCTCCCTTCCACCAATTGAGGAATTGGAGCAGGCAGCCAAAATCTTCACAGTGTGCGCTCGTATCGCATACCTGGAGAAGCTGATTCTCGCTAAAATGGAATAATTCAAGATAATAAAAAGGGGGTTCCTTGTTATATTAACAAGCATTATGATTTCTCCGCTTCGCATAAAAAGCTACGCTTGAGAAATATAATAGCTTGTTAATTACAGGGAACCCCCTTTATTAATACTACTTAAAACGTAGCTAGATAATCGATAAATTCAACGTATTCGTATTCGCCTGCAAGAGGTTCGAAACTGTAATTGTTTTGAATCTCCTCCACTCTTGATTGTATTTCAGCAGCAGAAAGTTTGCCATCTTCTGATTCATATACGGTTTCACCTGTTGCGCTGTTCAATGCCTTATCAGTCATTTCATCATCGTCAGGATAACCATTGCCATTTAAATCATCATAATTATTTACTTTAACAGTATAATCGTTAACAAACTGATTATCTTTTATAGACATATAATTTGAGTAGAATATTACTCCTGCATATTCAGTGCTGCTGTAGGTTATGCAATTTTTCTTTCTAGCATATTCATAGCCACCATTACCACTTGTTCCGTAAGGAAGTTGGTCACCTATCATATTTGCATGACCATCTTTATATGAATATATTTTTAATCTGTAGCCCACATCATCAACTACAAGCTCTGGTATATCATCATTATCGATATACGCAAGGGAAAACATTGAATTGTACTCCACATTATCAATCTTTATAAGCTGCCCGTAAGCATCCTTCCAATTATCGTAATAACCAGAGGTATTATCTCCAAGCAAATAAGCTTTGATATTTGGGATATTAAGTTCGCCTGACACAAAGCCCTCTAACCAAAGTGATGTATCAGAAAGCATAGTTAAGTAGCATTTGCCATCATAATATGAATCAGGCTCCGCTTCGTATAGCACCATATGCTGCAATCCATCGCTACAATCTGCAACAACTACGATATCTGTAAGTCCATCTGCATTAAAATCAAAAACGCCTACTCCATTAATAGTGATTATGTCTAGAGACTCATCCTCATATGTTGGATATATACTAGACGTCAGCCAATCTACCTGTTTCCCATTGCAGGTTATTATCATTCTTGCGGTTGTTCCATTTATTGTGGAGCCTTGATATGTTACAAATCTGCAGGTATCATCTGCCCAAGATAAATCTATATCAAAGGTTTGGTCTGGATCATTTCCATTTTCCCATTGATAGATATTTGAAATCATCAGATAACCATCATCTGTTTTTTGGAAAGTCAATTCTCTCACAGGATGGCTGGCATAGTAATCGTCTTCGCTCCAATCTGATTCAAATGTTGCTACATAAGTGTCATCAAGGCGATAGCCTGACACGCAGGTGAATGGTTCATAGTTGGTATCACCATGCTGAAAATAGTAGCTGTCAGTTTTTTCAATATAGGTCCAGTCAAAGGAATCCTTAACATCATCCAGGCTGACTCCAGCATGACTTTCCATGTATTCATTCAAAGAGGTACTATCGATTGCTGTCAAATCAGTATAGAGCTCTGTTTCATTAACGGCAGCAAGGTAGGCACTTTCTTCAGATTTGGATATTTCTTCTTTGGAAATGCCAGCTCCATTATATAAAACATCCGACCAAGAAATTTCTGATGCACTGTTAAATGGAGTTACAAGAAATCCATTATATTCATCAGTATCGAATAAATCGGTAAACTCATCCAGCTCATCAGCGGTTAATTCCACTTTTTCTGAAGATTCTTTCACGTCTGTAGTAATTTTTGCGCTTTCTTCTGCAGCAGTGTCCTCAGAAGGAGCTGCGGTATTTTTTCCACAGCCTGATAAAGAAAGGCTGCATGCTATTAGAGCAGATGCTAATAGCATTATTGATTTTCTTTTCATATATATCTGTCCCTTCAAATAAAATAGTGTTCAATAATTATATTAGCACTATAAAAAATGCTAATCAACGAAACTGAAGAAATGGGTTTAAATGGGATTTCTATTGCTTGCAGATAACAGAAACATTTTTTATAATTGAGGCAATGAATAATCTATAAGGTAGGTTTTAAGCTCTAGTGGAGGTGCATCATGAAAATAGGATTTATTGGAACTGGAAATATGGGAAGTGCCATGATGGGGGGAATCATTTCTTCTGGAATGGTTGACGCCGATGCTGTAATGGCAAGCGATATTTTTCAAGCGGCCTTAGATAGGGTAAGTGAAGAATTTGGGGTAAAGACAAGCACTAACAATCGTGATGTGGTAGAATTTGCCGATGTATTGTTTTTGGCAGTAAAGCCACAATATCTTGCTCATGTAATAGAAGGCATCAAGGATATGGATTATAGCAACAAGATTGTTGTGAGCATTGCAGCTGGCCAGTCATTAGAAAAGCTATCTGGCCTATTTGGAAAGGATTTAAAAATAATCAGAGTAATGCCTAACACCCCAGCTCTTGTTGGCGAAGGTATGAGCGCTCTCAGTCCTAATTCTTTAGTTTCTGAGGATGAGGCAAAAAAGGTTTTGAAGCTATTTGAATCCTTTGGTAAGGCTGAAATTGTACCAGAAAAATTACAGGATGCTGTTGTTGGAATTAGCGGTTCATCACCAGCTTATGTATTTATGTTTGTAGAGGCCTTGGCAGATGGGGCTGTAGCAGAGGGAATGCCTAGAGCACAGGCATACAAATTTGCAGCTCAGGCAGTACTTGGCTCAGCAAAAATGGTACTTGAAACAGGAGAGCATCCAGGCGTACTAAAGGATCAGGTTTGTTCCCCAGGTGGAACTACAATCGAGGCTGTAGCCACTCTGGAAGCCTTAGGCTTTAGAAATGCAGTGATCGAGGCTGAGCGTGTCTGCATAGACAAGTCACGAGAGCTGTAATACAACCCACACATAGAAGAAGTTCCTTGTTACATTAACAAGCATATATATTCTCCGCTTCGCATACGGGATACTCGCCCATGCAAATTGCTAGCGCAATGGGCTCGTCATGTTCTCGATTTTCTTCGAAAATCAAGAAATTTTCCGCTTGAGAATATATATAGCTTATTAATTACAAGGAACTTTTTTATACCTTAACTATCAATGCCTACGAATAGACGGGAGTGATGGTTTGTATAGAGCCGTCTTCATTGTAGTTTAGTTCGCAATATTTAACGCAGCGGCGGTGATTGATACCACCTGAGTATTCGCTGTCGTGATAGAAGAGATACCATTTACCATGATATTCCACGATAGAGTGGTGTGTGGTCCAACCAATTACTGGCTCTAGGATTACACCTTGATAGGTGAATGGACCAGTAGGTGTGTCACTTGTTGCATAAACAATCTTATGGGTTGTTCCAGTAGAGTAAGAAAGGTAATATTTGCCATTGTATTTATGCATCCAAGGACCTTCGAAATAGCGTCTATCCTCGTCACCTGCCAGAAGTGGATTTCCATTTTCGTCTAATATTACTACATCCTGAGGCTTTGCTTCAAAAACGCTCATATCATCTTTCATCAGAGCTACTTTAGGGCATACAGCAGGTTCATTTTTGTCAGGCTCGGTTCCGTTAGGGTCGAAGGAACCTGTCTTGTGCTTTTCAAGCTGTCCACCCCAGAGACCTCCAAAGTAAATATACACCTTAGAATCATCATCTATAAAAGAGCAAGGGTCTATGCTAAAGCTGTCAGGTATATAATTTGCTCTTGGTGAAAAAGGACCTTCTGGACTCTTGCTTTCTGCAATTCCCAATCTGAAAATGCCATCTTTATCCCTAGCAGGAAAAACTAAATAGTAAGTATCGTTTTTATATACAACGTCAGGTGCCCATAACTGTTTTGAAACCCATGGGACTTGATCTTCATGAAGCACTTCGCCGTGGTCGATTACCTTGTCACTTTTATCATCCATTGATAATACGTGGTAGTCTCGCATTTGATATTCGTCACCGTTGTCATTGTCTTCGCCGTTATGAGGTATATCATGGGAAGGATAAATATAGATACGGTCGTTGTATACATGAGCAGATGGGTCTGCAGTGAAAATGTCAGTAATCAGTGGTGTGTTTTGTTGTTTCATTTTCTTTTTCTCCTAAAATATATTTTCACTAAGGTTTAGCCTTTTACAGCACCAGCAGTTAATCCATCTACAATCTGATTTGAGAAAGCGCAGTAAACAATTATAGTTGGAATGATTGCAATAATAATCGCAGCAAACATCTGTGAGTAGTTTGTGTTATAAGGTCCAACGAATTTAGAAAGAGAAACAGGAAGAGTCTTTTTTAAGTCATCAGAAATAAATACCATGGCAAGTAGAAGCTCGTTCCAGTTGGCAATAAATGTCATAAGACCTGTTACAAAAAGTCCTGTCTTTCCAAGAGGAAGACATACTTTGAAGAATATTTGGAAAATAGTTGCACCATCGATGCAGGCACTTTCAATTAGCTCGTTTGGCATACTTTCAAAGAAGCCTACCATAATAAAGATGGTGATTGGTAAAGCAAATGTAAGGTATGGCAGGATAAGACCTACTAGGCTGTTTGTCAAGGAAACCTTTGCAAAACGAGTGAATAAAGGAATCATTACGCAGTGAACAGGAATCATCATACCGATAAGGAAATATGTTAGGGAAAGCTTAGATAGTTTCCAACGCATACGAGCAATTCCAAAGGCTGCCATTGAGCCTATAATCATGCTGAGCAAAAGAGTAACAATACAAACAATAAATGAATTCAATGTGGCGATGCCAAGCTTTCCTGCACTCCATGCAAAAGCAAAATTTTCGAAGGTAGGTGCTTTAGGCAGAGCGAATGGTGCGGTAAAGATTTCTGAGTTTGTTTTAAATGAAACATTAAATACCCATACCAGTGGAGCAAGGTAGATAAATGCCATTATTATCAAAAATATATATATTATGATTTTGGGAATACTTACTTTTTTCATTGAAGAAACTCCTTTCGAGCTATTACATCTCGTATTGTTCGGTCTTAACTACCTTGTTGATAAAGGCTGTAACTATCAGGCAAAGTACAAGAAGTAGTACACCGATTGCACTGGCGTAACCATATTTGAAATATTTAAAGCCCTGCTGATACAAGTGAGTAGCAAGAACTTCAGTTTTGTGGTTTGGACCACCTTCGGTCATGTTGAAAATCAAATCAAAGAATTTAAGGGAACCGATGGCATTTAGTGACATTGCGGTTGCAACCATTGGTCTTATAAGGGGTAGTGTTATATAGCGGAAGCTTTTGACCTTGTTGCAGCCGTCAATGTAACTAGCCTCATATAGGGACTTGCTTATACCTGATATCTGAGCCATGTAAAGCATCATAGATTGACCAACATATTGCCAAAGGGCTACGAAAGCGATTATCCACATAGGTAGAATGATATATCCATTGGTGTCCATGAGCCAAAGAGGACCCTCGATACCAAGCTTAGCAAGCAATTGATTAATACCTAGCTTTGGGCTAAAAATAAACATCCACAAAAGTCCCAAAGCGGCAGAAGAAAGAACGCATGGTAAATAAATAATATTTTTAAATAAGTTCCTTCCTTTATCTATATTTGTTAAAAGGGCTGCTAAAAATAGACCCATAATAAGCTGAGTTACACAAGAAAAGATTAAAAAGAATAAAGAATTCTTTAAAGCGATTAATAAAGTTTTGTCAGTAAGCATTGTTTTGTAATTCTCTAATCCTATGAATTTTGGTGGGGTTAATGCGTTGTAGTCACAGAATGAGTAGTAAACGGACTGACAAATAGGAATAAATAAAATGAAAGTAAATAAAATAAATGCTGGGGCCATAAATACGAATATGGCTTTTTTGTTTCTTAATAGTTTATCCATAATGTGTTTTCCTTAGACTGATTATCAATAAAAATGGGGAGTGCAACGCACTCCCCGAAACAATGAGAATTGAAGAAGAGTTAATTAATTATCTACAATTTGCTGCGTAATATTCTTCCATATCTTTTGCAGCTTCTGCTGGTGTCATATCACCTAAGAATACGGCAACCATAGTGTCATCGAAGTGTGAGCCTGCTTCTGTTGAAGGCATTGACTCGTTGTAGAAACCGAATGTTCCCTTTGAGTTTTCAAATATATCCATAACGTATGCAAGCTGAGCAGGAGCTTTTTCAGCGTCGTATTCAACATTTGTTACAGGAATCTTTCCGCCTACCTCAGCTGTATATCTCTGAGCTGTGTCATCAGTAAAGTATTTCATAAGAGCAGCACAAGCCTCTGGGTGCTTTGTAGTAGAGCTCATAGCAAGTGAATCTGACTTAGCAATGATTCTGTCTGTTCCAGGGAACTGGAATACGCCACACTTAGACTCAAAATCTGGATTCTCTCCATTAATCTGACCGATAGCCCATGAACCCTGAATAAGGATAGCAGCTTCTTCGCTGTAGAAGTTTGCTGTAGCTACATCATTTGTATCACCAGCAGCTGTTGGCTGGAAGTATTGTGATAAATCCTTAAGCTTTGTAGCAGCAGATTCAAGCTTTCCATCTTCCCAAGAAGCACTTCCATCAGCAAGAGCAGCAAGGTCAACGCCTTCTTCCTCGCAGAGGTAACCAGCTACCATTGAAAGACACCAAGCTGTACCAGCTGAAATAGTGATTGGTGTGTAGCCTGCGCTCTGAAGCTTGTCACAAGCTGTTAGCATTTCGTCCCAGTTTGTTGGAACCTCTACGCCAGCATCTTCAAACATTTCTGTGTTGTAGAAGCAGCAAGCGGCAGCTGTGTTTAGAGGTACTGCGTAAATCTTTCCATCATATGTCTGCTGTGAGAATACTGCGTCGCTTGTAAAGGTATCCTTCCAACCATCCTGTGCAAGATAGTCATCAAGTGGAGCTGCAATTCCTGGCTCAACATAATCTGTAAGGTTTGGTCCAGGGCTTACGATAAATACATCCGGTGTATCACCAGCTGCAACAAGTGCGTTTAACTTAGCGTAATATTCTTCCAAGTTGGTTGTAACAACATTTACGTGATACTTACCTTCGTAATCCTTGTTGAATCTGTCGATGGTGTCTTTGTAACCAAGAGAAATCAAATCCTCGGTTGCATTCAAATCATCCCAGAACATCCAGGTGATTTCTTCAACCCCATCAGCTGATGCTGATTCTGTTGATGATGAGGAACCGCATCCTGTAAATAATGATGCAGCCATAAGTGATGCTAATAGTGTTGCTAAAAATCTTTTTTTCATTACCTATCTCCTTTTAGTTATTTTGTGAATCCCCCGATTCACTTTTGATGTTTTTAATGTAGCACACAAAAAAGACACATTCTTATAAATTATTGTTTATTGATTATCAATTCTTGCTATGAATTATAGGCGCAAAATGGGCTAATTGTATAACATACCCTAAAACAATCCAACGAAAATGTGCAACATGCACATTTTGTGAACAAATGAAAGCAATTATTAGAAACTTTGACTTGCAATTTTTAGCAATAAAGGTAAAAATATTATTTGTACTTATTGTTTAATTATTGCACTAGGGAGATTTATATGATTGAAACTCTTAACGGAATGTTTGAAACCGTAAACTATAAGCAAAGTACTACATTAAAGCTTTATGATAATGTTCAATATGAAGATTATCCTATGCATTGGCACCCTGCTATTGAATTTGTTATGCCTACAGATAATGGATATACAATTCGCTTGTCTAATACGGAGATTCAACTTAGAGAGAAAGATATTTGTATTCTTTGTCCTGGCTGCATTCATTCCATTATTGCGCCAGAGACAGGGCGTCGTATAATTTTTCAGGCTAACACTACAGATTTAAGGTACATGAGGGAGGTAGAAGTATTACTTTCTTTTATGGCTCCTTTTATGATTATTACCCCGGAAGACTTCCCTAATATCCATGAAAAGCTTGCAAGGCTTCTAGTGGAAATCAGGGATGAATATATGGAAAGTCAGGCCTTTTCTGAGGTTAGCATTTACAGCAAGCTTCTTGAAATGTTTGCTTTGATAGGAATTAACTATTCCGAGGCTAAAAAGTCCAAAGCTGATTATGACTTAACAGTAAAGGACGAATATGCAACCAAGTTTATGGATATCTGCGATTATATTTCTACACACTGCACAGAGGATCTTAAACTGGATGAGATAGCTGCCTTAAGTGGATTTAGCAAGTATTATTTTGAAAGATTATTCAAGCAGTTTACCGGCACAAGCTTCTACAAATATGTCAATCAAAAGAGAATATCAAAGGCTCAGGAACTTTTGATGGAGCCTGGACATTCTGTTACTGATGTTGCATTAAGCTGTGGGTTTATGTCTATTTCTTCTTTTATTAGAATGTTTAAGCTACAAAAGGGCTGTACCCCCACTGAATTTAAAAGTATGTACTGGATATATGAAAGTAGTGGGGAGAATAATGATGATTGATTAGAGCATGCCATATACAACTAATGCGAAATGCATAGAGAATGTTTGATATTATGTTAAAGATGTACAGTCTAAAAATAACTTGTACACACCGCATAAATGTCTATATTTGGCGTAAATATGAATTTTAAATACAACTTGTAACCGGCTTGGTACAAGTTGTATTTTTATTTGTAGATAGTGTTGTTAGAAATCAAATCACACGGAGGGTAATACTTTATGAAAACACAGCTTAATTACAAGTTTTGGTTCTGCACAGGTTCGCAGGATCTCTATGGAGATGAGTGCCTAGAGCATGTTGCAGCACATTCAAAGGAGATTGTTGATTGCTTAAACAAGTCAGGTCGTCTTCCTTTTGAAGTTGTTTGGAAGCCAACAATGATTACAAATGAAGTAATCAGACGCACATTTAACGAGGCAAACAATGATCCTACATGTGCTGGTGTTATCACATGGATGCACACATTTTCACCAGCAAAGTCTTGGATTTTAGGACATCAGGAGTATAGAAAGCCACTTTGCCATCTTCATACTCAGTACAATCGTGAAATTCCATACGAGACAATGGATATGGATTTCATGAATGAGAATCAGGCAGCACACGGCGATAGAGAGTACGCTCACATCCTTTCTAGAATGGGAATCGAAAGAAAGACAATCGTCGGCTTCTGGCAGGATGCTGAGGTTCAGGATAAGCTTGGCTCATGGATGCGTACAGCAGTAGGTGTTGTAGAATCTAGTCACATTCGTGTAATGCGTGTAGCTGATAATATGAGAAACGTTGCAGTTACAGAAGGTGATAAGGTAGAGGCTCAGCTTAAGTTCGGTTGGGAAGTAGATGCTTACCCAGTAAACGAAATCGCAAAGGCTGTTGATGCTGTTTCTCAGTCAGATGTTAATGCTCTTGTAGATGAGTACTACGAGAAATATGATATCTGCCTTGAGGGTAGAGACCCAGAAGAGTTCAAGAAGCATGTTGCAGTTCAGGCACAGATTGAGCTTGGCTTCGAGAGATTCTTAGAGGAGAAGAACTATCAGGCAATCGTTACACACTTTGGTGACCTTGGTTCACTTAAGCAGCTTCCAGGTCTTGCAATCCAGAGATTAATGGAAAAGGGCTATGGCTTCGGTGCAGAAGGTGACTGGAAGGTTGCAGCTATGGTTCGTCTTATGAAGATTATGACTACAGGCATCAAGGATGCTAAGGGTACATCAATGCTTGAGGATTACACATACAACCTTGTAAAGGGTAAGGAAGGAATCATTCAGGCTCACATGCTTGAGGTTTGCCCTACACTTGCTGATGGTCCAATTCAGATTAAGGTTCAGCCACTTTCAATGGGTGACAGAGAAGACCCAGCTCGTCTTGTATTCCAGTCTAAGGAAGGTAAGGGTATTGCTACATCACTTATTGACCTTGGCAACAGATTCCGTCTCATCATTCAGGATGTAGATTGCAAGAAGGTAGAAAAGCCACTTCCAAAGCTTCCTACAGCAATCAACTTCTGGACTCCACAGCCTGATTTCTACACAGGAACAGAGGCTTGGCTACTTGCAGGTGGTGCTCATCATACAGCATTCTCTTATGATCTTACTGCAGAGCAGATGGGTGATTGGGCTGCTGCTATGGGAATCGAAGCAGTATACATTGACAAGGATACAAAGATTCGTGACTTCAAGCGTGATCTTGCTCTTGGAAATCTCGTATATGGAAAATAATTTGATGGTCGCATGAGTTATGAAAGTAAAATTTGTGCCATTACAAAGTCATTAATTTGATTGAAGGCATAAAGCAAAACAATTAAACTTTAATTAGTATGAAGCAATAGTGCTTTCATTAGAATTAATGTATTGGCATGGCCAAAGAAAGAAGGAGAAAAAATGAAATTATTCGTTGATACTGGAAAAATTGAGGACATTAGAAAAGCAAATGATTTAGGAGTTATCTGTGGTGTTACAACAAACCCATCTCTTATTGCTAAAGAGGGTGGACGTAGCCAGGAAGAAATCCTTAAGGAAATTGCTTCTATCGTAGATGGTCCTATCTCAGGTGAGGTTAAGGCTACAACTGTTGATGCAGAAGGTATGATTAAGGAAGGCCGTGAAATCGCAGCCCTTCATCCAAACATGATTGTAAAGATTCCTATGACTCTTGAAGGTCTTAAGGCTGTTAAGGTTCTTTCAGATGAGGGAATCAAGACAAACGTAACACTTATCTTTACAGCAAACCAGGCTATTCTTGCTGCTAACGCAGGTGCAACATACGTTTCACCATTCCTTGGACGTCTTGATGACATCAACCAGCCAGGTATCGAGCTTATCCGCGACATCGCTGAAATCTTCGACATCTACGGCTACGAGACAGAAATCATCGCTGCATCAATCCGCAATCCTATCCACGTACACGATTGCGCACTTGCAGGTGCTGATATTGCAACTGTGCCATACAAGGTAATCGAGCAGATGGCTGTTCACCCACTTACAACAGCCGGCATCGAAAAGTTCCAGAAGGACTACATCGCCGTATTTGGTGAGTAAAACGGACGCTTAGCAATTTAGGTTGAGGCTCGCTTGTTACGCTCTCAAGCCTGAGTATTTCCTTCGTCGACTACATGTCTCCTACGGAAACTCTCAGAGCTTGATAGCTACAAGCTGTCTTAATGTTTATGAGCTAAGCTGTAAATTTAGATACGTGGCTCACAACCTCGGCGAGCGCGAGCAGGAGGGCCCCATGGGAAGCAACAGAGGGGACCCACGCCGGCGGGGAGTTTCTGTTGCTTCCCAATGGGAGATGGCCTGCGGGAGCATGATGAACTACGATGCCACGTAAACAAAACCTAGGGGGATTTGTTGAATGAATATTAATGAGATGATTGCTGAGGGTAAAAAGACTGCCCTTGGTATTGAGTTCGGATCAACACGTATTAAGGCGGTTTTGGTTGATGCGGAAAACAAGGTGATTGCCCAAGGCGACCATGAGTGGGAAAATCACCTGGATAATGGCATCTGGACATACCCTCTTGAAGAGGTATGGGCTGGCGTGCAGGATTGCTATGCTAAGCTTAAGAAGGATGTTAATGATAAGTATGATGTAAAGCTTACAAAGGTTGGAGCTATTGGATTTTCAGCAATGATGCATGGTTATCTTGCATTCGATAAGGATGATAATCTTTTGGTTCCATTTAGAACATGGAGAAATACTATTACAGGTGAGGCTGCCGAGGAGCTTTCTAAGGAGCTTAACTTTAATATGCCTCAGCGCTGGAGCATTTCTCATTATTATCAGTGCATCCTTAATAAGGAAGAGCATGTTAAGAATGTAGCTTATTTCATGACACTTGCAGTGTATGTTCACTACAAGATGACAGGCCGCAAGGTTGCTGGCGTTGGTGAAGCATCAGGCATGTTCCCAATTGATTCATCTACATGCCAGTACGATAAGGCTATGCTTGAGAAGTTTAATAAGCTTGCAGGTGCCCATGGCATCACTACTAAGGTAGAGGATTTGCTTCCACAGGTACTTGTAGCAGGTGATGATGCAGGTACTCTTACAGCTGAGGGTGCTAAGCTTCTTGATCCAACAGGCGAGCTTGAGCCTGGCTGCCCACTTGCTCCACCAGAAGGTGATGCAGGTACAGGTATGGTTGCTACAAATGCTGTTTCAGTAGGAACAGGTAATGTATCAGCTGGCACATCAGTATTCTCAATGGTTGTACTTGATAAGCCACTTTCTAAGCCATACGAAGAAATCGATATGGTTACAACACCAACAGGTGAGGCTGTTGCAATGGTTCACTGCAACAACTGTACATCTGACCTTAATTCATGGGTTGGCATCTTTAAGGAATTTGCAGATGCATTTGGTGTAGATGTTTCTATGAATGATATCTATGGAACGCTTTACCGCAAGGCTCTTACAGAGGATGCTAACTGCGGTGGCGTTGTATCCTTTAACTACTTTGGCGGTGAGCCTGTAGTTGGTGTCAACGAAGGACGCCCAATGGTTGTTCGTAAGCCAGATGCTAAGTTTACACTTGCAAACTTTATGCGTTCTAATCTTTACGGAGCACTTGGTGTACTTAAGATTGGTAACGATATCCTTCTTAAGGAAGAGAAGGTTTCTATTAAGTCTATTACAGGACACGGTGGCTTCTTTAAGACAAAGGGTGTAGGTCAGTCTGTACTTGCAGCAGCACTTAACGCACCAATCACTGTAATGGCAACAGCAGGCGAAGGCGGCGCTTGGGGTATGGCAGTACTTGCTAACTACTGCATCCGCGACGACAAGAGCCAGAAGCTTCAGTCATACCTTGACGAAAAGGTATTCGCAGGACAGGAATCTACTACAATGGAGCCAGACCCAGCCATGGTTAAGGGCTACGATGAGTGGATTGCCGAATACAAAAAGGCACTTAAAGCTGAGGCTTGTGCCGTAGCGGAGTGGAGATAAATAACGTAGGTTGAGTAGTCTAGTTACGGCTACAAGCATTATATTTCTTCGCTCAGCGTAGAATGCTTCGCTTAAGAAATATAATAGCTTGATGCCTACTAGACCTGTAAATTACTTAATTGAGTCCGTAGGTGAATAGCTCTTGTTAATGCTTTAGCGAGACGTGCTGTCGAGCGGAGCATAACAAGGCTTGTCACCGTAACGGACGGACTAGGTAACGGACGGATTAGGAGATTAGAGATGTTAGAAGAGTTGAAGAAGCAGGTATACGAGGCCAACATGGAGCTTCCAAAGCGTGGTCTTGTAACTTATACATGGGGCAATGTTTCTGGAATTGACAGAGAGTCTGGAATATTTGCTATTAAGCCATCTGGTGTAGAATATGAGAATTTGAAGCCAGAGGATATGGTACTTGTAAATCTTGATGGTGAGGTTGTAGAGGGCAAGTATAAGCCTAGCTCAGATACAGCTACTCATGTTGAGCTTTATAAGAAATATGAGAATATTGGTGGCGTTGTCCACACTCATTCTACTTATGCAGTAGCATGGGCTCAGGCAGGCCGCGATATTCCTTTATATGGAACTACACATGCAGATTATTTCTGCGGACCAATTCCATGCACAAGAAATCTTACTGAAAAGGAAATCGATGAGGCATACGAAGTAAACACAGGTAAGGTAATCATCGAAACCTTCGAAGACAGAGGAATCAACACAAAGTATGTGCCAGGTGTTATCTGCAAGAACCATGGCCCATTCACATGGGGCAAGGATGCAGACCAGGCAGTATACAATGCGGTAGTGCTTGAAGAGGTTGCTAAGATGGCACTCTTTACAGAGCAGGTTAACCCACAGGTTGACCCAGCACCAGACTGCATTCGCGACAAGCATTTCAATCGTAAACATGGAGCTAATGCATATTACGGACAAAACTAATACATATATATGAGCAAAAAATAACATAAAAGCAGAAACTAACATATTTAGGGGGTGTCGCACTAAGTGATTAAATCATCTAAAGCGACAGCCCCATTTCCTTTTATTTTGACATTTTCACATAAACATGTTAATCTATAACCAGCTAGAAAAGTGATTATTTTCAAGTTGTACAAAAAACAAAACCCTAGAGAGTTGCCGCTCTCTAGGGTTTTTTCTCGTTTTAAACGGTTGAGCATCCGCTAGGCTAATTGTCGCTACCATCTCCATCTAGCCATTTGCAAATGTAGTAGCCGACTACAGATGCTGCGACAGAGATTAGAAAAGTGATTATTATGTCCAAATTGTACACCTCCTTTCTGCTGTCAGAATGGAGTTGCGACAACGTCAGGTATTATATCATCAAACTTACAAATTCTCTATAACTATTCCCTATTCGCTTGATAAATACAATTCACATCAACTTACATTCATTCCATAACATATTTATTATACTGGTTTACCCTGTATCCGATATTAGTAGAAAGAGAACGAAAGGAGTTGACGACTATGGATGTAAGCGGGGTAACCTCTCAGATAATGGAACTCAAAACATCTACTCCATATGTGACAAGGCGCGAGGAGATAAAAACAGGGTTTAAGAATATAAATGATTATTCAAAATATCTTCAAGAAAAGTATCCAGAGATGAATACGGGCACTAAAAATATGTATGGAGTACCTGTAACAGTGACTGTTTCTAGTGCATTTCTTGAAAAGTGCAATAAGGATCCTCAAAAAGCTGCATTTCTTGAAGAGAATCTTGCTGTGACAAATGAGTGTGTTAAAAGAAGTGTTGCATTCACAAAAAATATGCCAGGTAGTCCAGTTATGACATTTATGTCGATAGAATATGATGCTAATGGTGAGATTACCATGACGAGTGCCTGTACAAATGATCCTGATGGTAAAATCGCACGTGAGAATGCAAAACGTAAGGCTGATGAAGCTAGAGCAGCTCATAACAAAAATGAAAAAAGACGACTTAAGAAAAAGAAAGAAAAAGAGGCTGAAGAAAAGCAAAGACTAGAGAAGCTAAAAAACAGAACGCTTGAGATGCAAGAATATATTGGCATGGGAACTGATTTAAGGGCGATTACAGAAAACATTTTTGGTAGTAATGGAAAAACTTCTTTTGATTTAAAAGCGTAACTACTTTTTCTTATTTAGGGATTATGGCATAACAGCCATAATTCCTTTTTTCTAACTCAATATATTCATTTCACAACAAAAAAACTACGTTTCACACAATAGGCAAGGTATATATATCGTAAAATCAGTTATAATATTCGTATATACGGTGGGGAGGGTAGAAATGAAAATTGCAATATGTGATGATGAAAAATATATAAGAGATTTCATAGCTAAAAGCATTTCTGATGAGATTACAGATGCCATTGTTAAATGCTATGAATCTGCTGAGGACTTATTGGAAGCAGCATATAATCCTGACATTCTGTTTCTAGATATACAGATGCCTGGAATTGATGGCATGGAGCTCGCTAAGCAAGTCCGCGCTAATGGAAGTGATGCAGTGATTATCTTTGTTACTGCTTTAGAGGAATATGTTTTTAAAGCCTTCGATGTGAGAGCTTTTAATTATCTTGTTAAACCCATTGATAAAAATAAGTTAAACGAGGTGCTGCGTGCAGCCGTTGAAGAAATAATACATAGACAAACTAGAGTAACGCCAGTAGTGCCTGATAATAAGTCATTTATAATCAAATCCAATGGATTAAGCCGAAGTGTTTCTATATCAGAAATTGCATTTGCTGAGGTATTTAACCGTAGAATTGTGCTTCACATGAGTGATAATGATGAGATTGAATACTATGGACGAATGACAGATTTAGAGAATACTGTTGGAAATGATTTTTTTAGGGTTCATAGGGCATATCTGATTAATCTTTCAGCAATTCAATCTTATAATTCCAAAATTGTAAAAGTGGCTGGCGAAGAAATACCTGTTGCCCGAGGCAAGTATCAAGATTTGGTAAGAGCTTTTTTATCATTTAATACAAGAGGATTGTGATGATGGTGTCTGATGCATTCTTTAATTATTTTATGAATACTGTAATCGAGATATATTGCATAATTACTTCTGTGTTATTTATTTATTGGCTCAGGCCGTTTGTAAAAAATATGAAGTCAGTTTATTATGCAGTAGTTTTCGAATGGATTACAGACTGTATACTAAGGCATGTCGATGTCCAAAATGGAATAAGACTGACAATCTCGATTTTTTCATTGCTTTTTGTTGGCGTGATCCTTTTCTATTTAGATGAAAAAAGAAATCTTATGCAGAAAATATTTCTATGTGTTAGCTTTTTTATCATTAGATGGTTAAGCTTGGAAATATTCACTGAGCTTGGTTTTTATGAAAGAGATTTTGTTTTTAACTTTAAATTATTTAGAGAAAGCATCCCTGCAATTGTAGCTGAATATGTTGTATCAACGATTGTCGAGTATGGATTAGCTTTATTGCTACTCTTCTTCTCTATCAAGCTGCTTCTAAAAACATACAAAAATAAGCAAGAAGACCTATCTTGGAAGGAACTGATTATGTTATTAATTCCATGTATAAGCATCTTCCTTGCTACACGAATTATTTATTCGTACTATATGCTATGGTTTGATGGCATTGAAAACGGTAGCATCAAGGCTAATATTCCAGGCAATATGTATCGCATACTGTTTTGCATAATGGCTTATTTAACGCTTTGTGTTACTCTTTACTTTTACCAGAGCATAAAGGCTAACAAAGAAATAGAATACGCTAATCGCGTGCTGGCCAGACAGATTGAAGATAGCAAGCAATATGTAGGCCAAGTTGATAATGTTTATCAGCAGATGAGAGCCCTTCGTCATGATACAGGCAATCATATGGCTGTAATGAAAGGTCTTTTGGAGACAGAAAAGTATCAGGAACTAAGGGATTATCTTGGCAATTGGGAAGAGGCATATAGCAATATAGTCCCATCAGTTAAAACGGGAAATGTCGTAACTGATATTGCAATATCAGAGTTTGTAGATAGGTTTGCTGATAATGGCATAACACTAAAGACATCCTTAAAATATCCAAGTAATGTAGCTGTTAATCCATTTGAAATGTGTGTAGTTCTTACAAATGCCTTACAAAACGCCTACGAAGCCTCGCTTAGAGTTAATGAGCCATATGTTGAAATAACATCAGTTGAACGAGAAAATGTATACATTATTAGCATTAAGAATAAGTCTGATAAAAAGGGTAAGATTGATGAAGAAGGTATTCCTATTTCAATAAAGAATGACGATGGCCATGGATTTGGTGTACGTAACATAAGGGAAATCGTAAGAAAATACAATGGTGATATTGAAATTAAGCAATTCAGTGAAAACGATGGGATATGGTTTGTGCTTAACATAATGTTTGTTGGATAAGAATACAGAATGGCGCCTGCTGCAGAAATGTAGCAGGCTTTTTTAGTGCTATTCACATCATATTAGATGCAGTCCACATCAAATGGGTTTAGATTGAAAAAATCAGAGTCGATAGCGATTATAGAAAGCCATTAGTCTAAAGTCTATGTTAAAGGAAAAGGAATTCGATTAAGAAGCCAAGGAGGGTTAAAGTATGGGGACAGTTTCTATGAATATAAATATGAATAGTGTAAGTGAATTACATAAATCCAGAACTACATTTCAGATAAACCAAAATCAACAGATGGATTCATATAGTAAAAGCCTTCAAGAGCAGATAAATAATGCCAATGAACAGCTTCAATCTCTTGGCGATGATAAAGAAATGTCCATAGATGAAAAAATGAAAAAACGTCAAGAAATTCAAAAGCAAATAACTGATTTGCAAAATCAATTACGCCAACATCAAATTGAGCAGAAGAAAGAAAACAGACAGAGCAAAGGTTCGTCTATGGAGGATATGCTTGGAGGCAAACAAACAGCTAAATCATCTAAAGCTGCAAAAGGCATTTCTACAACTAGTATGAAAGCTCTTATATCAGCAGATAGTGCTATAAATCAAGTGGAAGCACAGGGGGCTATTAAAGTCAATCTGCAAGGCGAAGCAGATATCCTGGAAACAGAAATTAAACTAGATTCTGCCAGAGGCAAAGTTGTAGAAAAGAAACAGGAACAACTTGCTGATATTGAATCTAGAAATAGGGATATAGAATCAGCTCAGCTGGAAGTATTAAATCGAGCAGATAAAGAATTAGATAAGGCTGCTGAAAATAATAATGATGAAATTGCAGATAAATCAACTAATTCAAATAAAGAACAGCATGAAGCTACTGCCGATAACTCAATTCCTGAAGGAGTTGTAATTAATCTAGAAGATCCAGTTGGTAATAATGTTGATGAAATATTATAAAAGGATTGTTTTATAGACAAGGAGGTCGATTATTATGGCAAGGATTAGCGATTATGTATCAAATCACAAGTATTTCGACGAGAACTACAAAGTGAACAATCAAAACTATTCAAATGATTTCTTAGAGGGGTTAAGTGCATCGGCACCTAAAGTTTCCAGTGGCTCATTTAGTCTATCAGATTATTCGCTCATTAAAAGTGGGTCTTACGGGAAGCTGCTGAAAGCATATTACGCGCAGGACAAAGCCCAGAAAGCCAATACTGGAAAAGACTCTTCGGCTAAGCTAACCGCAATGGCTGAAGCAGCAAGTGCTTTATCCAAATCATCGGAAAGGCTCATGAGTGCATCCTTATGGGAACAGAAAACAATTACAGAAAAAGATGAATTAACAGGAGAAGAACAAACTAAATCAGATTATAACTGGTCCGATATTGAGAAAGCTTTAAATGTATTTATTGAAGACTATAACAGTACTGTTGAAGCTGCAGGTAATTCCAATACTAAAAGTGTTTTACGAAATGGTGCGTGGATGACAAAAACAACTTCTGCACACCAGAAAACTCTTAACAAAGTAGGAATTTATATTGGAAAGGGAAATAAGCTTTCGTTAGATGTGGACCAGTTAAAAAAGGCTGATATAGGAGCCCTTAAATCGCTATTCACTGGCCATAATTCATATGCTTCGCAGTTAATGAATAAGGGAAATTCAATTGCGAATGCTGCTGGTGTAGGAAGCTCTTATAACAAACAAGGACGCTATTCTAATTCTCTAAATGACTTGGTAAAAAGTAAGTATGACTTCAGGTGTGATACTTAAGGAAAATCACACCTGAACCTGGCTTTGCCAGGCAATATTTTCATTCTGAAAATATTGGTCTATGTCGGGTTCTTGATTTTCTGATGAAAATCAAAAACCGGTGACTTCTTGCTGACGGAACAATGAAACTGTCAGCAAGAATCCTGCTTTGCAGGACATGAAAATAGATAAATCTATTTTCATGGTATTTACGATTCCTGAAAAACTGATGTTTTTCAAGAATCTATGACTTCAAAGAATAGTTTTGGATGGAGGTATTTATTATGGGTATGGATATAAATGGAATTTCAAATGTAACCCCTACAGTTTCAAATTCAAATGAATCTAGTAATATTGAGAATACAGAAACACCAGTAAGGATAAACAGTATAAATAAAAAGTCGAATGATGAAGGTGTTACATACGAAAAGGGTGATAAAACTGAAACGGGTTCATACAAAATCAATAAGATGAGCAAAGAGGACCGCGCTGCCCTGGTGCAGCAATTAAAGGACAATATGGAAAAGCAGAAGCAGCAGATGCTTGAATTAGTTAATAAGACTATTTCAGGACAAGTTGGAACATTTGGAAAAGCAAATGATGACAGCTTTTGGCGAATGTTAGCTGGCGGCAATTTCAAAGTTGATGCTGCCACAAAGGCCAAAGCTCAGGCTGATATTGGAGAAGATGGTTATTGGGGCGTAAAACAAACGTCACAGAGACTTTTTGATTTTGCTAGCGCATTAGCTGGTGATGATGTAGAAAAAATGCATGAAATGCAAAAGGCAATGCATAAAGGATTTGGTTTAGCAGGTAAGTCTTGGGGAAGAAAACTACCTTCTATTTGCCAACAAACCATGGATGCTGCGGATTCGCTCTTTGATAATTATTTTAAGGCGAAGGAAACTCCTGAACGTGAGGTGATAACTGAGTCAACGATAAATTAATACGCCTCACTATTTAATTAATCCATGGTACTAATCAAATTTCTAAAAAGGACAACCAAAAGGGCAACGAGATATCCGACATGCTTTTTCTCCGTGATTTTATAGTATTTGTGAACCATGTTTAGGGTTCAAGTCCCGAACACGCCTAGATAGTGGGAAGTGTATAGCCAAACAACAAGGGTGTTCATCGTGAGGTGAAATCTCAACAGAGCATATCTGCAAGTCGTGCGAAACAAAGGTGCAGAGGGAGTGAATCGCTCACAATGGATGGGTACAGAAGGCTATAAGTACAAAGAGACTAACCTCATTTGGATTATTCAAATCTCCCTCCTACTCGATTGAAAAAAACTTATTTTATTCACAAATTTTCTCTTCTATAGATTTATAATTATTCATGAAAGCTGATTAGAGGAGGTACTGTATGGGGAAGGAAGATTCAAAACAAGCAAAGAAAATGCCAAGAAAGAGTGGTGTCAAGGTGTCTATTACAGCCAAAATTCTTATAATGACACTTTGTATACTTATAGCATCCATGGTTACTACAACTGTGCTTATAACTCAAAGGGCGTCAAAGCTTTTGGTTGAAAGAGGAGAGGACAATCTTGCAAATCTCTCATATGCAAAAGGCGATACGCTGGAAACATATATTTCAGCACAAAAACAGCTAACTAAGTCAGTAGCTACAAATGCAAGCGTTGTGAAAGCTGCTCAAAATTACCAAGGGTATGTGACTCTTGGAAAGGCTCCGGGAGAAGCTCCAGAAGAGGCTAGCGAGGATGTTACAGAGGAAGCTGCTGGGGAGTCTTCTGAACCTGAAGTGGAAGCTATTCCAAATGCTGATATGAATGAAGAAGACGCTGAAGCTGATGGAACCACAACAGAGGTAGTAGATGAAAACTCAGGCTTTATCATGGTTGATGAAGAAAGCACTGAAGAAGTGGTAGAGGAAGCTCCTGCTGAAACTGTTGACGATGAATTAGCTAACAACAAATTTGAAGCAACAGATGAATATACTTTAGGGCAGATGGTTATGGCTGAGTATTTGAAACAGTTAAACGATGATGCCAATGGGGTTTATGAGAATTTCTTTGTAACCATAGGTTCGATGGGCTATGCAGATTGTTTGGATAATACTACATTGCACGATGTTAGTGATGAAGAGTTCTATGGGGCATGTATGTCTGATGGTGAATACATGGGAACCTTCGTATCGCCTATTACAGGCAGACCAGTATTTGTAATTGCTTATGCAATTGAAGACCCACAGACAGGGGAATATATTGGTTGCGTAAATAATTCTATTGACCTGGGAACTATGTCAAATAGTGTTATAGCTGATGAGCTGTATGATGTAAAGCTGTTTACACATGATGGATTAACTATTGCATCACCTGACACAGATATGATTTTGAATTTTAATATCTCAGAGGTGGATCCAGATGATTGGAACAATATCCTATCTAACAAGATAGGATATCTGGCATATAACGATCCTGTAACTAACGAGCTGTGCTATACAGGATATAATGTGACGGAAAATTTCGTTTTGGAGGTTTCCCAGCCTGATAGTGATTATAATGATGATAGAGCTGCTGTAAGAAATGTAGCATTAAGTATAATGTTTGTTGCATTGATTATAAGCGTGATAATTGTAATATTAGTAACATTGACAATAATTCGCCCATTGAAGGAAACAAATAAGAAGATTAATGAAATCATTGATAGCATTAATTCAGGAAATGGAGATTTAACTAGTCGAATTAATGTGAGAGGAAATGATGAGTCGGCCGAGATAGGAGATTCTATCAACAAATTTGTTGGAGTTCTTCAAAATGTAATGGGAATGCTTGGCGATAATTCATCAAAGCTTAATTCCATTTCTGCAAATGTAGGCCAAAATATAAATAGGGCTAATGATGAAATAAATGACGTTTCTGCAACTATGGAGCAGATGTCTGCATCTTCGCAGGAGATTTCAGCTTCCTTACATCAGGTTACTGAACAGATAAATGAAATCACTAATATGGTAAATGATGTAAACGTTAAAGCTACAGACCAAGCTAATTCTACAGGACAGATACTTAAAAAAGTGGAAAGCCTAAGAGATGAGTCTATAAAGCAAAGAGATGCAGCAGATGCTGAAGCAAACAATGTAATTGAACAATTACAGGAAAGTATGAAAACTGCAAAGGATGTAGAAAAGATTGCAGATTTGACAGAAGAGATCTTAAATATTGCATCTCAGACGAATTTGCTTGCGCTGAATGCATCTATTGAAGCAGCTAGAGCAGGTGAGGCTGGTAAGGGCTTCGCTGTTGTTGCTGATGAAATAAGACAGTTGGCAGATAATTCAAGGGAAACAGCAAATAGCATACAAGATATCTCAAATGGAGTTATTGCCAGTGTAAATGATTTGTCCAACAAGGCCAACTCTCTTGCTACAGCATTTATGGAGTCAAATGAAAGTGGACGTGCTGGAGTGGAGGAAATGACAGGAGCATATCAGAACGATATTGAAACTGTTGCTGTTGCCATGGAGCATTTCGCAAACGACAGTAAAGATATTAATGATACTATGACAATTATTAAAGATACAATTGATAGTATAAATATTGCGTTGGAAGAGACAGTTACAGGCATCACAAATGTTTCAACAGCAACGGTAGAGGTGGCAACGAGCCTAGCCAGTGTAGGTGATGAAGCCGATGAGAACTTAAACATCTCTAAGGAATTGGCAACAGAGGTAGGCAAATTTAAATACGAATAAACTCCAATCTTTTAAAATGATTTGGGCGGCAGTACGATGCTTAGCCTATCTAATGTAATGAAGGATGGGATTATTGAGGTGCTGAAGGAAGATATATGTTGATAGATTGATTGTTGTAGTTGGCAATATTAAAAATCATACTGTAAACTTATTTAAAGCTCCAGGGCAATTGCGCTCTGGAGCTTTTTTGGGGGGGATATGACAAAAATATATTGACAAAACGTGGTGCCGAATCTAACATAATGACAAAAATAGAAAGGCACAAAATTATGGAGGATAGCAGACAAAGAAATGTATCTATAATCAAAGATGCGCCTAATGGCTGGTATAGGTATGATACTAAATTTGCACTCCCAGTATATGATTCTAAAGGTGATTTAATTAGATATAATGTATATAATGCTGCGCTTGTTGTAAGATGTGATAAAGATAATAAGTTATATTTATATGATATTATAAACATAAAAAAAGAAATGGGGGAGCCCGCTTCGTAAAATGTTACTTACGGTATATAACCCATTTCTTAGGTTGATTATATAGTGAACTACAGCTTTTGTCAAACGGAGGAATATAATAATGATGAAATATACATTAGAGCAGGCGGTTGAACGAATAAATGAGCTTGAGAAAGAAAACTACATGCTTAGGCAAGAACTGGAAAATCTACAGGAAAGGAAACCTGTTGGCAGAAAAGTTCATGATGATAAATGGATGAAAGCATATAATGAGTTTGTGGCTGATTATGAAAGCGGTATGACTATTGAAAATATAGCGAAAAAAGGCGATGTTAGTAAGAGAACGGCTTATCGTTATTTAGCATACTACAAGGAGTTAAATAAGTTGTAGTGGATAAGGCAGAAGCTGGAAGAGGATTGTATAGATTATTGAAAAACATCAGTTTTTCAATAATCGTATTTGACTAGGCTTTGCATTTATGCAAAGGCGTATCTGGCGAAGCCAGATTTTTGCGGGAGTTTTCATTGTTTGTCCCGCAAAAAGTCATAAGTTTAATATAAAAGCAGATACCAATTAGTATAAGGGGATCTGCTTTTTTTATATATTTATTTTAGCTATTGGTTCATTAATGAAATCATGTGAGAGGATTAATAAGTCCTCGCTTTCTATATATATTCTATGTTTATTTTATTTTGATATTAGATATCCTACACATTTTATCATGGTGTCATGTTTGGTGTTAAAAAATACTGTGGAGCTCTAATAGGGTACATTGTGCGGATGGTATCGCTTATGTAATCGATTTGACAAATACCCTACAGGGGTATATTATGACTGTGTAAAGATACCCTAAGGGGGTATGCGTGTATAGGAGTTACAATTATGGGAAATAAGGAAGAGATTATTGTAGAAGCTTGTGAGTGCTGCTGTTCTGGCAAGCACAAGGAGCGGGATGATAAGGAGTTTAAGGATTTGATGAATCGCCTTAAGCGTATTGAAGGTCAGGTTAGAGGTGTTGAAAATATGCTTGAGAAGGATGCTTATTGCACCGACATTCTTATGCAGGTGTCCGCTATAACTTCTGCACTAAATAGCTTTAATAAAGTGCTTTTGGCAAATCATGTAAAGACATGTGTTGCAGACAACATAAGGGAAGGCAACGAGGATGTTGTGGATGAGCTTGTAGGTGTTTTGCAAAAACTAATGAAATAATATCCGGTTAGAAAGGAATATGTCATGAAACAATACAATGTTACAGGAATGAGCTGCGCAGCCTGTCAGGCAAGAGTTGAAAAGGCTGTATCAGCTGTTGCTGGTGTTGATAGCTGTGCTGTCAGTCTGCTTACAAATTCCATGGGAGTGGAAGGCAGTGCAGATGCGGCAGCTATTATAAAGGCTGTAGAGGATGCAGGTTATGGAGCTACTTTAAAGAGTGATAATAGCTCTAGTGAGCAGGCAACCATACCAAATTATGATAATGATTTAAAGGATACAGAAACTCCAAAAATCAGAAACAGACTAATTGCTTCTTTGATTTTACTGCTGCCATTAATGTATGTAAGCATGGGGCATATGCTGTGGGATTGGCCTCTGCCAGGATTTCTAGATGGCAACCATATTGCCATGGGAATATATGAAATGCTTTTGGCAGGGTTAATCATGGTGATTAACCAGAAGTTTTTCATCAGCGGCTTTAGAGGAATGTTACATGGTGCACCAAATATGGATACCCTTGTAGCAATGGGCTCGGCGGCATCATTTATATATAGCGTTTATGCTGTATTTGCAATGACTATAGCTTCCATGAATCAGGACACTGAGGCTGTGATGAAATTCATGGATGAGTTTTATTTTGAATCTGCAGCTATGATACTTACACTTATCACAGTAGGTAAGCTGTTGGAGTCAATATCTAAAGGCAAAACCACAAATGCCTTAAAGGATTTAATGAAGCTTGCCGCCAAAACAGCTGTACTTCAAAGGGAAGGTGCAGAAGTAGAAGTGCCGATAGAGCAGGTGAAAATAGGTGATAGATTTATAGTAAGACCGGGAGACAACATTCCAGTGGATGGCGTTGTCGTAGAAGGCTCAAGCGCTGTGAATGAAGCTGCTCTTACTGGTGAGAGCATCCCTGTAGATAAGACGGTTGGAGATAGTGTTTCAGCTGCAACCTTTAATGAAAGTGGCTATATGGTTTGCGAGGCCACTAGAGTAGGAAATGATACTACTCTTTCACAGATTATTCAGATGGTTAGTGATGCAGCGGCTACCAAGGCCCCAATTGCAAAGATTGCAGATAGAGTCTCAGGTGTTTTTGTACCAACAGTTATCGTAATAGCCATAATAACCTTTATTATTTGGATGCTTGTGGGCCAGACATTTGGCTTCGCACTGGCTAGAGCAATATCAGTGCTTGTTATCAGCTGCCCATGTGCACTTGGCCTTGCAACACCTGTTGCAATTATGGTAGGCAATGGAATGGGCGCCAAAAATGGAATCATGTTTAAGACAGCAGTTTCTTTGGAGGAGACAGGAAAAACTCAGATCATAGCCCTTGATAAAACAGGTACTATAACAAAGGGCGAGCCAAAGGTTATAGGCGTTTTTGAAGCAGAAGGTGTTGATGATGTAGATTTAGTTAGAACAGCATTTGCCCTAGAAGGCAAGTCGGAGCATCCTCTTGCAAAAGCCATTGTAGAAAGAGGGCTAGAGGATGGAATGGAACCAGCTGATATTACTGATTTTGTAGCCCATACAGGCAGCGGTCTTAGTGGTAAGCTTGACGGTGAATGTATATATGGTGGCAACGAAGAATTTATCAATAAATATGTGGCCTTAGATGAAGAAAGCATTGGTCTTGCGGATACATTATCCAGCAAAGGCGAAACCCCACTATTTTTTGCCAAAGGGGATAAGTTCCTTGGAATCATATCTGTAGCAGATGTAATCAAGGATGACAGCCCAGAAGCAATTCACCACCTAAAGAATATGGGAATTCATGTGGTGATGCTTACTGGGGACAACGAAAAGACAGCCCAGGCCATTGCCAAGGAAGCAGGGGTTGATGAAGTAATCTCAGGTGTTAAGCCTGACGGCAAAGAAGAAGTAATTAGAAAGCTTCAGGAATTTGGCAAGGTTGCAATGGTGGGAGATGGAATAAATGACGCTCCAGCCTTGACCCGGGCTGATGTTGGAATAGCCATTGGCGCAGGCACTGATGTGGCCATAGATGTAGCGGATGTGGTAGTAGTAAAAAGCAGATTATCTGATGTTGCAGCAGCTATCAGACTTAGTAAGGCCACTCTTAGAAACATCCATGAGAACTTATTCTGGGCATTTTTCTACAACATAATAGGTATTCCACTTGCAGCAGGAGCTTACATACACGCCTTTGGATGGACATTGAACCCTATGTTTGGAGCTGCTGCCATGAGCTTATCAAGCTTTTGCGTAGTAACCAATGCCCTTAGACTTAATCTGTTCAAGATGCATGACAGCTCAAACGACAAACCAAGCAAAAATTCTTTGGGACATGCCATGCTTATAAATAATAATGTAACTATTAAGGAGGAAAACAACACTATGGAAATCACAGTAAAAGGAATGATGTGCGCTCACTGCGAGGCACACGTAAAGGAAGCTCTTGAAAAAATCTCAGGAGTTGATGAAGCTACAGCAAACCACGAGGCAAACTTAGTAACCCTTAAGACTTCAGCCGATGTAGCTGAGGCAGACCTTAAGGCTGCTGTGGAAGGCGCCGGCTATGAATACGTAGGAATAAAATAAAAGAAGTTACTTGTAATTAACAAGCTATATATATTCTCAAGCGTCGCTTTCTATGCAGAGCGGAGAATATATATGCTTGTTAATGTAACAAGAAACTTCTTTATCTTGTTACATATACTGGAAGGCCTGCGTTGTACTCAAGCTTTGGCTCGCCTAAGACTAGTGGCTGTAGATATTCAAGCATTTCGGTAGTAACCCAGTTGTGGGATTCATTAATCCACTCCTTTGGTACCTCTTTGGCTTCGTTTGCTATATCGTGGATTTTAGCATAGTCATATTCTACGGCATATGGTGCGTTGCTGACACGCTTTACTATTACCATGGCGCCTGTAACGCCAGCTTCAGCATATTTAACACCATTTTTGCCAAGGGCAACTGATTCCTTTATATCGGTAAGTGAGCTGATATGAGCAGCTGCACGCTGTAGCACATTTACCTCGATAGAACGTACCTTAACCCCAAGACGTTCTTTAACAAGATATTCAAGAGTCTTTCCAGCGCCAGAAAGCTGAGCGTGACCAAAGTTGTCCAGGGTGCCAGTTGAGGCAGAAATGTATTCTCCAGAAGCATCACGGATACCCTCTGATACAGCTACAACAATGTTGGTCTTTTCTTTTAGAAGGCGTGAAAGATCATTTACAAAGATTTCTGTATTAAAAGGTACTTCTGGAAGGTAGATAAGGTCTGGACCAACACAGTTCTCATTTCGTGCCAAAGCGGTGGCAGCAGTAAGCCAACCAGCATCTCGACCCATAACCTCTATAATGGTAACACTAGGAGAGTTGTAAATTTTAGCGTCATAGATAACCTCCATTGTGGTGGTGGCAATGTATTTTGCAGCAGAGCCAAAACCAGGGGTATGATCTGTTACCATTAAATCATTGTCAATGGTTTTGGGAATTCCTATAAATCTAATGTGAGATTCCTTTTGTCTGGCATAGGCTGAAAGCTTGTCAACAGTATCCATCGAATCATTTCCACCAATGTAGAAAAAAGCATCAATATTATATTTTTCAAACTGATTAAAAAGAGTATTATATATAGGGTCGTTTGACTCTACGCTTGGAAGCTTGAAGCGACAAGAACCTAGATACATCGCTGGTGTGATTTTTAGCTTTTTTAAGAAATTTGGATCTGAATTTGCTATTTCTCCTAAATCAATGATATTATCATCTTTGATACCAAGTATTCCATTGATGGAACCATAGATTTTGTCATACTTTGAAGATATAGCACCTTCGATAACACCAGCTAAGCTGGCATTAATTGCAACGGTGGGACCGCCTGACTGCGCCACGATAATGTTACCCATTTTTTATCCTCCCATTTGGTTGTAATTATTACATTGAATAAAACCATTTTACCATAAGGAGATAGGCTATGATAACAATTTTATATTCTATTTTGGATTTTATTAATAATGTTCATACATATATTTTGTCATGGAATGATGCATATGAGGCTAATTTTACAGATAAAGAGCTACATTTTATTATAATTGGTTGTCTGGGAATGTTGATGATTTTTGTTGTACAGCCTATATTTACACTGCTGGCTAAAACAGGACACGTGCTTGCCATAAGTTGGATATACGTATTTACGTTAATTCTACTTTTGACCTTTGCCATTGAAATTGAGCAAAAGATTACGGGAAGTGGCGTAATGGATTTTGATGATATGTTGTTTGGCGTTTGGGGATTTATGTTGATGTTTTTGGTGTATGCCGTAATTCGTGGAATTATTATTGGCATATATCATCTTATAAAAGGAGACTAAGGCTAGATAAGATTAAGCTTTAGTCTGTTAAAATCTCTTTCTTCAAGTAAATTCAGTACACGTCTAGCCTGAGAATATTGTGAGCGGCTAATTGAAATTACATAATATTGGCTGGCTCCGTGAAAACGAGGGCGCAAGAAAAATGGAATGCGTCTAAAACTTTTAGTGAATGCTACAGATTGCTGCAGAAGCAGTTCTGAAGTGCGGTTAGATACTATTCTGTTGGTAGTCCTGCAAAGAACTACATCTTTACAAACATTTTTAGATAATTTTGGTTTCTTTTTCATAAACATTACCTGAGCAAAAAAACTTGTCCATAACTCTCATCCCTGTATATAAGGTTATCAAATATAACCCTATTTCTCAATAGGTTTCACAATAAAATCACTCTTTTTAAAAGACCTTGAATGTAATATAATATGACCCATAGAGATGAACGCAAGAAAAGAGGTAATTATGTACGATTTAACAGGAAAAACTATAATCGAAATAAAGGAATATGTTAATTCCTTAAGTAACGAGGAGCTAGATAAATTTATTGAGGAAGTGGATTTTGCTGACTATGATTTTGACTTGGAAGCTATCGATTTACTTAGCAGTTCTAGGCTTTATGATTATATTCAGTATTCTCATAATGGAGAGGCAACAATCACTTTCGATTAATGGAGGGGCTAACAATGGTATCTAAGAAACAAAAGGTTAGGACTGTTATTTTAGTTCTGCTTCTTGCAATTGCAATTGTGGGTGGAGTTTTTGCTATCAGTTATTACAAGGGCGGTGTCACCTTCCCTTGGCAGGTGACAGCAGTAACAGAGACTAAAGAAGAAGTGGCCGAAGAACCACAGGATGAAAAGCTTACCGTGACGGTTGTTGAGCCAGAGGCTAAAGAGGAAACCAAAAAAGAAGCTGTGACTGAGGAAAAGCCAAAGGATGTTAAGAAAGTGGAAGAAACCACAGAAGAAACACCTGTAGAGGAAACACCTGTAGAAGAAACAACTGCAGCAACTGTGGATAACAAGCTTGATTATTATGGACAACTTCACGTAGAGGATGGCGTGCTTGTTGATGCTGAGGGAGAAACAGTTCAGCTTACTGGTGTTAGTTCTCATGGACTCAGCTGGTATCCAGAATATGTAACAGCTGATTCTATCAAGGCTTTAAGAGATAACTGGGGTATTAATGTTATCAGGCTTGCAATGTATACAAGTGATTACAATGGATACTGCGTTGCTGGAGAAGAAATCCAGTCTGTTCTAAAGGACAATATTGATGAGGCTGTGACTGCAGCCACAGAAAACGATATGTATGTCATAATTGATTGGCATATTTTAAATGATGGAAATCCAAATGAATATAAATCTCAGGCTATTCAATTCTTTGGAGAAATAGTTCGTAAATACGAAGATAACGAAAATGTTATATACGAGATTTGCAACGAGCCTAATGGTGACACTACATGGGAAGATATCAAGAAATATGCAAATGAGGTTATACCTGTAATTAGAAATGTGGATGAGGATGCGTTGATTTTAGTAGGTACTCCAAGCTATTCAAGTGATTTGGATTCGGTTCTTGAAGCACCACTTGATTTTGATAATATAATGTACACTTATCATTTCTACGCAGGAACCCATAAATCAAGCGCTAGAAATAGTCTTACCAATGCTCTTGATGCAGGATTACCGGTATTTATTTCAGAATACGGGCTTGTTTCCGCAGACGGTGATGGAACTGTAGATACAAAGGAAGCAGAAAAATGGATTGATATTTTAAAGGAATATAATTTGTCTTCATGTATTTGGAATCTGTCTAACAAGGCCGAGGGAAGCGCATTAATTAGTGCAGATTGTGACAAGACTGCCGACTTTGAATACGAAGAATTATCTGAGCAGGGTCAGTACTTCTTTGACCTGCTTCAAAATAATAAAAGTAATACGGAGAATAAAAGATAATGACTACAAATGAGAAAATTGCAAAATTAAGAGATTTAATGAGAGAGAGAGGCATAGATTTATACCTAGTGCCTACAGATGATTTTCACTCATCAGAATATGTTGGAGAGCATTTTAAGGAGCGCAGCTTTATTACTGGGTTCACAGGCTCTGCTGGTACTGCTGTAATAACATTGGAAGAGGCACATCTTTGGGCAGATGGAAGATACTTTGTACAGGCTGCAAAGCAAATCGCAGGCTCAGAGGTAATACTTGAGCGCATTGGTGAGCCAGGCGTTCCAGAGGTAGAGGAGTTTATTGAAAAGCATTTTCCATCAGGTGGTTGCCTTGGTTTTGATGGTAGATGTGTTGCAGCAAAAAGCGCTGCTAAATATTTTGACATTGCCCAGGAAAAGGGTGGAGAGCTTTTTACTACAGAAGATTTAATTGATATTATTTGGGAGGACAGACCAGAGCTTCCTAAGGCTACAACCTGGGTTCTTGAGGATGAATTTTCAGGTGAAAGCATGCAGGCAAAGCTTTATCGCATCCGTGAAAAGATGAAAAAGAAAAAGGCAGATGCACACTTGGTTACCTGTCTTTATGATATTGCCTATATTTTAAATCTCAGGGGTAATGATATAGAAAATGTTCCTGTATTTCTATCATTTCTTCTTATCACAGATGATAGCGTTATTTTATTTACAGATACAACAAATTGGCCAGAGGAGGCAATGAGCTACCTCAATAACAACAGTGTAAAGCTGTATCCATATGATATGGTTTATCATTATATGCAAAGTGCAGATATGGCCGATAGAAGAGTCCTTCTTGATACAAGCATAGTAAACTATAACCTTGTAAAGGCACTTAAGGGTTCTGCAACAATTATTGAGGGAAAGAATCCTTCTGAGCTTATGCGTGCTATAAAAAATGAGACAGAGATAAAGAATACAAAGTGGGCACATGTGAAAGATGGTGTTGCCTGCACAAAGGCTATCAAATATGTAAAGGAAAATATTGGCAAGGAGCCAATGACAGAAATAACAGTATCTGACTACTATGAAGCCAGACGTAAGGAGCAGGAGAACTTTGTAGATTTATCCTTTGATACAATTTCTGCTTATGGTCCAAATGCAGCTATGATGCATTACAGCGCAAAGCCAGGTTCAGAGGCTACCTTGAAGCCAGAGGGCTTTTTATTGGTGGATTCTGGTGCACATTTCCTAGAGGGAACAACAGATATCACTAGAACTATTGCATTGGGACCTCTAACACAGCAGATGAAGGAATATTATACTGTTGTTTTGCGTTGCCATTTAAGACTTATGGCAGCAAACTTCCCAAAGGGAGTTACAGGTGCCAACTTAGATGTGCTTTCAAGAGGACCAGTTTGGGATATGGGACTTGATTACCGTTGCGGAACAGGTCACGGTGTAGGTCATATCTTAAATGTTCACGAGGGACCAAACAGCTTTAGATGGAAGGTTCAAAAGGGACAAAATGCCGCAGAGCTTGTACCAGGCATGATTACTACAGATGAGCCAGGACTTTATATCGAGGACGGCTTTGGAATTCGTATAGAAAATGAGCTTTTATGTGTTGCCGGAGAAACCACAGAATACGGAGACTTCCGCCACTTTGAAGCCATTACATACTGTCCTATAGATTTGGATCCAGTCATTCCAGAAATGCTGACTGAAGCAGAAAAGAAGACGTTAAACGAATACCACGCAATGGTTCGTTCTACCTTAAAGCCATACCTTACAGACGAGGAATACGCATGGCTTGAAAAGGAGACACGAGATATTTAAGAGAGCATGTAAACTTCGCTGGTAGTGCACAAGCTATTAATGTTTTGAATGAGGCATGTTAGCCGAATGAAAAATATTAATGCTTGTGTATGTAACCAGCGGGGTATTTTAGAAGGACTAATGATATGAAATTATTATTAATAGATGGCCACAGTATATTGAATAGAGCATTTTATGGACTTCCAGATTTAACAAACAGCACGGGTGAACACACCGGTGCTGTTTATGGCTTTTTAAATATGATGTTTAAAATGTTTGAGGATGAGAAGCCAGACAATTTAATTGTGGCATTTGACGTGCATGCCCCAACCTTTAGACATAAGATGTACGAGGCATACAAGGGTACTAGAAAGCCAATGGCTGACGAGCTTCGAGAGCAGGTTCCACGTATTCAGGAAATGCTAAGGGCTATGGGAATCACCGTAATCACAAAAGAGGGATATGAGGCAGATGATATTTTAGGCACCTTATCCAGACTTGCTGAGGAGGCTGGCTTTGATGTAACTATTTTTTCTGGGGATAGAGATTTACTGCAACTTGCAACAAATAAGGTAAAAATATCTATTCCTAAAACGAAAAAGACTGGAACTGAAATAGAAAACTATTACGCAGCGGAAGTAGAAGAATTGTATGGGGTATCTCCTGTACAATTTATTGATGTAAAGGCTCTTATGGGAGATGCCTCTGATAATATTCCTGGAGTTGAGGGAATAGGAGAAAAGACAGCTTGCGCATTGATAAAGCAATATGGCTCTATTGAGGAATGTCACGTCCATGTTGAGGAATTAAAGCCACCGAGAGCTTCTAAAAATTTGGCGGCTCAGTGGGAGATAGCAGTACTTTCAAAGGAACTTGCAACAATTAATGTTCATTCTCCAATTGAATTTGATGTAGCTTCAACAAAGCTTGGAAATATTTTTACAGAGGATGCATATGTTCTTTGCAAAAAATATGAACTAAAGAGAATACTTCCAAGATTTGAAAACACCGATACAACCAAGGTTCAGGATAATTCCTCTGAGACCTTTAGAAGGATTTCTGAGCTTGGAGAGGTAGAAAGCTTTTTTGAGGACCTGAAAAAATCTAATAAGGATTTTGTTGGCTCTGGGATAATGGCAGGAGAAGATAAGGTAATCAAAGGCGTTGCTATTTCGGTGGGAGATGAAACAATCTACGTCGATTGTGCTGGTTTTATCACACCTGATTATATTGGACATAAGCTCATAGAAATCAGTAAAGCTGGAGTTACACTGTGCTTTTGGGACCTAAAGGCTTCAATGCACATTATCTATAATCTGCTAAACGAAGAAGAAAAACGACAGGTCGATATAGATGGTGGAAAAGCTACAATATTCCCATGTGCATGTGATGTTGCTGTGGCGGCATATCTTTTAAATCCAACTAAAAATGAATATACGGCAGATGATATAGCAAGTGAAATTCTTGGAATAATAATACCTGGTACGGCGGATTTGTTTGGCAAGAAAAAGCTGGAGGCAGCCTTAGAGGACGATAGCCTTATGGATGCTGTAACAACTTATGCCTGCTATAACGCTTATGTGGCATATGAAGCCTTTGGAAAGCTTACAGCTCTAATCAAGGAAGAAGGGATGTTTGATATATATGAAGATATTGAGCTTCCACTTGTATATACCTTATTTGATATGGAAATAGCAGGAATAGCTATGGATGCTGCAGCACTTGCCAAGTTTGGCGAAAATCTTGCAGTAAGAATCACAGAACTGGAAAAGAGTATTTATGAAGCGGCTGGAGAAGAATTTAATATTAATTCCCCTAAGCAGCTTGGTGTAATTCTTTTTGAAAAGCTTGGAATCCAGGGTGGCAAAAAGACAAAGACTGGCTATTCTACAGCAGCGGATGTGTTAGAGGAACTGGCTGGTGCCAATCCGATTATTAGAGATATTTTAGAATATAGACAGCTGGCTAAGCTAAAAAGCACATATGCAGATGGCTTGGCAAATTGTGTTGACGAGGATGGCAGAGTTCGCTCTACCTTTATGCAAACAGTTACGGCTACAGGTAGAATCAGTTCTACAGAGCCTAATCTGCAAAACATCCCTATAAGGATGGAGCTAGGAAAAGAGATTAGAAAGGTATTTCATCCAAAGGAAGAATTTGTATTTTTAGATGCAGATTATTCTCAGATTGAGCTTAGAGTTTTGGCTCACATGTCAGGTGATGAAAATCTTATAAATGCATTTAAGGCTGGACAGGACATACATCGTTCAACTGCTTCACTAGTATTCAACACACCATTTGAGGATGTTACCGATTTGCAGCGCCGCAGGGCAAAGGCTGTAAACTTTGGCATTGTTTATGGAATCAGTGCCTTTGGACTGGCGAAGGATATTGACGTCAGCAAGAAAGAGGCTCAGGAATATATTGACAATTATTTTGTGGCATATCCTAAGATGCACGCATTCCTGGAGAATTTAAAAGCAGAGGGCAAGGAAAAGGGGTACGTGACAACTATGTATGGAAGACGTCGCCCAATTCCAGAGCTTGCATCTTCCAATTTTATGACTAGACAATTTGGTGAGCGCGTTGCTATGAATTCACCAATACAGGGAACCGCGGCGGATATAATTAAGATTGCCATGGTAAAGGTTCACGATAGATTACTACTTGAGCATATGCAATCTAAGCTTCTTTTACAGGTGCATGATGAGCTTTTGGTGGAAACATATAAGCCTGAGCAAAGCAGGGTAGAGGAGCTTATCCGTGAGGAAATGGAAAATGCAGCAGCTTTATCGGTGAAGCTGGAGATAGATATGAATTCGGGAGAAAACTGGGCCGAGGCTCATTAAG
>SVES01000010.1:0-25287 GCA_015057305.1 Pseudobutyrivibrio ruminis | reverse complement strand
GGGAAAAGCACGGTGCTCTCTTTATTAAAGGAAAACTTCAATTGCAGAGTGTTGCTTGCTGATGAAGTTGCAGCAGATTTAATGAAGGCAGGCACACCAAGCTTTGACAAGGTGGTTAGCCTACCTTGGGAGCAGCCTATCGTTGGAAAAGATGGGGAAATCGACAGACCCTTAATGGCAAAGCAAATGTTTGCAAATGACAGCCTGAGGCAGGCAGTAAACAAAATCGTACATCCTGCTGTGGAGGAGGAAGTACTAAATCAAGTAGAGGAAGAAAGAAAAAAACACAATATAGAGTATTTTTTCTTTGAAGCTGCATTGCTCATAGAATGTGGTTATGGTAAACTTGTGGATGAGATGTGGTACATATACGCTGATGAATCGGTAAGGGCTGCAAGACTTAAGGCGTCTAGAGGATATACCGATGAGCGTATTCAAAATACCATTTCAAAGCAGCGTAGTGATGCCTCATTTAGAGAGCATTCTGATAGAGTAATTGACAACAGTGGTGGTAAGGAGCAGACATTAAGTCAGCTTCGCAAAATTCTTGATAATAATTCTCGAGGAGAGTAGTTTATGGAGACAAAGGATATTGTTTTTGGACTTGATATTGGAACCAGAAATGTCATAGGTACTGTGGGATACTTAGAAGGAGAGGAGTTCCACGTTATAGCTCAGGATTTGCATGAGCACGACACAAGAGCAATGCTTGACGGACAGATTCATGACATTGGTCGTGTTGGTGCCACTTGTAATGAAGTGAAAAAAGAGTTGGAGGCCAAGACAGGTTTAAATCTTACCGAAGTGTGTATAGCTGCCGCTGGTCGTGTACTTCGCACAGTTACAACCCATGTTGAGCTGGAGTATCCAGAGGAGACAATTGTTACTGGAGAGGATTTGCATACTCTTGATATGATGGGTATCGAGCAGGCTGCCAAGGAGATTAAGGGTGACGAAGATAAAAAGTATAAATTTTTCTGCGTAGGCTATTCTACTGTTAAATATTATTTAAACGGAGATGTGTTCTCCTCACTTGAAGATCATAAGGCAGATGTAATTGGAGAGGATATCATAGTTACATTCCTTCCAGAGGATGTTGTTGATGGCTTGTATTCAGCTGTAGGCAAGGCTGATCTTTCAGTTGCTAATCTTACATTGGAGCCTATTGCGGCTATCAATGTTGCTATCCCACAGAATTTTAGAATGTTAAATATTGCCCTTATAGATGTTGGCGCAGGCACATCCGATATTTGTGTAACAAGAGATGGAAGTATCATTGCCTATGGCATGATTCCAATGGCTGGTGATGAGCTTACAGAAGTTCTTGTCCATGAATTTTTGGTAGATTTTGCTACAGCAGAAACAATCAAACGAGCATCTACAGATGGCGGTGAAATTACCTACGAGGATATTATGGGTATCAGCCATACTATTAAGTCTGAGGATGTTTGGAAGCTTACAAATCCTGTGATGGAAAAAATAGCAGACGAGGTGTCTGAAAAGATAAAAGAATTAAATGGTGGCAAATCCGTATCCGCTGCATTTATCGTTGGTGGCGGTGGAAAAATACATGGCTTTACCGAGGCAATAGCAAAAAATCTAGGGATTGTTCCAGAGCGTGTTGCCCTTAGGGGTGAAGAAGTAATGAAGAATATTGTCTTCGAGGAAGAAGATGTTAAGAAGGATTCATTGCTGGTTACTCCAATTGGTATTTGCCTAAATTACTATGAGACAAAGAATAACTTTATCATGATTCACTTTAATGGTGAAATGATGAAGCTTTATGATAATGGTCAGCTTACAATTGTTGATGCGGCAATGCAGGCAGGATTTTCAGCAGACCAGCTGTTTCCACGCAGAGGTCGGGAAGTCAACTTTACAGTTAATGGCGTATCCCGCATGATTCGTGGTACTGAGGGTGAGTCAGCAGTTGTAATGATGAACGGCAGAAATGTAGGCATTAATACACCACTTGAATTTAATGCCGAGATAACACTTGTTCCTTCAACTGTTGGTGAAGGTGGAACAGGCACGATAGCAGATTTGTCAGAGTTTACCACAGAGTATCTATATTTTACAGTTTGTGGTCATAGAGTTAAATGTCCAAAGTTTGTTGAGGTCAACGGCTCAATGGAACCACCTACATACGTCATAAAGGAAGGGGATGTAATAGAAACAAGACCTTTCTATACAGTTGGCCAGCTGGCAGAGTTTATGGATGTAACCATAGATGATAGATACGAGATTTTGGTTAACAATCGACCTTCAGGGAAGGATTCCCTTGTATATGAAAACTTTGTTATAGATTGGACTACAACTTCTGGTGTGGCATATGCTGGAGAATATCTTGTAGAGGATGGCGAGGGATTGCCTGAGGATTATGAAGTGCCAGAAAGTGAGCCAGCACCAGTAGCGGATGCTCGCACCAAAATGAAGGTAGAAACCGTTGATATGCCAGTAAAGATTAATGGCAAGGACATGGTTATGTCTGGTAAAAAGGATTATATTTTTGTAGATATATACAACCTTATTGATTTTGATCCAAATGAGGGAAATGGCAGAGAGCTTATCATCAGAATCAATGGTGAAAAATGTAGCTATGCTGCTGAACTTCACCCAAATGATGAGATTGAGTGCTTTTGGAAGTAGATTAAGGGGGAACGGGAGATTCCTTAATCTCACGGCAGCCCCCATTGCCGTAGGCAATCATAAATGGGGCTGCCTTCCCGTATGAAGGAAATATAATAGAAAGAATTAAGTTTTAATGGATTTTTTTAGTATTGCAAGCGGTAGCAGTGGAAATTGTATTTGTGTAGGAGATGACAGCACTCATGTTATGATTGATGCTGGTATTTCTGGAAAACGAATTGAAGCTGGTATGAATAAATATGATTATACCACAGCAGATATGGACGGACTTTTGGTGACCCATGAGCACTCTGACCATGTGTCAGGACTTGGGGTCATTTCCAGAAAATATCATATTCCGATTTATGCTACAGCTGGCACGATAAATGCAATACGCTCAATGAAAAGTCTTGGAGCTATTGATGAATCTCTTTTTCATATCATTAGGCCTGATGAGGACTTTGTATTAGGGACTCTAAATATTCATCCATTTCATATCAGCCATGATGCGGCTGACCCGGTTGCATATCGTATAGAAAATAATAAATCAAAGGTTGCAGTCTGCACTGACTTAGGGTATTATGACAGCAATATAATTGACAATCTTATGGGATTGGATGCTATGCTGCTTGAGGCAAATCATGATATACACATGTTGGAGGTAGGCACATATCCTTATCAACTGAAGCAGAGAATCCTTGGAGACTATGGTCATTTATCAAATGAAGCCAGTGGAAAATTGCTTAGTCATGTTTTACATGATAATGTAAAGCATGTTTTTTTAGGGCATCTTAGCCATGAGAATAATTATCCAGATTTGGCTTATGAAACTGTACGCTTAGAGGTCACCATGGATGAAAGCACACCATATACTGGTGCTGATTTCAATATCACCGTAGCATCACGCAGCGAGGTATCCGAGCGTGTGGTTATATAAAAGGTATTACCGTAAGCTTAAATAGATGAGCTTGTAGGTAAAAAGGAGGCTGTAATAGACAAGCTATTATATTTCTAAGGCGAAGCATTTTTCGCTGAGCGTAGAAATCATAATGCTTGTCTATGTAACAGCCGGAGTATAATCAGCGGACTTTATTGTGGAATATGGAAGGAGACAGGATGGAGAATAAGGTTATCATCACAGTTGTAGGAAAAGACACAGTAGGAATCATTGCAAAGATCTGCACATATTTAGCTGATAAGGGTGTTAATGTATTAGACATCACTCAGACAATTGTGCAGGGCTTTTTTAATATGATGATGATTGTAGATATTACAGGAAGCACTCGTAGTTTTGATGAGCTTCAAAAAGATCTAGAGCAGCTTGGAGATGAAATTGGAGTTCAGGTAAAGGCTCAAAAGGAAGAGATATTCGAAAAGATGCATAGATTATAAGTGATTTATCGAGCAAAGCTAAGAGAAATTACTTATCATATCGCACACTTTTTGTCGAAGGCAATCCTGGATGGGTGCTGCCTTCCCGTTAACAAAGTAGGAGAATAATCATGGTAAACATAAAAGAAGTCATCGAAACAAATAAAATGGTGGAGGAACAGACCCTTGATGTTCGTACCATTACAATTGGTATTAGTTTATTAGAGTGTATTGATGCTGATTTAAAGCTTTTAAACGAAAAGATATATCAGCGTATTACAACTGTTGCAAAGGATTTAGATAAGGTTGCTGGCGAGATTGAGAGGGATTACGGTATTCCTATTGTCAATCGTAGAATTTCAGTGACTCCAATTGCTCTTGTAGGTGGCGCAGCTTGCAAGACACCAGAAGATTTTGTTGGTATTGCTCATACATTAGATAAGGCGGCAAAGGATGTTGGCGCCAATCTCATAGGTGGTTATTCTGCCCTTGTTTCAAAAGGCATGACCACAGCTGACGAGATGCTTATTCGTTCTATTCCACAGGCTCTTTGCGAGACCGAAAGAGTTTGTAGTTCTGTTAACCTTGCTTCCACAAAAACAGGTATTAATATGGATGCAGTTCGCCTCATGGGAGATATTCTTCTACAGGTGGCAGACCGCTCAAAGGATAGAGACTCAGTGGATTGCATGAAGCTTGTTGTTTTCTGTAATGCTCCAGATGATAACCCATTTATGGCAGGTGCGTTCCACGGTGTTACAGAGGCAGATGCTATTATAAATGTTGGTGTTTCAGGCCCTGGCGTTGTAAAAAAAGCGCTTGAGGCTGTTCGTGGTGAAAGCTTTGAGGTTCTTTGCGAGACAATTAAAAAGACAGCGTTCAAGGTTACTCGTGTGGGACAGCTTGTGGCTCAGGAAGCTTCAAAGAGACTTGGTATTCCATTCGGTATTATTGATTTATCCCTTGCTCCAACTCCTGCAATAGGAGATTCTGTAGCAGATATATTATGTGAAATTGGTCTTGAATATGCAGGTGCCCCAGGTACCACTGCAGCCCTTGCAATGCTAAATGATCAGGTAAAGAAGGGCGGCGTTATGGCAAGCTCATATGTAGGTGGTCTTTCAGGTGCATTTATTCCTGTATCAGAGGATCAGGGAATGATTAATTCTGTAGAGGCTGGTGCAATCACTCTAGAAAAGCTTGAAGCTATGACATGTGTATGCTCAGTTGGTCTTGATATGATTGCAATCCCAGGTGATACTCCAGCTACAACTATCTCAGGAATGATAGCTGATGAGATGGCACTTGGTATGGTTAACCAAAAGACTACAGCAGCAAGACTTATCCCTGTAATTGGTAAAACAGTTGGTGACACAGTAGAGTTTGGTGGATTATTTGGTTATGCACCAATCATGCCTGTGAATAAGTTCTCTTGTGCCGATTTTATTAATCGTGAAGGACGTATTCCAGCACCAATTCATTCATTTAAAAATTAATTATTTCTTAAATATCGTAAAAAGTGTAGTCAAAGCGACTACACTTTTTATATTATAGAAATGTCCTACCAAATAGATAGGTAAAAGGAGAGCTTACATGGAAATTAATGAAAAGTATGAGAGTTTAAAAGCGTATATAAAAAATCTAGGAAGCCTGGCTGTAGCATTTTCTAGTGGAGTGGATTCTACTTTTTTGCTGTATGCAGCACATGATGCTTTAGGGGATAAGGCAATTGCTTTAACAGGAGTGTCCTATTCATTTCCAGCTAGGGAAAAAAACGAGTCAGAAGAGTTTTGCAAGAAGCTTGGAGTGAAGCAGATATACGTTGAAACAGATGAGCTGAGCATGCCTGAGTATGCCTCTAATCCAAAAGACAGATGCTACTATTGCAAGAAGAATCTCTTTTCACAGATGCTTGAGGAAGCAAAGGCAAACGGTATTGAGTATGTGGCTGAGGGTTCAAATGTTGATGATGAGGGAGACTATCGTCCAGGGTTAAAAGCTATAGCAGAGCTAAAGGTGCTTAGTCCACTTCGTGAGGTTGGTTTTACTAAGGCAGAAATAAGGGAGATGTCAAAAAGAAAAGGATTACCAACAGCATCAAAGCCATCCTTTGCCTGTCTTGCTAGCCGTGTGCCATATGGGGAGACAATCACAAGGGAAAAGCTTGGCAAGATTGAGCAGGCGGAGCAGCTTTTGCTTGATGAAGGATTTAGCCAGTTTAGAGTGAGAATTCATGGAGACGATCTTGCAAGAATCGAGCTTTTGCCAGAGGATATTAACAGGATGCTTAATGAAGAATTGAGACTTCGCATATACGATAAATTGAAGTCCTATGGCTTCTCCTATGTGTCTTTGGATTTAAGGGGATATCGTATGGGAAGTATGAATGAGAAGATTCTAAATAATTAGTAGATAAAGAAAAGAGTGGGAGGTTCCTTGTTAAGGTAATAAGGAACCTCTTTTTATGTTACCATTGATTGTTCTTATGATATACTTAACTAATGGAGAAGGGGGATAGTGGGATGAAGTTAAACTTAAGGAGTAAAATACTCATAATGTGTTTATGTTGCACATATGGGGCTTTATTAGTTCAGACGATATTGTTTGCAAACGCATCAGAATCTTTAATATACAAACAGGCTGAAATGGAAGGATACAATTCTTTACAGAACATGCAAAATGAATTGTATACCTACTTTTTTGGAATAGAGTCTGACATTATTGATATATATAATGACAAAACATTTCTAAAAGATATTAGTGGGGATAATGATATCGATATTCTTAGAGATGAGTATTATTCAAGAGCAAAAGAACTTGTGACGAATACCTCTCTTCTAGAAAATGGAACCCTGGCACTTTATTTATATACTGATAACCACGAAATCGTTAGTGTATATCGTAAGTTTTCTACGCCACGTCATAATTATCCAAAAGATATATATATAAACGAAGAAGAATATAATTCTTATAAAGTGAAAGAATATGTCGATTCAGAAGATAATCAAATGCTTATTTCAGGTTATTATAATCAAGGCTTAAATAGAAATATCATCAGATTTGTCGTAAAGATTCATAACATAAATAGATTGGATGAAAAAGCAGGGTATGTAGTTTGTGATGTAGACACAAAAGCTATCGACAAAATTATGAAAAAGTATGTAATAAGTGATAATACTTACGTTTGGATACAACCAATGAATGATTCTGTCATCTATGTTATAGATAATCCGGCAGGAGTGAACGAAGAAATATTTAATTCAATCAGCAATAAGATTGAGATTGCAGAAATTGACGATACAGCTAGTATAGTGGAAGGAAGTAATGTATTGTTTGCTGTAAGTCAACAAAAATATAATCTATCCGCATATACGATAATGCCTAAAAGCCTTTTACAGCAAAATCAGATTATTCTTAGGCGTAATATGATTATCATTGTATTAATATTGTCAGTTGTTTTGATTCTCCTATTCTTGTATATTACAAAAACTTTGGCAAAACCTCTAGAAAATCTCACAAGCACTGTTGCAAAGATAAGCGATGGAGACACTAATCTAAGGGTAGCATATACAGGACAGGATGAGATAGGAAAGCTGGGTAATGAATTTAACCATATGCTTGATGAAATTGAAAGTCTAATAGGGCAGGAATATGAGAATAAATTGTTGATTAATAAGGCGGAGTACAAAGCATTACAAGCCCAGATTAATCCACATTTTCTTTATAATACATTAGATACAATGAGTAGTATTGCAAGTATACAAAACTGCGAAATAGTCAGTAGGTTATGCCAATCTCTTTCTGGTATTTTCAGATACAGTTTGGATATGAAACACCCGTATTCTACAGTTGCTCAGGAAATAAACCATTTAAAGAATTATATTTTTGTTATGGATGTCAGGATGGGAAATGTTATTGAGTATCATTTTGATATTGCTGAAGAAGTATTACAGGATACTATACCTAGAATATCACTTCAACCGTTAGTAGAAAATGCAATTAATCATGGTATAAAAAATAAGCACGGAAATAAAAAAATTAGTGTGAGAGCTTACGCACAAGATGAGCATTTAATTATCGAAGTAGAAGATAATGGTACAGGGTTTGATACTATGGACATGAATAAGAGGCTTGCTGAAAACGATATGGGACTAATGGAAGAAGGCACATCCATAGGAATATATAACATTAATGCAAGATTAAAAATGTTGTATGGAGAAGAATATGGGGTAGAGGTTTATAGCGAGCTAAACAAAGGAACAACTGTAAAGATATATATTCCTAGAAAGAAGATTGATGAGGTGTTTTTATAATGTCAAAAAGATACAATTTGTTGGTAGCAGATGATGAGTATTGGATTCGAGAAAAATTTAGAACAATTATTGATTGGACTGAATATAATATAAATTTTTTACAACCCGCATGTGACGGAGAAGAAGTATTGAATAGGGTTGAGACAGAAGGTTGTAATATTCTAATTACAGATGTCAACATGCCCTATTTAAATGGAGTGGAACTAATAAAAATAATTAAAGATAAATATCCTAATATAGTTGTATTTGTGGTGAGTGGTTATGATGATTTTCATTTTGTTAAAGAGTCATTAGTTGCTGGTGCAATAAACTATTTGCTTAAACCAATAAACAAAATTGATTTGGTATCTGTAGTTTCAAAGGCCTTAGAAATAATTGCAAATGAAGAAAATAATCGAATTCAGCTTTTAAAAGCATCATCAGCTTTAAAGGACAGAGAACTTAGTGTACTTATAAAAAAGGAGCCTTCAGTTTTCCCAACTTCAATCATAACAGACAACACCATGGAGTCCTCAGGTTGTTGTGTTATGCTTATAAAAATACATCAATTACATGATTTAATTGAAGAAACAGGCAATGATATTAATTTGCTTTCATATACAGTGAAAAAGTATTTAAGGGATTTGACCCACTCTGACGATTTGCAAGTTTTTAATTATACATATCGTCACAATGAATTTATTATCGTAAGTGAGGCTGATTATGATGAACTAAAAAGGCTTTCTCGTAATATAGCAGAAGGACTAGAAAAAAAGGCTAATAGTACTATTACTGTTGCAATCAGCGAGCATAGCTACAGCATTGATACTTTAAAGGATGCATATCTGCAGGCGGTTTCAGTAATGATGACTCGAGCCTTTAATAAAGAAAGTTGTGTTTTGTTCTCATCAAAAGAACAAGATGCAATTCATAAACTAATGGGGAATATCATAAATACTGAGCAGGAAAAACAGCTAAAATATTTATTTCAAATCAAAGATACTAGTTCAATAAAACAATTGATATATGAAGATATTGGGGTTGCACATATAGAAGATAGTGGCTGGAATTATTTTGAGGTGAAGCAGGTTGTGAGAAAAATATGTAATATACTAGTAGAGTCTGCAATCGAAGTGACAACGAATGAAGAGATTGATGAATTCTATGAGTTATCCGATTATATTGAAAATTGTGTTGAAAAGCTGGATGCTGGGGTGATATGCAGTGCAATTCAGACTCTGCTTGATGATATTTTTAATAATCAACCTGAAAACTATGATGGTTCGATAAAGGAAACAGTTAAAAAAGCTGTGAAGTATATAGATGAATATTACTCAGACGAAATAACACTAAGCGGGATTGCATCAATGTTTAATGTTGAAAGCACATATTTTTCAAAGATATTCAAGCAGGAAACTGGTATAAATATGATTCAATATCTTGCGCTGAAACGAATTGACAAAGCCAAGGAATATTTGAAAAATGCAAAAATAAAAAATAATGAGGTGGCATTTTTGGTAGGATATGATGATTATACATATTTTAATCGTGTATTCAAAAAGATTGTTGGAAAAAGTCCAAGAGAATATAGAAAGCAATATGAGTGATTTCAAAAAAATCCAATTTATTATTTCAAATTAATCCTAATTGGTAAAGTGTTATTTGAATTAGAATTACATCATCAGTAATCGATATCACATAGAAAAGGAGAAGGAATTATGAAAAGAAAACTGATGAGTATGCTTATGGCATCAACAATGGCAGCTAGTTTGTTAGTAGGATGCGGAGGTCAGGCAACAGACACAAACGCTTCGGGAGAATCGGGGGATACTTCAGTAGCATCAGATGAACAAGTCACTTTAACAGTTTTAGCTGGTCAATCTACTACAGATGCAGGTATTGAGGATATGATTGATGCGGCGCTTGCAGAAAAGTATCCAAACATAACTCTTGAGTGGGAATGTGTTGGCTGGGATGGAGAGTTTCATCCAAAGATGCAGCAGTATATGCAGACTGGTATTCCAGATATTATTATTGGTAAGGGACAAGATGTTGCAACATATTCAAGTCTTGGCCTTTTAGGTGAAATTGATAGCACTTATACAGATAGAGTTATAGATGCTGCAAATGAAAATGTTACTTTTGATGGCAAGACATACGGATTGGTATATAACGCTTTGTATCAGGGAGTTTACTACAATAGACAGATGTTTGAGGAAAATGGATGGGAAATTCCAAAAAACCAGGAAGATCTGCAGGCAATCATTGATGACTGTAATGCAAAAGGCATTACACCATTTGCATCTCATATGGTAGATACCTGGTCAATCGGCAATGTGACAATGCAGTTTATGATGAATGATGTATTTAACAACAATCCTACCTGGGGAGATGATTTCAGAGCAGGTAAAACATCATTCTCTACAGATGAAGCTGCACAGATTTGCTATCAGTATAATAAGCTAATTTACGATAATACGTTCCCAGAGACGTTTTCTTTAGAGCAGACAGATTGTGATGCAAAGATGGTTCTTGGAGATGCTGCAATGAAGGTATCTGGTTCTTGGTCAATCCAGAACTTCCTTGATATTGATGAAAACTTTGATTTTGGTATATTCCCATTTCCAAATCAAACAGGTGATTCGAAGCTTATTTTTGAACCAAACATTGCAATTATGACAAGCGCTACAACAGAGCATCAGGATGCTGTAAACTGTGTTCTTGATTTGCTTACAAGTGATGAAGAGCTTGCAGTTGAAATCTATGATTATACAAAAACGGCTTCAATGCTCAAAGGAATTTCTCCTACATTTACAAACCCTAGCCAGTCTGATATTGACAAATATGCAGCTGAAGATATGGTAGTTGATGTAAATCTTGGAAATAATCAGCTTGTTTGGGGCGGATTCCAGGAAGAAAATGCAGCTGACATAGCAGCATGGCTGTTAGGGGATGAATCATTTGAAGATTGCTTGGCGGCATCTGACGCACGAGTAGATGTAAGTTCAAGCGCTGCAGAATAAAAAAGAAATGGCTGCTGCTGTTGCAGCAGCCATTTCTGAGTCTTACTACTAAAAAATTTTCTTGGAAAAGATTAGATATGACTAATGGGAGACACAAAAATGGGATACAAAAATACAAATGGACTGCAGAAAAGATTAGAAAAGCAATACCTCTTATTGGTTATACCGGGATTTGTAATTTTTACTATCGGTATTATTATTCCTACAATTTTAGCATTTAGATTTTCGTTGACTAGTTGGAATGGGCTTACCCCAGACAAACCTTTTGTAGGATTAAAGAATTATGTCACGCTTTTTAATGATTCAAATTTTCTACAGTCATGGTGGTTTACGATTAAATTTACTATCGGAAATACGATAATACAAAATGTTCTTGCATTATTATTTGCGGTAGCCCTTGATTCAGGTATAAAAGCGCAGAAAATATATAGGACAGTGCTTTTTATTCCATGTCTTATTAGTTCTGTAATTGTTGGTTTCATATGGCTAAAAATGTATTCAAATGTTTTGCCAGAAATTAATGAATGGCTTGGAACAAATATAAATTTCTTGTTGTTTGGAAGCGGAGAGACTGTACTATCTGGATTATTAATAGCAAATAATTGGCAATGGATTGGATATTGGATGTTAATATATCTTGCAGGCTTACAGTCAATTCCTGCCGAATTATATGAAGCTGCTAAAGTAGACGGGGCTGGAGCGGTATCCAGGTTTTTCAATATCACAATTCCAATGTTGGCACCATCAATTACAATCTGCGTCGTTGGAATAACAACAGGCTCATTGAAGGTATATGATTTACTTGTTTCGTCAACTGGCGGAGGACCAGGTAGGTCATCCACCTCAGTTATTCTTCAAATATATAATACAGCAATTGGAGCGAGACAATTTGGATATGGATCTGCTATGTCGGTAACGTTAGTGTTTGCCCTTTTGCTTGTTGCTTTAGTTCAAGTAAAAACATTAAAATCTAGGGAGGTGCAGCAGTAATGAAGAGAAGCAAAGACAATACTGAAACCAATAGTACCCCTTATACCAAAAGTACTCTAATTACTCAAGTAATAATGACAATTGTGGCAGTTGTCTTTATTTTGCCAATATTTGTTGTTTTTAATTACTCATTTAAAACAAAAAAAGAATTGTATTTAACCAATGCCTTAACATTACCTTCAAGTATTCAGTTTGAAAATTACAAAAAAGCATTTGAAAAATTGAATCTTACAACTACCTTTACAAATACATTCTTATATACAGCTATTGCGGTAATTATACTTGCGATTTTATGTAGTGCTACGGCATGGGCGATTGCCAGAAGTAAAGGGAAGTTTTTCAAGTTTTGCTATATATATTTTATAATTGGTATATTAATTCCTTTTCAGGCCCTTTTCTTGCCAATATATATAATAGGAGCAAACCTAAATCTCACAAATACAAGATTCGGAATTATTTTTATGTATATTGCAACTGCTATTTCATTTGGAGTTTTTCTTATGACTAGTTTTATGTCTACTGTTCCTATTGAATTAGAAGAGGCAGCTAGGATAGATGGATGCAATGTGTTTAGGACATATTTTACTGTAGTATTACCTTTATTGAAGCCTGCTATGGCCACATTGATTATTATGCAAGCCTTTCAAATATGGAATGACTATATGTTGGCAAGTTTGTATGTTAGTAAAAAAGAATTAAAAACACTTACAGTAGTTATTCAATCGTTATTTTCAGCACAAGCTAGTGACTATACGACTGCCATGGCGGCGATTGTTATTTCTGTTTTACCAATCGCTGTGCTTTTTTTAAGCTTACAGAAATATTTTATTAAAGGAATGACCGTGGGTGCGGTGAAAGGATAAATATGCAGAATATACTAAATTCGTATACATTTGGTGACATGAATGTAACTTACGTAATAGATGACGAGACTCAAAATGTAGAACTGGTATTACTACCTGTCGGATATAATTATGTAAATAGAGATGATACGAAAGACAAACCCTATATTGATTCATTAGTGCAAATAAAATTGGTGGGCGATACATATAATGGCGCTTATGCTCCAGGTGTAACAATGCGTCAAAGCCCATCTGTTACTGGGTTTAAGTATAAATCTCAATCTATTAAAAAGGATAATGAAACAACGGAAGTTGGGACCATTCTAGAAGATGAAAGAGGATATGAAGTAATCCATTACCTTTCATATACTGAGGGAGAAAAAACACTAAGAATACGTTCTTGCTTTAGGAACAACAGTAATAATACTGTTGGCTTAGAATTATTATCTAGCTTTTCCCTTGGTAAAATATCTCCTTTTATGGAGGGGGACGGAGCTGATACATTAAAGCTTCATAGAATACGCAGTGTTTGGAGCATGGAAGGGAGAAAGGAAACTATTTCCCTGGAAGATTTACAGCTTGAGCCATCATGGGGAGGGCATGCTGTTAGGTGCGAGCGTTTTGGAGCAGTGGGGTCTTTACCCGTAAATAAATATTTTCCAATTATGGTTTTGGAGGATTGCAAAAATCATTTATATTGGGGTGCCCAATTGATGAATAATGCATCATGGCAGATGGAGGTATACAGACGAGGGGATTATGTGCAAATGTCTGGAGGACTGGCCGATAGGGAGTTTGGTCATTGGATGAAAAATATTGAACCTAAGGCTGAATTCACTACGCCGGTTTCCATTATTTCTGTTTGTTCGGGTGATGAAGAAGAAATATATCAGCGTCTTACATCTTCGCTTGATAAAACAATAGATTTAGGACCTGAATGTGAACAGAGCCTGCCGGTTATGTTTAATGAATATTGCACCACATGGGGAAATCCAAGTCATGAAAATATCTGTAATATAGTAAATGCTGTCAAAGATAAAGGCTTTGAATATTTTGTAATAGATTGTGGGTGGTACAAACAAAAGGATGTTCCGTGGGATGTTTCCATGGGTGATTATGATGTTTCAGAGGAGCTTTTTCCGGATGGGTTGGATAAAACAGTTCAGGTAATAAAAGAGGCTGGCATGAAGCCCGGAATTTGGTTTGAAATTGATAACGTGGGAGAAAAATCTCAAGCCTACAAAGACACAGAGCATCTTTTAAAAAGAGATGGATACCCATTAACTACAACTATGAGACGTTTCTGGGATTTACGTCAACCATATGTGCAGGATTATTTGAAAAGCAAGGTAATAGGCACTCTAAAAAAATATGGTTTTGAATACATGAAAATGGATTGCAATGACACGGTTGGAATTGGGTGTGATGGCGCCGAATCTCTAGGGGAAGGTCTGAGACAAAACCAAGAAGAATCAATTCGATTCATTCAGAAAGTCAAAGAAGAAGTGCCAGGAATAGTCCTTGAGAATTGCGCTTCTGGTGGACATAAATTAGAACCGCTAATGATGTCTATTTGCAGTATGGCATCTTTTTCAGACGCTCATGAATGTGAAGAAATACCTATTATTGCAGCAAATTTGCATAGGGTAATACTGCCTCGACAAAGCCAGATTTGGGCTGTTATAAGACAAACAGATTCACTTAAGCGAATAGCGTATTCTATCGTAAATACGTTTTTAGGTAGAATGTGTATTTCAGGTGATGTCACAGCCCTTAATAATTCACAATGGAAAGTGATAGATGAAGGAATAGCATTTTATAAGAAAATCGCTCCTGTCATAAAAGAGGGCAAAACATATTTTTATGGTGAAAATATATCCAGCTATCGCCACCCTAATGGTTGGCAGGCTATACTTAGAGAGAATAAGGATTTAGGTGAGGCTGTTGTTATAATTCATGGCTTTAACCAAGCCAAGGGAAAAACTATTAGTATCACCATTCCTAATGAGTATGAAATAAAACATTGTTATTCATTTAGGGATGAAAAAATTGATTTTAGTAATGGACTTATTAAATATACATTCTCAGATGATATGTATGCTATCGCATTATACTTAACAAAAAAATAGTGATTTGAGAGCTTGTTATAGACCCAGTCTATAGCGGGCTCTCATTTTCTTTAGGAACTAGATATCTTGAATTTACGGTATTTGTGACATATAATCCTATCAACCTAGTGGATAAATAGTTTGAAAGGAGAGAATGATATGGCAGATGTATCAATAGGAAAAAATAGTGTGGCAAATGATGATATAGTTACTACCTCAAAGTCACAGATTTCTGATTTATGGAAGAAGGAAGATTGGCTGACAATCTGGATTGGAGCAATTCTTATTGCGGTGGCTGCAATAGCAGTTATTTCAGGAACATTTGACTTTAGTGCAGCCAAGTTTGCAACCTGGGGTAATGGTGTGAGCGTGTTTGAGCAGCTATCCACAGGAAGCTTTTGGATTTCATTGGTACGTACTTTCCTTGTGACAGGAGCACTCTTTACAGCTGGAGTCAAGCTAAAGGGAGAATCGGTAAAGGATTATATACCAGCATATTCAGTGTTATTTTTACTTGCGATAGTTGTAAGATTTATTTCAGCAGAGTACACATTAAACAGATATTTAGAGTGGGCTTTCTGGGCACTTATTGTTGGACTTGTTATTTCAAATACAGTAGGAGTACCAAAATGGTTAAAGCCTGCAGTTCAGACAGAATACTATATCAAGGCAGGCCTTGTAGTAATGGGCTTTTCGGTACTCTTTTCTAATATTATAAACTTTGGTCTATATGGTCTGGGAATTGCCTGGATAGTAACACCAGTAGTAATTATCTTTATGTGGTTCTTTGGGACAAAGGTGCTCAAGATTGACAATAAGCCTCTTGTAATTACTCTTGCAACTGCAACATCTGTCTGCGGTACATCAGCAGCAATTGCGGCAGGTGCATCATCAAAGGCAAAGAAGACAGATCTTTCACTTGCAGTTTCAATTTCAATTATATTTACAGTAATTATGATGGTATTTGAGCCAATTTTGATTAAGGCTACAGGCCTTGGAGAGCTTATGGGAGGAGCTCTTATCGGCGGAACAATTGACTCAACTGGAGCAGTTACAGTTGCAGGTACAGCACTTGGGGAGACAGCTCAGACAGCAGCGGTACTTGTTAAATCTATTCAAAATATCCTTATTGGATTTATCGCATTTGCGGTAGCGATTTTCTTCTCAACAAGAGTTGAAAATGAAGGTGGTAAGACAAATGTTTCGGCAGCAGAGATTTGGTATAGACTTCCAAAATTCATTTTAGGATTTTTTGCAGCATCACTTATTGCATCATTTGTTTTTCTGCCAGCTGTAGGTAGTGAAACAGTTTCAGGAATCAATGGGGTTCTCGACCAGTACAAGAACTGGGCATTTGTACTTGCATTTACAAGTATCGGACTTGATACAAACTTTAAGGAAATAAGGGAACAGTTTAAGGGGGGAAAGCCACTTACACTTTATGTAGTGGGACAGCTATTTAATATCGTGCTCACATTTGTTGCAGTATATGTATTACTTTCAGGAAAGTTTTTCCCTATTCCTGTATTGAATTAGTAGGAGATGAAGCAGATGAAATCTACATTGAAAAAGCTATGGAAATTATTTGGTATAGTATTTATTCTTGCTGTAATTATTTTGGCTATCTATATTATGATTAATGGGCTTGGTTTGGTGGATGGATTAGATTTTGGAGCTGGAGCATATTATTATGCAGACATTCCACAGTTTGCCAAGTACGTGAACGGGGAGCACTTTACATCAGCTTTTCCAATGTGGGTTCACATCGCTTTGTTTTTACTTTGGGGTGCAGCTATGTACAAGCTGTGGACTTGGATTGATAAATCATGAAAAGTAGTCTATAAGTTAAGGAATTAAAAGAAATGTCAAATCAAAAAAGTGTCAATCTTGTCATAGGAAATATGACATGTGTAAATTGTCAAAACAAGATTGAAAAAGAACTGAAACACTTAAGGGGAGTAATAAGTGCAAGTGTAAGCTACAACAAAGGTACTGCGGAAGTTACTTACAACTCAGATATACTTAAACTAGGGCAAATTAAGGATTCAATCGAAAAAATTGGATACGAAGTGAAATCTTCAGAGGGCAAGGATATTGTCGCTTTTATAAAATCAGTGGGATTTATTTCACTGATTATTTTGCTGTTTATCATTTTAAATGCAAGTGGCCTAAGCAACAAACTGGCGCCTACAAAGCTGGCTGACAGTAGTATGGGTATTGGCATGCTTTTTGTCATAGGTCTTATTACATCTGTACATTGTGTGGCTATGTGTGGTGGTATCAATCTCTCCCAAAGTCTAAAAAAAGATTCTTTAAGTCCATTTTTACCAACTTTATACTACAATCTGGGCAGGGTAGTGTCATATACGTTATGTGGATTTATATTTGGCAGTTTAGGCTACTTGATTGGAGCAAGCGAAGAATTGGGTATTCCATTTGCTGTACAAGGAATCCTAAAGCTTATTGCAGGGGTGTTCATGGTGATTATGGGAATAAATATGCTGGATTTATTTCCATGGTTAAGGCGATTAACAATAAGAGTACCGCGCCCTATAGCAAGGGTAATAGCAAAGCAAAAGGGGAAAACGCGAATACCATTTGTAGTTGGTATATTAAACGGTTTCATGCCATGTGGTCCGCTTCAGTCTATGTGGATAGTGGCTCTAGCAGCAGGGAACCCTTTTATAGGTGCAGCTTCAATGTTTTCGTTTGCAATAGGAACCTTGCCGTTAATGCTAGGTCTTGGTTCTATAGTATCTTTATTAGGAGTGAAATTTATGAATAAAGTAATGAAGGCTGGCGGAGTATTAGTAGCTGTACTTGGTCTTGCAATGCTATCGCAGGGGCTTGCGTTAAATGGAATTGATTTCAACATAAAAAATGGCGGAGACCAGGTTTAGGTAGCCGAAAATGCAATCGAAGAAGACACAGAGAAAAAGGACCTACAACTTATCGACAGTACCTTGGAATTAGGTGTATACCCAAATATTACAGTAGAAGAGGGCATACCTGTAAAGTGGACAATTAATGTACCGGAAGGCACTCTTACCGGGTGCAACAGCACAATGCTGATTCCGGAATATGGAATTGAACATACCTTTGACTATGGCGAAAATGTAATAGAATTTACTCCTAGCGAGGCGGGCAATATCACATATACCTGCTGGATGGGGATGATTACAGGAAATATATCGGTGGTTGAGTAAAGAATAGAGCCCGTTATAGATTGAGTTTATAACGGGCTCTCATTTTCTTTAGGAGCTAGGTGGCTTGAAATCAGCGGATTTGTGACATATAATCCTATCAACCTAGTAGTTAGGTGCTGGAGGAGCGAAAATATGAAAAGTGTAAGGAGCGTCTCTAATGATGAACTGGCAAAGATAAAAGAATTCATAGAGACAATAAAATTTGGTTCGGTAAATATCATAATTCAAGATGGCAAGATTGTTCAGATTGATAAAAGTGAAAAGATAAGAATTTAAAATTTAATACTAAGGGCTGACTAGACAACTAGAGGTTCAAAATCATGGTTTCATTTGCTGTGATTTTGGGCCTCTAGTTTGTTTATAAATTATTTTTTAAAAGGAGACAAAATATGGGAAAGTTATTCACATCAGAATCAGTAACAGAAGGACATCCAGACAAAATTGCAGATCAAATCTCTGATGCAATCCTTGATGAGCTACTTGCTCAGGATCCATATTCAAGAGTTGCAGCTGAAACAACAGTTGCAACAGGCTTGGCACTTGTAGTTGGAGAGATTACAACAAAAGCCTATGTGGATATAGCAAAGGTTGCTAAGGATACAATAAGAGAGATTGGATATGTAAACAATGTAGATGGATACAATGCAGATTCAATTGCGGTTCTCACATCTATCGATGAGCAGTCAGCAGATATTGCACTTGGTGTTGACAAGGCATTTGAATCAAAGCAGGAAGGAGCTACAGAGGATTATGGAACAGGAGCTGGTGACCAGGGAATCATCTTTGGATATGCAACAGACGAAACAGAGGAATATCTTCCACCAGCTATTTCGTTTGCTCACCGACTTACACGTCAGCTTACAAAAGTTCGAAAGGATGGAACACTTCCATACCTTAGACCAGATGGAAAATCACAGGTAACTGTAGAATTTGGAGAGGATGGACAAACAGTTGAAAGAATCCATACTATCGTAATTTCAACTCAACACGCGGCAGATGTAACACTAGAACAGATTAGAAAAGACATTATCGAGTACGTAATTAAGCCTGTAATTCCGGAAGAATTGTTGGATGCGGACACAATCTACTATGTAAATCCTACAGGCAGATTTGTAATTGGAGGTCCTCAAGGTGATGCAGGACTTACAGGCAGAAAAATTATTGTTGATACTTACGGCGGAACAGGACGTCACGGTGGCGGAGCATTTTCTGGCAAGGATCCAACAAAGGTAGATCGTTCAGCAGCATACGCAGCTAGATGGGTTGCAAAGAACTTAGTTGCAGCAGGCGTTGCAAAGAGACTAGAGGTTGAGCTTGCTTATGCAATCGGCGTAGCCAAGCCAGTATCAATTGCAGTAGATACTTTTGGAACGGGAGTAATTGAGGATGAAAAAATTGTTGAAATTATTGAAAAGGTATTTGACCTTAGACCAGCAGCTATTATCGATGCCCTTAATCTTCGTAGGCCAATCTACAAACAGACTGCTGCTTATGGACATTTCGGCAGGACCGACGTGGATTTACCTTGGGAGCATTTAGACAAGGTGGAGGAGATACGTAAATACGTTAATAAGGCGGATATAAATTTGTCGGTGGAGTTTGTGGCAGAACAAGTTGATGCTATTGTGTAAAAGGAGAAAAGAAATGAGTGAAAATGATTTAAGAAATGAGCCATTCAAGGTGACAGTAGCAAGATATCCTCAGCTACCTTATTTGAATTTGTTGAAAACTGATGTGCAGAGAAGAGGGGTTAATTATACGGATACAGTTATAGAGAATATTAATCAGGAAAAGTATCAAATAACTGGATCAAATGTATTTTTCTCCACGCTTGGAGCAAGAGATGACAAGAATAAATTTGGGGTGCCGGAAGCGCTAGTATTAAGAGATGGAAGTATTGTTATTACAGATCCTACACCATTAGAACAAAATCCATATATCGTAGATTATATAGATGGAAAATACGTATTGATAGATGCTGGCGAGATAGTAGAAGAGGTGGATTTTTGGGAAAAGCCAAGTTTTTACGGCAAGAAAACATCTAAAGGAACACCCATGGATTCAATTATCTTTGCTAGACCTCAGAGACTAAATATTACTCCGACTTCGCCATGCTATTTCTTTTCAAGTGGATTGCCTTGTAAATACTGTGATTTAAATCCACATATTTGTTGTGATGGAGTAACACAGCAAAAAATGGATCCTGAAGATGCCTATGAAACTGTAAGGGAAGCCATAAAGCAGGAGGGAAGATTTACAACCTTGTGCATGACAATGGGTTCTGACATAGGGGGAGAAAAACCATTTGATGATGAGCTTAACTATTATATAGATGTGTTAAAAGCAATCGGCAAAAATTTTGAAGGACGATTTCCAAGTCAAGCTATTACAACAGCTTTAACAAAGGAGCAATTACAAAGACTACATGATGAGACTGGCTTGATGAGTTATACATCAGATATTGAAGTATTGAACGAAGAAAAATTTAATTGGATTTGTCCAGGAAAAGCAAAGTATATCGGTTACCAGGAATGGAAGAAGAGATTAATAGACGCTGTAGATGTTTTTGGTAGAGGAAATGTAGGTACAGGAATTGTAGGAGGAGTTGAATTGGCTCAGCCAGATGGATTCGCTACAGAGGATGAGGCTTTGGAAAGCACACTCGCAGAAGCTGAAACATTAATAAGTAAAGGCGTCGCAGTAGTTTATATTGTATGGGTGCCAAGGCCACATTCTGTTTTCAAGAAGCAGCATAATGCATCATTAGATTATTATGCTAGGCTTACACTAGGTCTTGATGAACTAAGTAGAAAATATGGTGTAAGAGCAGAGTTTGATGATTATCGTAGATGCGGTAATCACCCAAATTCAGATTTACAGAGAATTTCTTAAGATAGGAGAACAACTCAATGGCATTAAATGAAGTAATCAAAGAATTGATAAGTGATAAAGAATCACTAAAGATTGTTGCTAGTCAAAACAAGGAAGGTGTCATAAATGCAGTTCCCAAGGGGTCTGTAGAAGTTACTGGAAATAATGAAATCACTTATGTAGAGATATTAGAGTCCGGTAATAGCTATAAAAACATAGTATATAGTATTTGGTTTAATAAACCGGTTTCTATAACAATTATTGGCAAAAATAAAGAAACATATTTGTTATCAGGGCATGTCCAAAGAGTACTTACCTGTGGAACAGAGTATGAAAATTACTATAGAAAATATAAAGAGACCAAAGGGTTTGATATAGCTGCAGCGGTTAAAATAGATATTGATAGTGTATTAGATTTAAATATAAATGAATTGATAGATAAACAGAGGAAGGAGCATCCTTTCTATATTCATTATGACAGTATAGTAGCAGTATAAGGAGGTAGACATGAAAAAGTGGTTTATAAAAAGTATTTCTTTAATATCAGCTGTTTTTATTACAGCTTTATCATTTACAGGATGTGGTTCTACAGCAACGACGTCAGCCAACGCAAAAGAAGCATCAAATGAAGAAGCGACAGGAGTAACAGCTACTAAAATAAGGGTTGCAACACAGCCCGGTGTATATGCTGCAAATATCTTGTGGGCAAAGAAAAACGGCTATTTCGAGGAGGAATTGGAAAAGCTTGGCTATTCAGATATTGAAGTCACATGGGATTCCTTTGAGTCAGGCCCTCCAGAGAATGAAGCATTTGCTGCTGGGGAAGAAGATATAGGTTTGATTGGGGATGTGCCACTTCTTATTGCAAAAGCATCAGGGCAAAATACCGTTACATTTGCGAAGCTTTCAGCGGGTGAGACTACAGTAGCACTAACTCTTCCAGAGGATTCTGATATTACAGATTCAGCCCAACTCAAAGGAAAGAAAATTGCCTATGTAAAAGGTTCCTATGGGCAGCACTTCCTTGGATTAGTACTCAAAAATGCTGGGTTAACATTTGATGATATTGAGGAGGTGAATTTGCCAAATTCAGATATTGGAAATGCAGTAGCATCTAAGCAGGTTGATGCAGGCATTATATGGGAACCAGGATTAACAGCTACCCTTGCAACAGGAAAAATTAAGGTTTTGTTGGATGGAACTGGTATCAAGAGTAACAATGTATTTTTCTTTGCAACACAGTCATTTGCAGATGAAAATCCAGATGCTTTAATTGCATATATTAAAGCTGTTGAGAGGGCAAACGAGGATATAAAAAATAATCCTCAACAGGTAGCAGAATCGTTGACAGAAGAAATAAATTTACCAGCTGAAACACTGGAGGAATTGTTTGTTAAATATGATTTTTCTACATATATCAGTGAATCGGATATTGAGGAATTGAAGGATGTGGAGCAGTTTAATAGGGAACAAGGCTTTGCAGAGAATAGCGTTGATGTAGATAACTTTGTTAATCTACAGTATTTACAAGATGCGGGAATAACAGGGAAATAAAATGGATGACATGAAAAAAAGACAAGTATCCTTTTTGGGAGTTAAATATATAGCATTAGTTTTATTAATAATAATTATTTGGGAAACTGCATCTATTACAGGAGTATTACCAACATATATGCTTCCAGCACCACATGCTATTTTGCAATTATTTATTAAAAAGCTTAGTACTGGAGAACTTCTTATAAATGTATTGGTTAGTATACGTAGAGTGTTTTTAGGATTTTTAATAGCTTCAGTTATAGCAATTGTATTTGGCATTCTGATATCAGTTTCTGCGAACTTTGAGGTAGTTACAAGTTTATTATTACAGATATTAAAGCCGATACCACCAATCGCGTGGATTCCAATAGCAATTATATGGTTGGGAATAGGGGAACAGTCAAAGATTTTTATAATTTTTATAGGAGCATTTTTCCCTATACTGACTAATGTTATAGATGGAATTGTGCAGATAGATAAAAGATATTTTGAGGTTTCACAGACCTTTGAAATATCTCGACGTAAACTGATTACAAATGTCATGATTCCGGCTGCGTTGCCACAGGTAATGACCGGATTGAAAATTGGATTAGGTAACGCTTGGATTTGTGTTGTGGCAGCTGAAATGATTGCTGCCACATCAGGAATCGGATATATGCTGATGGATGGCCGTTCGCTATCCATGCCAGGGCAAGTAATATTATCAATGATTATGGTTGGTGTGATAGGAAAAATAATGGAAGACATCCTTCGTTTAATTCAAAATAAATTAGTAAAATATTGAGAGAAGGTGTTCGTTTGGGCAATAAAATAGAGATAAAAAATGTAAATAAGAACTTTTTTGGTGGAACAGAAGCAACAGAGGTGCTAAAAGATATTAATCTTTCGATTGAAGAAGGAGAATTCATCTGCCTTTTAGGACATAGTGGTTGTGGAAAAAGTACATTACTAAGAATTATAGCTGGTCTTGAAAGAAATTATGAAGGGGACGTTACTATCGATGAGAAAAAAGTGGAGGGCCCTTCCCTTGATAAAGCTGTGGTGTTTCAAGATCATAGACTATTTCCTTGGTTTACGGTTGAGCAGAATATAGCCTATGGATATGCAGGAAATGAAGAGGAAAAAGAGGAACGTGTAAAAAATTTAATTAAACTGGTAGGGTTAGAAAGCTTTGAGAAAAAATACCCAAATCAATTGTCAGGGGGAATGTCTCAGAGAGTTGCTATTGCAAGAGCTCTTATTAATCAGCCGTCATTACTTCTTTTAGATGAACCATTTGGTGCGCTTGATGCATTGACCAGAATTAATATGCAAAAGGAAATACTAAAAATCTGGAAAAATCAGAAGAATACAATGCTTATGGTTACACATGACATAGATGAGGCGGTTGCTTTGAGTAGCAGGATTGTTATTTTGGGGCAGCGAGGAAGTGGCATTAAAAAGATAGTTAATGTAGAACTTTCTTATCCGAGGGTAAGGTCTAGTGATGATTTTACATTAATTAGAAATAAGGTTTACAAAAATTTCTTTGACGAAGAGAATGTAGCCTTGGAATATTATTTATAAGGGTTTATTAATGAGCGAAATAATCACAAGCATAGTCTCTTTTATAGCATTTCTTATTCATTCCATAACTGGTTTTGGTGGAAATATTATGGTATTTCCCGTGCTTACATACTTATATGGTAGTAGTACAGCCAGGATATGTCTAAATTTGATTGCATGGATTTCATCAATTAGCATTACAATAGATTGCCATAAAGATATAAATGTTAAGGAATATATTCGTATAATTATATGGATGGCATTAGGGCTGGGGATTGGATATTTATTAATACCATATATGAAGTCTGAAAGCATAATAATGACAATATATGGGTTTATTATTATCCTTATTGCATTGCAGAGAATGCTATTAAAAGATAGCATAGTATTTAACAAGCCAAGTTTAATAATAATACTTATACTTGCAGGAGTAATTCAGGCATTATTCGTTTCTGGAGGAGCTTTTTTAGTAATATATTGTACACAGGCATTAACGGATAAAAAAGAATTTAGAGCTACATTTACAGCGGTTTGGTTGAGCATATATACTTCGACATTTTTCATACAATTATTGGGGAGGGGCTATGAAAAAGAACATATAAAAATAGCCTTGTTTGGTGCAATTCCCGTGATATTTGCATCAGTAATAGGAAGTAGGATTACAAGAAAAATCAACCAGCAGTTTTTTATGAGAATAGTTTATATATTTATATTAATAGTTGGAATATCACTAGTGGCAAGTAATGTAATGCACTAGGACAATTCCTTCTTGCAGCTATACTTCTACAGAGTTATAATAAAGGGGCTGTAAAAAAACTCCCCTAAAAAAGGTAAGGAGTGAAATCTTCGGATTTCACTCCTCTTTTATTAAAAAA
>SVES01000099.1 GCA_015057305.1 Pseudobutyrivibrio ruminis | reverse complement strand
ATGAAGGAATTAGAAATTGTAATCAGACCAGAGAAGCTAGAAGACATAAAAAATATATTAGATGAAATTAATTGTGGTGGAATGACCTTATCCACTGTAATGGGGTGTGGGACACAAAAGGGTATAGCAACTGAGGAAGGGTCTGTAAATGAATTCAAGGGATTCAAAACAACAATCAATTTGCTTCCAAAGGTTAAGGTTGAAGTTGTAGTTGAAGACACTGAAATGGAAAAAATTATAGAAAAAGTTAGAGAAACCTGCGCCACGGATCATGTTGGCGATGGAAAGATATTCATAAAGGATGTTGTTGATGTAGTCAGAATTCGAACCGGTGAAAGAGGTTTGAAGGCTTTGTAGATGAGGTGCTTGCATGGATAAAATCGTTGAATTAAAGGGAGTCAATAAAGTATATGGAACTAATAGAGTAGTTAAGGATTTGAATCTCTTTGTTGAGGAAGGAGAGTTTCTTACACTGTTAGGTTCATCAGGTTGTGGAAAAACAACAACTCTTAGAATGATTGCCGGGTTTGAAGAACCTACAACTGGAACAATTAAAGTACAGGGGGAAAATGTTGAAGCAAAAGAGCCATTTGAAAGAAACGTAAATACGGTATTTCAATCCTATGCGTTATTTCCACATATGACAATTTATGAAAATATTGCATATGGTCTAAAAGTAAAAAAGGTTTCAAAGGCTGAAATAAAAAAACGCGTTTTGGAAATGCTTGATTTGGTTCAATTAAATGGTTTTGAGCATAGATACCCATCTCAGCTTTCAGGTGGTCAAAAACAAAGAGTAGCTATTGCAAGAGCACTTATTAATCATCCGAAGGTGCTGCTATTAGATGAACCACTAGGAGCTCTTGATTTGAAACTGAGAAAGCAGATGCAGTTAGAATTAAAAAGATTACAGAAGAAGTTAAATATCACTTTCATCTATGTAACCCATGATCAAGAAGAAGCTCTTACTATGAGCGACAGGATAGCTGTAATGCATGATGGAGTAATAGATCAGTTGGCAAGTTCTACAGAGATATATGAGCATCCCAAAACAAAATTCGTTGCCACATTTATTGGTGAAACAAATATATATGATGGGTGCATCACAAGTATAAAAGAAGGAATCGCTAATATTACACTTGAAAATGGGGAAGTCGCAGTAAAATGCCCAGAGGATTTTAAAATTTTAGAATATGCCTCAGTTTCAGTTCGACCTGAGAAAATGAAATTTTCTACAAAAAAAGTGGATGGATTTGGTTTGGTTGCTCAGGTGAAGGATTATGTTTATGTAGGCTCAGTTTTAAAATGCATTGTGGCTTTGCCTAATGGGAATGAATTGAAAATTGAAAGGCTAGCAGGACAGGAACTGCCTAAGGTTGGAAGCAAATGCTATCCATATTGGAATCCTGAAGATGCAGTTTTAATCCATAATGAAAGTCACTATATCTTTGAAGCTTTGAATAATATAAAGCTTGCCTAAGAAAGGAAAACTAGATGAGTAAAAGCAGATTGAATTTTAAATCTAATACTTTGCCAGCAATAGTTATGGTTGGACCTGTTGTGGTAATAATGGTTCTATTAATCGCAGTTCCTCTAATATACGTAGGAATTATGAGCTTTTGCTCTATAGATGAATTTTATAACGTCACTTATAACTTCACTTTTGATAATTATCTCAGACTTGCAAACCAGGATTATTTGAAAATATATACTCAATCAATATTTATTGCTTTTATTACAACACTGATTTGTATTCTTATTGGATATCCATTCTCTTATTTGATTGCAAGGACTAAGAGTAAAAAGAAGAAAATATTATATATGCTTGTAATAATTCCTTTTTGGACAAATTCCTTAATACGTATATACGGATGGAGAACTTTTTTGGGTACTAATGGATGGTTAAACATAATATTACAGCTTTTAAATATTACAGATGAGCCCATAGATTTTCTGTACAAAACTGGGGCTACTATTCTTGGTATGGTATATTGTCTGATTCCATTTATGATATTGCCACTTTATACTTCAATTGAAAAATTGGATGCGACATTGCTTGAAGCATCATCAGATTTAGGAGCAGGAACCATAAAAACATTTTTTAATGTTATTTTACCTCTCACAGCTGGAGGAATATTTTCTGGAAGCCTGATGGTTTTTATTCCTTGCCTAGGATACTTCTTTGTTTCAGATATTTTAGGAGGGGGAAACTCTGATGTTATTGGAAATTTAATTGAAAGACAATTCCAAGGTGGTAATAACTGGCCACTTGGAGCAGCACTTTCAATTGTGCTTATTGTAGTAACTCTTGCTTTAGTAAAAGTATATCAAAAGCTTGGAGGGGATATGGATGCCTTAGGAGTGTAAAAGGAGAAAAATAACTATGAAAAAAAAGAAACATAGTGGAATATTTAAGATAATTTTTTGTTTATTTGTGTATATTTTCTTATTTTTACCTATTGCAGTCATTGTGGTCAATTCCTTTAATGCAACAAATTCCAAACCATATATGAGCTGGAAGGGATTTACCTTTGACTGGTATTTAAAGCTTTGGAGCAACAGTTCACTTTTGGAAGCCTTTGGCAACACGATGATCATTGCGATTATTAGTACGTTGTGTGCCACAGCTATAGGTACATTGGCGGCGGTAGGCATGTATAAATATAAATTTAAGGGTAAAGGCCTTATAGACGGGCTTTTGTATATTCCAGTAGTAATACCTGAAATTGTATTAGGTATATCGCTTCTTACATTATTTTCAAAGGTTAACATACCACGTGGAATGATTACACTAATTCTCGCTCATGTAACATTTTGCGTTCCCTTTGTTATATTCAACGTAAGGGCAAGACTATCTGGATATGATAATTCTATAGAAGAAGCAAGTCTAGATCTTGGAGCAAATAGAATTATGACCTTTTTTAAAGTCACAATGCCAGTACTTGCACCAGGAATTTTTGGGGGAGCATTGCTAGCCTTTACCCTTTCTATTGATGATGTTATTATTAGCTATTTTGTTTATGGACAGACGAAAACATATCCATTGAAGGTTATGGAAAGTGTGAAGAGCGGAGTTGCTCCAGACGTTAATGCACTATCCACACTTATATTAATTGGAACAATTATATTTGTAATTTTGACCCAAGGAGATTTGATTAAAAGAAAAGGCTAGTAGAGGAGGAAATGCTTATGAAGAAATTAATTTCGATTGTTATGGGAATAACTCTCTTATGCACATTGCTTTCTGGATGTGGAAGCTCAAGCAACACAGCCGAAAATGGTGAACTAAATATTTTTATTTGGACTGAATATGTATCTGATGCGGCAATAGAAGAATTTGAACAGACATATGGGATAAAGGTAAATGTGTCTACATATTCATCAAATGAGGACATGCTTTCAAAACTAAAATCTGAATCTGCAGGAGCTTATGATGTAATCTTACCAAGTGATTATGCAGTAGAGTATTTAATTGCTCAAGGAAGTCTGGAAGAGCTAGATAAAGATGCATTACCTAATTTGACTAATATAGCGGATGAGTATTTAGACGAAGATTATGATCCTGGGAATGTATATTCAGTGCCTTATGAAGGTGGAGTCGCTTGTATTGCAGTGAATACCTCCAAGATTGATAAAGAAATAACTTCTTATGCAGATTTATTTGATGAATCATTAGAGGGACAGCTGGTTGTGTTAGATGATTATAGGGCTGTAATAGGAATTACAGAAAGAGCAATGGGACTTTCTATGAATGAAACGGATGCTGATACATTGGCTGACGTAGAAGAAAAATTGCTTACACTAAAAAATAATATAAAACTTTACGATTCTGATTCTCCTAAATCTGCACTTATTTCTGGTGATTGTAGTGTGGGTATGGTTTGGTCGGCAGAGGTGGCTCTTTCCATGGAGGAAAATCCTGATATTGAGATAGTATATCCAACTGAAGGAGCATATGTATTTTTAGATAACTGGTGCGTCCCTAAAGGCGCCAAAAATTATGATAATGCAATGACATTTATTAACTATATGCTTTCAGACACAGCAGCGCAGATGAATCTTGAGGAGTTTCCATATCTATGTCCAAACACAGAAGCATTGAAGCTAATGGGAGATGATTATTATTCAGATGAAGCAAAAAATGTGCCATCAGAGGTTATTGCCAGTGGAGAGTTTTTAAAATATTTAGATACTGATACACTAGCTATTTATGATGAAATGTGGACTAAGCTTAAAGAATAATTGGGAGAATAAAAATGTATCCAGAAATTGATTTTTTATATCTGAATGAAGAAGACATGATTAAAGCGGGAGTTCTTGATGCAAAAAGATGTATAGAAACTATGAAAGATACGCTATCTCTTTTTGGAAAAAAGGATTTTTTGTTAGGAGGCCCAAAGGCTAATGAACATGGTCTACAGATGAACTTCCCACAAAAATCTGATATCGAAGGCTTTCCTTTAGATGATGGCCCTGATAGGAGATTTATGGCAATGCCTGCTTATTTAGGAGGGAGATTTCATATAGCCGGGCAAAAATACTATGGTTCCAATAGTCACAATAGCAGCCTTGGCTTGCCTAGATCAATTCTTATGGTAACTTTATCTGATGTTGAAACTGGAGCGCCAAAGGCAATTATGTCTGCAAATCTATTGTCGGCAATGAGAACTGGAGCAATGCCAGCTATGGCAGCCACATATCTAGCCAATAAAGATTCAAAAGTTTTGAGTCTCATTGGTCCAGGAGTTATAAATAAATGCGCTTTAATGTGCTACATGGAAGTGTTACCAGACATTGAAACAATCAAAATCCGAGGCAGCTCAAAGACATCTAAGACAGCTCTTGCCATGAAAGAATTTATTGAAGAGAATTATCCTCAGGTGAAAGAAATTGTATTGTGTGATTCGCTGAAGGAAGCCTGTGAAGATGCAGATGTTGTTTCTGAGGCAATGTCTGCGACGAAGGAAAATTTAGAAGAATTTAAACTTGAGTGGTTTAAAAAGGGAGCTACTGTATTTAGCATGGGTTCATTTTTATATCGTAAATACGATGATTTTCTAAAAACCACAATGGTGGTTGACAATTATGGAATGTACGAAAAATACATGAGCAATTTCAAGGCTAGAGGTGAATACGATGAATTTGGAAATAAACGTGAATGGGTAATCATGGGGATTCATTTTGTGTATTTGGTAGATACCAATCAAATCCCAAGAGAGGGTGTAAAAAATATCTGTG
>SVES01000098.1 GCA_015057305.1 Pseudobutyrivibrio ruminis | reverse complement strand
GGAGGAACAGATGATTTATATTGTAGAGGACGATGCAAATATTCGAAAAATGCTTGTGTTTGCAATTGCCCGTGAAGGTTATGAAATAAAAGAATTTCCTGATGCATCCACATTATATGATTCACTGGAAAAGGAAATGGCTCAATTATTGATACTAGACATTATGCTCCCTGGCGAGGATGGATTTACAGTTCTGGAAAAGCTCAGAGGTAATCCTTCTACAAAAAGGTTGCCGGTTATAATTTTAACTGCAAAAAATAGTGAAATCGATAAACTACGAGGGTTAGACGGCGGAGCTGATGACTATGTTACAAAGCCATTTGGAATAGCCGAGCTAATGGCCCGTATTCGCGCTGTCATTAGAAGATCCGAAGTACAAACTGACAATATTTATGAAACAGCCAACCTTAAGGTAGACTGCGGAAAGCATATTGTTACTGTAGATGAAAACGAAGTTATCCTTTCAAAGAAAGAATACGATTTACTAGTGTTACTTTTAAAAGCAAAGGGAAATGTGTGCACCAGGGAAGAACTGTTAAACGCAGTATGGGGCGAAAACTACGGTGAATCAAGAACCTTAGATGTACATATTAGAAAGCTAAGGCACAAATTGGATAACGAGGATTTGATAGAAACTGTAAAAGGGTTTGGATATAGGATTAGATAATAATGAAGAAAAAAATTTTTACATCAATTCTAATTGTTACTTTTGTGGCAGCATTAGTTGCTATCGTTTCAGTTAGTGTTCTGGGCGTTCCTTTTATGGAAAATGAAATTCTGCAAGAATTGAAAATTGAAGCCGAGCTTATATCAAAAGGCATATCAACAGGCGGTGTAGAATATCTAGAGGGTATCACTGATAATGAACGCAGAATTACACTGATAGATGAAAGCGGCAATGTTTTATTTGATACAGGAGTTAATGCCAATACCCTTGATAATCATAAAAATAGAGAAGAAATTAAACAGGCAATAGAAAAAGGATATGGAAGTAGCATAAGATTTTCTGATACTATGACCATTCGCACAATTAACTATGCGCTAAAAATTGATAATAATCAAATAATTAGAATATCCGTGGCTCAAAACTATGTGCTTGTTATACTTTCATGGCTGATTATGCCTATCTGTGTAATTATATCCGTAATTGTCCTACTGTCTATTATTCTCTCAGATATTGTTACGAGAAGAATATTACAGCCTTTGAACGACCTTGATTTGGAGCATCCTGAGGACAGTTATGTTTACGAAGAATTAAAGCCACTCACTAGAAAAATACAGGTTCAAAATAGAAAGCTAAAGGAAAAAATATATAGTGAGCTCGGTCAAAAACAGCGCAGACAAAGCGAATTTACCGCAAATATGACTCACGAACTAAAAACTCCTTTAACATCTATTTCTGGATTTGCGGAAATACTAATGCAAAATGACTTAGAGGATAACATCATTAAGGATTTTGCCAAATCAATCTATGATGAGGCGGCAAGGCTGATTACTATCGTTGGAGATATTATAAAATTGGCTGAGATGGATGAAAAGGAAAATGAATACCATTTTGAAAATATCGATATAGTCGAAACCAGTAAAGATGTTATTACTACCCTATCTTCCAGCGCAAAAAATAAAAATATAGAGATAAATCTAAAAGGTGACAAGGCTTTCGTTTATGGTGAAAAGCGAATTCTCCATGAGATGATTTATAACCTTGTAGACAATGCAATAAAATACAATCGCAAAAATGGTTCTGTTGATATAGAAATTATAAAGAATAAAAATAATATCTGTTTTGCTGTAAAGGATACTGGTATAGGCATTCCTGAGAATGAGCAGAAAAAAATATTTGAAAGATTTTACAGAGTGGATAAGGCATATTCAAAGGAATTAGGGGGCACTGGCCTGGGCTTATCCATTGTTCAACAAGGGGCATTATTACATAATGCCAAAATAGAGCTTTCAAGTGAAGTAAACATAGGTACAAACATTATGCTGATATTTCCAGCCAATGAAATTGATATAAGAATGGAGAGAGAAGATGGGATTAAATAACATTGTTGTAGTAATTGGAGGCTTGGCTTTTTTCCTGTTTGGAATGAGCGTACTTTCCACCGCATTAAAGAAAGTGGCGGGCAAACGACTTGAAGTTATACTTGAAAAAATGACAGATCATCCGCTAAAGGGATTGGTGCTTGGTGCAATTATAACCATAGCCATGCAATCCTCATCAGCATTAACTGTCATGCTTGTTGGTCTTGTAAATTCAGGTATCATGAATATTGCACAAACAGTCGGTGTAATAATGGGCTCTAATATTGGAACCACCCTTACTGCATGGATTCTTAGTTTAAGTGGGCTTCAGACAGATAATATTTTTCTTTCATTATTAAAGCCAGCTAATTTTTCACCTATAATGGCACTTATTGGCGTGTGCTTGATAATGGCAGCAAAAGAACAAAGGAAAAAGGATTTAGGCCAGGTACTAGTTGGATTTGCAATTTTAATGCACGGAATGGAAATGATGTCAGATGCATTGTCACCACTTTCAGAAGTACCTGAATTTGTAGATGCATTAACAGCCTTCAGAAATCCTTTCTTTGGAGTGCTAATTGGAACATTATTTACAGCTATCATACAATCATCGGCAGCTTCGGTGGGTGTGTTGCAGGCTCTAAGCTTGACAGGTCACATTACATATGGCGTAGCTATCCCAATAATAATGGGACAAAACATAGGAACTTGTGTTACTGCTCTTCTATCAACAATTGGCGTAAGTAAAAATGCAAAAAGAGTTTCTGTAATACATATCAGCTTTAACCTTATTGGTACAGCTATAGGACTTGTACTTTATCTAATGCTTGATTGGGGAATGAAGCTCCCTATTTTTAACGAGGCTATCAAACCATTTGAAATAGCTGCATTTCATTCTATTTTTAACATAGTTACTACACTGATATTGCTACCATTTTCAAAGAATTTGGTAAATATTGCAGAGAATGTTATAAAAGACGATGGAAGGCAAGAAGTATTTTTGGACAAGAGATTATTGCTAACACCAGCCATTGCTGTAAAAGAATGTAAGAAAAAGTCAGCTCTTATTTTGCAGGATGCAATGACTGGATACATGAGCGCTATCTCACTCATTGGTGACTATGATGGCGATAAAAGGGATAACGTCAAGGAATTAGAGGAAAAAGTGGATGAAATGGTGGAATCATGTAACAATTTCTTGATCCAGCTATCATCAAAGGATGTATCAGATAGTGACAGTGAAACTATTGCAACCACGCTTCATACAATAGGCGATATGGAAAGAATTAGTGACTACTCTCTCAATCTTTCTACTGTGGCAAAAAAAATAGACCAGACAGATTATGATAAAAAGGAACTGAAAAAAAGCCTTAAGGAAATGAATACAAGTCTGGAAAGCCTGTTTGAGAATCTTGCGCTGGCATATGAAACTGATGATATTTCAAAGGCAAATACTGTTAGAATACAGTCAGAAGAACTGGTTGACCAAATCAAGAAAGCCAAAAAATCTGATTTAAAGAAGCTTCGCAAGGGCAAAATGGATGCTGAGATGAGCGTTTATATGTCTGACTATTTAAGCATTTCACGAAGAGTTGTAGAGCATATACAAAACATTGCTGAGGCAATCATAATATAATCATATTTTTTTCACATTTCAAAAAAATAATTGTGATACAATACCCTATCGTGATACGTTTTTTTTCGATAGGGTAATTTTTATGGATAAACTTGATAAGATGCCAAAAAGCTATGAGGAATTTCTACTTCAAAATAGGAAGTATTTAAATAAATCAATGCTATATGTAATACTGACTTGTATTTTTACTGGACCGGCTATAGCTCTTGGTATATATACAGGTGTGTTCACGCATACAAGTTATGTTGCCTGTGTAACTATATCTGTGGCAATGGCCATAATTTTTGCAATATGCGCATACATATATAAGCATAGCCCATATTCTACATATTCTTCTATTATAGCTATAGTGGCAATGAACATTTTACTTGTATACATGACATATGAGAGAATTAATGTCAGTGTTACTTGGTTTTTAATGCCGCTTTTAAGTGTATTGCTGTTAGATTTAAAGATATATGTGTTTTCTTGTATTTTTAATTTTTTGATGATACTACAGGCTGCGTGGTTGTCTGCTCCTTTTATGATTGAAATGGGTAGCGAACACATTTCTGTGGAAGCATATTTTTTCAATGAGGCTGTTGGAAGTGCAATAGAATCCTTCATAATGGCAGTGGTAGGATATGAAATAGGAAGACTGATTTCATTTTACTACAGAACTTTAATTGATGAAAAAATAACCATCTCAAATACAGAAATGCAAATTCACAAGCAGGATATTCTGCTGGAATCTATGTCAGATATGTATGACAAGGTTAATTACATTGATTTTGAGAAAATGATTGAACAAGCACTTCAGGGGGGCAAGAAAAAGGAAAGCAAGCTAGAGTTAGAAGAATCTAGTCATTCTCAAATGGTTAAATCTATGCTTGAAAATGTTAGTGCGCCTGATATGGATAGATTCCTTACTTTTACAGATTTAACTACTCTTCAAAGCAGAATGCTAGCCCACAAAATTATATATGGAGAGTTTATTAATAAGTGCGGCGAATGGTATAGATTGCAGTATATTACAGTAGATAGCGATGCAGATGGTATACCTACAAAAGTTATTTTTACGACTCAAAACATAGATGAAGAAAAGAAAAAAGAAGACAATCTACGTAAAATGGCATTAACAGACGAACTAACCAATTTATACAATCGCAGATGCTATGACGAGGATGTGGCTGAATTTAACAAGCACCCTCTACCAGATAATCTATGTATTCTGTCTATCGATGTAAATGGCTTAAAATTGGCTAATGACACAAAAGGACATTTAGCTGGAGACGAATTAATTAATGGTGCCGCCAGAAGTATTATGGATGCCATGGAAAGCTATGGAAAATTGTATAGAACTGGTGGAGATGAGTTTTTTGCCATTTTATTTACAGATGACTATGAAGAAATTGTAGATAAAATCTTGGCAAATACAAATAACTGGAAAGGAATGTACATGGATAACCTCACTATCTCAATTGGAGTGGCGGCCAAGAAGAATTTTAGCGATGTATCTTCCATACAGGAACTGGAAAAGCTGGCCGATGAAGATATGTACAAGAAAAAGTATGCATACTATGAAGCTAATGGTATAGATAGAAAGGCGTTATATAAAAAATTCGGTACTTAAGAAAACAGGGCTCCTTATGGAGCCCTGTT
>SVES01000097.1 GCA_015057305.1 Pseudobutyrivibrio ruminis | reverse complement strand
GGAGGATGGATAAAGATGGAAATATATATGAATAAGGAATATTCACCGAAAGAGCGTGCAAAAGATTTAATATCGAAGATGTCCATTGAGGAAAAATTAGCTCAAACATATTCGATTTTTCCTTGGGAGAATTGCGATGTTGAGGATATGGGGGAAAGAACCAATAAGATGTCGAAGTATGGTGTTGGCTCTGTTTCATGTTTATATATTAGAGAGATAAAAACATTAAAAGAATGTATTGAATTTCAAAGGCGTATACAAGCACAAATTATTGAACGTAGTCCTCACAATATTCCTGCCACCTTTCATATGGAGGGGCTCTGCGGAGGATTTATCCAGGGCTGTTTATCCTTGCCATCTGGCATAAACCGTGGTGCTGCATGGAATCCAGAACTAGAAGAAAAAATGGGACAGATTGTATCTAAACAGGAAAAAGCATTAGGCATAACTCAGATACTCGCACCAGTGTTGGATGTTTCCAGGGATTCAAGAATGGGGCGACAGGGAGAAACCTATGGAGAAGATCCAACACTTGCCTCTGCTCTTGGTGTGGCTTTTACAAAGGGAATTCAGGAGGATGAACGAGCTGATGGACTTAAAGCAGAGAGCGTTGCAAAACATTTTATGGGATTTCATAATTCCCTTGGAGGCATTCACGGCGCAGAGAGTTTAACTCCACCTAGATTGCTAAGAGAAGTATATGGTAAGCCATTCCAAGCAGCGATATCTGAAGCTGAGCTCAGAGGAGTTATGCCATGTTACTGTACTTTTGACGGAGAAGCAGCTTCATCATCGAAGAGATTGCTTACAGATATTTTGAGAGATGAAATGAAATTCGATGGAATTGCTGTTTCGGATTATAATGCTATTTCCAACGAATATAATGTGCAGGGATTATATGAAAGTTTGTCTGAAGCAGGACTTAAATCAATGTCGGCCGGTATGGATATGGAATGGCCACAGCAGGATGCATTTAGTGATGAACTGTTAGAGTGGTTTAAAACTGGAAAAGCTGACATAAGTATACTTGATACAGCAGTAGAAAGAATACTTGAGGCAAAATTTAGAATGGGACTTTTTGAAAATCCATATGCACTTGATTTTGATGATGTTGAAAAAATATACGCAGATGAGAACGATGTAAAAATAATAGAACAATTGACAGAGCAGTCGATTGTATTATTAAAAAATGAAGGTGTATTGCCTTTATCAAAGAATATAAAAAAAATAGCGCTAATTGGTCCTCATGGGGCGAATCCAAGAAGTATGTTTGGTGGATATACACATATAAGCATGGTGGAAGCAGTAAACGCAGTAGCCAATTCTATAGCAGGAATTGGTGATGCTAACAAGGATGATAAAAAATATGTCCCATATATTAAAGGTACGAAAATTCAATCTGATGAAACAGAGGAATTCGAAGAGATTTTAAAGCTTATAAAGCCTAATTGCTTGTCGTTAAAGGATGCATTAGTTAATGTAGGCTATGAAGTTATTTATGCCCATGGTTATCCTATCGCTGGAGCTGATGACAGTGAATTTGAAGAAGCTCTTAAAGCAATTAAAGAAGCTGATGTAGCTATTCTTACTCTAGGAGGTAAGCATGGTTCTTGCTCTGTCGCTACTATGGGAGAAGGTGTTGATGGAACAGATATCAATCTTCCTAAATGTCAAGATGATTTTATAGTAAAGGCCGCAGAACTAGGGAAACCTCTTATCGGAATTCATTTTAATGGTAGACCGATTTCCAGTGATATTGCTGATGAAAAGCTAAATGGAATAATCGAGGCATTTAATCCATCAGAGTTTGGGGCTATGGCATTGACCAATATTCTGACAGGAAAAGTAAATCCTAGTGGGAAACTGCCACTTTCAGTTGCATATAATGCTGGACAAATTCCTATTTATTATAATCATCCAAATGGTTCATCTTATCATCAGGGTGAAAGTATAGGATTTAAGGATTATGTGGATTTGCCACATACGCCAAGGTATTTCTTTGGGTATGGCTTAAGCTATACAGAATTTGAATATAGCAACCTTTGCTTATCAAGTAAAGAAGTAGGTGTTGATGAAACATTGACAATAAGTTGTGATATCAAAAATATAGGAAAGATGGGAGGTACAGAAATAGTCCAAATGTATCTTAAGGATATTAGAGCATCATTGGTTAGACCTTGCATGGAACTTCAGGGCTTTGCTAGAGTTTCACTCAAACCGGGGCAAGTAAAAAGGGTTTCTTTTGAAATACAGCCAAGTATAATGGCATTTTTGAATCATGATATGAAATGGATGGTAGAAAAAGGAGAGATTGAGGTTCTTATTGGAGCTTCCTCAAATGATATTAGATTAAATGACAGATATACGGTAATTGATACAACTATTATTGATGGAAGTAAAAGAATGTTTTATGCAAAAACAAACATTGAATAGGGTGTATAAAAATGAAAATATACGATTTAAAGGTCAATCATATATCCAATCCAGTTGGATTTAAAATGGATGATGTTGTGTTTAGTTGGAAAGTTAAAAATGCTATTGGAACTAAACAAAAAAATGCACAATTAATAATTGCAAGAGATCAGCAATTAAATGAGGTGATTTATGATTCTGGCATCAGAAAAGATATAGATTCTCTTGCATTTTCTGTTGATATTAATTTAACTCCACGAACAAGATATTACTGGCAGGTCACAGTTGAGAGTAATGGTGGAGATAAAGCAACATCTGATATTCAGTTTTTTGAAACAGGAAAGATGAATGAGCCATGGCACGGAAAATGGATTAGCTGTAGCAATAATAGTGAAAGGCTTCCGATTTTCAAAAAAGCTATAAGACTAAATGAAAAAGTAAATAAGGCTAGACTCTATATTTGTGGTCTTGGATTATATGAGGCCTATTACAATGATAATAGAATATCTGATGAGTATTTGACACCATACTGCAATGACTACAACGAATGGGTACAATACCAGACCTTTGACGTGACAGATTTGCTTACTTCTGATGGTAATTTATCTGTAATACTGGGAAATGGATGGTATAAGGGAAGATTTGGTTTCAATTCAATTAATCAGAACTCAGGCTTTTATGGAAATGAATTCAAGCTTATTGCTGAATTGCAAATAGAATATGCCGATGGTAAAACTGAAATCGTATATACGGATGATAGTTGGGAAGTAATTAGGTCTAATATTGTATTTTCAAACATCTATGATGGTGAATGGGTTGATGAGACTATTGAAGATACAAAACCAGAAGTAGCTTTTTATTGTGATGCTCCATGTGGAAATCTTACAGAAAGAATGAGCCTTATGGTTAGGCAAAGGGAAAAATTTAAACCCATTCAGTTAATTCATACCCCAGCTAGAGAGCTGGTATTTGATATGGGACAGGAGTTTACTGGGATATTTGAGCTGAAAATAAACGAACCGGCCGGTACAAAAATTCATATTCAAACAGGAGAGGTTTTACAGCAGGGGAATTTTTACAATGAGAATCTAAGGTCAGCTAAATCAGAATTCTATTTTACTACTAGTGGCGGCAAAAAGACTATAAGACCAAGGTTTACTTTTTATGGATACAGATATGTAAAGGTTGAAGGTGTTAGTAATCTGAGTATTGATGATTTTACAGGCATTGCTTTATATAGTGAATTGGAATCTGTTGGCTTTGTGCAAACGGGACATGATTTGGTAAACAAGCTCATTAGTAATGTGGAGTGGGGGCTTAAATCAAATTTTCTTGATGTTCCAACGGATTGTCCTCAACGTGATGAAAGAATGGGGTGGACCGGTGATGCGCAAGTGTTCTCCCAAACAGCTATGTATCTAAAGGATAGTTACGCCTTTTATGCAAAATATCTGTATGACATGAAACTTGAACAGAGAAAAAGAAATGGTAAAGTGCCAGATGTAATACCCAGCTTTGATGTGGAGTCTACATCCTGTGTTTGGGGAGATGCAGCAACTATAATTCCATGGAATTTGTATATTTTTTATGGAGATAAAACAATACTGAGTAATCAATATGAAAGCATGAAGGGATGGGTTGACTATATTAGGTTAGTTGATGGTGATAATCATAATTGGGGAAAGCAAAGACACTACGGTGACTGGTTGGCTCTGGATAATATGGCGGGTAATACTGAGGCCGTTTATGGGGCTACAGATGAGGAATATATTGCAAATCTTTATTATGCTGTTAGCGCCACAATTCTTTCGAAAGCTGCTTTAGTACTTGGATTTTATGATGATGAAAAATACTATTTACAACTAGCTAACAAGCAAATAGCATTTATCAAGCGAGAGTATTATTCACAATCTGGCCGCTGTTGTATTAAAACAATGACCGCATTGCTTTTAACTCTAAAATATAATCTGTCGGATAATATTGAACTAACAACTAAACAGCTTAGAAAATTGTTTGCAGACAATAACGATCATCTTATGACCGGATTTGTTGGAACTCCTCTTATTAATAATATTCTAACTGAAAATGGTATGTCAGACTTGGCATATAAACTTCTATTGAATGAGGAATATCCAGGCTGGCTAAGAGAAATTAAGCTGGGTGCCACAACAATATGGGAAAGATGGAATTCGCTTTTGGATGATGGTAAAATTTCTGGTATATCTATGAATAGCATGAATCATTATTCTTATGGTGCAGTGTTAGAATGGATTTTTAGACATGTGGCAGGGATTAATGTGTTGGAAGAAAGTGCGGGAGCAAGAGAAATTTCCATTTCCCCCATATTAAACTGGGAATTAAGACGTGTTAAAGCATGTTATGATTCGGCAGCAGGAAAATACGAAGTGAGCTGGTGTCTTTTGGACTATGACAAAGTTAAGATAAACATAATAATTCCATTTGGCTGTAAAGCCAAAGTGACACTTCCACTTTCTGATACTGCATCTTTTGAATTGAAAACCGGTGAATATGAGTATTGCTACAAGCTGAATAAATCGCTCAAATTAGTTTATAATTTAGACACACCTATTAGAATTTTAAAAGAGTCTGAAAAGGTGTCTAAAGCATTAGAAGGTCTTTTGGATTTCGACAGGATTCCGCAGCAATATTTGTCAGTATCACTGAATGAAATGACTAAGGAATATTCGGGATTAACCAGGAAGTCATTGGAAAGAATAGAAGAACGTCTAGCGGGTTTGAGTTTGTAAACAATAGCAGGAGGTATTTATGTCAAAGCTTGATAGAATGGAAGAAATTTCACCAGAGGTAAAGAGTAGAGTACTGGCAGCTTTTGCATATGCCTCCGCAGAACTTGGGATGTGGGCTTTTAG
>SVES01000096.1 GCA_015057305.1 Pseudobutyrivibrio ruminis | reverse complement strand
TTTGTCACAGAGCAGGAGTGCATTTATCAGGATCTGGATGACAAGGATCAGGATGCGATACATGTCTTTTGTTATAACGATTCCGGGAGAGTTGCAGGGTGCCTGCGGGTATTTTGGAAAGACCATGATGAAGCATCCGGCATAGCTCAGATAGGAAGAGTTGTTACCTTGGAACATGGTAAAGGCATCGGAGGACAGATCCTCCATGAAGGTGTAAGGGTAGCAACTGAGCAGTTTAAGGCTAAAAAGATATACCTTGAAGCCCAGGAATATGCCATAGGATATTATGCAAAAGAGGGCTTTGAGGTGGTATCAGAGCCGTTTATGGAAGATGGTATTCCGCATGTGAAGATGGAGAAATTAACTATCTAAAGAGCTATTTGCTCTGGATATTGATAGTAGGAAGGATTACGATTTGGGTACAAAAGAAGCCTAATGGTGAAAAGGTAATAGTTCAAGGAAGCTATATTTGTGAATTATAATAGGTTAAAAAATCTGTCTTATCGCCCTGATCTAATTCTATATTCTTTAGGCGATAGACCATATTTGGCTTCGAAGATTCTGTAAAAGTAAGCAGAGTTTTCGTAGCCAATTTTTTTTATGATTTTTTCTGTTGTAAGTGTAGTGTTTTCTAGTAAGTATGCAGCTTCCTGAAGGCGACGTTGCTGAAGAAGCTGCTTGAAATTCAGGCCGGTATTTTGTTTCAAAAGTCTGCTAAGATATGCGGTTGAATACCCTGTCAGTTGAGCCAGTTCATCCAGTGTGCCGTTGTCAAAATGGGTATCAATGTATTCAAGGGCCTGGATTGTGGTTGAGTTACTACCCCGGCTCATATCGGTCAATGTGTCTGATGAGAGGGTACAAAGATTCATTAGAAGCAAATCCATTGTGGACATAGCGATAGTGTTCATATCATTTTTGTGATATGTGAGAGTCCAGATTAAGTTCTCTAATAAATTTTCAACAGGTAGTATGCCCTTGGCATGATATAGAAGATAGTCATTATAATTTTTTCTTTCTGAAAGGGATGCTATGATAAAATCTCTCAAAATATCATTTCTATCATAGAAAACCTGCGTACGGGAAAAGAATTCAGGAAGAATAATAAAGTTAATAGCAATATCATCTTTGCCACATGGCTCTATATCATGTCTTGCGTGTCTGTTCAAAAGTAATATATCACCCTCATGTAGAGTTAAAGTTTCACCATCCACAAAATGAGTTGTTAAATGGCCCTTTAGCATACAAACCATTTCTATATAGTTGTGTCTGTGTGTAGGAAAATATGCAAATCTAGTGTGAGGGCGAATATCGATTAGCTTGCCTTGCGCCAAAAGCTTTCCCGAATCTATTACAAATTCATCTTCAGAGGTATACAGCTCTTTTCTAATGCTGGCATCCCCTTCAAGAATCATTTTTTCCTCATCTGTTATTCGGTTTAGGAGTTCATATATATCATTTTTCATAATGTCAAATAAGGTCCTAAAATATATAATCTGCTGTTCTAGTTACATCAATCAAAAATATTATATTATAGGCTTAAATAAAGAGCAAATAAGGTTCTAGGAGGGTTAAGATGTTAGTAGAAACAAAAGCAAGAGTGGGTGTGTTTTCTATCGCCCTTGGCGCATATTTACCACAGTTTCCATCGTTGGTACCAGAATTTGAAAAGCAGTTTGAGGATTTTAAAAAGTCAATTCCGGACACTGTAGAAATAATCGATGGCGGTGTGGTTACAACAAAGGAGCAGTCACAGGCCGCAGGAGATAAGTTTAGAGCAGCAGATGTAGATTTAGTATTCATGCAGCTTCTAACCTATGCTACAAGCTACAACATGCTTCCAGCAGTAAAGGATTTAGATGTTCCTGTAGTGCTTGTGAATATACAGAAGCTTAAGGCACTTGATTATGATACAGCTGGTACAGCAGAGTGGCTTGGAGAGGCCTATGCTTGCGGTGCAGTTGGTGAAATGGTGGCAGATCTTAATCGCTATGGTAAGCGCAGCGCTGTAATCACAGGTGTTGTAGAAGGTGGCGATGAAAATGTTGCAAGAGAAATAGGTGAGTGGTGCCTTGCAGCAAATTGCCGTCGCAGATTCAGAGATACAAACATTGCCCAGATTGGAAGACCATATCCAGGCATGATGGATTTATATATCGATGAGTCAAATCTCTATAGAAGAATGGGACTTTACACAAAGCAGTTTGACTGGGAAAAGATTTGGGCTATCGCAGATGATATTACTGATGAGGCTGTTATTAAAGCAAAGGCTGAGGACATCTTAGATACATTCGATATCGTTGGTGGTGGAGATGTAGATAAAGTATGGGAAATGGCAAAGTATGTTGTTGCCTTTGAACAGTGGGTTAAGGATGAACAGCTTGGTCTAGTAGCATCTCACTATGACGGATTTGCAAAGGGAATTGCTGGCAAGGTGGACAGCCTTCTTATTCCAGCCTTCTCAATGTTGATAAAGCAGGGAACAGCCTGTGCTGTTGAAGGAGACATGAAGGTTGCTATGGCAATGAGCATTTTGAAGACTATCTCTGGAACAGGTCAGTTAGCTGAAATGTACACTATCGATTTCAACGATGACGTAACTCTTATTGGACATTCAGGATCTGGTGATGCAGCCATCTCTCAGGCCAAGAAGCCAACTATGAAGATGATGGATGTGTTCCATGGAAAAACTGGAGGCGGATATCTCACACAGTTTTATCCACCTACAGGACCTATTACTTATCTTGGCATTACACAGGATGGCGAAGGTCATTTCAAATTTGTAGTTGCTGAAGGCGTCAACGAGGAAGGTAAGATTTTGCAGAACGGTGACACAATGATGCGTACAAGATTCAGCTGCAGCGCTGCAGAGTTTGTAACCAGATGGAGCGAGACTGGTCCTACACATCATTTTGGTGCAGCAGTAGGTCACCATATCGAGATAATTAAAAAAGTAGCTAAGATTTTTGATGTACCTGTAGAAATAGTAGTTAGATAAGGAGTTTTAAAATGAAGGTTTTAGAAGCAAAGTTTGTAGAAGGCTTTATGAGAATGGCTGACGATGGATGGCAGCAGGGCTGGCATGAGCGTAATGGTGGAAACCTTTCTTATAGAATTAAGCCTGAGGAAGTAGAAAGTGTAAAGGAAGAGTTTGTAGCAGGCGAGTGGAGAGAGATTGGTACTACAGTTGCAGATTTAGCAGGAGAATATTTCCTTGTTACAGGATCTGGAAAGTATTTTAGAAATGTAATTATTGATCCAACAGATTCTATTGGAATCATTGAAGTGGACGCGACAGGCAGCAAATACAGAATCGTATGGGGATTTGTTAATGGGGGTAGACCAACATCGGAGCTTCCATCTCACCTTATGAACCTTGAAGTTTGCAAGAAGAGAGACGCTGAAATTCGTGTTGTATATCATTGCCATCCAACAAATGTAATTGCACTTACATATGTTCTTCCACTTGAGGATGAAATCTTCACAAGAGAAATCTGGGAGATGGCAACAGAATGTCCAATCGTATTCCCACAGGGAATTGGCGTAGTACCATGGATGGTTCCAGGCGGAAGAGATATTGCAGTTGCAACATCTGAAATCATGACAACAAAGGATGTAGCTGTTTGGGCTCATCACGGAATGTTTGTATGTGGTACAGATTTTGATATTGCATTTGGTCTTATGCACACAGTAGAAAAGGCTGCAGAGGTTCTTGTAAAGGTCCTTTCAATGACAAACAAAAAGCGACAGACAATTCAGCCAGATGAGTTTAGAGCATTAAATGCACCATTTGGTGTTCAGATTAATGAAGAATGCTTATACGAAAAGAAGAGCGATATTATTGGAGAAAGATAATGGTAAATTACTATTTAGCGGTAGATATTGGGGCATCTTCGGGCAGGCATATGCTTGCCCATCTTGAAGATGGAAAAGTGGTTTTAGAGGAAATCCATAGATTTTCCAATGGAATGATTGAGGTGGATGGTCATAAGAGATGGGATATTGATGAGCTTTTTAGACAGATAATTATTGGCTTAAAGAAATGCAAGGAGCTTGGAAAGATCCCAACCTCAATGGGCATTGATACATGGGCAGTGGACTATGTTCTATTAGATGGAAATGATAATGTGGTTCGCCCATGTTTTGGATATCGCGATAGCAGAACAGCTGGAATGGACGAAGAGGTTTATAAAATCATTCCTGAGGATAAGCTATATGAGCGTACTGGTATTCAAAAGGCTATCTTTAACACAATCTATCAGCTTATGGCGGACAAGAAGACAGGCTATTTGAAGGCTGCAAAGAGCTTTTTGATGGTACCAGATTATCTTCATTATCTGCTGACAGGTGTGAAGTCAAATGAGTATACCAACTGCTCCACAACTCAGCTTCTCAATCCAGAAACTAAGATTTGGGACTATGAGCTAATTGAGATGCTAGGCTTTAATAAGGATTTATTCGGAGAGATTAAGCAGCCTGGCACATGCATTGGCAGATTTTCTGAGAAAGTTAAGGAAGAAGTGGGATTTGACTGCAAAGTTGTACTTCCACCTACTCACGACACTGCTTCAGCTGTATTTGCAGTTCCAAACACATCTGATAATGTACTATATATTTCTTCTGGTACATGGTCACTTTTAGGCTGTGAGAACATGAAGGCCATATGTACAAAAGATGCAATGGAAGCCAACTTTACCAACGAAGGTGGCTATGAGGGACGTTATCGTTTCCTTAAAAACATCATGGGACTATGGATGATTCAGTCTGTTAGAAATGAGCTGATTGCAGCAGGGCAGGAGTATTCGTTTGCTGAGCTTTGTGAAATGGCAGAGGCAGCAGACATAGATTCTATAGTGGATGCTAATGATGAGTGCTTCCTTGCCCCTGCATCCATGATTGATGCGGTAAAGGATTACTGCAAAAATCAAGGACAGAAGATTCCTGAAACGCCAGGAGAGCTGGCAAAGGTCATTTACCAATCTCTGGCTGTTTGTTATAAAATGGCCTGCTACGAGGTAGAAAAGATTACAGGCAAGTATTTTAATATTATCAACGTAGTTGGCGGCGGTTCAAAGGCTGGATATTTGAATAAGCTTACGGCTGAAACCACCGGAAAAACAGTTGTAGCAGGTCCTTCAGAGGCCACAGCTCTTGGCAATATTGGCGCCCAGATGGTGGCAGCAAGCGAGGTGGTAGGCCTGAAGGAGTTTAGAAATATACTAATGTCTGATATTTAATCTTGACTTCCCTATCATTTTTTATTAGCACATTATATATCGAGGATTATATAGCTATCGAAATGGATAAATTCAGGACATCAATTTAAAATGATTTTTCCTGACTTCGATAAGACCGTCTTTTTTCATTTTGCCAAGTTCCTTTG
>SVES01000009.1 GCA_015057305.1 Pseudobutyrivibrio ruminis | reverse complement strand
GAAGATATCGATAAGGCAGTTAAAGAGGCTCAGGAGTATGAGGCTCAGGATAAGAAGCGTAAGGAAGCTGTTGATACTAGAAACGATCTTGAGAGCTTTGTATTCCAGACAAAGAAGGCTCTTGACGAAGTAGGCGACAAGATTGATGCAGCTGATAAGGCAGCTGTTGAGGCTGACATCGAAGCAGCTCAGAAGTTACTTGATCAGTACCAGACTCCAGAGGAAATGTCTGATTCACAGATTGGTGAACTTAAGGCAGCTCAGGAGAAGCTTACAGAAAGCGCTCAGAAGGTATTTGCTAAGATGTATGAGCAGTCACAGGCAGGTGCTGGAGCAGCAGGTGCTCAGGGTGCAGGCCCAGACATGAGCCAGTTCACAGGAGCAGGCACAGGCGCTGGAGCAGGTGCAGGCTCTAACCCAGCCGACGACGTCGTAGACGCTGATTTTAAAGAAGTATAGTATATATAGCAAGTAATTTAAGCTGTGAAATAGCTTAGTATACTAGGAAAGCACGAGTGGATTTACTCAACGTAAGCCAGTAAGCAACAAGCTCTTAGATTTCTCAAGCGAGACATTTTAGTCGAGCGGAGAAATACTAAGGCTTGTAGCTGTAACTGGCGATGTATGGAGGGTGCCCTACGGGAGCTTTGAAAAGTAAAGTGCTATTTCACAGCGTATTTGTGTATGTAAAGGATTGATAAATATGGCAGAACAAAAACGAGATTACTATGAGGTTCTTGGAGTTTCCAAGACAGCTTCAGAAAGTGAGCTTAAAAGTGCATATAGAAAGCTTGCAAAGAAATATCATCCAGATATGAACCCTGGTGATGCTGAAGCTGAGAAGAAATTTAAGGAAGCCTCTGAAGCTTATGCAGTTCTTTCGGATCCTGATAAGAGACGCCAATACGATCAGTTTGGTCATGCAGCTTTTGAAAACGGCGGTGGCGGAGCTGGCGGTTTTGATTTCTCAGGCATGGATTTTAGTGATATCTTCGGTGATATTTTTGGAAGCTTCTTCGGAGGCGGCGGTGGACGTGCTTCTAATGGTCCTATGCGTGGAGCTAATCTTAGAGCAGCAGTGCATATTACATTTGAAGAAGCTGCTACTGGTTGCGAGAAGCAGCTTGAAATAACGCTAAAAGAAGAATGTGCAGCATGCCATGGCTCAGGAGCAAAACCTGGCACAAGCAAGCGCACTTGTACAAAGTGTGGCGGTAAGGGACGTGTAATGATGTCTCAGCAGTCACTTTTTGGTATGGTTCAGAATGTAACCACATGTCCAGACTGTCATGGAACAGGTGAAGTTATTGATACACCATGTCCAGATTGTAATGGAACAGGTTATGTTGCCCGCAAGAAGAAGATTTCTGTTTCAATTCCTGCAGGTATTGATAATGGCCAGAGCGTTCGTATCCGTGAAAAGGGTGAACCTGGTAGAAATGGTGGACCTAGAGGAGATTTGCTTGTAGAAGTAATTGTAGCAAATCATCCTATTTTCCAGCGTAGAGATATGAATATATATTCTTCAGCACCAATATCTTATGCTCAGGCAGCTCTTGGTGGAGAGGTTATTATTGATACTCTCGATGGTAAGGTATCATCTGAAATCAAGCCAGGTACACAAACTGATACTACAATTAGATTACGTGGAAAGGGAATGCCATCACTTAGAAACAAAAATGTTCGCGGAGATCATTATGTTACTCTTGTGGTACAGGTTCCTACAGGGCTCTCGAAAGAAGCAAAAGATGCCCTTCGCAAGTTTGATGAGCTGACTGGAAATAGTCTTTCTAGTGGACATAAAGCCACAAAAGCTGAAAAGAAAAAGAAGGGCTTTGCAGATAAAATAAAAGATGCAATAGATGATTTATAATTAGACTGGATTCGGTGATTGTCACTGAATCCAGATTTTTTTTGTTAATTTACTTGGATATCCAGATTTTGTGTAACCCTTCTGCTGATATTAGCGCTGATAATAAAACATGGTTGTAAAAATAAATCGGTATAACAATCTAAAACCAAAAAGTCATTATTTTTACAACCAACTATATAGATAGGTTGAATTTTTATTATTGTAATAATATAGTAAATAAAGTGCTGTTAAAAGTACGCAAAATAAATTTAAAATACAACATTTTTAGGCTTTATTGAAAAAGAGTAATGAGCGATAAATTATGACAATAATACTTGAAAATATAAATAAATCATTCAATGGTCAAAAGATTTTAAATAATCTTAATGTAGAGATAGAGGATGGCAGATGCTATGCTTTTGTAGGACCAAAAGGCTCAGGTAAAACTACGGCTCTTAAAATATTTATGGGGCTAGAAAAACCTGATGAGGGAAAGGTGGCTAGGATGGGAGATTATAAGTATCCTACGCTACAGACTTCTTATGTGTCTCAGGAAGGACAATTAAACCTAAAAAAGAGTGCTATTTGGAACGTGAAGAAAGCTCATAGATTTGCAAGCAAGGGAAGAGCAATTGAGGAATTATCAAGGTTTTTGCTTGCTGATAAAATGGAATGCCCTGTTGGAGAGCTTGAAGCTGTTGAACAAAAGCTAGTAGAACTGGTAAAGGCGTTGTTTCTTCCAAGTGATTTTATAGTTGTTGATAACCTGTTTGAGGGAATGAATGATGATTTGCAAAAGAAAGTACTAGATTATCTTTTAGAAATTAAAGGTAGCAGGCCCCTTTTGATTGCCCAAGAAAGTGAAGAGGGCTTGGACTTTGCTAAAAAGATTCGCCTTTAATTTAACGATATAATTGTTTTAGGTGGTTAAAGAATTGATTTGGATTATTGCGGCATTTTGCGCATTTTTTATAAAAGGTTTGTGTGGTTTTGCAAACACATTGGTATTTGATACCATACTTGGATTTGGAGTTAACAATGTAAATATTTCTCCAGTTGAATTAGTTTTAGGATATCCTACAAATGTAATACTTACATACAAAAACAGAAAGTATATAGATAAAAATATTGTTATTCCACTTATTATTGTGGTTATTCTTGGCAGCTTGCCTGGAGCTTTTGTTTTAAGATATGTAAATGCTAATATTGTAAAAATGATATTTGGTGTCATGGTTACGCTCGTAGGCATTGATATGCTTTATCGAGAATATAATTCATCCACAGGAAATAGTCATAAAGTTTTTAATATAACTATGGGTATTCTTGCAGGTGCAATGTGTGGAATGTTTGGTGTGGGAGTATTAGTGGCTGCTTTTGTAAGTAGAATTACTAGGACTAGCTCAGAGTTTAAAGCAAACCTTAGTATGGTATTTATCGCTGAAAATACTTTTAGGGTTATATCCTATATAGCACTAGGAGTAATGACATTTGACAGTATTAAACAAGCTGTAATTTTAGCTCCAGTGATGCTAATAAGCCTGTTTCTTGGAATGAAATGTGGGGATGTATTAAACGAGAAGCTTGTTAAGAAATTGGTTATAATTTTTCTAATAATTTCAGGTGTATCTATGGTTGTGGATAATATTGGAATATTTTAATTGAGAAATACATTCTTCAAAAAAATAAGAGGTCAATTTGACCTCTTATTTTTTTGCTTTAGTTAGACCTAATAAATAGTCGGCAGAAACATTATATAATTTACATAGTTTTATTAAATGATGAATAGGTAATTCATTTGCACCGCGTTCATATCGGGCATACATTGTCTGAGAAGTACCGAGATATTTTGCAACATACTCTTGAGTATAATCAGAGTCTTCTCTAATATCTTTTATTCTTTTTATATAGTCCAATTATACTCACCCCTTCCTCTAGGAGAAAGTATACATAGTAAAAAAATTTACTATGTAATTTAGTAAATATCTTTACTATTGAATTTAGTAAATATCTTTACTATAATGAACTATGTTTTTAAGCTTTAAGTAAAGGAAACGAAAGATTTATCAGGGTAATGGAGAATGTTTATGATTAAAGTTGATAAGAAAAAAATAATCATTATTCACATGGTACTTCTTGGTATTTTTGTGGTTATTTATAATTGTATTTGGTTTAATAAATCTTTCACTTTATCTGAAGGCTGGACAAAGTTTTGTGTTGAACTAATAAAAGAAGGAAAAGTCCCATATAAAGATTTTTATTATTATTTACCGCCTTTAGGGTTAATTGAGGATGCTATTCTTTGGAAATTATCATTTGGCTATTTTATAGTATTTCGATTTTGGAGACTTTTGCAAAGAGTGCTAGTTATCGAGCTTGTTTATTATCTGCTGATAAAACGAGTTGAACCTACTATTGCACTGTTCGGGTGTATGATTACCACGCTTTTACTTAGTGCAAATGTTTATGATTTGGTGGGAGATTATAATCAAACACAGCAGTTATTGTTTGTACTAATGTGTTGGACATTATTTAAATATGCAGATTATACGGATGCTAATAATGCAAAAAGATATATTTGGACTTTTGTTGCAGGTGCAATAGGGGGCTTGATGTTTTTACAGAAACAAACGGGGGCAGTTGCTGGTTTTGTTTCTTACGGGTTACTCTTACTGATACTTTGCTTTATAAAATACGAAAAAGAAGTTTTAAAAACTATTGCAAGTATCGTTGGGGGAGTTTTAGTCACAGTATTACCTGTCTTTTTATATTTTATTATAAAAGGTGGTCTTAATGATTATATTTACCAAGTATATAAAGATACATCTTCAAAGGGGACACCATTAGATGTTTTATTTTTTAAACTTATAGAAACGGTCCGTTTGAATCTTCCTTTTTTGCTTATATGTTTAATTATTATTCTATTAGATAGGTATTTTAGCATATACAAGGTACGTGCTTTAAAAACGATTTATATAATTATCATTGCTATATATATTAAAGACTTCTTGAATGAATATTTGAATTTATTTTTGAATATACAGTTTATTAACAAAAAAGATTTTTTGTACTCATTGTATCAAGATGCAAATATTTTTAATTGGATGCCACAGATACTTACGTTTATTTTTTTAGGAATAATAGTTTGGATTATATATCATTTGATAGTTTCAAGAGGAAAATATGATATTAAAGCATTTGTAGTAGCCTTTTCTGCATTTGGAGCTGGATATTCAACAATTATGAATAATTCTGAATCAAGAGTTATCACAATTTCAGCTATTTTACTTGTCCCTGCTGGGGTCTATTTGGCTTTTAGAGATGTAGAAATAAAGAAAAAAGGTGAGAAGCTATTAGGAATTATTCCATTAGTTTTGTTTTTAATTGCTTGTGTCCCACAAAAAATGATATGTTCCTATTCTTGGTGGGGGGGACAGTGAAGCTCCAATTTGGGAGAAAACGGAAACAGTAAATATTAAATGTTTAAAAGGATTTAAATTTAGTAAAGAGGAAAAAAAGAAATACGAAAAAATATCAGAACTAATTGATTATTATACTGATGAAAGTTCAGTGATTTGGGGCTTTCCTTATGTGAAAGTATATAACATCTTTTTAGATAATTACAATATGAGTGGTGAGGTTCCTGTGTTATTCTATGATGTTTGTGCAGATGATTATGCAAGTAATGAAGTGATGTCACTTAGAGGAAATGAACCGGATATAGTGGTTTGGACTGATATAGAAGATTGTATGGAAGTTCATGAAATGGCATTCAGAGGAGGTAAGAGGCTCGGGCAACGTGACATCCAAAAATGGTTTTCAGATGTAAAAGATACGGATTATACATTAATAGGTCAAGTAGACAATGTATTCGTATATAAATTGAACGATGGTATTGAGGTTGATAAAACATTTATTAGCAGAAAAACTGCAAAAAATATGACAGCAATATACAGCAGTTCAAAAAGCAAATCAACATATCCCTTTGAAGGGAAGGGAACTGTGGATAATCCATATCAGATTTCATCTGCTAAGGATTTGAATAAACTAAGAGACCTAACAAATAAAGGTGAATCATTTGCTGGCAAGGTATTTATTCAAACCGATGATATTGATTTAAATGGCGAGACTAGATGGAAACCTATAGGCGCAGACGATGATATTCCTTTTGAAGGAATATACAATGGTAATGGACATTCAATTAAAAGTCTAAACATTTTAGTTGAGGAAAAAGATGTAGGTTTGTTTGCAAATCTTAATGGTACAGTACTGAATCTTAATGTAGAAAATGCCTGGGTAGGTGGAGAAAACACAGGTATTATCGCTGGAAAAGGAAGCGGTGTTGTGCTTAATTGTTGCGTCAGCGGCACTCTTAAAGGATATATGGGCGGGGGTGTAGCCTTTAATGTAGGTTATGTTGAAAATTCATTAGCTTTAGTTAATTTGGATGAATTGCCAATGGGGTCTGGTGTGAGTGGGTATTATACCTGCACTATAAATAATAATTATAGTAATTATGCTGATGGTATTGATGAAGATTCGGGTGATGTAATAGATGAGAATACATTAGAAAATCTGAATAATTATGTTGATGACTATAACAAAAAGCATGATATAAAACTTCTTCATTGGAAGTTTGAAAATAATACATTTATGTTAGAAAAGACTGTAGAGGGAGATATTAAGAAATGAAAGTGGTAATTCTTGCTGGTGGACATGGGACTAGAATTGCAGAGGAATCAGCATATAAACCTAAGCCAATGATTGAAATTGATGAGATGCCTATCTTATGGCATATCATGAAGGAATACTCATATTATGGCTTTAATGAGTTTGTGATTTGCGCTGGATATAAACAACATGTAATAAAGGAATGGTTTACTAATTATTTTATTCACAACAGTGATGTGACTTTTGATTATTCAAATGGACGTTCAGATTTGACGGTTCACAAATCACATATGGAACCATGGAAAGTGACTGTAGTTGATACTGGTCTAGATACAATGACTGGTGGAAGAATAAAAAGAATACAAGAATACGTTGGAGATGAACCATTCTTTATGACATATGGTGATGGAGTCTGTGATGTAGATATTTCTAAGCTATTGGAGTTCCATAAAGAACATGGTAAAATTGCCACTCTTACTGCGGTACTTCAGGATCAGTCAAAAGGTGTGTTGGATATTGGTGGTGATAATGCAGTTAAATCCTTCAGAGAAAAGGAAATTTCTGATGGAGTGCCAATTAACGCTGGATATATGGTGCTTAATCCTGAAATATTTAACTATATTGATGGTGATGAAACTGTCTTTGAGAAAAGCCCATTAGAGAAGCTGGCAAAAGAAGGAGAATTAATGAGCTACATTCATCGTGGTTATTGGCAATGCATGGATAATTTAAGAGAAAAGCAGGCTTTAGAAAGACTTCTCAAAGCAAATAAAGCTCCATGGAAAAAGTGGGATTAATATTAATAAGGAATTGAGGAAATAGGATGTCTAAGTGGAATAGTGAAGAAGAAGCACGAAATGAAATAAAGTCGTTGGTCGCTGAGTTTTATAGGGATTTTAAAGAGCCAAAGGAATCAAAGGCAAATTTTAAACCAGGGGATAGAATTAGCTATGCTTCTCGTGTTTATGATGAAAAGGAAATGCAATCCCTTACAGATGCAATGCTTGATTTTTGGCTTACAACAGGTCGTTTTTCAGACCAGTTTGAAAAGGAGTTTGCAAGTTGGATTGGAGTGAAGTTTGCACATTTAGTAAATTCAGGCTCATCAGCAAATCTTATTGCATTTATGACTCTCACAGCACCAGAGCTTGGTGATAGACAGATTAAGCGTGGTGATGAAGTTATCACAGTGGCTGCAGGCTTTCCAACTACAGTTACTCCTATGATTCAGTATGGCGCAGTTCCTGTATTTGTAGATGTTACAGTACCTCAATACAACATTGATGTTACAAAGCTTGAGGCAGCTCTTTCGCCAAAAACAAAGGCGGTTATGATTGCTCATACACTTGGTAATCCATTTGATATTAAAGCTGTAAAGGAATTTTGCGATAAGCATAACCTTTGGCTTGTAGAGGACAACTGTGATGCCCTTGGTACAAAATATACAATCGATGGAGAAACTAGATTTTCTGGTACATGGGGAGATATTGGCACATCATCTTTCTACCCACCACACCATATGACTATGGGTGAGGGTGGCTGTGTATATACTAATAATCCACAGCTTCATAGATTGATACTTTCTTTCCGCGATTGGGGCCGAGATTGCATTTGTCCATCAGGACAGGATAATTTCTGCGGACATAGATATGATGGACAGTATGGACAGCTTCCACAGGGATATGACCATAAGTATGTATATAGTCACTTTGGATATAACCTAAAGGTTACAGACTTGCAGGCAGCTGTGGGTGTGGAACAGCTTAAAAAGTTCCCTAGCTTTATTGAAAGACGTCGCCATAACTGGGCAAGGCTTCATGATAAGCTTGCAAATTGCCAAGTCGCAGATAAACTTATACTGCCAGAACCAGCAGAAAACTCAGAGCCAAGCTGGTTTGGTTTCCTTATTTCTGTAAAGCCAGAAAGTGGTGTAAAGAGAAATGATGTAACAAAGTATATTGAAGAACATAATGTGCAGACAAGACTTCTATTCTCAGGAAATCTTATTAAGCATCCATGTTTTGATCAAATCAGGAATACAGATGCATACCGTGTTGTAGGAAATCTGGAAAATACAGAATACATCATGAATAATACATTCTGGGTTGGTGTATATCCAGGAATGACTGATGACATGATTGATTACATGGCACAGGTCATTATTGAGGCAGTAAGCAAGTAAGGGGAAGATATAGATTATGAAAATAAGATTAGCGGATTACGTAGCGAATTTTTTAGTTGAACATGGTGTTTCTGATGTGTTCAGCGTAGTTGGTGGAGGAGCCATGCATCTGAATGATGCTCTTGGACATCACCCTGATTTGACAGTTACATATAATCATCATGAACAAGCCTGTGCCATTGCGGCAGAGGCTTATGCTCGTTTAGACAACAAAATAGCAGCAGTTTGTGTTACCACTGGTCCTGGTGGCACAAACGCACTTACGGGTGTACTTGGAGGATGGCTGGATTCTATTCCTATGTTTATCATCAGTGGGCAGGTAAGATATGACACAACTGCAAGATATGCCATGCAGTACACAGGCGATAGGCTTAGAGCACTGGGAGACCAGGAATACGATATTGTTCGTTCAGTGGAGCCTATGACAAAGTATGCCACCATGATAGAGGAACCAACAGACATTAGATATGCATTAGAAAAAGCGTGGCATTTGGCAAATACAGGCAGACCAGGACCTGTATGGATTGATATCCCTGTTAACTATCAAGGCTCTTTCATTGAGACAGACGATTTAAAGGGCTATGACCCAACAGAGGATGATGCAAAACTTCCTGGAAAAGTATCTGATGATGTGATAGCTCAGGTTATCAATGAAATAAAAAAAGCAGAAAGACCTGTATTTCATACAAGATACGGTATTAGATTATCTGGTGGATACGATGTTTTTAGAAAAGTTGCTAAAAAGCTGAATATTCCAATAGTGACATACTGGAATGCAGTTGATTTAATAGAAGATGATAATCCGCTTTATGTAGGCCGTGCAGGAAATATGGGTGATAGACCAGGTAACTGGGCTATCCAAAATGCAGACTTAATTATAGCATTAGGCACTCGTATTTCTATTAGACAGGTAGGTTATAATTGGAAGACTTGGGCTAGAGCAGCAAAGGTTATAATGATTGACATTGACCCAGCTGAGATGAAAAAGCATACCATTCATGTGGATATGCCTATTCACACAGATGCCAAGGACTTCCTTGAAGCTATGGATAGAAATCTAACAGAAGAGAAACTATTTAAGGGTAGTGAATGGTTAGATATTTGCCAAAGCTGGAAAAAGAATTATCCAGTTGTTACAGAGGATAAATGGCAGGAATCTGGTGAAGGTGCTAATGTATATGCATTTATGAAATACATGAGTGGAAGCCTACCAGAGAATTCTCTTACAGCTGTTTCAAATGGAGCTTGCTGTGTCGTGGGTAATCAGGCCTATGTAATCAAAAAAGGCAGTCGTATGGCTAACAATAGCGCTGTGGCAAGCATGGGATATGGATTGCCTGCCGCCATTGGAACCTGTATTGGAGGTGGCAGAAAAGAAACTGTTTGCCTCGAAGGTGATGGTAGTATCATGATGAATCTACAGGAACTGCAGACAATTATTACTAACAAGCTTCCAATCAAGCTGTTTTTAATTAATAACAATGGTTACCATTCAATCAGGATTACACAGAACAATCTGTTTAGTAATCACTGTAAAGTAGGCATTGGTGAAGAATCAGGGGATTTGTCGTTCCCGGAGTTTAAAAAGATTGCAGATGCATTTGGATATCCTTACTACAGTGCTCATACAAACGCTGAAATGAAAGAAGTGGTTGATAAAGTATTAAAGCTGGATGGACCAGTTTTCTGTGAGATATTTACAGATACTAAGCAAGTATGGGAACCAAAGAGCTCTACAAAGAGACTTGAGGATGGAACCTTGGTTAGTCCACCATTAGAGGATTTGGCACCATTCTTACCTAGAGAAGAACTGAAGAACATAATGATTGTTCCAATGATGGAGGAGTAAAATGGGAAAACTGCTTTAAGATCCATGTAAGAATAACATTGATTATAGGTTAATCAAATCAAATGAGGAAATGGATTATCATTAAAGTAAATTATGAATTAGATTAGGAACTTATGATGAAAAAGATTAGTATAATGATTCCTTGTTTTAATGAAGAAGAAAACATAGTAGAGATTGGAGATGCTGTTGCAGCTGTAATAGAAAAAAGCTTGCCACAGTACGACTACGAGATTTGCTATGTGGACAATGCCTCTACAGATAGAACAAGAGAACTAATTGAAAAACAATGTATTAAAAGCAAAAGGTTTAAAGCAATTTATAATGTAACAAACTTTGGACAGTTTAATTCACCATTTCATGGTATTTGTTCATTAGATGGTGATTGCGTAATACCAGTATGTGCAGATTTTCAGGATCCTGTTGACATGATTCCTGTTTTTGTACATGAGTGGGAACTGGGGCATAAAATAGTAAGCGGTGTAAAGTCTTCTAGTAAAGAAAATGGTTTTATTTATTTACTTCGTTCCATTTATTACAAGTTAATTAAGGATATGTCATCAGTTAAGATGATAGAGCATTTTACGGGATTTGGATTATACGACAAATCATTTGTAAAATTACTCAGAGAATTAAATGATTCCCAGCCATTTATAAGAGGAATTGTTGCAGAATATGGTGAAGGATTTAATCTTAAAATAGTAGAATACGAGCAGCCACAACGTAGAGCTGGAAAGACTCATAATAATTTCTATACATTGTATGACGCTGCTATGCTTAGCTTTACTAGCTACACAAAGGTGGGGTTACGTCTCATGACATGGTTAGGGTTTATTATTGGCGCGATAGATGTAATTGTTGCTATAGTATACCTTGTGTTAAAAATTACTCACTGGGATTACTTTAATGCAGGTTCAGCACCTATGATAATAGGTATTTTTTTAGTTGGTGCTGTGCAGCTTGTATTTATGGGACTTATTGGTGAGTATATATTAAGTATTAATTTTAGATCTATTAATCGACCTATTGTTGTTGAGGAAAAGAGGATAAATTTTTGATGAGGGGGAAAATAATGGTTTATGAAAAGGAATGGAGCAATTGAGTTATATAGATTCATATTTGCTATAGTTGTTATGATATATCATTTTGGCAAAGCGCATTGTTTCTGGGGTATACCTGGTGGATATCTTGCAGTGGAGTATTTCTTTATGCTTTCAGGATATTTTATGACAAGTTCAATTTTCTATTTAAGAGATGTTGAAAATAGTTTTATTGAAAAAAGTTATAAATATATTTTAGATAGGATAAAATTTTCATTGAATATCCCTCATTATATAATTGGTATTTGTGGAGCGTTATTACAGGCATTAATAGTGATGTATTGGGATATTTATATAAAAAAATCTAGAGTATATAAACACTTGTTAAAAGCAGTTGCATAAGTTGGCCTATGATGCAGGATTTTTGCTGGGAAAATTTATTATTTCAGCAAAAATCCTGTTTTAGATTATAAAATCCTTGTCCAATAATTATTTTGTCTTTGTGTTTTATAATAGTAATGGTAAAATATCCATAGCTTTTAATTTATAAAGAAAGGGCATTTTTTCTTTTGCCAAAACATATTATCTTTATTAAATAGAAAATAAAAGCAAGGAAGTTTATATATATATTGCTCCGTGATAAATAATGCGATGATAAGAAAGGATTATTATGTTACCAAAGGAAAAACATGTAAGTAAAGATACTTTTATTAACATGAAAGAAAAATCTGAAGTGATAGATGGGGAATTAGTGATATTAGATAGCGGTGCTTCGATAGGACATGTAAGAGCATTAAATGTGATTCGAAAAGCATTAGAGGGGTATATTGCAAAGAATAATGGTTCTTGCGAAGTATTTACTGAAAGTGCGAGGCTTTTTTGTAATGACATCGATAGATCATTAAATGAAAATTATTATCTCCCTGATATTATGGTGGTATGTGATTCTAATAATATTGATGACGAAGGAGTTCATTCGGCGCCATTAATGGTAATAGAAATAACATCTCCATCTACAAGGCAATTTGATTATGGTCAAAAGATGGTTGTTTATGAAAAAATTGGTGTTAAAGAGTATTGGATTGTAGATTTACAGAAGAAGGTAGTTACTGTTTACAAGCAGCTGAATAATTTTATTGCAGAAACTCACATTCATTGTGATAAGCTTGCGGTATCAGTTTACCCTGGATTAGAGATTGATTTGTCGTCAATCTGGGAGTAACTAATACAATTATTTCTTCAAAGAATACTTGAACTAGAAAACCCAAAAGGTGTAAAATAGTTTCCAGAGGATAATATGTCCTCTGGAATTTTTATTGTCGGGAGGAGACTATGCTACAGGAAAGTATAAAGAAGCTGGTACAGTATGGAATTGATACTGGTTTAACACCAGAATGTGAGAGGATTTATACTACTAATTTACTGCTTGAATGTATGAAGGAGGATGAGTACACTGACCCTGAATGCGATTTAAGCAATATTGTATTGGAAGATGTTTTAAAGGATTTATTGGATGAAGCTGTTAAGCGTGGCATAATAGAAGATTCCATAACATACAGGGATTTATTTGATACAAAGCTTATGAACCAGTTGTGTCCTAGACCATCCCAGGTAATAGATAAGTTTAATGATATATATAAGAATGAAGGGGCTGAGGCTGCTACAGATTATTTTTACAATATGAGCCGAAATTCTGATTATATTCGTACATACAGGGTTAAAAAAGATTTAAAGTGGACTACAGAAACAGAATATGGAACACTGGATATTACAATTAACCTTTCCAAGCCTGAGAAAGACCCTAAGGCTATTGCAGCTGCTAAAAATGCTAAACAATCAGCATATCCAAAGTGTCAGCTTTGCATGGAAAATGAGGGTTACGCTGGTAGGGCAAATCATCCTGCAAGAGAAAACCACCGCATAATTCCTATAACAATAAATGATAGCAAATGGGGCTTTCAGTATAGCCCATATGTATACTATAACGAGCATTGTATAGTATTTAACGGCCAGCACACGCCTATGAAAATTGAGCGTGCTACATTTGTAAAGCTTTTTGATTTTGTAAAGCAGTTTCCACATTATTTCCTTGGAAGCAATGCAGATCTTCCTATTGTTGGTGGCTCTATTCTTAGCCATGACCATTTCCAGGGGGGACACTATACATTTGCAATGGAAAAGGCTCCCATTATTAAGGAGTTTACTGTAAAAGGATACGAGGATGTAAAGGCTGGTATTGTAAAATGGCCACTTTCTGTAATCAGACTTCAGTGCAAGGATGAAAAGCGTATAATTGATTTGGCAGATCATATTTTAAATGCATGGAGAGGCTACACAGATGAGGCAGCATTTATTTTTGCAGAAACTGATGGGGAGAAGCATAATACAATTACCCCAATTGCTAGAAAACGTGGCGATTTATTTGAGCTGGATTTAGCGCTTCGAAATAATATTACAACAGAGGAACATCCTCTTGGTGTTTATCACCCACATGCACATTTGCATCACATAAAGAAAGAAAATATTGGTCTTATAGAGGTTATGGGGCTTGCAGTTCTTCCTAGCCGTCTTAAGAGTGAAATGGAGCAGCTAGCTGATTACATAGTAAATGGCAAGGATTTGCGAAGCAATGAAGCTTTGGAAAAACACGCCGATTGGGTTGACGATTTTTCAAAGAACTATGACCGCATAGATTCATCAAATGTAAATGAAATTCTTCAGCAGGAAATCGGAAAAGTATTTTGTGAAGTGCTGGAGTGTGCGGGAGTTTATAAAAATACAAAAGAAGGCATGGATGCATTCCTTAGATTTGTAGCTGTGCTATAACAATTTGTAATAAGAATCAAAAAGCCACCAGGTTGGTAACGAAGGTGTTGCCATAACCTGGTGGTTTTTGTATTTATTTTTCCATATCAGCATAATTTATAACTTGATTGCGCCCGTGCTCCTTTGCATAGTAGAGGGCTTGATCTGCTTTATCTATTGTGTCATGGTAGTTTTCATTTTTGTTGTATCGGCATAGACCTACAGAAATAGTGACAGGGCATATTCCGTTATCTGAGCTTTCAATGCTAGCACGAAGCTTTTCTGCAAATCTCAGGGCTTGGTCGGTGGTGTAATCAACTAATAGTATGATAAATTCCTCGCCGCCCCATCTGATAATGTAATCCTTGCCGTAAACCTGATTTTTAATTTCCGAAACTACGAATTTCAGTATTTCATCACCAGCTTCATGGCCGTAGGTATCATTTACTTTTTTAAAATAATCAATATCAAGCATTAGTAATACTGTATTTTTAGAAAAGGTAAATCTTCCAGTGGACTTATCAACAAGCTCGTCTAGCTTGTGGCGATTAAATGCGCCTGTGAGTTCATCTGAAATAGAGCTATACTCTAGCTTTTTCTTTATCAGATACTGGTCTGCATAGGAGTTTTCCAAAATATACAGCATAAGCACAACACCAATGTATAAAGGCAAAGCCAAGGTAATCATTAAAGAAAAAGACGCGTAATGATTCCACATATTGGAAATTACTATATTTAATAGTAAGCAGGCGTGAACAATAATGTGGTACTTCAAAGGGGTGGCGATTCCGATTGCCAAGAAAGCAAAATGCATTATAATAAAGCCTTCTCTGGCAAAATCCCTGTTTGGCAGATACCAAATTGCCCAAATAGTGCACCACATAGCAGCATGTGGAAAAATATAATAGCATAAGGTGCCAAGCTTATAGGTTTGTATTTGTGGATAAAAATACCAAAATATCAATAGAGGAATGGCAATAAAAAATCTTGGTACCAAGGTTTCGTATGCAAACCTGCCAAATATTTGGCAATCGGTGACGAAATAAGTCATTTCCAGCAGGGCTATGAGCATTGCTGAGTATCCACTTACATTTCTATAGTATTCAAATTTTGACTGATAAAAATCATCCAGTTCTTCTTTTTTTATTTTTGACGTAATCATGTGAAAATTATAAAACAGGATTACAGCTTAAACAATAGTTTTGTTTATAATCTACGCACTTGAAAAATATAAAAATTAGTATAGAATAATTAAGGATTGCATTTAAAACAAATTCAAATATTTATGAGAGGATTTATAAATGAGTAAGGTTAGAACACGTTTTGCACCATCACCTACAGGTAGAATGCATGTTGGTAACTTGCGTACAGCACTTTATGCTTATCTTGTTGCTAAGCACGAAGATGGTGATTTTATATTGAGAATAGAGGATACTGATCAGGAACGTCTTGTAGAGGGGGCAGTAGATATTATTTATCGTACACTTGCTGCTACAGGTCTTGTTCATGACGAAGGTCCAGATAAGGATAAGGGGTTTGGTCCTTATGTTCAGTCTGAAAGACAGGCAAAGGGAATATACCTTGAGTACGCTAAAAAGCTTATAGAAAAAGGTGAGGCATATTATTGCTTCTGCGATGATAAGCGTCTTGAGGAATGTAAGCAGGTTATTGGCGGCAAGGAAATTCATATCTACGATAAGCATTGCCTTAATCTCTCAAAGGAAGAGGTAGAGGCTAATCTTGCTGCTGGCAAGCCATATGTTATTAGACAGAACAATCCTCGCACAGGTACAACTACCTTTGTGGATGAGCTATACGGGGAAATTACTGTTGATAATGCAGAATTGGATGATATGATTCTTATAAAATCTGATGGATATCCTACATACAATTTTGCCAATGTTGTTGACGATCATTTGATGGGAATCACTCATGTAGTTCGTGGTAATGAGTATATTTCCTCATCGCCAAAATACAATCGATTATATGAAGCTTTTGGATGGGAGGTACCAAAATACATCCATTGTCCTCTTATTACAAACGAGGAACATCAGAAGCTTTCAAAGCGTTCAGGACATTCTTCATATGAGGATTTGATTGAACAGGGCTTTTTATCAGAAGCAGTTGTTAATTTCGTTGCACTTTTAGGCTGGTCACCTGAAAATGACAATGAAATTTTCTCACTTGAAGAGCTTGTAAAGGAATTTGATTATCATCGTATTTCAAAGTCTCCAGCTGTATTTGATATCACAAAGCTAAAGTGGATGAATGGCGAATACATGAAGGCTATGGATTTTGATAAATTCTACGATATGGCAGAGCCTTATCTCAAGGAATATATTAAAGGTGATTACGATTTAAAGAAAATTGCCAAGATGGTTCAAACCAGAATAGAAATATTCCCTGACATAAAAGAGCATGTAGATTTCTTTGATGCAGTACCTGAATATGATTCTTCTATGTACATTCATAAAAAGATGAAAACAAATGAGGAATCTTCACTGGCTGTATTAAAGGAGCTTCTTCCAGTATTGGAGGCTCAGGATGATTACTCAAATGATGCATTGTATGCACTTCTTTCTGGATTTGCTGCAGAGCATGAATATAAAAACGGATACGTGCTTTGGCCAGTACGTACAGCTGTTTCTGGTAAACAGATGACTCCTGGCGGCGCAACAGAGCTTATGGAGATTCTTGGAAAAGAGGAATCCATTAAACGTATCAAAGCAGCTATTGAAAAGCTGTCATAATTAAAAAGGTTTAGGACGCCTTATTTACATTTTCTACAATAAAGTTGGTCTATTAGGAGGATTATGGAGCTTAATAGAAGCCAACAAGAAGCTGTATTACACAAGGAGGGACCCTGCTTAGTATTGGCAGGTCCTGGTAGTGGTAAGACTGCAGTGCTTACCAAACGTATTTATGAACTTATTAAATCTGGTGTCCCGGCTGAAGATATATTAGTAATTACTTTTACTAAAGCAGCTGCAATTGAAATGAAGGAACGTTTCGATAGGTTATCAGATGATATTTATTCTGTAACCTTTGGAACGTTCCATTCTTTATTTTGGGGGATTTTGCAAAAGGAATTAGGCTATAGACCATCAGATATCCTGATGGGAAATGATAGAAATAAGCTTATAAAAGAAGCTTTGCATCAGGCAAAATTACCTGATGACGATGCCATTATTATAAATGGTTTCTCAACTGAATTATCCTTATTTAATAATTCAATTAATAGTCTTTTAGATTACAGGCCGAAGTTTGCTGATAAAGAGGATTTTACAAAGTTTAATGAGGCCTTTACCGAGCTTAAGAAAAAATATAAGCTAATAGATTTTGATGATATGCTAACAAAAGCCTACGAATTATTCATCAATAGGCCTGAAATTCTTAGTAAGTGGCAGGATAGATTTAAGTATTTTCTCGTTGATGAGATGCAGGATATGAACGATATTCAGTTTCAGCTAATAAAAATCCTTTCTGCTAAAAGTAAAAATATTTTTTGTGTGGGAGATGATGACCAGTCTATATATGGCTTTAGAGGCGCAAATCCACATTTGATGCAGGACTTTTTAGAGGAGTATGCAGATGCCAAGCAAATACTGCTTGATTACAATTATAGAAATCCTATAAATATTGTACATTCAGCTGGTAAGCTTATTTCTTGTAATAAAAATCGATTTAATAAAGTTATAAAGGGAACAGCAGGGGGTGGAATTATTCAGATTAATGAGTATTCAAGTGATGATGAGGAGGCAGAAGGGATTGTCAAAAAGCTTATTGAGCTTAAAAAAGATGGATACTCTTACGAGGATATTGCAATTTTATATAGAAATCATTCAGATGCAAGATTCATAGTTAATAAACTCATTAGCGGAGGGATTCCATTTTATTTAAAGGAAAAAATGCCTAATATCTACACTCATTTTATAATTAATGACATAGAAGCTTTTTTTCAAATTGCAATAGGAAATAGCACCAAATCCAGACTTTTGTCTATTATTAATAAGCCTAACAGATATTTGCACAGAAGAAGTGTTGAAGAAGGTGGAACATTGCAGGGGATGCTAATATTTTATAGAGATAATGTTTCCTGCTATAAGAAGGTTGAAGCTTTGGAGACTGATATTAAGCTAATAGCACGGATGTCGCCTTGTGCCGCTATTAGCTATATTAAAAATGTAATGGGATATGATTTGTATCTAAAAGAGGAGGCTTTAAAGCAAGGCACTGACTATCAGGAATATAGTGCCGTAATAGACTTTATTCAATCGGTGTTTAAGGGCTTACGTACAATAAAGCAGGCTATTACAAGGCTAAATGAGCTGCGGTTAAAGATAGATTATGAAAACAAAAATAAAGCAATCGATAGAAGTAATAAGATTGGATTATATACCCTACATTCAAGCAAAGGTCTTGAATTCTCAAATGTTTTTATTGCTGGTGCAAATGAGGGGGTAATACCTACAAATAAGGCTGAGAATAGGGAAGATATAGAAGGAGAGCGGAGACTGTTTTACGTGGGCATTACTAGAACGAAAAGAAACCTGTACATTAGTTACACCAATAAAAAAAATCGGGACAAGTCCCGATTTTTGGATGAGATGAATTATTCTTCTTCCTCTAAGTCTTCGCCGTATACTTCATCGAAGCGTGCGGAAACCTTAGCGTATTCTTCATCAGATTCTATATTATCTAATGAAGGTGCACCAGTTTCATCCTCAAAGTAGCGATAGATGTAAACCTCTCCCTCAGAATTTGGCTCTCCATTTTTATCAAGTGGAAGTAGAACTATATAATCTTGATCTTCAAGATCAAATATAGTTAGAATTTCACAGGTAACCTGAGAACCATCATCTAAATTTAATGTGACAACTACATCATCATCTTCGTTGTCAACTGGAAATACTTCATTTTCGTCCATTTTATGACCCTTCCTATATTTTATTTGTTTAAGACATGTCCTTATGATATAATTCATCAGGAATATTGTCTAGTGAAAATAGTAAAATATAGATATTATTATCTAAATTTATCAACATATTTTAAAAGTAGAGGCTTATTTATGAATGTATTTAGAGGCGATTTTAGAGAATATGGATCAAGAGTTATTAAGAAAAATACTGTTGTTATCACAGTATCTATCAAGCCTAACACTCAAAAGGCTGAGCTGGTTCTTATAGAAAAAGATTCCAAGAAGATAATTAATAAAATAGAACTTACTGAGGAATTTTCCATTGGTAGAGTATATTCAGTGGAAGTCTCTGATGTTGATATAGATAATCTTTGCTACCTTATAAAGGAGGATGATAAGGAATATGTGGATCCTTATGCAACCTCTGTAGTAGGTAGAGAAAACTGGGGAGATGTAGCTGGTCGAGAGAAATTAAAATATCAGGTATATTCTGGTATTTCTCATATTGAAAAGCCTTGGAGGGATACTGCAGTTTCCATTGCACCTGCAGATATGGTTATCTACAAGCTGCACATGAGGGGCTTTACAGCTGGCATAGGTACAGCTAAAGGAAAGCTTGGGAATTATAAGGGGCTGTTATCAAAGCTTGCTTATATAAAGAGCTTGGGAATCACATCTGTTGAATTGATGCCAGTTTATGATTTCGAGGAGCTTTTTCTTGAAAGAAAGCTAAATATTTCTTCAAAGGGAAAGGTTACAGAGGTTACTGTATCTACAGGAAAGAAAAATTATTGGGGCTTTGGCGAGGCTTTTTATTTTGCACCAAAGGCTTCTTATTTTGAAGGTTCCTCTACACCTACAGATGGAATGAGAGATATGGTGTCTACATTCCATAAAAATGGCATTGAAGTTATTATGGAAATGGCATTTGCTGCTGAAACCACAGCGGAAATGATTATTGAATGTCTAAAATATTATGTTAAGTATTTCCACATTGATGGATTTCATATTGTAGGCTGTAGCGCGCCAATTGCCAGAATTGCTGATGAGCCTTTTCTTGCTGAGACAAAGATTTTTTATGAATATATTCCAGAGGAAATTCTAGCAAATGAAAAGGGGAAAAAGCACCTGTTTGTTTACAATGATTCCTTCATGAATGTTACAAGGCAAATTGAAAATCATATGAATGGCAGCATGGTACAGTATGCAAACCACATGCGCCGACAAAATTCAGCCTATGGATTTGTCAATTATATGGCCAATGTTAATGGTTTTTCATTGTGGGATTCTTATTCCTATGGAGAAAAGCACAATTTTGACAATGGTGAGGATAACAGGGATGGAACAAATAATAACTATTCCTTTAACTATGGCATAGAGGGTAAAACCTCAAATAAGACCATTAATGCAAATAGATTTAGGGAAATGAGAAACGCCTTTACAGCACTTATGCTTTCTCAAAGTGTGCCGCTGTTTGTAGCAGCTGACGAGGCCGCGGCAACTCACATGGGAAATAACAACCCTTATTGTCAGGATAATAAGATAGGTTATACCATTTTTTCTAAGACTAAGGGAAAGGAAGCTTTGACTACCTTTGTTAAACAGTTAGTTGAATTTAGAAAGGCTCACAAGTGCCTTAGGGTAGAGTCTCCATTTTTAATGAATGATTATCGACACTTAGGGCTGCCTGATATGTCCTTTCATGGAACAGAGCCATGGATGATGTCTATCGGCGAAGAACAAAAGGCACTAGGAGTTTTATATAATGGAGCTTACGTAGATGAAAAGGAAGAGGTTTTTGTCTGCTATAATTTCCATTATGATAGTGTGGATATGGCGCTGCCTTTGCTGGCACCTGGTAAACGATGGCGCTTATGCTTTAATACCGCAGAATATATTGATGAAGATTTTTCACCAAAGCCAATACATGATCAACAGTCTATAAAGGTTCCAGGCAATTCTATTAGTGTGCTTGTAGGAATTAAGTTCGAAAAGGGAAAAAATAGATGAAGGCCTTAGAACATTTCAAGACAATTACACATCATAGACATTTGGTTATGAAGGGGTGCTTTGCAGTGGGGCTATATAAACAGGGGTTATTGCATGACCTATCTAAGTATAGCCCTGTTGAGTTTTTGGTTGGAGCAAAATATTATCAGGGTGACAAGAGCCCCAATAATGCGGAACGAGAGGACAAGGGTGTATCCTTAGCCTGGTTGCATCATAAGGGTAGAAATAAGCATCATTTTGAGTATTGGATAGATTACGGCTTAGATAAGGACCATAAAATGACTGGTATGGAAATGCCAGTAAATTACGTGGTGGAAATGTATGTTGATAGAGTAGCTGCCTGTAAAAATTATCAAAAGGAAGCATATACGGATGCCAGTGCTTTAGAATACTATAATAAAGGTAAAGGCAAATATCTAATGCATAAAAATACAGCAGCATTGTTGGAAAACATGCTTGAATATCTAGCTGCTCACGGTGAAAAGGCCACAAATGAATATATTCGCAAAAATATTTTATGTAATAAATAACTAGTTGGAGTAAAAAGATGGAAAAGGAAAGAAAAGTACTATATTCGGGTATGCAAGCTACAGGAAAGCTTACCCTTGGAAACTATATTGGAGCATTAAAAAACTGGGTTAACCTTAACGAAGAATATGATTGTTTCTTTGGTGTAATGGATTTACATTCTCTTACAGTTCGCCAGAATCCTACAGAGTTTAAGCAAAATGCAAGACGTATATACACACAGTATGTTGCAGCTGGACTGGATCCTAAAAAGAATTGCATATATTTCCAGTCTCATGTACCTGCTCATGCAGAGCTAGGCTGGGTATTAGATTGCTTCACATACATGGGTGAGTTAAACAGAATGACTCAGTTTAAGGACAAATCTGCAAAGCATGCTGATAATATAAATGCAGGTCTATTTACTTATCCTGCTCTTATGGCAGCTGATATTTTGCTATATCAAACAGATTTGGTGCCAATTGGAGCTGACCAAAAGCAGCACCTTGAAATCTGTAGAGATGTGGCAGAGCGTTTCAACAATATTTATGGAGATGTATTTACCATTCCAGAGGGCTATTTCCCTAAGGCTGGCGCTAGAATTATGTCACTTGCAGAGCCTACCAAGAAAATGTCAAAATCTGATGAAAATATTAATGCCACTATTTATTTGATTGATGATAAGGATACAATCATTAGAAAGTTTAAAAAGGCAGTTACAGACTCTGATGCAGAGGTTAGATATGATGTTGAAAACAAGCCTGGTGTTTCAAATTTAATGGAAATCTATGGTGTTGTTACAGATAAATCAATGGATGAAGTAGCAAAAGAGTTTGAGGGCAAAGGCTACGGAGATTTTAAACTGGCTGTAGGTGAAGCAGTTGCAGATATGCTAGAGCCATTCCACGCAAGATGTGCTGAACTTGAGTCTGACAAAACCTTTATTAATGAGTGCATTAAGGAAAATGCCGAGAAGGCATCTTATTTTGCAAATAAGACATTGAGAAAGGTTCACAAGAAATTAGGTTTAACTGAGCGTATTAGATAATATGTTATAATTTTTATTGATAATAAGGCAGGAGTATGCTAATATAACTCCTGTCTTTTTTATTACATTCAATAACTTTCCCAAGGAGTTTAATTGTATAGTATTGTAAATACGGCTACCATTTATGGTATCGATTCTAAGCTGATATCTGTTGAGGCAGATATTTCTGAAGGTATGCCCATTTTTGAAATGGTGGGATATCTTTCTTCGGAAGTGAAAGAGGCCAAGGAAAGAGTCCGGGCGGCTCTTAAAAATGCAGGCTATGGGCTTCCTATAAAACGAATCACAGTAAATTTATCCCCTGCTAGTATCAGAAAAACAGGAGCAGGCTTCGATTTACCTATTGCTGTGGCTATTTTATCGGCCATAGGAGTGATTGAATGTCATGAGCTACAAACAATATGCCTATGTGGAGAAATAAGTCTTGATGGCAAAATACAGCCCATTAACGGTGTGTTGTCGATGGCAATTGAAGCAAAAAGAAATAATTTGCAGATTCTGATTGTCCCAAAGAAAAATTTATTGGAGGCAAGACTGGTCTCAGATTTAATAACTATTGGTGTAGAAGACATTAGTGAAGTTATAGAAATACTTAATAGTGGTGTATATAAAACTGATGAGTCAGAAAATCCTGGGTTTAATGAGGATGAAATATTCAACGAATTTGATTTTTCGATGATTAATGGACAGCAAGCCCTTAGGAGAGCTTGTGAAGTAGCTATTTCTGGAATGCATAATATGCTTATGGTGGGACCCCCTGGCGCCGGAAAATCAATGATTGCAAAATGTATTCCCTCAATTCTTCCGGTTATGGATAATGAGGAACAGCTGGAGCTGTCAAAAATATATTCTGTTTGCGGAATGTTTGATGAGAGACAGGGATTGATTAAATATCGACCTTTTAGAAGTCCTCATCATACAGTTTCAGCTCAGGGACTTGTAGGAGGGGGACACAATCCTCACCCAGGGGAAATCTCTCTTGCTCATAGAGGTGTATTGTTTTTAGATGAGCTTACCGAGTTTAATAAAGGGACTCTTGAAATATTAAGGCAACCTCTTGAAGACAAGCAGGTTCATATATCAAGAGCTGCAGGCAGCTTTACATATCCAGCGGATTTTGTTCTTGTTGCTGCAATGAATCCTTGCTCTTGTGGTTATTATCCAGATTTAAATAGATGTCATTGCACAAGACAATCTATTCAAAGGTATTTGTCCAAAATATCTCAGCCACTACTTGATAGAATTGATATTTGCGTTGAAGCACCTACTTTAAATTTTAATCAGATTTCTGACAAACAAGAAAATGAAAGCTCAGAGGCAATTCGAAGAAGAGTAATAAAATGCCATAGTATGCAAAAAAGCCGTTATGAGGCCTATGGTTTTAAATTTAATAGTCAAATTCCCAGTGGCTTTATAGAAAAGTTTTGTGGTCTATCTAAGGATAATATGAATTATATGGAAGCGATGTATGAAAAATACAACCTTACAGCAAGAACCTATCACAAGGTACTTAGGGTAGCCAGAACAATTGCAGATATGGAAAATAGTGAAGAAATACAGCTTAATCATTTGCAGGAGGCTATTTGTTATAGAGGCCTGGATAAAAGGTACTGGGAGGTAGTCGTTTAATGGATAATTCGATTTATCAATATTGGTTTATGCGAAATGAGGACATAACATATGGTAAGAAGGCAAAACTCATAAATTATTTTTATGATAGCTATCATATTTTTCATGCAAATAAAAAAGAGTTCCTTGACTCTGGATTGCTTGATGAAAAAACGGCAGATAAAATCATATTAGATAGAAACAGATTTGATTTGAATAAAGAATACGAGAAATTCTTACACTCGCCATTTTCATTTATTACTATGGAAGATGAAAAATACCCTGATAAGCTAAAAAACATATATGATATACCCTATGGCTTATATTATTTGGGGAAGCTACCTACATTTCATAATACCGTGTCAATCGTTGGAGCAAGAAGATGTAGTGCTTATGGCAAAAGAATGGCAGAAAGTCTAGGTCAAAAGCTAGGAGAGAATGGATTTACAGTTATCAGCGGAATGGCAAGAGGAATAGACGCTTATGGACATAGGGGCTGTCTAAATGGCGGTGGAAGTACTGTGGCTGTGTTGGGAAGTGGGTGTGATGTAATATATCCTGCAGATAACAGATTATTATATGAAGAAATTGTTGCAGGTAATGGAGTAATTTTATCTGAATACCAAATGGGAGCAAGCCCTTTGGCAATGAATTTTCCCCGAAGAAATCGAATTGTTTCGGCTTTATCGGATATTGTTATAGTTATTGAGGCCAGAGAAAAATCAGGGTCCTTAATTACTGCTGATTTTGCCCTGGAGCAGGGAAAGGATATATATGTGACTCCTGGTAGGGTTGGCGACTCATTAAGCATAGGGGCTAACAAGCTGATAGCTCAGGGGGCTGGTGTTATATATGATATAGATACGTTTATTGGTGAAATAGTAGATACTTATGGAGCTGATAATTTAAAGAGAACTAAAAAAGAGTGTCAAATGCCTAAGCTTACATTAGAACAAAAGAAGGTATATGAATTGTTTGACGACTATCCAAAAAGTATTTCTACAGTTATAGAGGAAAGTAAAATGGATTATTTGGAGCTTTTATCTATTGTATTTTCATTAGAACGCTATGGTCTATTAACAGAGGTTTTTAAAAATAATTATGTGAAATAAGGAAAAATACATATAAACATTTTGAAATTTAGGCTGAATAATAACATATTTTACATAAATTGCTCTAACAATATATAAAGTTTTTCTTGAAAATAAAAAAATATTGTTGTATAGTGAGAACCGATTTCTATTTTAGGTTATTTAGGAGTAGTTTCAAATGGCAAAAAATTTGGTTATTGTTGAGTCGCCTGCCAAGGTGCATACTATCAAGAAATTTTTAGGAAGTAATTATGAGGTTATGGCTTCCCAGGGGCATGTTAGGGATATGCCTAAAAGCCAGCTTGGGTTTGACCCAGATAATGACTTCGAGCCTAAATATATAACAATTAGAGGAAAGGGAGAGTTGTTAGCAGCTCTTCGAAAGGAAGTTAAAAAAGCTGATAAGATTTATCTGGCAACTGATCCCGATCGTGAGGGAGAGGCTATTTCTTGGCATCTTACTCACGCCCTTAACTTGCAGGATAAAAAGGTTTATAGAATTACTTTTAACGAGATTACAAAGACAGCTGTTAAGAATTCATTAAAGCATCCTAGAGAAATTGACATGGATTTGGTTGATGCACAGCAAGCCCGTCGTATGCTTGACAGAATGGTTGGATATAAGATTTCACCACTTTTGTGGGCAAAGGTTAAACGAGGTCTTTCTGCTGGACGTGTTCAATCAGTTGCACTTAGGATAATTTGTGATAGAGAAAAGGAAATTGAACAATTTATTCCTCAGGAATACTACACATTAGATGTTTTGCTTGATGCTGCAGGAGCAAAAAAGCCATTTATAGCAAAGTATTATGGTGATACAAATGGTAAAAGAGACATTTCTGACAAGGCCAGTCTTGATGAGATTATGTCTGAGCTGAAAGGTGCGTCTTATAGCATTGCTTCAATAAAGAGAGGTACTAGAGAAAAGAAAGCACCACTTCCTTTTACAACCTCAACAATGCAACAGGAAGCATCAAAGGCTTTAAATTTTTCAATCCAGAAAACAATGAGTGTCGCTCAGCAATTGTATGAAGGTGTTAGTGTAAAGGGACACGGAACCATCGGTTTAATTACTTACCTTAGAACTGACTCTACAAGAGTTTCTGACGAAGCTAGAGCAGCAGCTGAAGATTTTATTAAAGGTAACTATGGTGAGGAATATTTATCTGCAAATGTAGGTGCTTCAAAAAAGAATTCTGGTAAGGTTCAGGATGCTCATGAGGCAATTCGTCCAGCTAATATTGAATTGATTCCTTCTGAGATTAAGGAAAGCTTAACTAGAGATCAGTTCAGATTATATCAGCTTGTTTGGAAAAGATTTGTTGCCAGCCAAATGGCGAATGCAATTTACGATACTGTTTCTATAAATGTTCAGGCTAAGAATCAAGTGTTTACAGCCTCTGATTCTTCTGTAAAATTTGATGGATTCATGATGATTTATGTTTCTGCTGATGATGAAGAAGATTCAAAGACTCATCCACTTTCAAAGCTTACTGAGGACACAAAGCTAAAGTTCAACAGTTTTGAAGAAAAGCAGCATTTTACACAGCCTTCTCCACATTTTACAGAGGCATCCTTGGTAAAAACCTTGGAAGAACTGGGAATAGGTAGACCTAGTACATATTCACCTACAATTACAACTCTGTTAAAGCGTCATTATATTACAAAAGAAGCAAGAAACTTATTTGTTACTGAATTAGGTGAGGTTGTCAATTCCATAATGGTTGCCTCATTCCCTATAATTGTTGACGATAAATTTACTGCAAATCTAGAGCAGCTTCTAGATGGGGTAGAGGAAGGCACAGTAGAATGGAAATCAGTTGTTAGAAACTTCTATCCGGATTTAGAGGAAGCTGTTAAGGTGGCAGAGGAAGAACTTGCTAAGGTTGAAATCCATGATGAGGTTACAGATGTAATCTGCGAGGAGTGTGGGCGAAACATGGTTATTAAGTTTGGCCCTCATGGTAAATTCCTGGCTTGCCCAGGCTTCCCAGAATGTAGAAATACTAAGCCATTCCTTGAAAAAATTGGCGTGCCATGTCCAAAATGCGGTGGTGATGTTGTCATAAGAAAATCCCAAAAGGGTAGAAAATTCTTTGGATGTTCTAATCATCCTGATTGTGATTTTGTTAGCTGGTCGAAACCAACAACAGAAAAATGCCCGAAGTGCGGAACCTACATGGTTGAAAAGGGTAATAAATTGGTTTGTGCCAATGATGAGTGTAGATTTGTTGTTAGCCAGAATAAATAGTTACAATATTCTGAATTTAATTGTAATTTGTTTCAAATGGTGCTATAATACATACAAATTTCGCAAAATATATTTTTAAATTGTCATTTTGATTAGATTTAGGAGGAACATAGTTTAAATGAGCGTACAATTATTAGATAAGACAAGAAAGATTGGTAAACTATTACATAATAACAATTCATCGAAGGTTGTCTTCAATGATATTTGTTCTGTACTTACTGAAATCTTGGATTCATCAGTGCTTGTAATTTCAAAGAAAGGTAAAGTTCTTGGATTATCTCATCTTCCAAACACAACAGAAATAGGTGAGCTTATTGTTGATGAGGTGGGAGGATTTATTGACCCTCTTTTAAACGAGAGATTGCTTTCTATTTTATCTACAAAGGAAAATGTAAATCTAAAGACGCTGGGGTTTGAAAAGGCTGACATTGATATGTACTCAGCTATAATTGCTCCAATAGATATAGCTGGAGAAAGACTTGGAACCTTATTTGTTTACAGATTTGACAAACAGTACGATATTGATGATATCATTCTTACCGAATACGGTACAACAGTTGTAGGCCTTGAAATGATGCGTTCAGTAAATGAGGAATCTGCAGAGGAAAATCGTAAGCTCCAGGTTGTTAAGAGCGCAATCTCAACACTTTCTTATTCAGAGCTTGAAGCAATCATTCATATCTTTGATGAATTAGATGGTAATGAAGGGGTGTTGGTTGCATCAAAAATTGCCGATAGAGTAGGTATAACAAGATCTGTTATTGTAAATGCTCTTCGCAAGTTTGAGTCGGCTGGTGTTATTGAATCCCGTTCATCAGGAATGAAGGGTACATATATCAAGGTATTAAATGATGTTGTATTTGATGAACTCAATGAAATTAAGAAAAATAAATAATAAATGGATTTAGGATTTAAAGGGACTTACTGAGGTAGGTCCCTTTTGCTTTTTATTTATAAATCATAACTTTTACACAAATATAGGTTAAAATAATTATATTGTATAATTATCATTTGCGAATACTATTTCTAGTGGCTGATAAATTTAAAATATACAATATGATGTAAAAAATACCTTGTGTTTTTTTACATATAATTTATAATTAAAGTAGTCTAGGAGGATTATATTATGATTAGTTCAGACGCTTTTGGATTTATTAATATGATGGATAACACTGCTGATGTTAGTTGGCAAAGACAAACTCTTATTATGAACAACATTTCAAACAATGATACTCCTGGATATAAAAGACAGGATATTGAGTTTGAAAGTGTTCTTCGAAAAGAACTTCTTAATACACACGATAGGTCATTGGAGAGAGCTGTAAATAAATTAGATGATGATGGAAATCACATTGACGGCATCGAATACACTGACTACGAGAATTACTCATACCGTCTTGATGGAAATAATGTAGATATGGATACTGAAAATGTGGAGCTTGCTTCAGAACAGCTTAGATACCAGACTCTAACTACAAGCATCACAAACGAAGTAAATAGGTTTAAATCAGTTTTGACTAAATAATTAGATTTGTAGGAGGTTAAAGCTATGGGATTATTTCAACCTTTTGATATAGCAGCTACCGGCATGACAGCACAGCGTTTTAGAATGGATGTTATTGCCGAAAATATAGCAAATGTTAGCACTACACGTACAGAAGATGGCGGTCCCTACAGAAGAAAGATTGTTACTTTCCAGGAAAAACAATTAAAAGCAGGGGTTCCATCCTTTAGAAATATCCTTAAGGACAGCACTGCCGCTTATCTTGGCAACGGTGTTAAGGTTTCAAAGGTTTCAGAGGACACCACAACAGATTTTATTATGGAATACGACCCATCACATCCGGACGCTGATGAAAATGGGTATGTATCTTATCCAAATGTAAATACTGTTACAGAAATGACTAACCTTATCGACGCCAGCAGATCCTATGAGGCTAATGTGACTGCCTTCCAGGCAATTAAATCAATGGCTTCCTCAGGAATCCAGATTGGACAGTAAATAATATATTAAGGAGGGACCCACTTGTGGGAGGATTCCTTAATATCCTGAAGTGCCCATTTGCGAAGCAAATCTTTAAATGGCACTTCTTCATCAAATATAAGGAGGGACCCACTTGTGGGAGGAGATTAAATGGACGTTTCTTCTATTCAAAGTTTATATGGCGCTACGCCAGTTACATCTAACGAAACAAAGGTAGATGCCGAAAAAGGCTTTCAGAGTATGCTTAATTCTGTAATGAGCTTACTGGATGATACAAACACTCAGGTTCAAGAGGCTCATAGAGAAGAAGTGGCATTTATGCTTGGTGAGACAGATAATACTCATGATTTAATGGTGGCTGAACAGAAAGCAAATATTGCACTACAGTATACTGTAGCTGTTAGAGATAGAGTATTAGAAGCATATCAACAGATAATGCAGATGCAAATCTAGTTTTAGGTAAAGGGAGATTATATGCCAGAACAGATTCAAGGAATTTTAAATCGAATACTTGAATGGTGGAGAAAGTTTACTAGACGACAGCAGATTTTGATTATATCAATAACTGCTGTTGTTATCGTGTCCTTCATTATTTTAGGAGTAGTTATTTCACAGCCTACTATGGTTCAGCTTGTAAAGTGTGAAGACGGAACACAAGCTGCCGCTGTAGGAGAGCTTCTTGATGGCGAAGGAATAAAATACGAGACTAGCGAGGATGGCTTCACCTATTACGTTGAAGACAAGGATTATGGTAATGCTAATGTTTTGCTTGGCTCTAATTCCATTCCAGCATCAGGCTATACTATTGATGATGCCATCGATGGTAGCTTTTCAACAACAGAGGCTGACAAACAAAAGAAATATAAGCTATATTTGGAGAAAAAATTTGAAGAGGCTTTAGAAACTCAAAGCATGGTTGATGATGCAACTGTAATTTTGAATATTCCTGAGCAGGATGGTACTTTGATTGCCAAAGAGCAGCCTTCTTGGGCTACAGTTACATTAGATTTAAATACTCCAATTAGTGAGGAAACTGCCGCTGCATTTGCTAGATTTATGGCTGTTAACCTGGGTAACGCTGACGATGAAAATATTGCCATTATGGATACAGATGGAAATATGCTTTACTCTGGGGATGATGAGACTCAGTTACTTACCACAGCAGCCGGCAATCAAGATGCCAGAGAAAAGGCTAGCAGTGAAATTGCCAACAGAGTACATACTGTTTTAGATGGCACTAATCTTTATGATGACATTTCTGTTGGTGTTAATCTTTCAATGAATTTTGATGAAAATAGCTATGTTGACTATGATTACTCAATTGATGAGGGACGAACAGAGGGGTATTTAGACAGTGAGTCTGGTTCCACCTCTGAATCTGTCGGAGGTTCTGGTGGTGTGCCTGGAACTGATTCTAATGATGATGACACAACCTATGTTATTGAGGACGGTTCCACCACAGAAACATCTACTGAGGAATTTTATAAGGATTATCTACCTGATGAGAGAATTACTACTCACAAGGATGAAATGGGTAAGAGAGCTTTGGAGGAATCGTCTATTTCTGTTACCTGCAAGACTTATGCAATTTATAACCAGGATAAGATGGAAAGCGACGGTACTCTTGATGAATTGGGACAGACCTTCGACGAATTTGTTAATGCAAATTCAGACCCAGTTCAGATGGAGGTATCTGACGATATTATTGAAGTTGTGGCACAGGCCACAGGCTTTCCAACTACTAGTGTAAAGGTTGTTGCTTACGAGATACCTATGTTCCAGTATTCAGAGGGCTCTGGTATTGGACTTACTGATATATTACAGATTGTTCTTGCTGCTTTGATATTCCTCATGCTTGGCTTTGTTGTATTTAGAAGCCTTCGTACAGAGGAAGAGGAGCCAGTGGAGCAAGAGCTTACAATTGATGATTTAATTGCTTCTACTCAGGAAGAGGAGGAAGAAGAGCTTGAGGATATTGGCTACACTGAAAAGTCCGAGGCTCGACTACTTATTGAAAAATTCGTAGATGAAAAACCTGAAGCTGTTGCTCAGCTTCTTAGAAATTGGTTAAACGAGGATTGGGGAGCATAATTTATGGCGACTGAAGATTTAAATGGCGTGCAAAAGGCGGCTATACTTTTAATTGCCCTTGGACCGGAGAAGTCTGCTCAGATATTTAAGCATCTCAAGGAAGAGGAAATTGAAGAGCTTACACTTGAGATTGCTAATACGAGAAGTATTTCCCCAGCACTCAAGGAAGAAGTTATTGAAGAGTTCTATCAGGTTTGCTTGGCTCAGCAATATATTGCAGAAGGCGGTATTGGTTACGCTAAGGAACTTTTGGAGAAAGCTCTTGGAGATGATAAGGCACAGGATGTTATTACTAAGCTTACTGCATCTCTACAGGTTAGACCTTTTGAATTTATTAGAAAAACTGAACCTGCTCAGGTTCTTAACTTTATACAGGATGAACATCCACAGACTATAGCAATGATTCTTTCTTACCTTTCAGCTGGGCAAGCATCACTTATTATTGGCGCATTGCCTCCTGAAAAACAGGCTGATGTTGCAAAACGTATAGCTATGATGGACAGAACCAGTCCTGAGGTTATCAAAGAAGTTGAAAGAGTTCTTGAAAGAAAGCTTTCATCACTTATTAATCAGGATTACACAATTGCTGGTGGTGTAGATGCTGTTGTTAACATTTTGAATACTGTTGATCGTGGTACTGAAAAACGTATCATGGAATCACTTGAAATCGAAGAGCCAGAGCTTGCAGAAGAAATCAGAAAGAAGATGTTCGTATTCGAGGATATCTTGTTGCTTGATGATAGAGCTATTCAGCGTGTCCTTAGAGATGTTGATAACTCTGACCTTGGTGTTGCTCTTAAGGGTGCAAATGATGAGGTTCAAGCAGCAATCTTTAAAAACCTTTCTTCACGTCTTGCAGCCATGATAAAGGAAGATATGGAATTCATGGGACCTGTTCGTATGAAGGATGTTGAAGAAGCACAACAAAAGATTGTAGGTATCATTAGAAAGCTTGAAGACTCTGCAGAAATTGTAATATCTAGAGGTGGAGGAGACGAACTTGTTGTCTAGTAAAAATGTCATTTATGGCTTTACTGTTGCTCCAGATTCTGTTGACGAGGAAGGCGAGAGAGAGCGACTTGTTATTGACTCTAACGAGCTTGCCAAGCAGTTGATATTAAAGCAAGAAAATGAATATAAAGCAAAAATATTAGACGAAGAAAGAGAACGTCGTCTTGCAGCCATGCGAGAGTCAGGGGAAGAAATTCCTGAGGGAATGGATACAGATGAGTTTCTTGGATTGGTTGATACTATTGCTCAAAAGGAAGAACCTGACATGTCTGCTCAGACAGAGGAAATATTAGAACAGGCAAGAATGGAAGCCGATCAGATAATAGCAGATGCTAATTCTCAGGCTCAGGAGATTCTTTCAGCTGCTCAGCTTAACGCAGATGCCATGAAAAATCTGGCTCGTCAGGATGGAGAAAAGGAAGGCTATAACGAAGGAACTCAAAGAGCGGCAGTTGAATTGCAAAACTCTCAGGCTCAAATGCAGGCTGAAATCGATAAAATACAAAATGAGTTTATGGAGCGCCAGCTTCAAATGGAGCGTGAAATAGTTGAAATGTGTTTGCCTGTTTTTGAACATGTTTTTTCGGCGGAGCTTTCTGGCAGAAAAGAAGTTATTTATCATTTGCTTGACCATTGTATTATGAAAATAGAGCGCACTGGACAAATGCAGATTAAGGTCAGTGACGCAAATGCAGAATTTATAAAAAGTAAGAAGGATGAAATCCAGGGTAAGGTTGGTACAGAGGTAGGTCTTGATATTATTGCAGATCCCCTTCTAAATGACAGTCAATGTATCATTGAAACAGATGGTGGTATTTTTGATTGTAGCATTGATACAGAACTGGATAATCTTATAAGAGAAATAAAAGCCTTAAGCTAAGGAGAAGAAAATTGGACCAAAATTCACTGATGCAGCTTATTGATAAGGATTATTTTAAATCCCTTGGCAAGGTTGTTAAGGTTGTTGGACTTACAATTGAATCAGTTGGACCTGAGGCAAAGCTACGTGACTTATGTGAAATTATTGTAGAAGGTTCTGGAGAAAGAATAAAAGCAGAGGTTGTCGGATTTAAGGACAAACGTCTGCTTTTGATGCCTTACGAGAATGTTGAAGGTATAGGCGTAGGCTGCATGGTGGAAAATACAGGTCACCCTTTGGGGGTGGCTGTTGGAGATGAGCTCTTGGGTCATTTGGTAGATGGTCTTGGAGTTCCTTCGGATGTTGATGATTTAACTGAATTTGAAGGCTTAGTTGAATATCCAGCAGAAGCTGATCCGCCAGATCCTATGTCAAGGGTAATTATTAAGGAACCTCTATCTCTTGGTGTTAAGGCTGTAGATGGTCTTATTACTGTTGGAAAGGGACAAAGAATTGGTATATTTGCTGGTTCTGGTGTCGGTAAATCAACCTTGATGGGTATGTTTGCCCGTAATACAAAGGCGGAAATAAACGTTATAGCTCTTATTGGGGAGCGTGGGCGAGAGGTTAGAGAATTCGTTGAAAATGACTTGGGACCTGAAGGCATGGCAAGGTCTGTAGTTGTTTGTGCTACCTCTGACAAGCCAGCGCTTATTCGAAAAAAGGCGGCACTTACTGCCACAGCAATCGCTGAATATTTTAGAGACCAGGGAAGGGATGTTCTACTTATGATGGATTCTCTTACCCGTTTTTCTATGGCTCAGCGTGAAATTGGTTTGGCATCAGGTGAGCCTCCTGTTACCAGAGGTTATCCGCCATCTGTATATTCTGAAATGCCTAGGCTTTTGGAAAGGGCAGGTAATTCTGCAGTTGGCTCCATAACAGGACTTTATACGGTCCTTGTTGATGGCGATGATTTTAATGAACCTATTACTGATACAGCCAGATCAATTTTGGATGGACATATTATGCTTAATAGAAAGCTTGCACAAAAGAATCATTACCCAGCTATAGATGTTTTGCAATCTATATCCAGAGTAATGTCTGCAGTGGCTACTCCTGAGCATAAGGCTGTTGCAGGTAAGCTGAAAAATGTGCTGGCAACATACCAGGAAGCAGAAGATTTGATTAATATAGGTGCATACAAAAATGGCTCAAATAAATCTATTGATTATGCCATAAAAAAGATAGATGCTGTTAATGATTTCTTGCTTCAGCAGACTCATGATAAGTTTGAGTTTGATGATATAGTAGCACAGATGACTGCAATTTTTCAGGATTAATGTAGGAGTATGCCATGGCAAAGTTTGTGTATAGGATGCAAAATATCCTCGAGCTAAAACAAAAAATAGAAGAGCAAGAAAAGGCTAATTTTGGTATGGCTACTGCCAGATTCAACGAGGAACAACAAAAGCTTAAGGAATTAATGATTAAGCAGGCAGGCTATGAGCGACGTTTAAAGGAGCTTTCTATTGGTACTATTGATGTAAAAGAAATTAAAAGCTGTAAAAATGCAATTCAGTCTATGAAGGTGGTTCTTAGAGACCAAATGATTGAGCTTTCAAAGGCTCAAAAGGCTATGGAAGTAGCCAGAAGAAAGCTTAACGAGGTTATGATGGAAAGAAAAATGCATGAAAAGCTTAGAGAGAATGCTTTTGAACAATTTTTAGATGAATTGGACTATGAAGAAGGAAAAATTACCGACGAATTAGTTAGTTATTCATATTTCAATGGTGAAAAAGAGGAAGAATAATTATGGCAGATGTTACAGAGGCAACAGAAGAAAAGGTAGACAAAAAGGCAGCAAAAAAGGCGGCGAAGGAAGCAAAAAAAGCTGAAAAGCTTGCTAGAAAAGAGGCTAAGAAAAATGGAGAGGTCATCGAAGAAGATGAGGAAAGCCTTGGGATTGGTGGCAGAATCATCATGGGCTTCGTTGTACTTCTCATTATTTTAATCTGGCTTGTTATTTTTGCCTTTCTCGTAAAAATGGATGTGGGCGGTTTTGGTTCAACCGTTCTTTTTCCTGTGCTTAAAGACGTGCCTTATGTTAATAGGATTTTGCCTGGAATAGAAGAATATATTCCTGAGGAAGCCGAAGAAGAATTACCTTACGACACCGTTGAAGAGGCTGTTGAAAGGATAAAGGAATTGGAGACTGAGATAGAGGCTCTAAAGACAGAGGGGACAGCTAATAGCGATTATATTGCTGAATTGGAGGCGGCCTCTGCAGAGTTGGCTCAGTACAAGGCAAATGAGGCTGCATTCGAAGAAGAAAAAGAAAAATTTTATGAAGAGGTTGTTTTTTCGGATAATGCACCCGATATAAATGAATATAAGACTTATTATGAGTCCATTGAGCCTGAAAATGCAGAAACTATCTACAGACAGGTGGTTTCTCAGCTACAGACTGACGAAGAAATTGAGGATTATGTTAAGACTTATTCAAGCATGAAGGCTAAAAATGCTGCGGCAATATTTGATACAATGACCGATGATTTTGATCTTGTATGTGAAATATTACAAGCAATGGATGCAGCTACAAGGTCAGATATTTTAGCTGCCATGGATGAAGAAAATGCAGCAATCCTTACGGAAATGATGGAGCCATAATTTAAGTTTTATAATAAGTAATTTGAAAACAGAATATTAAGAAAGGAGGAAATTGCATGACAAGTAGCAATGTTTCTAAAATGCTTGTCCAAGTAAACAGCATTAGTCTAGAAATGCCTGATTTAAAAGCTGATGGCATTAAGACTAATAGCAGATTTGAACAGACCTTACAAAACGTTGCTGATTCTAATGCTCCTACAGGACCTGGTGATATGGAAGTGCCAAAGCCTATGTCTAAAGCAGATATTAAGACTGCTGGAGAAAAGATGGCAAGTGTGAAAGAAGTTAATTCTAACAACAAGGAAGACACAAGTGCTGTTGACACTGAAAATCTTAAGGAAAAGGTTGATGAGGCTTGCAATGAGGTGAAAGAAATCATTGAAGAAGAGCTTAATGTGACAGAGGATGAAATAGAAGAAGCTATGGAAACCCTGGGGCTCACAATGATTGATTTATTTAATCCTCAAAACTTGGCAGAGCTTGTAGCTACACTTACAGGTCAGGAGGACTCTATTTCTCTTGTAATGAGCGAGGAGTTTAAAAACATATTAGATTCTGTAACGATTATCACGGATCAGCTTTTTAAAGAAACTGGAATGAACTTTAGTGATGTTAAGGACTTTGTGATTAGTCTTGATATTAACGCAGAAGTTCAAGTAGAACTACCTGAGGAGCAACCGGTAGAGGTAGAACCTATTGTTAAGGCTGATATTCCTAAGGAACAGGCTCCTGTTGTAGAAATCGTGGATGAAGCTGAGCAGTCCACCCAGGTGAAACCTGTAGTATCTAATGAGAATACTGATGCTACGGTTGAGGAAAATCCAGAGGAAGTGGAAAGCAATGTTGAAATCAAGCTGGACAATAAGGAAGGCTTTGATAGTCAGCAGCAAAAGGAATTTTCTGGCAAGGATTTTACACAGCAAAAGGCTGTACAGGATATTCCTAAGGAAGATGCACCTGTAATCAGGACAGAGGGATTTGCCTTTGCGGAAAATAGGACTCAGGTTCAATTTATTCCAGAAGAACAAATTGTTTATCTTCCAAGTGGAGAAACAGTTACAGCTGAAAAGATTGTCAGTCAACTGGTTGAACAGGCTAGAATTTTAAATGAAGCTGAGACTACAACAATGGAAATGACTCTTAATCCAGAGGGATTGGGAAAAATTTACATGGAGGTTACTCAAAAGGGTGACGAAATCACGGCAAGAATTTTTACAGAAAATGATGCTGTAAAGCAAGCTCTTGAAGCCCAAATGGCTAATATGAAAGTGGAGATGAATCAAAGCTCTACAAAGGTTACTTCTATCGAAGTTTCTGTTGGCACACATGAGTTTGAGAGGAATCTTGAAGAAGACGCCAAGGGTGAAGAAAGACGTGAAGAACAGTCTAATAATTCTCAAGGACGAAGCTCAAAAATTAATCTGAATAATATGGATGAATTGTCAGGGCTTATGTCGGAAGAGGATATATTGATTGCTCAGATGATGAAAGATAATGGTAACACCCTGGATTTTCAGGCGTAAAAGGGAGGAGGAATTAGATGGCAGATAATCTATTTTGGGGTTCTGTTACTAATGGAGCTTATAAAAAGACAGAAGCTTCCCAGGAAGCTACAAAGTCTTCAACTCTTAGCACATCCAAAACAGATAGTACCCAAGGCTCTCAGTACAACGAAGAAATGTTTTTAAAACTATTAGTAGCTGAGATGCAATACCAGGATCCTATGGAACCTACTGATAATAGTCAGTATGTTCAACAGCTGGCATCCTTTACACAGATTGAAGCAATTCAATCACTTCAGTCTAGTATGGAATCAATGCAGGCTAATAGCTTAGTTGGTAAAGCTGTTGTTATTAACCATGAAAACGAAGAAGTACATGGAACAGTTGAGCTTGTTAAAAAGGATGACAATGGTGATCTTAAAGTTCAAGTAAACGGAACGCTTTATTCTGTTGATGAAATTGAATCAGTCGTAGATGAGACATACTACACAGCAGCGCTTTTAGCATCTTCAATCACAGAAAAAATTGAAAAGCTTCCTAATGCAGAAAACCTTACTCTTTTAGATGAGGAAGCTGTTAATGAAGTAGCAACGCTTTATAATTCTCTAGATGATTACACAAAGAGCATGCTAAGTGAAGACACTCTTAATAAATATAATAGTGTAATAACACGAATGACACAGCTAATTAAAGCAAGGGATTCTGCCGATAACTCAAGTGAAACTGTTGATGAAGATGATGAGGAAGCAGCAAAGGTTGCAGCTGAGCTTGCTGCAGCAAAGGAAGAACTTCAGGCAGCAAAGGAAGCTCTTGAAAAGGCACAAGAGGAGCTGGCAGCTGAAAAGGCGGCTAATGCATCAACTACAGTGGAGACTACATCAGATACTACAAATCAGGATACCGATGGAACCGAGACTACTACTGATGCAACGACACAAACTGATACAAATACTTCCACATCAGAAACCACAAATGATGAAAATGCTTCGGTAGAAGAAAGCACAGTAGCAACAGAAACAACATCTACAGAAACTACATCGGATGTGGAGGCTACAGTTGAGAGCGAAGCAGTTGCAGAAACCACAACAACAGAAGCAACACCAGTTGCAGAAACTACAGAAACTGCAGAAACAACAGTTGAGGCAGTTAGCGGAGATGACAGTTCAAATTAGGAGGAATTTATGAGCAATCTAAATATTAATCCAAATTTTACCTCCATTGAGCAAGTGGCTGGAACTTATCTCAATCCAGCAGCCGAGTCTAGACCACTTGGCAATATTAGCGGTAAAAGCTTTGAAGATATTTTTAAGCAGAAGCTTGAAAGCACTTCTGAATTAAAATTCTCTAAGCACGCTACTCAGAGACTTGACGATAGAAATATCACATTATCTGAGGAACAATCCCTTAGATTGGAAGAAGGAGTTCAAAAGGCTCAGGCTAAGGGGATTACTGATTCTTTAGTTTTAGTGGATCAATTGGCATTTATCGTAAATGTACCTAATCAAACAGTTGTAACTGCCATGGATCAAACAGAATCAGAAGAAAACATTTTTACAAATATTGACGGTGCTGTTATAGTTTAGCTGGACCTTATGGAAGCTAATTGCCCCTGACTGACAGAGGGGGCAAACAGTCACCTCAATTGCATTATGCTTTGAGGAGGTCATTCATTATGATGAGATCACTTTTTTCTGGCGTAGCAGGTCTTAAGACACACCAGACAAAGATGGATGTTATTGGTAATAACATCTCTAACGTAAACACAGTTGCGTTCAAATCTTCTTCAACCACATTTTCTGATATTATGTATCAGACAACTTCACAGGCATCTGGTGCCACAGCTACACGTGGTGGTACTAATGCTAAGCAGATAGGTCTTGGTGTTACTAATGGTGCAACAAAGATTTCTATCACTTCATCAGGTGCTGCACAATCAACAGGAGATGCTCTTGATATCAGGCTTTCCGATTCAAATACTACAAATTTCTTTATAGTTAACAATGGCTCGGAAAATGTATTTACTCGTGCTGGTTCATTCTACATTGATGGAAATGGTAACCTTGCAATGACTACAACAGGTTATTTGGTAATGGGATGGCAGGTTGACCCTAATGATACTAGCAATGTTGTAAAGGACACAGTTTCTGCACTTAGAGTTATGCAACCTGCAAATCTTACAAGTGCCCCAGAAGCTACAACTATGGCTACCTTCAGCGGCGTTGTTGATAAAAATGATAGTCAGTTTAGTTCAACAAATGGCTATGTTCGTTCCTTCACCTTGTATGATAACCTGGGTTATTCATACACAGCTAAGTTTTCAATAAAGCTTATGGATGGTACAGAGGGTGAATATACAATTGAGCTTACAAACCTTTATGACCAGGACAACAATGATATATTAGCTGATTACATTAACGAATATGTAACCAACAATTCTACAGCTACTACAACTGATGCTGAAAAAGCGCAGCTTAAGGCTGATGCACTTAAGAATATTTTTGGTACTGACAATTCACCGGAAAAAACATATTCGCTTAAGTCAGGCTTTACTGCATCTAGCACTACATTAGCTGATGGCACATCAATATTAACAATTAATGATGGAACCTATGATTACACATATGATGCGACAGCAGGAGTATTTTCATCAACTCAAACAGCTACAACCTATACTCCAGCAGAGGTATGTGGAGTTGCCAGTGATGCTGAGATTACTGCAATATCATATAACACTAGCTCATCTATAAAACTTACAATGCCAAGTGTAAGCTACAATCTCAAGTTTGATACAAAGGAAGGCTATCTTACATCTGCAGGAGATGATGGTGGAACTACATTAACACTTAATACTTCACTGCTTGGACCAAACAGACCAAACCTTCCAGAAGCTGCATTATCTAATATTACAATCGATTTTTCACAGCTTATGAACTACGACAACGGCGGTACATCTACAGTTGTTGCTAACCGTGGTATTGCTGAAGGTTCTACAACAGTTGGTGAAGGTAAAAAGCTTGGTACTATGACAGGACTTTCAGTTCAGAATGATGGTAAGATTTATGGATCATATTCAAATGGTAATACTGTTCTTTTAGGACAGATTGCAGTTGCTCAGTTTGCAAATGCATCTGGTCTTGAGGAGATGGGAGATAACTGCTATAAGACTACAATGAATTCTGGTGAGTTCGATGGCATTGGAATTGATATATCTGCAGACGGTTCTTCTATGAATACTGGACAGCTTGAAATGGCTAATGTAGACCTTTCATCTGAATTTACAGATATGATTACTACTCAGCGTGGCTTCCAGGCTAACTCTCGTATAATTACAGTTTCTGATACTATGCTTGAGGAACTTATAAACCTTAAGCGTTAATTATTAGCATAGTAATGGTTTTGCTAGGGCGTAGGTAGCAAGCGAAATATTTGGCTTGTTACCGTAACGCCCTAGCTATTTTTTCGATACTTAAATTTTAAACTTTTTGTGAATATTCTATATTTTGTGGTTTGGACATGGAAAAAACACAATAATATGAGACGATTTTACTTATAAAAGTAGACATTAATTTATAAATCTAGTAAAATATACACAAAAGTTAAAACGCGTAATTCTTTTACTTTTACTAGATTTTATTAACAAAAGACGGGGTGGTGATCGCTTTGGATATAGCTTCTTTGGCTGGTTTAGTGCTGGGTGTTGTAATGGTTATCTTTGGAATCGTTTCATCCGGTGGTGTAGCCGCAATGGCAAACTTCATAGATGTTCCATCTGTTATTATCACTATCGGGGGCTCCCTTTCATCATGTTTAGCATGTAATAAAATGGCAGACTTTATAGGAGGACTTAAAAGTATTACACTTGCCATTAATGAGCCAAAGGTTGTCAGCCCAGCTGATAGTATTGCACAGATTATCAATCTGGCAAATATATCCAGAAAAGAGGGTATTTTAGCCCTAGAAGAAGCTTCACATAGTATTGAGGATGATTTCCTGAAGAAGGGAATTAACCTTGTTGTTGATGGTACTGATCCGGAATTGGTTAGAGCCATTCTTGAAACTGATTTGGACAACATGGAGGCCAGACATAAAACTGCTATTAATTTCTGGTCAAAATGGGGTGAAATGGGACCTGCCTGGGGAATGATTGGAACCCTTGTTGGTCTCGTTAACATGTTAAAGAACCTTGAGGATGCATCTACAATCGGACCTAATATGGCGGTTGCTTTGCTTACTACACTTTATGGCTCCCTAATCGCCAACTGGCTCACAGGTCCTATTGGCAATAAGCTAGGTATTAACAGTGGACTTGAGGTTATGTCAAAGAGTATTACTGTGGAGGGCTTGCTTTCAATACAGGCTGGAGAAAATCCACGTGTTATAGAAGAAAAACTTAAATCCTTCTTGCCACCATCTGCTCGTGAAGCAATTGGCGAAGGCGGGGGAGGTGAAGGCTAATGGCAAAGAAGCCAAAACAAGAGGAAGCTCCTGCTGGTTCTCCTGCCTGGATGGCCACCTTCTCGGATTTGATGAACTTGCTTTTGTGCTTCTTCGTTTTGCTTTTCTCTATGAGTAGTACCGATACAGAAAAGTTCCAAGAGGTTATAGCAAGTATTCAGTCAAGTTTTAGTATTTTTTCTCAGGGCGGCACCTCAATTGGCGAAGGTCAGATGATTTCTTCTGGTATCAGCCAGTTGGAAATGTTTGATGATTATTTTAACAGTGTTCATGATGGTGATGATGAACAGTATGAAAAAGAGGGAGCTACTGACACTCAAAATGAGGGCGAAATGCAAGAGGATGGCTCTGCCACAAATGAGGGCCAAGAAAGCGCTAATGGTGTTTCTGTAGAGGAAGCTCAAGAAGCTTTAGAAGAAGCTGGTGCAAATGAAAGTGAAGCTATAGCAGAAGCTGTTGAAAGCAAGCTTGTGGAATACGGCTTGCAAGACCAGGTAGAAGTAGAATTCAATGCAAACTATGTTTTGATTAGAATAAACGGAGCCTTGTTATTTGACTCTGGAAAAGCAGTTCTGACAGAGGATGCTGTTGGTATTGTTGATAATTTGGCTAAAATATTAGAAGAATACAACAATAATATTATCGAGATTGAAGGTCATACTGATAATGTGCCTATGTCCTCTGGGACATACGAAAATAATGATGTTCTCTCTATGTACAGAGCCTTATATGTTGCTGAGGAAATCAGAAGTGTTACAAGCCTTAATCCAGCATATATTAAATCAGCTGGTAGAGGAGAATATGTTCCGATTGCTGATAATAGCACAGCTGAAGGTCGTGCGTTAAACAGACGTGTGGAAATTAAAATTTATAACTCATATTCATCAAATGTAGAAGAGGGTGAATAAGAAAGGTAAAATATGAAAAAGAATTTGATTACAGTGGTTATCCTGGCATTGGTGGTTGTTAATCTTGTTCTTACAGCAGTTCTTACAATTACGATTATACCTGAGACGCAAAAGGCAAATGAACTTATCACTAAGGTTTGTTCTGCAATCGACTTGGATTTAGTTGCTGGCGATACAGCTGGTTCGTTATCTGTTAATGTGGCGGATATGAAGGATTACGCTGTAAATGGTGGCGAGACACAAACCATTAATTTGGCCGATAGTGGTGATGGAACCCTGCATTATGCAGTTCTTGGCATTTCATTGTCTCTTGATACGACCAATGAGGATTTTGCAACATTTGGAGATGGCGCTGGTGATTTATCAGCGCAAGATAACATAATAAATGATACAATTAAAACAGTTATTTCATCTCATACAATTGAGGATATGAGAAATGATGAGGAAGCAGTAAAAGAAGAAATTCTTGAGGCCCTCCAGGGACTGTTTAAATCTTCGTTTATTGTCAGAGTCAATTTCTCAAGTGCCACTTACCAGTGACATTTGGTTTAGATTTTAGGGACGAATGGTGGTGAGGAAACATTGGGTGACGTTCTTTCACAAAACGAAATAGATAATCTCTTAAATGCATTAACCAGCGGTGAATTAGATGCAGAGGAGATTAAGAACAACAAAGAAAAGCCAGTAAAGAACTATGATTTTGCCAGACCATCCAAGTTTTCGAAGGAACACCTTCGAACTATGGAGATTATATTTGAACACTATGGTAGATTGCTTTCAACTAACTTGCCTATTTTTCTCAGAAAGAATATTCAAGTTGAAGTAATGAATTCAGAAGCAGTTACTTACATGGAGTTTTCTAATTCACTTTCCAATCCAGTATTACTGGGAGTTGTGGATTTTGCTCCTCTTGAAGGAAATATAATCGTTGAGATGGCGTCTAATCTTGGCTTTGCTATGGTAGATAGAATGCTTGGCGGCGAGGGTGAACCTTTAGACAAGATTAGAGATTTTTCAGAAATAGAGCTACTTTTAATAGAAAGGGTCATGACTTCCTGTGTAGAGCTTCTTAGAGAGCCATGGGAAAATGTTTTGGATGTACACCCAAGACTTGAACGAATTGAGACCAACTCACAGTTCGCTCAGATTATTTCCCCTTCTGAAATGATAGCTATTGTCACTGTCAATATAAAGATTGGTGATGTAGAAGGCCTTATGAATATTTGTTTACCTTTTATTACTTTAGAGCCAGTTATGGACAAATTAAACACAAAGTTCTGGTATAGTAGTCAAAAGGAAAAGGCAGGAGAAGATTACACCGATACTGTGGAGGCATTAATAGCACATGCCAAAATACCTGTTACAGCGGTTTTAGGTAACAGCACAATTACAGTTGCAGATTTTTCACAGCTTCAGGTTGGAGATATAGTAAGACTTGATACCAAGGTGGATCAAGAACTAGATGTTTTCGTGGGAGATATAAAAAAATTTCAGGCCCTTCCAGGAGCATCAGGAAAAGATTACGCAGTTAGAGTGACACAAATAATAAGGGAGGAGCAGTAGAATGGGCGATGGTGTATTATCACAGGATGAGATAAATGCACTACTTAGTGGTGGCATCCCCGATGCACCAGCTGGTGAACCAGCCTCAGGAGGAGGCGGGGGAGAACTTTCCGAACAAGAAATAGATACTATTGGCGAGGTTGCCAATATAAGCATGGGTAGTGCAGCTACAACGCTTTTCTCACTGGTTAATCAAAAGGTAGAAATATCAACACCGGTTGTTTCAGAAACAAACTGGGATGATCTTGCAGCTAGTTACGACAGCTCATGTGTTGTAGTTAGAATTGGTTATACAAAGGGCTTAGATGGCTCAAATATCCTTGTACTTAAAGAGGATGATGTAAAGGTTATTACAGACCTTATGATGGGTGGCGATGGAACAAACATCGATGGTGAAATATCAGACCTCCACCTTTCAGCTATTTCAGAAGCTATGAATCAGATGATGGGAGCAAGCGCTACATCCCTTTCATCTATGCTTAATAAAATGGTAGATATTTCTCCACCAACGGCGACACTTACCGATATGGCTACCATAGATGCAGGAGAAATAGATGAATTCTTGAAGAGCAATTTTGTTAGGATTGCCTTCAAGATGGAAATTGGAACTCTCGTAGATAGCGAGATGATGCAGTTATATCCAATTTCCCTTGCTAAAGAAATGTGCGGTTCCGTACTGAACAATATGGAATCCGATTCAAAATCAACGGTTGATGATGGTGCATTTGATTCAGCCCCTGCGGCACCTACGCCAGAGGCTACTCCATCAGGACCTGGACCGGCTCCACAGGCTGCGGCGGCTCCGCCTCCAATGCAACCTGCAATGGATCCAAATATGATGGCAGGACAAATGCCGCAGGGTCAGCCTATGATGATGCCTGGCTACATGTATCCGCCACAACAGCAGATAAATGTCCAGCCAGCACAGTTTACTCCTTTTGGACCTGGCTTTGCAGCGCAGTTTCCACAGGAGAACATAGACTTAATTCTTGACGTACCTCTTGAAGTTACAGTAGAATTAGGTCGTACCAATAAAACAATCCAAGACATTTTGGATTTTGCACCTGGTACCATCATCGAGCTAAATAAAATAGCCGGTGAACCAATAGATGTACTTGTGAACGGGAAGTACGTGGCAAAAGGCGAGGTAGTAGTTATCGAGGAGTCTTTTGGTGTACGAATTACTGAAATTATCAAAGAGTAAATAATAAATTTAAGGAGATGAAGACATGGCAAAAAACATTTTAATTTGTGATGATGCAGCATTTATGAGAATGATGATTAAGGACATTCTCACAAAAAATGGCTACAATGTAGTAGGAGAGGCTGAAAATGGCAAAATTGCTGTTGATAAATATTCTGAGCTTTCTCCTGATCTTGTTCTTCTTGATATTACAATGCCTGAAATGGACGGTATTGGAGCTCTTAAGGCTATCAAGGAAAAAGATCCTAATGCATGTGTAATTATGTGTTCTGCTATGGGACAGCAGGCAATGGTTATCGAAGCTATTCAGTCAGGAGCAAAGGATTTCATCGTTAAGCCATTCCAGGCTGAGCGTGTACTTGAGGCTGTAAAGAAGGTTATAGGATAGTGGTTTTGCTTTCGTCAGCGGGAGAGAGCTTTTTTCAATTGATTTTCGCCCTGGTTGTATTTGTTGGTATTCTTGCGCTTACTGCTTTTGTTACTAAGTGGATTGCTGGCTACCAAAAGACTCAGGGACTCAATAGAAATCTTGAGATTATCGAGGCTATTAGACTTTCTAATAATAAATACATTCAAATTATACGAGCTGGTGAGGATAAATATTTTGTCATTGCAATAGGCAAGGACGAAGTTACTTTACTAGGAGAGTTATCCTCATCTCAGCTCAAAGAAATTGAAGTTGGTGACAATTCGATACAAGGTTCTATTGATTTTAAATCAATTTTAGAAAAGCTTACTAAGAAAGATAATAACTAAGGGCTCTAGAATGTTATGAATAAGTTTAAGAAGGCGTATGTTATTTGCAGTTTGATTTTTGCAATAGCTGTAATTACTTATGCGCTTTTTGTGGATTACGAAACTGTATATGCAACTGAATATAGCACGGAATATGGGGCAAGTAATGAGGGGTATGGTGCTACAGAAAATGCGCCTAATGCTTCGGATGAGGTTGTTGGAAATCGTGACGGAGGCTTTTCGCTGACTTTTGATGGTGATGATGGCAATTTCTCTGCAACATTAAGAATGTTGCTTGTTCTTACAATAATTACTTTATCTCCATCAATTCTGATAATGCTAACATCCTTTACCAGATGCGTCATAGTGTTACATTTTGTTCGCGCTGCTATAGGAACTAATACAGCGCCTCCAAATCAGATATTGATTGGGTTGGCGTTGTTTTTAACATTATTTATTATGTCGCCTGTTTTAACCACAATTAAGACAGAAGCAATTGACCCTTTTGATGCTGGTGAAATAACTCAAGAGGAGGCTATTGATAATGCAATAGCACCTGTTAGAGAATTCATGTATGGGCAAACACAAACAAAGGACTTGGATTTGTTTTGCGACATTTCAGGGGTCACATATGAGGACGATGATTTTGATTCGGTGCCTTTTACAATTTTGGTGCCATCATTTATTTTGTCAGAGCTTAGGACAGCCTTTATAATTGGCTTTCTAATTTATGTTCCATTCATTGTTATAGACATGGTTGTTGCGTCTGTACTTATGTCAATGGGTATGATGATGCTTCCGCCTACTACCATTTCGTTACCATTTAAGATATTGTTATTTATATTGGTAGATGGATGGAATCTTGTTATCGGTGGCCTAGTAAAGACTTTCTATTGATTTTGATAAAAGAGTAAGGAGAGAAATAAGTTATGACTGAAGGACAGGTACTAGATATCATTAGAAATAGTATATATATTCTATTGATTACTTCATTACCACTTTTGTTGGTATCCCTTATAATTGGTCTTGTTATCAGTATCTTTCAAACAGTTACATCTATCCAAGAGCAGACACTTACCTTCATTCCTAAAATCGTTGGTGTTTTTGCTGCTTTGATGTTTTTTGGTCCATGGATGCTTACAGTTCTTACTAATTATATTACGGAGCTATGGGCAAATTTTTCTATTTACTTAGGCTAGAATGATAGATGTTTAGTGTTGATTTTACCTTACAAAATTTTGAATATTATTTATTACTCCTTACCCGCATATCTATGTTTGTAGTAGTGGCACCATTTTTCAACACCAGCAATACACCAGCTAGAGTCAAGGTGGGATTTTCTGCCATTGTAGCACTGCTTTTGTATTTCGTTGTTGATTTTAATGACCTTAATTATTCTACTGTTACAGGATATGCTTTTTTAGTTGTAAAAGAAGCAATTACGGGACTGCTTATTGGTTTTTCAACCTACTGTTGTAATTTTATTATATTGCTTGCTGGTAATATGATTGATATGAACATCGGTCTGTCTATGGCGCAGGAGTATGACCCTTCTCTTAGAACAGAAACTGCGATTACAGGTATGCTCTATAATTATTTTATATTGATTTTGCTGATTCTATCCGGAATGCATAGATTCATTTTTAAGACTTTCTGTGATGCTTATACACTTATTCCAGTAGGTGGTACCATTTTTAGGTGGGATTCTCTTTTGACATCCACCATTACATTTGTTTCAGAAATTTTTATTATCGGTTTTAGAATTACTCTTCCTGTATTTGCGGTTATTATGTTACTTAATGCTATTCTAGGCGTTATGGTAAAGGTTGCACCTCAGATACATATGTTTTCTGTTGGAGCTCAATTAAAAATAATTGTTGGATTTGTTATACTATTTTTGACAGTATTTTTGCTTCCAGATATTGCTACATTTATTTTTAAAGAAATGAAAAAGATGCTGTCTCTATTCTTACAGGGGATGTATTGATGTATGAATTATACTAATAATAGAAACGTTATAATTCCATATAATCTGCAATTCTTTGCCCCTGATGGAGAAGGTGGAGAGAAGACTGAAGACCCTACCAGCAAAAAGCTTTCTGATGCAAGAAAAGAAGGAAAAGTTGCAAAAAGTAAAGAGGTGGTCAATGGTTTTTCTCTTTTAGGCTTTTTCCTGGCTCTAAGGATATTTTTATCCTTTGCAGGCATCAGGATAGAAGAAATATTTGTCTGGATATATGAAATTATACCTGATGTAGCTGGAATGAAGGGTGGGCTTACTATACAAGCTTTTACCAGCATATTTAGGAGTGTTATTCTTAAATCCTTCGTTATTTTGCTACCTTTTTTAGCTATCGGTTTTACAATTGATTTTGTTGCAAATCTTGTGCAGGTTGGTTGGCAACCTACCTTTAAACCCCTAGAACCTAAATTATCGAAGTTTAATCCAATCAATGGATTTAAAAGAATATTTTCTAAGCAATCTTTAGTAAATTTGATTTTGGCTATAGCAAAGATTTCATTAGTTTGCCTCATAGCGTATACTAATATTAAAAATCAGGCTAATAATCTTTTTATATTATATGACATTAATTTAAGACAGGCTCTTAGCTTAATTTTCGAAATTATTGTTGATACTGGAATAAAAATTAGTATTGTTTACATTTTTCTTGGCCTTGCTGATTATGCATATCAGAGATGGAAATTCAAGGATGATATGAAAATGACAAAGCAAGAGGTTAAGGATGAATATAAAAATACAGAAGGAGATCCTACAATCAAGGGAAAGCAACGTCAGAGGATGATGGAAAGCTCACAGCGTCGAATGATGCAAAATGTACCTCAGGCAGATGTTGTTATTACCAACCCTACTCATATTGCAGTGGCAATCCATTATGATAACACTAAGGATGAGGCACCTAGAGTGGTGGCAAAGGGAGAGGATTATCTTGCCAAAAAGATAAAGGATGCGGCAAAGGAAAACGATGTTCCTATTGTTGAGAATAAACCTTTAGCCAGGGCATTATATGCTACAGTTGAGATAGATGAAGTTATTCCGCCAGAACTTTATCAAGCGGTAGCAGAAATTCTTGCAGTTGTTTACACTGAAAGAAACAAGGCGGTTAGTTAGTTTTTAAGAAAGGGGGAGACATATTATGGATTTAGCTGCTTCAGTTAAAAAAGCTGATTTTGGAATTGCGGGCTACTTGTTGGCAGCAGTTACTTTCTTTGTTGTCCCTATACCTAATTTTTTACTAGATATAATGATTGCTTTCAATATTTCTATAGCACTTATTATATTGATGAATACATTGTTTGTTAAGGAAGTATTGGATATGTCCTTCTTCCCGACCTTACTATTATTTTCAACTATTTTTAGAATTTCACTAAACGTATCATCCACAAGACTTATATTATCTACAGGCGACCCAGGAAACGTAGTTAGAACCTTCGGTAGCTTTGTTGGTGGTAATAATCTTGTTATTGGTGCCATCATATTTATTATTCTGATTATTATTCAGTTTATGGTTATTAATAAAGGTTCTGAGCGTGTTGCTGAAGTAACAGCAAGATTTACCTTGGACGCTATGCCAGGTAAGCAGATGGCAATCGATGCAGATTTAAATACTGGCGCGATAGATGATGCAGAAGCAAAAAGACGAAGAGATAAGATTCAAGAGGAATCTTCATTCTTTGGAGCTATGGACGGTGCTACAAAGTACGTAAAGGGAGATGCTACTGCTGGTCTTATTATTACAGTTATCAACCTGGCTGGTGGTACAGCGATGGGTATGATGAACCAAGGCCTACCAGCTGCCGAAGCTTTACAGCAGTTTGGTATCCTAACAATAGGTGATGGACTTGTTTCACAAATTCCATCTCTACTTATTTCTTTGTCTACTGGTATTTTGGTAACAAAAGGTTCTAAGGCAGCAGATTTTTCTGGTACTCTTATCAGGCAGCTTTTTGGTATTCCAAAGGTTTTATATATAGTTGGTGCAGCCATGATTTTCCTTGGTATCGCCACACCTCTTAATGCTGTATTATTTATTGCCTTTGGTGCAGTTTTTATTATTACAGGTCGTTCTATTTCTCAGACAATTGGCGAGGAAGAAATAGAAAATGAGGTTGCCGCCGAAGAAACTGAGGCCGAGGAAATTAGAAAGCCTGAAAATGTAGTTTCCCTGCTGCAGGTTGACCCGATTGAGCTTGAATTTGGATACGGAATCATTCCTCTTGCTGATGTTAATCAGGGGGGAGATTTGCTTGACAGAGTAGTTATGATTCGAAGGCAGATTGCTTTGGAGCTTGGTACTGTTGTTCCGATAATCCGTCTAAGAGATAATATTCAGCTCAATCCAAATCAATATATTATTAAAATTAAAGGAATTCAGGTTACAGAAGGTGAAATTCTTTTCGACCATTATATGGCTATGAACCCTGGCTATGTAGAGGAGGAGATTACAGGTATTCCTACATTTGAGCCATCCTTCCATTTGCCAGCTTTATGGATTACAGAAAGCCAAAGAGAGCGAGCTGAATCATTAGGCTACACAGTAGTTGATCCACCTTCAATTATAGCCACACATCTCACAGAAATAATCAGAAGCCACATAGCCGAGCTTCTTACAAGACAGGATGTTCAAAATCTTATTGATAACCTTAAGGAAACAAATCCTGTTATTGTTGATGAGTTGGTTCCTAAGCTGCTTGGTCTTGGTGATGTTCAAAAGGTACTTCAGAATTTACTTTCTGAAGGGGTTTCAATTAGAGATTTGCTTAGTATTTTTGAAATATTGGCAGATCATGCTACAACCACTCATGATACTGATGTTCTTACTGAGTACGTTAGACAAGGACTTAAGAGAGCTATTTCAGGCAGATATTTTGCTCCAAACGAGGTTACTCAGGTAATTACAGTGGACCCTAAGGTAGAACAGGATATTATGGCTTCAATAAAGCAGACGGAGCAGGGAGCTTATTTAACACTTGACCCAGAGCGTATAAAAGCTATTATTGCATCTCTTGAAGAACAGATTAAAAAGCTAGAGGAGATGGGCAAAACACCTATAGTTGTGACTTCGCCGATAGTTCGAATGTACTTCAAGAGTATGACACAAGATTATGTAAAGGACCTTATAGTAGTTTCCTACAATGAAATTGAATCTAATGTTGAGCTTTCATCTGTAGGCATGGTGACAGGGTAGAATAAATGACAATTAATAAATACACAGGAAAAACTGAAGAAGAGGCTATGGATAAGGTCCGCAAGGAGCTTGGAAGTGCTGCTGTTATTATGAATGTAAAGGTGGTTAAGCCAAAGGGACTTGGTGGACTTTTTAAAAGCAATACCTATGAGGTTACAGCCGCTGTAGAGGATGACGGCTTTTCAAATGATGCAAAAGCATTTGCTGTTCCAAATACAGAAGAGCCAAGAACATCTAAATTTGAAGCGGTAGCAGATGATGCTGTTCTTTTAAAGGATGCTTTTTCTGCTGTTACGGAAGTTCTTGAAAAGCAAGGTGTTTCAAAGGAGAATCTTCAAGCCTTAGCAGGGGACAATAAAGAATCCTCTGGAACTATGCCTGAATCGGAAGAACCGATTCAAAAGCAGGAAGCCAGTGAAAATATTCCTTTTGAGCCTTTAAAGGATAGAGTGGTGCAAACAAAGGTATTTGAGCCAACCTACAGTAGACCTACTATGGCAAAGCCTGCTACAACTAATGTAAGGCCAAGAATTGAGGAAGATGAAATTCAAATTAAAGGAGGGTCTGCTAAGCCTTCCATTGATGGGGATAATCATGTGTTCGTAAAAATGCTTTACAATGTACTTCTTGAAAACGAAGTGCAGGAAAAGTATATTAATCAGGTTTTGGAAGATATGGACAAGGTTCTTCGAACTAGTCATTCATTGGACAATCTATTATCCAATGTTTATCAGAAAATGGTATTAAAGCTGGGAACACCTACAAAAATATCTACATCTGATCGTAGACCTAAGGTGGTATTCTTTGTGGGACCTACAGGAGTTGGTAAGACAACTACTATTGCCAAAATAGCATCTAAGTTCAAGGTAGAGGAAGGCAAAAAGGTAGGTCTTATTACTGCGGATACATATAGAATGGCCGCTGCAAATCAGTTGCAGACCTATGCTAATATTTTGGGCGTACCTTTGAATGTTATTTATTCTGCAGATGAGCTTTTGGATACTGTTAAAAAGCAGGTAAGAGAAAACGATGAGTTAGATGTTATACTTGTTGATACAATTGGCTTTTCTCACAAAAATGAGGGCCAGAGGCAGGATACTAAAAAGTTGATTAATGCTTTGGGGGATTATTATGATAGCGAGGTTTATCTTGTGCTTTCAGCAACCACAAAGCAGAGGGATTTAATGGATATAACAGATTCCTATATGGAATTTGCTGACTTTAACTTAATATTCACTAAATTGGACGAGACAAAATGTCTAGGAAACATTTTTAATATTAAGTTATATACTGGTGCATCTTTATCTTATGTTACTGTTGGTCAAAATGTTCCAGATGATATTGAAGTTCTTAACACCCAGAAGCTGGTAAAACAGTTGTTGGGAGGAAAATAAATGGATCAAGCAGAAAATCTTCGCAATGTAATAAAAGCAAATAACATAAGAACCATTGAAAAGACAAAGGTTATTACAATTACCTCAGGGAAGGGCGGAGTTGGTAAATCTAATATGGCTGTTAACCTAGCTGTTCAATTTACAAAGCTTGGTAAAAAGGTAATTATATTGGATGCTGACTTTGGTTTAGCAAACGTTGAGGTTATGTTTGGAACCATACCCAATTATAATCTTTCAGATGTTATTTTTAATGGAATGAGCATTAGGGACATTATCACAACTGGACCTATGGGGATAGGATTTATTTCAGGTGGTTCAGGTGTGGTAGGGTTAAACAATTTAAATCGTGAACAAATTGCGTTTTTAGTCCACAACCTATCACTTTTAAATGATTTATGTGATATCCTAATAATAGATACTGGAGCAGGTGTTTCTGATCAGGTTCTGGAGTTTGTTTTAGCATCCCCAGAAGTAATTTTAGTTTCTACTCCAGAGCCAAGCTCCCTTACAGACTCATATTCTTTAATGAAGGCTATGTACAAAAGTCCTAAATATCAAAAAAATGGTACTAATGTACATCTTGTGGCTAATAAGGTTATGAGTGAAGCTGAGGGAAAGGCAGTCTATAGTAAGCTTCGTTCGGTTATTCAAAAGTTCTTAGGTGGGGATTTGGATTATTTAGGATACATTTCTTATGATGTTCAACTGGAAAAGGCAGTTAGAAATCAAAAGGTAGTTTCCAATGAATATCCAACCTCTAAGGCTGCTAAATGTTTTGAGCAAATAGCTAACAGATTACTTAAAAAGAATGAAGATACCCACTTTAAATGGGGTGTTTCTCATATATTTAATACATTACTTAGAGATAGGGCATAGCTTATGGAAATATTAGAGTTATTACCTGGCACACCTATAGAATTTTCATTTGCCAGCACAAATTCTGACGTTGAAAGTAATATAGAAGAGGATAGAAGTATTTACATCTCCAGCGTTTTTGGTGTTACTAAAAAGGAAGAGATAATATTTCATATCCCAACCAGAAAGGGACATACGGTTACTATTCCAATGAATGTTCCTTTTAATGCTGTATTTAATACTAAAAAGGGAATGTTTCAGCTTTCAGGTGAAATAACAAAAAGAGGACGTCTTGAAAATTTCCCTGTGTATGTTTTTGTCCCAGATAGTAAGCTGAAAAAGGTTCAGCGTAGAGATTACTTTAGATTCCAGTGTTTTATTCCAATACAGATTTTGCCAATTCCTCAGGATGTTGCCATATTACCTAATATGGCTTTAGTTGAGGATGATTTGGAAAAATACGGAAATACATATGGTAGTGCTGTTTCTGGAAATATTTTAGATTTAAGTGGCGGTGGCGCTAAGATACATGCCAAATCAGATATCGCAACAGATCGATATATATATGTATCTTTTAAGCTTAAAACAAAGACATTAGATACGACTATAAATGCAATAGCGAGAATGGTCAGTTCTGAATACATAAAGGATTTGGCAATTTATGAGCACAGAATAGAATTTCTTTTTAAAGAGCCTGAAGATAGAGAGACAATAATTAAGTACATTTTTGATGAGGACCGACGTTTAAGAAAAAAAGATCAGGGGTAAAGAATGTATAAGATTTTGGTTGTTGATGACTCTGCACTCATGAGAAGGATTATCTGTGATATTATTAACGCAGATAGTGATTTTCGTGTATTAGACGTCAGTGCAGACGGCGAAGATGCTTACAACAAAATAAAGAACACTTCATATGATTTGGTTGTGCTTGATATGGTACTTCCAAAGATGACTGGTTTAGAGCTACTAGAAAAGCTTCATGGTGAAAAAACACCCTTTAATGTAGTTCTAATCAGTTCATCTCTTAAGGAAGATGCTGATAGCACTATGAAGGCTATGGAATATGGAGCATTGGACTTTGTGGTTAAGCCAATCCGTTCAAGCGGCGAGACCAGGGAGCTCTTTGGAAGACAATTATTAGAAAGTCTTCATAATGTTTCTAAATCCAGAGCATTCAAACCAATTCCTACTAAGGCAGGCACAAGTACTTCTTCTAGAGAATCCTCAAATTTGGATTCTAGAAGTACATCCGAAAGACGCACATCCGAAAGAAGTACGCAAGAAAGAAGTGCAGTAGAACGATTGGCGGGTGTAGGTAATAGGAAATCCGCACCAACACCAAAGGGAACAGGAATGAGAACTAAGAAATTTATTGCTTTAGCTTGCTCCACTGGAGGACCGCAAGCATTGCACACTTTTGTTCCTATGTTGCCATCTAACCTTTCGGTACCTCTTGTTTTAGTTCAGCACATGCCAGAGGGCTTTACCGCATCTCTAGCAGCAAGACTTGATCAAATTTCAAGTATTAAGGTTAAAGAGGCTGAAAATGGAGAATACTTTAAGCCTGGGGTTGTTTATATAACACCAGGAGGTAAGCACATGAAAATCTGCGAGGACGCAAGTCATGCAGCCTACTGTCATCTAGATGACGGTCCACCTGTAAACAGCTTGAAACCATGTGCAGATGTGATGTATCAGTCACTTGCTAATTCAAGCTTTGATGAGATTATATGTGTTGTGCTTACAGGCATGGGTGCAGATGGTTCAGAGGGAATTAGATATTTGAATCAACATAAAAAGACTTACGTTATTTCGCAAGAAGCTTCCACATGCGTAGTTTATGGAATGCCAAAGGCAGTGGAACAAGGTGGACTCTCAAATGAGGTTGTTCCACTTAAATCAGTAGCTAATTCAATAGTAAAGAAACTTGGAGGTTAGTAAGATGGATGTAAGTCAATATTTGGATATTTTTATCGATGAGACAAGTGGTCATATTCAGAGCCTTTCCGACAACATCATGGAGCTTGAAAAAGAGCCAGAGAATAAGGATGTTGTTAATGAAATCTTCCGTGCAGCTCACTCTTTAAAGGGTATGGCTGGCACCATGGGCTTCAAGAGAATGCAACGCTTGACACATGACATGGAAAACGTTTTTCAAGAGGTAAGAAATGACAATGTAAAGGTTAATTCTTCTCTTATTGATATTCTTTTTAAATGTCTTGATGCTATCGAAGCTTATCTTGATACAGTAAAGGCTACTTCTAACGAAGGTACTGAGGAAAATGAAGCTTTGATTAAGCTTTTAAATGATTATTTAGCTCAGGCTGAGGGCGGCGAAGCAGGCGCAGGTGATGCAACACCAGCAGCAGAGGCAGCACCAGCTACAGCTTCAGATGAGGGAAGTGATGTTCCTCTATACAAAAAGATGAAGCTTGAGCCAGAGCTTATTGAAAAGCTAAAAGGCGAAAAACAGTTATATGGCTTTACTATTCATATTAATAAGGAATGCTTGCTTAAAGCAGCCAGAGCCTTTCTTGTATTTAAAGCTGTTGAAGACTTTGGTACAATCATGGCCTTCGACCCAAGCTCATCTGATATTGAGGATGAAAAATTCGATTTTGACTTTTCATTTATTTTATCAACTGAGTCTGAGTTAGATCCAATTCTAGAAGCAGTGAAGGCTGTATCTGAAATTGAATCTGTTGAAGCAGACAAGGTTACTCCTGAAATATACGAAAAGAAGGAAGAGGAGCCTGCACCAGCGGCAGAGGCAGCACCTGCAGCACCAGCTGCACCAGCAGCTCCTGCACCTGCACCAGCAGCAAAACCAGTAGCACCAGCAGCAAAGTCAGCTGGCGGAAAGAATCAACCAGCAAACAAGCCTGTTACTTCTCGTACAATCCGTGTTGATATTGAAAAACTGGACGCTTTGATGAATCAGGTTTCCGAGCTTATTATTGCAAAGAACTCTCTTGCATCACAGAGTAATAGCTCAGGTGAAATCGACCATCAAACATTACATGAAAATATTGAATACCTAGAGAGAATTACAACAAATCTTCATGAGTCAGTTATGAAGGTTCGAATGGTTCCAATTGAATCAGTTGTTGCTAAATTCCCTCGTATGATTCGTGACTTGGATAGAAAGCTTAACAAGCCTATGGAACTTGTCATGACTGGTGAGGATACAGAGCTTGATAGAACTGTTGTTGATCAGTTAGGCGATCCACTTCAGCACTTGCTTCGTAACTCAGCTGACCATGGTATTGAGAGCCCAGAGGACAGAAAAGCAGCAGGTAAGCCTGAAAAGGGAACTATTTTCCTTAATGCTTTTCAGGAAGGCAACAACGTTATCATCGAAGTTGGTGATGATGGTGCTGGTATTAATACAGATAAGGTTAGAGATAAGGCTGTTGAAAGAGGCTTAGTTACTCCAGAGGAAGCTGAAAATCTTACTCAAAAGGAAATCATTGATTTCTTGTTTATGCCATCCTTCTCTATGGCAAAGCAGATTACAGATATCTCTGGTCGAGGCGTTGGTCTTGATGTTGTTAAGAGTAATATTGAAGCCTTAGGCGGCGATGTTTCAGTTAAGTCTGTAATGGGTGAAGGCTCTACATTTACTGTAAGACTTCCACTTACACTTGCTATTATTCAGGCTCTCATGGTTGAGATTAGAGATGAAAAATATGCAATTGCTTTAGCTTCAATTATGAACATTGAAAATATTCCAATATCTGAAATCAAGTACGTTGAATCTAAAGAGGTTATCCACCTTAGAGGACAGGTTATTCCTCTTATTCACCTTGATAAGATTCTTGATTTCGAGCCAAAGGAAAGCGAAGAAGATACAATGACAGTTGTTATCTGTAAGAAGGGCGATACATTAGGCGGTATTATCGTAGATAATCTTATTGGACAGCTCGAAATCGTTATTAAGTCACTTGGAAAGCTTGACAATAACAAGCTCATCAGCGGTGCTACAATCCTTGGTGATGGTGAAATCGCTATGATTCTTGATGTCAACGCTGTTATTTAATAGGAGGTGTAACCATGTCAGATTTGGCTATGTATGATGTAGTTGAAAAAGAGAAAAAGCAATACATTGTAGTAAAAATAGGTGGCGAGCATTATGGTATCGACATTTCCTTTATTGATAACATTGTTCGTATGAGTAAGATTACTCGTGTTCCTAAAGCACCATCTTACTACCGTGGAGTAATCAACCTACGTGGCGAGGTTGTTCCTGTTATGAGTCTTAGAAGAAGAATGAATTTGGATGATGATGAATTTACAGATGCATCTCGTATTATCATTCTTAAGCTTGAAGGCGGAGGCTTAATGGGAGTAATTGTAGACGAGGTAAAAGAGGTTCTTTCTCTTTCAGAGGATGATATTGAAGCTCCTTCATCTACTTTAAAGAGTAAAAATTCATTTATTAATGGCGTAGGAAAAAATGGTGACGAGCTTATTTCTATTTTTGAAATCAGTTCAATTATCGGAGAGAACGACGCTTCTTAAAGGGAGGTTTTTATGCTCACACTTGATGAGGTTAATTCAAAATATTTTGATGTTCTCAAGGAGATAGGCAACATTGGCGCTGGCAATGCTACAACTGCCATCGCCAATATGCTTGGCCTTAGAATAGACATGAGTGTTCCTGAGGTTGCCTTCTTACCTGTAGAAGAACTTGGAACGGCTATTGGTTCAGAAGAAGAAATCATCGTAGGAATTCTGCTTGGAGTGGAAGAGGATATTGATGGTTCTATGATGTTCCTTATGGATATGCCAAGTGCACATCATATAGTTAACAAGCTTATGATGCGAGATGATAATTATAATGAGCCTTTTGATGAAATGGATTTGTCAGCCATCAAAGAGGTAGGAAATATCATAGCAGGTTCGTATTTGTCAGCTTTATCAGGACTTACAAATCTAACAATTGTTCCGTCAGTACCATTTGTTGCAGTTGATATGGCAGCAGCAATATTATCAGTTCCAGCGGTTCAATTTGGTATATTCGGGGATAATGCTCTGATGATTAATACAGAGTTTTCAGATGAATTGGGTATAAAAGGGCATTTTATTTTAATGCCGGAAGAGGATTCATACGCAAAGATACTAACTGCGCTAGGCGTACCAATTTAAGGAGTGTGAAAAATAGATGGGGCAGATGATTAAAGTCGGCATGGCCGATCTGAAGGTATGCAAAGCTCCAGATAATCTTACCACTATTGGGTTAGGTTCATGTATCGGTATTGCGTTATATGATCCATCTACTAAGATTACTGGACTTGCTCACGTAATGCTTCCAGATAGTACAGCCATAAGAAATAATTCAAATATTGCCAAGTTTGCTGATACAGGAATTCAAAAGCTTTATGATGATATGATTAAAGCGGGTGCAAATAAGGCGAGACTGGTTGCTAAAATCGCTGGCGGGGCAAAAATGTTTGAAATGCCAGGAGCTTCTGCAGCTGGAATTAATGTTGGCGAGAGAAATGCTGAAGCTTCAAGAGCTAAGCTGAAACAGCTGGGAATAAGGCTTGTTTCTGAGGATTGTGGCTTGAATTATGGTCGTACAGTAGAAATATATAGTGAAACTGGCGAATACTATATAAAATCTGTTGGCAAAGAGCTTAAGATTATTTAAAATATATATAAGTGGTTGGAGGAACGAATGAACACTAAACCTATACCTGTAATTATTACACTTTCTGCAGCTTTAATTTCCTGCGTTGTTTCAATTATACAAAGGGTAGAGTTTTCTGTTTTCGTTAGTAGATTACTTATTGTAGTACTCGTATTTTTAGTTATGGGTACTATCATTAAAATGATATTGGATTATTCCTTTAGGACACTTGAACCAACGGTTTCAATTGATGATACTATTGAACCAGTTGGTTCTGAGAATCCTGGCCCACAGGAGCCTGAGGAAGATGTCGCTACCACAGAAGAAAATTCCAGTGAATCAGAGGAAGGCTAAACATTTCTGATTACTAGATTTAAAGGGGGCATAAATGAAGGCAGGTGACAGAGAAAAGCTTTGGGATAAATATAAGGTAAATCCTTCACCAGAGCTTAGAGAACAATTAATTCTTGAATACGCGCCGCTAGTGAAAATTGTTGCAGGACGTCTTTGTATGTATTTGGGCAATACAGTGGAATACGAAGATTTATGCAGCTATGGTATTTTTGGCTTAATTGATGCTATAGACAAGTTTGATTTAGCCAAGGATGTTAAATTTGAGACATATGCTAGTTTGAGAATTAGAGGTTCAATTCTTGACCAAATTAGAAAAATGGATTGGATTCCTCGTACTATTAGGCAGCGTCAAAGAATGATTGATGACGCCATCAAAACAATTGAGGCCCGCACAGGTCATAGTGCTAGTGATGACGAGATAGCTTCTGAACTTAATATTTCTTCTGATGAATTTTTGAAATGGCAATCACAGCTTAATGTTACAAATGTTGTTTCCTTGAATGAATTTGTGGAAGCAGGCAATGAGCCTGTTATGGAAGCTGAGCATAATTCCCATTTTATTCAGCCAGAGGACAATATTTCCAAGCAAGAGCTTTCGGAAAAACTTAAAGAAGCCTTAGATAAGCTTACAGAAAAAGAAAAGCAGGTTATACTTTTGTATTATTATGAAGATATGACTTTAAAGGAGATTAGTGCAGCATTAGAGGTTTCAGAATCTAGAGTTTCACAGCTCCACACCAAGGCGCTTCAAAAGATGCGAGGTACTCTTGGGGAATATATGGGACTTTTAACAAAATAAGATTGGTGATTTTTGATTGAATGAATTCCATTAGGGAGGGAATGTTATGTCAATTAGTCCAATTAATTTTAACGGGATGATTCAAAATACCAATGAAATTAGCCACACGAAGGCAAATGAGGATCAAAAGCCTATTACACAACAGGCTACCTTGACTGACACAGTTGTAAAGCAGCAGGAACAACGTTCTCATCAAGTTAATGACACGTATAATGCTAAAAGAACTGAGGATAGCTATGATCGTGAGGGTAATGGACAAGGGTATGAAGGAAATAAAAAACGCAAACCTCCTAAAGTAAAGAAAGGTCAAAAGCTTGAAGGGGATGGAACGGTTATCGAAAAACCAAGCCCTAGCTTTGATATGCGGATATAATTTAAAGGAGGTATTTTAATGACAATTCTTGAAATTGTACTCCTAATCATTGGGTTAGCCTTTTGTATTGGGAGTTTTTTTGTGTCTGAAAAGCTTTCCTCGAAGGATAGAGAAAATCTACAGAAGCTTACTAAAGAGCAAATAGAAGAAATAATTAAAAATAAAATGGCAGATGCCAAGGTTGATTTGGAAGATAAGCTTTCTGAGACTATAGACGAGGCAATGGAAGAACTGGATAGGAGAACTGATAAGGAAACTAATGATAAAATACTACAGATTTCCGAGTATTCTGATACAGTTCTTGAATCTGTAGACAAGTCTCATAAAGAAGTTACATTTATGTATTCAATGCTTAATGAAAAAAAGCAGGATACTGTTGAGATGACAAAAAAACTATCTGAATTAGAGGATACTCTTGTGGCACTTGATTCTTCAATTGCTAAAAAGATGGATTTACTTCGGGATAGAGAAAAAGAGATACAGGAGGAAATAGCTTCTCTAGAGGCATCTAGAAAGGAGCTTGAGGAAAAAAGTAGCGAAGCTAAAGAGTCAACAGAACTTGTATCCTTTACAGAAGCGCTGGCAGAAAAATTTGTGGACGAAGCACCTAAGAATAGGCAAAATGACAACCTGGAAATACTTACACTTCATGATGAAGGACTTTCTGAGGTTGAAATTGCTAAAAAGCTTGGACGTGGATTGGGAGAAGTAAAATTTGTCCTTGGTTTATATCAGGAGGGCAAATAAATGAGATTGAAATACTATCTTAGAGGAATAGGGATTGGTGTAATATTTGCGACCATACTATTGTCTATTAATTTTTATTTTGGTGAAAATAATTTTACGAAACAAGAACTATCTGATGAAGAAATAATTGCAAGGGCTTCTGAGCTTGGAATGATAATGCCAGAAGAAAATATAGATGAAACTGATAGTTCTAAGGATTCTAATGATGCTTCTGAGGCTGAAACAAACAGTGAAGCAGCCACTGATGCTTCTTTAGATAACAATGATGAGACCAACACAGAACAGGTGCCGGAAGATGTAACTGGAGAAGTAAAGGATGTCCTTGAATCAGAGGAAGCAAAGGCAGTTGATGCATCAGATTCCTCAGCGGATAATACTATTACTTATGTGCCATTTACAGTCCGTGGAGGTGAATCCTCTGGCACAGTTTCAAATAATCTATATAAGGCTGGATTAGTATCTTCTTCCGATGATTTTAATCAATATATTACTGGAATAGGTATGGATAACAAGATACAGGCGGGAACCTTTTATGTTAAGCAGGGCAGTACCTATGATGATATAGTAGCCCTTTTAGTAAACAAGGAGGGACGCACTACTACACCTCCTAAAGAGGAATAATCCCTGCAAAATTCAAGGAAATTTTATAAGATGTATTGCACAATATTCAGGTTTATGGTAAAGTTTAAAGGCTGTTGAAAATACACGCATGAGGACTATCGTTGGTTCCCAACCTATAGTAGGCAGGGTGTTCGATAGGTAGAATCATGCGGAAGAAAGAAACCAGGAGGTATTAAAATGAGTGTTATTTCAATGAAGCAGTTACTTGAGGCAGGTGTTCACTTTGGACATCAGACACGTAGATGGAACCCTAAAATGGCTCCTTATATCTACACAGAGCGTAATGGTATCCACATTATCGACCTTCAGAAGTCTGTAGGTATGGTAGATGATGCTTACGATGTTATCTTTGATATCGCACAGCAGGGTGGTAACATCCTTTTCGTTGGTACAAAGAAGCAGGCTCAGGATGCAATCGCATCAGAGGCAGAGCGTTGTGGAATGTTCTACGTAAATGAAAGATGGCTTGGTGGTATGCTTACAAACTTCAAGACTGTTCAGACAAGAATTGAGCGTCTTAAGGAAATCGAGAAGATGGAAGCTGATGGAACATTTGATCTTCTTCCAAAGAAGGAAGTTACAGGTCTTAAGAAGGAGCAGGAGAAGCTTACAAAGGTTCTTGGCGGTATCAAGGAAATGAAGCGTATTCCAGATGCTATCTTCGTTATCGATCCTAAGAAAGAGCATATTTGTATCCAGGAAGCACATGCACTTGGTATTCCACTTGTAGGTGTTTGTGATACTAACTGTGATCCTGATGAGCTTGATTACGTTATCCCAGGTAATGATGATGCTATCCGTGCAGTTAAGCTTATCGTTGCTAAGATGGCAGATGCTGTTATCGAAGCAAAGCAGGGTGAAATGAATGAAGTTGCTGAGGAATCAGCAGCAGCTGATACAGAAGAGGAGGCATAATTTATGGCAGCTATTACAGCAGCAATGGTAAAGGACCTTCGCGAGCAGTCTGGCGCAGGTATGATGGATTGTAAGAAGGCACTCACTGAGTGCGATGGTGATATGGATGCAGCTTTCGAGCTTCTTCGTAAGAACGGTGCAGCTAAGGCTGAAAAGAAGGCATCTCGTATCGCAGCAGAGGGTATCTGCAAGGTTGTAGTTGAAGGCAATACAGCAGTTGTTCTTGAGGTTAACTCAGAGACAGATTTCGTTGCTAAGAACGAAAAGTTCCAGACATATGTAGAAAAGGTTGCTAATCAGATTCTTAAGTCTGATGTTAAGACTATCGATGAGTTATTAGCTCAGCCATGGGCAGAGGATTCATCAAAGACAGTTAATGATGTACACGTAGAAATGGTTGCTACAATCGGTGAAAAGCTTTCTCTTCGTCGTTTTGAGAAGGTTGTTGCTGATGACTTTGTAGTATCTTATACTCACGGTGGTGGACGTATTGGTGTTATCGTTGATATGGAAGGCACAGAAAGCGATGCAGCTAAGGAAGCAGCTACAAACATCGCTATGCAGATTGCAGCTCTTAACCCTAAGTATGTATCACGTGACGAAGTATCAGCTGAATACATTGCACATGAGAAGGAAATCCTTCTTGCTCAGATTATGAACGATCCTAAGGAGTCACAGAAGCCTGAGAAGGTTATCAATGGCATGATTGAAGGTCGTGTATCTAAAGAGCTTAAGGAAATCTGCTTACTTGACCAGGTTTATGTAAAGGCTGAGGATGGAAAGCAGTCTGTTGCTAAGTACTTAGAGCAGGTTTCTAAGGAGACAGGTTCTAAACTTAATGTTAAGAGATTTGTTCGTTTTGAGACTGGTGAAGGTCTTGAAAAGAAGAATGAGGATTTTGCTGCAGAGGTTGCTGCACAGATGAATGCTTAATTCTTTTCACAAGATATAACTGAAAGTCATAGAATTATTAGAGCCCACATTTCGTGGGCTCTTTATTTATTTATACTTTATCTTGTGATTACAATATGCTAAAATATAAGAGAATTTTTTCTGGGGAGGTTATGTTTTGGGAAATTCTAATGAAGAGCTTGAAAAGCAAAGGGCAAAACGTAAGAGAGTGGCAAAAATGAAAAGATTCATTGTTACCACGGTTTTAGTTTTTATGCTTGTAACGATTTCTGCCTTGAGCTTTTTGATTTACGAGGTTTTTTCACTGCAAAGACAATTAAATGCTTTGTCTCAACAGGTTTATACAGCTACAGATGTTGCAGATTCTAATGAGATGGTCGATGACAGTTATTTAGATGATGTATACAGAGTTGAGGATATTGATAATGACGCTGTTGAGGGAGACATCCCGAAGGTATATTTAACCTTTGATGATGGTCCTAGCGAGAATACCGAAGAAATACTAGATATTCTTGATGATTATAATGTTAAGGCTACATTTTTTGTGGTTGGTAAGGATGTAGAAGAATATGGAGATGCATATAGGCGCATAGTAGAGGACGGCCACACCATTGGCATGCATTCCTATGTTCACACCTATGACAAGCTATATGCTTCCAAGGAATCCTTTGTTGAGGATTATAATAAAATCCATCAATTGATTCTTGATGTGACCGGTGTAGATACTAAATACTATAGATTCCCAGGTGGAAGCAGTAACAATGTTAGTAATGTGAGTAAATCAGAGCTCATTAATTTTTTAAATGAACAAGGTGTAGTATATTACGATTGGAACGTTGTAGCGGGTGATGCCACAGCAATAGCATTTACATCAGATGATATTATTGATAATGTTATGAGTGATGTGGTAAAATACAAGACGTCTGTAGTATTGCTACATGATGCATCTAATAAGGATGCCACTGTAGAGGCTTTACCTGGTCTTATCGAAGCTTTACAGGCTGAAGGAGCGATGATATTACCAATTACAGATGAGACAACAGTTATACATCACGTTAATGTTGTTCAATAAATAAATGCGGAGGATTTGTAATGGGATTTTTTAAGGAATTCACAGAGACATTCAATGAAGCTGTAGATGAGATGGCTGGAGTTGAAGAGACACCAACTGAAGAAGTTATGGTCAATACTTTAGACGGTGATATTGATGTTGAGTCAGAGCTTAATAAGCTTGATGGACTTTTAGAGCAGGTAACAAAAAAGGTCGAGACACCTGTTGCTGAAAGCAAGACAGAGTCTGCAGTTACTGCAGAGCCAAAGGAAGAAAAGAAATCATTCTTCGAAACAAAAAATGAAACAAAAATGGAGGCACCAAAGACAATGGATGTTATGGGAAATACTGCTGAGTCTACAAATAAGGCAGTTTCAGAAGAAAATGCAGTTATTACTGGAGGAATGAGAGTTACAGGTAATGTAGAATCAGTTGGCTCTATAGAAGTTCAGGGTGAAATCATTGGTGATGTTGCTTGTAATGGTAAGCTTGTTGTTACTGGTAAGGTTAACGGTAATTCTTCATCTTCAGAATTCTTTGCTGATGCAGCAAAGATTGAAGGCGAGGTTGTTACAACAGGTACTGCTAAGGTAGGTGTTGGCTCAGTTATTATCGGAAATATCACAGCAACATCAGCAGTTATCGCTGGAGCTGTAAAGGGCGATATTGATGTTAATGGTCCTGTTGTAGTTGATACATCTGCAGTTGTTATGGGAAATATTAAATCTCGTTCAGTTCAGATTAATAATGGTGCTGTTATCGAGGGCTTCTGTTCACAGAGTTACTCAGACGTTGATGTTAACAGCGTTTTCAATATTTAATTTGCAAAGGAACTTTTATTAATGAAAAGAGTATTACTTAAGCTAAGTGGTGAAGCTTTATCAGGAGATAAGGGCTTCGGATTTGATGAGGCTACTTGCATGATGGTAGCAAAACAAGTAAAAAAGCTTGTTGATGATGGCGTTCAGGTTGGCGTAGTTATTGGCGGTGGCAATTTCTGGAGAGGCAGATCTTCTGAAAACATCGACAGAACAAAGGCTGATCAGATTGGAATGCTTGCTACAGTTATGAACTGCATTTATGTTTCAGAAATATTTAGAGCAGCCGGCATGAAGACTGCAGTTCTTACACCATTTGAGTGCGGAAACTGCTCAAAGCTTTATTCTAAGGATAGAGCGAATAAATATTTTGAAAGAAATATGGTTGTATTCTTTGCAGGTGGCACAGGACATCCTTATTTTTCAACAGATACAGCAACAGTACTTAGAGCTGTAGAAATAGAAGCAGAGGTCATTCTTCTTGCTAAATCAATCGACGGGGTTTACGATAGTGACCCTGCAAAAAATCCAGACGCAAAGCGTTATGATGAAATTAGCATTGGAGAAGTTATAGACAAAAAGCTTCAGGTTGTTGATATGACAGCTTCTGTAATTGCTATGGAGCAGAAGATGCCAATGTATGTATTTTCATTAAATGAAGAAGATTCAATTGTAAAGGCTATTTCTGGAAAATTTAATGGAACAGTTGTTACTGTTTAAGGAGGCTTAATGGATAATATACTTTCTACTTATGAAGAGAAAATGACAAAGAGTTATAATAATCTTGAAAGCGAATTTACTACAATTCGAGCTGGACGAGCTAATCCACACATTCTTGATAAGATAACTGTTGATTATTATGGTGCACCTACTCCACTTCAGCAGGTTGCCAATATTTCAGTTCCAGAGCCAAGACTTATTCAGATTCAGCCATGGGAGCCATCTCTTGTAAAGGAGATAGAAAAGGCAATCAATATGTCTGATATAGGAATTAATCCTACAAATGATGGTAAGCTTATTCGTCTTGTTTTCCCAGAGCTTACTGAGGAACGTCGTAAGGAAATTGCTAAGGACGTTAAGAAACATGGCGAGGATGCTAAAGTTGCTATCAGAAATATCAGGAGAGATGCAATCGATGCTTTAAAGAAACACTCAAAGGATGAGGGCGTTTCCGAAGATGAGATAAAGGATCTTGAGGATAAGTGCCAAAAGATGACAGATAAGTTCATCGCTGAGGTTGATAAAGCTGTAGAAGCTAAGACAAAAGAGATTATGACAGTATAATCCGATTTTACAGGGCACGTAAGTGCCCTTTTTAATTATTAAAGAGGAGCAGGATTATGAACGTACCTGAGCATATTGCGATTATTTTAGATGGAAATGGCAGATGGGCCAAGTCAAAGGGAATGCCTCGTACCTATGGACATACTGTAGGCGCCAAAAACGTTGAAACCATTTGCCGAGCTGCTCATGACCTTGGTGTTAAATACGTAACAATGTATGCTTTTTCCACCGAAAATTGGTCTAGACCAGATGATGAAGTAAAGGCTTTGATGAAGCTTTTAGGTGAATATATAAAGACCTGTATGAAGACAGCAAAAAAGGATAATCTGAGAGTTCGATTCATTGGAGATTTGACAAAGCTTGATGATAAGCTAAGAAAGAGTATCAAAGAGCTTACAGATTATTCGTCACAGTTTACAGGCCTGACTCTTACTATTGCAATTAATTACGGAAGCAGAGACGAAATGACTAGAGCAATTAAAAAGCTTGCTGGTGATGTTAAAGATGGCTCTGTTGATGTAAATGATATAAATGAAAAAATGTTTTCAAGCTACCTTGATACAAAAGATATACCTGATCCGGATTTTATGATTAGAACATCTGGAGAGCAGAGATTATCCAATTATCTTTTATGGCAGCTTGCTTATTCTGAATTTTATTTCACTCCAGTTCCATGGCCAGAATTTACTCCTGAGGAATTGAAGAAAGCTGTAGAAGAATACGATAAAAGAAATCGTCGATTTGGCGGTATATAGGAAGGTAAAATATGTTTGTTACTCGTTTGATTAGTGGAATAATTCTTGTGGCTCTGGCGCTATTATTTATTTGCACAGGTGGAGATTTACTTTTAGCAGTAATGCTTATTCTTTCACTTATAGGAATGTTTGAATTATATCGAATATTTAAGGTGGAGAAGAATTTACCTGGTATATTGGGATATGTTGCATGTATTTCATATTACTTGGATTTGAAATTTAAATTCTGCCAAGATAATATGGTTATTTTACTCACATTTCTAATTTTATTGCTTGCTGTGTTTGTATTTGGATACCCTAAGTATCATACTCATCAAATCATGGCAGTATTCTTTGGTTTATTTTACGTAGGTATAATGCTTTCCTTCTTATATCAAACCAGGATGCTTGTGGGTGGGCAGTTTATAGTATGGCTTATTTTTTTGTGCTCATGGGGCTGCGACACAAGTGCATATTGTGTTGGCGTGCTATTTGGAAAGCATAAAATGTCCCCTATATTATCACCTAAGAAATCTATAGAGGGTGCAGTAGGTGGTGTTATTGGTGCTATGCTGTTTACAGCAATTTACTGTGTTGCCATTTCAGCAATTTTTAAGGTGAATGATTTGCAAACACTTCCACTTGTAATTATTTCAGGTGTAGGGGCTCTTATTTCCATGATAGGTGATTTGGCGGCCTCAGCTATTAAACGCAATTTCGAGATCAAGGATTATGGTAAGCTTATTCCTGGTCACGGCGGTATATTAGATAGATTTGACAGTATGATAATTACTGCGCCAATCATTTTCTTTTTAGCTTATTATTTTTATGTTTAGTTGAGGTAGATTATGGCTCAGAAAATAGCAATTTTAGGTTCTACTGGTTCTATAGGTACTCAAACTCTAGATATTGTATCCCAGAATCCTGATGATTTGCAGGTTGTTGCAATGTCCTGCGGAAGGAATCTAGAATTATTTGAAAAACAGATTAGAAAATATAGCCCAAAGCTTGTATCTGTAAAGGATGAAGATTTAGCGGCAGATTTAAAAGCTCGCATTAAAGACTTAGATATTAATATATGTTATGGCATGGAGGGCTTGATTAATGTTGCCACCTTTGAGGAAGCGGATACTGTAGTTACTGCTGTAGTAGGTATGATTGGAGTTCAGCCTACCATAGCAGCAATTAATGCCGGTAAAACAATTGCACTTGCAAATAAAGAGACTTTAGTTACAGCTGGTCATATTATTATGCCTTTAGCTAAAGAAAAGGGTGTTTCTATTTTGCCAGTAGATAGTGAACATAGCGCTATTTTTCAGTCTTTAAATGGAGAAAGACACAATAAGATTTCTAAGATCTTACTTACGGCTTCAGGCGGTCCATTTAGAGGACGTACACTTGATGAGCTTGAAAATGTTACCATTGAAGATGCCCTTAAGCATCCTAACTGGTCCATGGGTGCAAAAATTACAATTGATTCAGCCACAATGATTAATAAGGGGCTTGAGGTAATGGAAGCAAAATGGCTCTTTGGTGTTAACTTAAATCAAGTGGAGGTTGTGGTACATCCCCAGAGCATATTACATTCAGCTGTTGAATTTATGGATGGGGCTGTAATTGGGCAGATGGGCACCCCAGATATGAGACTTCCTATCTTATACGCTTTATTTTATCCTAATAGAAAGACTCTTTATGCAGAGCCTTTAGATTTGTTTAAGGTGGGAACTCTTACATTTGAAAAGCCTGATATGGAAACCTTTTACGGGCTTTCATTGGCTTATGATGCTATGGATGCAGGTGGTAATGTTCCTACAGTTTTCAATGCTGCAAATGAGAGAGCAGTTGCAAAGTTCTTAAATAATAAAATTAAGTTTTTGGAGATTCCTGAGATTGTGTCAGAGGCAATGATTAATGTAGATTTTATTGCTAATCCTTCAATTGAGCAGGTTCTAGAGACAGAGCAGATGACATATGACTTTATCGAGAGTAGGTGGTAATTAGTGAAGATTATTCTTGCTATATTAATATTTAGTTTTATCATAATTTTTCATGAGCTAGGTCATTTCCTGTTTGCCAAGAAATGTGGCGTTAAGGTAAACGAATTTACACTAGGTCTTGGACCTACTTTGCTTTCATGGGGAAAGGGTGAAACAAAATATTGTTTGAAATTACTTCCCTTTGGCGGTTCCTGTGTGATGGAGGGAGAAGACGACGAAAGTGATAGCGAACGAGCCTTCAACAAAAAATCACGTTTTGAGAGATTTCAAATTATTTTTGCAGGACCTTTTTTCAATTTTATTTTAGCCTATATTCTTTCGGTTATTTATATATCAGCAATTGGTATTAATGACACAACTATCTCTGACGTTCTTCCTGGATTATCTGCTGAACAGGCAGGACTTCAGGCAGGGGATGAAATTATCAGTATCAATGGATATAATGTTCATTTTTACAATGAAATCAGTTTATACACTTTTTTACATTCCGATGAAGAAAACTTTAACGTAGTATACGAAAGAGATGGTGAAAAATATTCTACAGTACTTACACCTGAGTATTCTGAGGAAGCAGGAAAGAAGCTATTAGGAATTACAAAGAATACTGAGTATCGCAAGCTTTCACCTTTAGGAGTACTGGAATATTCTGCCTATGAGATTAAATACCAAATATATACTACAATCAGTAGCTTGAGACTGCTTTTCACAGGCGTTGTTTCTGTAAATGAAATGTCTGGTCCTGTGGGAGTGGTTACTGTTATTTCTGATGTGTATGATCAATCTGTTACAAGTGGTGCTTTTTACGTGTTTGTTAATTTGCTTTCTATAGCGATTCTTCTTACTGCAAACCTTGGCGTAATGAATTTACTGCCATTTCCGGCCCTTGATGGTGGAAGAATCCTGCTAATTATCATTGAAACCATTAGAGGTAAAAAGATGAACCCTGACATTGAAAACGGTATTAATTTTGTAGGATTTGGGCTTTTAATGGCACTTATGGTTGTTGTTATGTACAACGATATTTTAAAATTATTTTAGAGGTAGTCTATGAAAACCACAGAAGTAAAAATTGGTAATAAAGTAATCGGTGGAGATAATCCAATATTAATCCAGTCAATGACTAATACAAAGACTCAGGATGTTGCAGCTACAGTTGCACAGATAAAAGAGCTTGAAAAAGCTGGTTGTGATATAATCCGTTGCGCAGTACCAGATATGGATGCGGCAAAGGCTCTTGCTAAGATTAAGGAGCAAATTAATATACCACTTGTTGCAGATATTCATTTTGACTATAGACTTGCTATTGCAGCAATCGAAAATGGAGCTGACAAGATTCGTATAAATCCAGGTAATATCGGAAACATAGACCGTATAAAGGCAGTTGTAGATGCAGCCAAGGCAAAAAATATACCTATTCGTGTAGGTGTTAATTCTGGCTCATTGGAAAAGAACTTGGTAGCCAAATATGGTGGTGTTACGGCCGAAGGTCTAGTGGAATCAGCACTAGATAAGGTAAATATTATCGAAGGTCTTGGTTATGATAATCTTGTAATAAGTATTAAATCATCTGATGTAATGATGTGCGTTCGTGCACATGAAATTATTTCTGATAAAACTACACATCCACTTCATGTAGGAATTACAGAAGCGGGTACTGTTAAGGCTGGTAATATCAAAAGCGCTTGCGGTTTATCATTGATTCTTTCTCAGGGAATTGGTGATACAATACGTGTGTCTTTAACTGGAGACCCAATAGAAGAAATTAAGTCTGCTAAGCTTATCCTTCGTACATTAGGCCTTAGAAAAGGTGGTATAGAGGTTGTATCTTGTCCTACTTGTGGACGTACACAAATAGACTTGATTGGTTTAGCAAATAAAGTAGAGAATTTAGTAGAAGAATTCTCTGATTTAGATATTAAAGTTGCAGTTATGGGCTGCGTTGTTAATGGACCAGGTGAAGCAAAAGAAGCAGACCTTGGCGTTGCAGGCGGTATTGGAGAAGGACTTCTCATCAAACATGGTGAAGTAGTTCGCAAGCTCCCAGAAGACCAGTTGCTTAATGCGCTAAGGGAAGAGTTAATAAACTGGCCTAGGAATTAAAAATTTAGGTGAACTGGTAACTAACAAGCTCTTAGATTTCTCAAGCGAATCGTGTTAGATGAGCGGAGAAATACTAAGGCTTGTTAGTGTAACCAGTGTACTTTATTTTTGGGAGAATTTGTTTATGGATCAAATGGGATTTTATGAAGTATTCCCTAACATGAATACAGAAAAAGATTTGTCTAATGCCCTTAGTGACGCCACAGTCACTAAGGTTAGTACAGGTCGTTCAAAAGAAGATCTTCGTATATACGTTACCTTTAATACTCTTATTCCTAAGCGTCGTATTTGGCACTTAGAAAAATCTATAAAAAAGCAATTCTTTTCAAATAATGATGTTTCAATTCGTATTTTAGAGGACTTTGATTTATCAAGCCAATATACACCACAAAATTTAATATCATCATACAATGATAGTATTTTAGAGGAGCTGGAGGAAAAAAGTGCAGTTCTTTTTAATATATATAAAAAGGCTGATGTTGAAATTACAGAAGACGGAAAAATAAAGGTTACTATTGAGGATACTGTTATAGGCAGAGAAAAAGAGCATGAGCTTTTTGATGTATTACACAGTATTCTTTGTAAAAGATGTCACATGGATGCATCTATCTTCATTGATTATAAAGAGCCTGTTAAAAGCAAATATTTGGAGAATGCAGAAAGAGAAATTGAACAAAAAATTTCTTCAATTGCAGCTAAGGCAATGGACGCTAAGTCAAAGGAAGAAAACAAAAATGAAGAATTAGCTAATTCTCCTAAAAAAGGCTCTAATAGTGGTGATGAGGAAAAGGTAGAAAAGAAATATGTTCGACCTCTTACAAAATCTGAGGATCCAGATGTCATTATGGGAAATGTTATAGAAGAAAATGCTCTACCTATGATTGACATTAATGGAGAAATGCTAGGCCCTATTGTTATCAGGGGACAGTTAACAGACTTTGAATTTAGAGAGACTAAGAGAGGCGGTTACTTTGGTACTGGCTCTATGACAGATTTTACAGATTCTATCTCTGTAAAATTTTTCTTTAACGATTTAGAACAGGGAAAAGAGTTTGAATCATTATTGAAAAAAGGTGGCTTTTATAAGGTAGCAGGAATTCTAAATGATGATGATTACGCTAAAGAGCTTACTGTAGGTAGAATTAATTCTGTTCAAAAGATAAAGGATTTTAGAGTCACCAGGCAGGATGTGGCTGTGGATAAACGAGTTGAGCTTCATTGTCATACCAAAATGTCTGAATTTGATGGTGTTTCTGAGGTTACATCAATCATTAGTCGAGCAAAGTCCTGGGGGCATAAAGCATTGGCCATTACAGACCATGGTGTAGTGCAGGCCTTTTGTGATGCAGATCACATGGATGATTTAGGTGATTTTAAGGTTATTTACGGCTGCGAGATTTATCTTGTGGATGATACAAAAGAAATTGTTACAAATGGTAAGGGTCAGTCTCTTAGAGGAGATTTTGTAGTTTTTGATATAGAGACTACGGGCTTCAATCCACGTACATGTGAGATAATTGAAATTGGTGCGGTAAAGATTTCAAATGGCCAGGTTGTAGATCGATTTTCTGAGTTTGTAAATCCTAAGGTGCCTATTCCATATAGAATCACAGAGCTTACCTCCATTAAAGACGAGATGGTTGAAAATGCACCTACCATAGATGTTATTTTGCCAAAATTTATCGAGTTTTGTCAGGGAACAGTTCTAGTGGCTCATAACGCTGGGTTTGATACTAGCTTTATAAAGCATAATTGCAAAAAGCTTAATATTGAATACGATTTTACCCACGTAGATACTATGGAAATGGCTAGATACCTTCACCCAAATATGGCAAGATTCAATCTTGATGCTGTTTGTAAGGCAGAAAATCTTGTAAATGAGCATCATCACAGGGCCGTAGATGATGCAGAGGTTACATCCAAGATTTTTGAGAAATTCATAGTTAAGCTTGAAAATGAAAATATATTTGATTTAACACAATTAAATGCCCATAGCAAGCCAGGAACTGAACAGATAAAAAAAATGAAGCCACATCATTGTATCGTTCTTGCAAAGAATGATTTAGGGCGTATTAATTTATACAGACTGGTTTCCGAATCACACATCAAATATTATAGCAGGTATCCTAGAGTGCCTAAGACTTTACTGGCTGAATATAGAGAGGGCTTGATAATCGGTAGTGCCTGCGAGGCAGGTGAGCTTTATAGAGCTATTGTTGATGGACGAGATGATTCTGAGATTGCTCGTATCGCAAATTTCTATGATTATTTAGAAATTCAGCCTGTTGGAAATAATGAATTCATGATTCGCTCAGATAAATATGAGGACATTAATTCCGTCAAAGATTTACAAAATATAAATAAGCAGATTGTAGCCTTAGGAGAGGAATTTAACAAGCCGGTTGTTGCCACTTGTGATGTGCATTTCCTTGACCCTGAGGATGAAGTCTATAGACGAATCATCATGGCTAACAAAGGCTTTGACGATGCAGATCAGCAAGCTCCATTATATCTTCATACTACAGATGAAATGTTAGAGGAGTTTGCTTACTTGGGACTTGCAAAAGCTCATGAGGTTGTTGTTGAAAATACAAATATGATAGCGGATATGGTGGAGCGCATTCATCCAGTTCGTCCAGATAAATGTCCGCCTGTAATCGAACATTCAGAGGAAGATTTACGTCGTATTTGCGAGACTAGAGCTCATGAGGTTTATGGACCAGAGCTTCCTGAGATAGTAGCAGCCAGACTGGAGAGAGAGCTTAATTCTATCATTGGTAATGGTTATTCCGTTATGTACATTATTGCTCAAAAGCTGGTATGGAAATCCAACGAGGATGGATATCTTGTAGGTTCCCGTGGTTCCGTAGGTTCCTCATTTGCTGCCACAATGGCTGGAATTACAGAGGTTAACCCGCTGCCACCACATTACAGATGTCCAAATTGCTTCTATGTTGATTTTGACGGCCCGGAAGTAAAGGAGACTATCGATAAGGGGTTGTCTGGTGTAGATATGCCTGATAAAATCTGTCCGAAATGTGGCAAGCCTTTGGTAAAGGATGGATTTGATATTCCATTCGAAACCTTCCTTGGTTTTAAAGGAGATAAGGAGCCTGATATTGATTTAAATTTCTCTAATGAATATCAGTCCAAGGCTCACAAGTATACAGAGGTTATATTTGGAGAAGGACAGACCTTTAAGGCTGGTACCGTTTCTACTTTGGCGGATAAAAATGCAGTTGGTTATGTGCTTAAGTATTTTGAAAAGCGAGATATTAAGAAGCGTCGTGCTGAAAACGAACGTATTGCAAAAGGGGTAGAAGGTGTTAAATCTACAACAGGTCAGCATCCAGGTGGTGTAGTAGTTCTTCCTAATGGTGAGGATATATATTCCTTTACTCCAGTGCAGCATCCTGCAAATAAGGACACGGATATAGTTACTACACACTTTGATTACCATAAAATCGACGCCAACCTTCTAAAGCTTGATATTTTAGGTCATTTGGATCCTACTATGATTAAGCGATTGGAGGATTTGACAGGTATAAATGCAACAGAGATTCCTCTTGATGATAAGGGGGTTATGTCACTTTTCCAAAGTACAGATGCTCTTGGAATCAAGCCAGAGGATATTATGGGTACACCACTTGGAACACTTGGAATTCCAGAGTTTGGTACTGATTTCGCTATGCAGATGCTTGTTGAGGCTAAGCCTCAGTATTTCACAGATTTGGTGCGTATAGCTGGACTTGCACATGGTACAGACGTTTGGCTAGGTAATGCTCAGGATTTAATTTTAAATGGTGTAGCAACTATCACTGAAGCTATCTGTACTCGTGATGATATTATGGTTTATTTGATTCATATGGGCTTGGATCCTGCTGAATCCTTTACAATTATGGAGCGAGTACGTAAAGGCGTAGTGGCAAAAGGTAAATGTAAAGAATGGCCGACCTACAAGGAGCATATGAAAGAGCATGGAGTTCCTGATTGGTACATTGGCTCTTGTGAAAAAATCAAATACATGTTCCCGAAGGCTCATGCTGCTGCATATGTTATGATGGCATGGCGTGTTGCCTACTGTAAAATAAATTATCCATTGGCTTATTATGCTGCTTTCTTTTCAATTCGTGCTGGTGGATTTGATTACGAAAAATGCTGTCAGGGTAAAGCAAGGTGTGAACAGGAGATTAAAAATTTAAAAGCCTTGCCAAATCCATCTGCTACAGATAAGGATACCCTTATTGCACTTAGACTTTGTCAGGAAATGTATGCAAGAGGATTTGAATTTTTACCTATGGACCTATACCAATCTGACTCAAGATACTTTAAAATAGTAGATGGGAAGTTACTTCCTCCATTCAATGTTATTTCAGGAATGGGTGACAAGGCTGCTGAGCAGCTTCAAATCGCGGCTGCCCAGGGGAAATTTTTATCCCAGGATGAAATACGAGACAGAGGAAAGGTTTCTCAGACTATTCTTGACAAGATGGTTGAGTTAGGAATTGTAAAGGATTTACCAAAATCTAATCAGCTTTCACTATCTGATTTCTTTAATATTTAATTGAGGAGGGCAGTTATATGAAGGTACTAAAGCGAGTAATAATTTTACTAGTTGTAATTGGTGTAGTAGCAGGTCTTGGTTATTACAAATACATTAATACGGTAACCTTTTATAATGAACCTGGCACCAATGGAAATACTATAGGTAACCTGTACGGAAGTGGTTTGTTTTGTGAGAATAATGGGGTAGTGTATTTTGCCAATCCAAACGATTTCGGCAGAATTTATAAAATGAACCCAGATGAATCTAATATAGAAATTGTTGCCAATGATTGCGTGTTCTATATAAATGCTGATGACAATTACCTTTATTACAGCCGCAATAATAACAGGGACAATTCATTTGTGCTTGATGTTAATACAGAAAGCCTTTGTAGGATGACAAAGCGAAACAAAAAGGTTATCATCTTGGACCAGGCTAACTGTAATGCGGCAGCCCTTGCAGGAAATAGGGTTGTATATTTGAGATACGACCCTGATGAAGCCACCACCTTGTATATGGTTGGCATAGATGGAGAAAACAGAGAACAAATATCAAAAACTGCCCTTGACCCTTGTTGTATGGTAGGAGAAAAAATGTATTATTCTGGGGTTGAGCATGATCATAATTTACACGCCCTAAATCTTGATACAGGAGATTCAGCATTTGTGTCAGAGGAAAATCTTTGGATGCCTCTTATAGATGGGGACACATTGTTCTATATGAATCTTGATGATAATAATAGAGTTTATCGTAGTAGTTTATCAGGTGAAGGTAAAGCGGGTGTTACCACTTATGGTACGTCAGGCTACAATGTTTCAGGAAATTATCTTTACTATCAATCTATTAAGGGCAACCCAGATGGATTGTATCGAGTGGATCTAACTACAGGTGAAGAAGTTCTGCTTACAGAAGGACAGTTTAATAACATTAATATTACTAGTAAATATGTATATTTTGCAGATTATAGGACAGGAGCAACTTTCCATTCACCACTTGGAAGTACACAGGTTGGAGTATTTAATCCGCCTATATTACAGCTAGACGATTAGGAGGCATATGAGAGACTTACAGGACATTAGAGTTGAAATAGATCAGGTTGATAAGGATATACTCAAGCTTTTCACTAAAAGAATGGAGCTTGCATGCCAAGTTGCAGAATACAAAATTGCTACTGGCAAAAAAGTATATGATAAGGATAGAGAAAACCAAAAGCTGGAAAAGCTTTCATCCTACGTTGAAGATGATTTTAGTCAACAGGCGGTAAAGGAGCTTTACACCCAGATTATGTCAATCAGCAGGAAGAAGCAGTTTGCAATTCTCAGAGAGCATGGAGTTTGCTACGACAATGGTTTTACATTGGTTGACCAATTTGATTTCTCTAATGCTGTAGTTTGCTTTCAGGGGGTTGAGGGAGCCTACTCACAGTTGGCAATGATGGCATATTTTGGAGAAAATATGAAATCAAGCTTTCATGTAGAGTTGTGGCGAGATGCTATGGAGGCAATAAAAAACGGAAAAGCAGATTATGCAGTGCTTCCTATCGAAAACAGTCTGGCTGGTTCTATAGAGGAAAACTTTGATTTGCTTTCTGAATATAATGTAGCTATAGTGGGTGAACAGATTTTAAAGGTGGAGCATGCCTTACTTGGTGTAAAGGGTGCCACCATTGAGGATGTTAAAACAGTTTATTCTCATCCTAAAGCTATTGCCCAGTGTGATTTGTATATCAGAAGCAAGCATATGGATTGGGATGTGATTAATCTTCATAATACTGCTGTTAGTGCTCAAAAAATAAAAGAAGATAATAACAAAACCCAAGCCGCAATAGGAAGCACTTATAATGCAAAGCTTTATGATTTAGATATCCTAGAAGAGTCTATTCAGGATGAAAAAAATAATGAAACAAGATTTATAATAGTTTCAAAAGAAAAAAAATATAAAAGGGATGCTGATAAGATTAGTCTTATGCTCGAGATATCTCATGAGCCAGGTAGTCTTTACAGAATCCTTTCCAACCTTATGTTTAACGGAATCAATATGAATAGAATTGAATCTAGGCCAATAAAAGGGGTTAATTGGCAATATAGATTCTTTATAGATATAGATGGCAATCTTGATGATGAAGCAGTTAGTAATGCTTTAACAGGCTTGTCTGAGGAGTGTGTAAACTTACGAGTTTTGGGAAATTATTAAACGGGGGAACATATGAAATTATTTGCAAGCATTTATATAGGGTCATATGAGACCACAATGAAGGTTTTTGAGATTGATAAGAAAAAGGGAGTCAAAACAATTGATACTCTTAAGCTTCAATCTGATGTAATTAAGGATGTTCTTAAATTCGGCCAAATCATGCCTGATACTACTGCAAAGCTATGTAGAGTATTGCTTGATATGAAAAGGACAATCGAAGGCTACAAGGTAGACAGCTACTCTGTTGTGGCAGGCCCTAATATACGTCTTGCCAGTAATTCATTAATAATATTAGAACAAATTAAGGTCAATACAGGCTTTACAGTAGAAGTATTGTCAAATTCCGAGCAACGATTTCTTGGCTATCAAGCTGTTGCATCTCAGGAAAACTTTGATGAGCTTATTGGGGAAAGTGCGGTCTTAATTGATATCGGTGGCATTTCTTTACAAATCACATTATTCTCAAAAGGAAAAATTATCACTACTCAGCATCTTTCACTGGGAACTGTTTCTGTCAGCGAAAATTTAAGAAAGCTTGGAACAAGCTCAGGAAACTACTTAGAGCAGACTTATGAAATGATCTATAAGGAGCTTGAGGTATTCAAAACCATGTTCCTTAGGGATATAGAGCCAAAGTACATGATTCTTTTAGGGGTTCAGGTTAGTACAATTGCTGAGCGCGTTAGTGGATTTTCTTCAAAAAATATAAAAATAAAAGATTATTTAGATTATTTAAACAAGATTGACAAAAAGTTTTTACAGGAATATGAAATCAATCATGAGATATATCTGGATAATGACAATTTAGTAGAGCCTATGGTAATGCTATACAAGGTTTTGGCCAACACTATGAAGCCAGAAATTGTATTTGCTCCTGGAGTTTCGGTAACAGAGGGTATGGCATTTAACTATGGCTACAATAAAAAATGGCTTATTTCTACCCATGATTTTGATAATGACATTATTTCGGCTGCCTGGGCAATATCAAAAAGGTATGGCAGTTATCAGCCTCATTTAAAGGCTTTATTTAAACTATCCTCAGAAATTTTTGATGCTATGAAAAAGTATCATGGAATGGGAAAGAGAGAGCGAATTCTTATTCAATGCATTGCGATTTTACATGATTGCGGTAAATATATTTCATTATCGGAAGCATCTAGCTGTTCCTATACTATTATTATGTCCTCTGAGATTTTGGGCTTAAGCCACAAGGAAAGAGAGCTTATAGCTACCACTGTAGAATTTAATCGCAAACCTGTGGAGCCATTTGAAAATTTGTCAGATAGATTTACCCAGGAGGAATACCTGATAATTCTTAAGCTTCTTGCAATTCTTAAGGTTGCAAATGCCCTTGACAGGTCTCATAAGCAAAAAATTAAAAACGTAAGTATGCGAATAAAGGATAGAGAGCTTGTAATATCTATTGAAGCAAATAGCTCCTTAGCTTTGGAGAAGGGATTATTCAAGAAAAATGCAGATTACTTTGAGGAGATATTTTCTATAAAGCCTGTTTTAAAGGAAAATGTTAAGCTGTAGGAGGCAAATGATGAGTAAAATAAATCTTTCGGATGCAAAATACTACGACAACAGAGAATTGAGTTGGCTAAAATTTGAGCTAAGAGTTCTTGGAGAGGCTATGGTTAAGGAGCTTCCTATACTAGAAAGGGTTAAATTTGTCAGTATAACATCATCTAATCTAGATGAATTCTTTATGGTTAGAGTGGCTTCTTTAAAGGATATGGAGCATGCTGGCTATACTAAGCCTGATATTGCAGGCATGACACCTACAGAACAGCTTATTGCCATTAATGAAAAGACAAGAGAACTGGTTGATAGCCAGTACAATATCTGGGGGAAAATGCTTAATCCTCTATTAAAGGAACAAGGGATTATTCTTTATGACAAATATGAGGATTTAAATAGGGAGCAGCTTGAATTTATAGATAGTTATTTTATGAGTCAGATTTACCCTGTTTTAACACCTATGGCATTTGACGCATCAAGACCATTTCCTTTAATACGAAACAAGTCCTTAAATATAGCAGCTCTTATTGAAAAGAAAAAGGATGTGGCAGGGGCAGGAAGAGACAGTGAGGAGGTTGAGTTTGCCACGGTTCAGGTGCCTTCTGTTTTGCCTAGATTTGTCACGCTTCCAGCTGATGACAAAAATCATGATTGCTTTATTCTCCTTGAGCAGGTTATTGAGCACAATATGGATAAGCTGTTTTTAAATTACAATGTTGTTGCAGCTTCTCCTTACAGAATTATGAGAAATGCCGATTTTTCTATTGATGAGGAGGGAGCTGAGGACCTTCTTTTGGAGATTGAAAAACAGATTAAATCTCGTCAGTGGGGAGAGGTAATCAGACTTGAGGTAGAGGCGACTATTAACAAAAAGCTTCTTGCCATATTGAAAAAGAATCTTGGTGTAAACGAAATAGATATCTATAAAATAAAGGGGCCGATAGACCTTACATTTTTGATGAAATTATATGGAATTGACGGTCATGACAATCTAAGGCAACCAAGCTTTAAGCCTCAGGATAATCCACGCTTGCGCCCAGGGGAAAAAATATTTGACGAAATAAAAAAGGGTGATATTTTATTGCATCATCCATATGAGACCTTTAATCCGGTGGTTGATTTTATTGCCCAGGCAGCCTTTGATCCACAGGTACTTGCCATAAAGCAGACTTTATACAGAGTCAGCGGTAATTCACCTATTATAGCAAGCCTTGCTCATGCTGCTGAAAATGGCAAGCAGGTTACAGTTTTGGTTGAGCTTAAGGCTCGCTTTGACGAAGAAAATAATATTATATGGGCAAAGAAGCTGGAAAAAGCAGGCTGCCACGTTATTTATGGTTTGGTTGGTTTAAAAACTCATTGCAAAATTGCTCTTGTTGTTCGCCGTGAGGAGGATGGAATCAGACGTTATGTACATCTAGGTACTGGTAATTATAATGATTCTACAGCAAAGCTTTACACGGATTGCGGTATGTTTACCTGCAATGAAAAATATGGAGAGGATGCAACAGCTGTATTTAACATGCTTTCAGGCTATTCAGAGCCAGCAAGCTGGAATAAGCTTGTTGTAGCACCATTATGGCTTAGAAATACTTTTGTTAATTTGATTAATAGAGAAATTAGTCATGCTAAAGAAGGCAAAGAGGCTGTCATTGTCGCAAAGATGAATTCACTTTGTGATAAAGAGATAATTGAAAAATTATACGAAGCTAGTCAGGCGGGAGTAAAGATTCATCTTATCATTAGGGGAATATGTTGTTTGCGCACTGGAATAGAAGGTGTCAGTGAAAACATTCATGTTACCTCCATAGTTGGCACTTATCTAGAGCACGCACGTATATTCTATTTTTACAATAATGGTGCGGAAGATATTTTCATGGGCTCAGCAGATTGGATGCCAAGAAATCTAGACAGGCGTGTGGAAATAATTTTCCCTGTTGAGGATGATACCCTTAAAGCCAAGGTAAAACATATTTTGGATGTTCAATTGGGTGATAATTTAAAGGCTTATGAGATGACAGAGGACGGTTCTTATGTTAGAATCAAAGCGCCTCGTGGCAAAAAACAAATCGGAGCACAGGATACTTTTTGCAAAGAGGCTAAAAAACATAGTGAGCCAGAGATTGACTTTATTAAGAAAAGAACCTTTACGCCAATCTTTGCAAGCGAGGTAACGGATGACTAAAAAAATTCTTGCTGTAGATTTGGATGACACGCTATTTACAGATGGCAAGGGCATTTGTAAGGCTAATATGGACGCCTTAAATCAAATGCTTGATATGGGACACATTCTTGCAGTGGACACAGGAAGACCTACCCATGTTATGAAAAAGCTTTTAAAAAAGTTTGAAATTTTCGATAGAGATAATGTATACCTTTTGGGGTATCAGGGAACAGTCGGTACAAAAGCTATTGATGATGAGCTTTTGTTTGGGCATTATCTTGAAAATGAGCCGGCCTTAAGGTTTTTAGGCTATGCCAAGGAGGCAGGACTGTCCACATTAGCCTTTGAATATGGAAATATATATTCTTTTAAGCGTGATATTAATATTGAAAAATATGCGCAAGTATCAAAGGAGACTATTACTATAATAGATTCACCTAATGAGCTTGCAGGCCATAATTTAACAAAAATGATGGTAATTGATTTCGACGATTCAGATGTGTTGTTTGATTTTCAGGCTGCACACAAGCAGGAATTTGCCCCATATTTTGAAAGCATGTTTTCAAATGTTGCATTTTTAGAATATATTGGCAGAGATACCAATAAAGGCAGCGGACTTGTAGAGCTTGCTAAAAAGCTTGATATACCTATAGAAGATACAGTTGCCTGTGGCGATGAAAGAAATGACATCAGTATGATAAAGGCTGCTGGAGTTGGTGTTGCAGTTTCAAATGCCAGAGATGAGCTAAAGGCTTGTGCGGATTATATTACAGCTGCTGACAATAACAATGGAGCAGTGGCAGAAGCTATACATAAATTTATTCTAAATTAATACTAGAAAACAGTTGACGTATTTAGGCGTATGTGTTAAATTATCAATGTTGTGAAAACAAAGTAGAGTATCCACTCTCACCTTAGCACGTATATTTACTGTGACTTGGGTCTTATATTTCTAACAAACTTTGTTTGTGATGATTTATGGTGGATATTCTGTATCCACTTTTTTTATTTTATGGAGGTAGTACCATTAGCGAATTAATGATTAATGAGCAGATTCGTGACAAAGAGGTTCGCGTAATTAGCTCAGATGGGGAACAGCTTGGCATTATGTCAGCAAGAGAGGCACAAAAGCTTGCCGATGATGAAGGACTTGATTTAGTAAAAATCTCACCAAAGGCAAATCCACCTGTATGTAAGATTGTAGATTACGGTAAATACCGCTACGAACAGGCACGCAGAGAAAAGGAAGCCAAGAAAAAGCAGCATGTTGTTGAGGTTAAAGAAATACGTATGTCTCCAAACATTGATGCTAATGATATGAACACTAAAGTAAATGCAGCAAAGAAGTTCATTTCAAAGGGCGATAAGGTTAAGGTAACACTTCGTTTCCGCGGTCGTGAAATGGCACACATGCAGTCTTCAAAGCATATCTTAGATGATTTTGCTGAGGCACTTGCAGATGTTGCAGTAGTGGAAAAGGCACCAAAGATTGAAGGACGTAGTATGAGTCTGGTGCTTACAGAAAAGAAATCGTAATTAGGAGGAAAATTATCATGCCAAAGATGAAGACAAGAAGAGCAGCTGCAAAGCGCTTTACAGTAACAGGAACAGGAAAGCTTAAGAGAAATAAGGCATATAAGAGCCACATCTTAACCAAGAAGACTACAAAGAGAAAGAGAAATCTTCGTCAGTCAGCAATCGTTGATTCTACAAACGTAAAGAACATGAAGAAAGTACTTCCATACATCTAAGATGTAGGTTGTTGTTATTATTTGGTTAGGAGGAATTTAAAATGGCAAGAGTTAAAGGCGGATTAAACGCTAGAAAGAAGCACAATAGAACATTAAAGTTAGCAAAGGGTTACAGAGGCGCTAGAAGCAAGCAGTATCGTGTTGCAAAGCAGTCAGTTAT